>JAGBDV010000021.1 GCA_017937305.1 Bacilli bacterium
AATAAAAATTTAAAATATTATGAAAAAATGAAATACTGTACAGTATCAATAGTAAGAAATGGATTCGGAAAATATGTTGTTACTAAATGGACTGATTATGAATATCAAAGATATTCAGAACAAATTTTTTTCTCTGACAAGGATTTAGCAGCAGATTATGCATGGAAATTATTTGGTGGGGATGAAGAATATAAAAAATTTTTAGATAATAAAAAATAAATATTAAACTATCATAAAGGATAAGCTAATTATTAGTTTATCCTTTGTTTTATTTTGTTTTAAGTATTAAAATATTAAAAAGAAAAATGATTGATTTTTTTTATGTTTTGTGGTAATATAAATAAGAGTAAATGTTAAGAAGGGAGAGTCAAAATGAAAAATAAAAATAGTCGTAAAAAAGAATATTACATTCATCAAATAGTGAGGGAAAATGAACCACAAAAGAATGAAAATGTAAAACCTGTTTCTACTAATGTTAGAAATACTCCAACATATGCAGAAAATGTTGGGTATCATTTAGATCCTAGTCGTTATGATTCTCTTAGAACATATAAACCAAAACAAGAGGTGTTTGAAGAAGAGATTGAGGAAGTAATTGATACTGAAGTTGTTAATAATGATCCAGTAGAAGATTATTATTCTGCTCTTGCTGATGAATATGTTGAACAAACTGATGAAACTATTCTAAATGATATTATTAGTGAAGATGATATTGAAGAACCAGTAGTAGAAGAAGTTGTTCAAGAAGTTAAGGAAGAAGTAATAACTCCAACTGTAAAACAAACTATACCTGTTCCTCCTACTCCAAAAAGTAAGGTTGTTAGAAAGAAAAAGTATATAGCACCTAGTTTAGATTTATTAAATAAGGGAAACGGAACTACTGATAAAGACGTTAGTTTAGCTGAAGAACAAAAAGCTAAAATTAATGAAATTTTAGAAAAATATGGAATTAAAGCTCATGTTGCAAAATACATTTTTGGTCCTACTGTTATTATGTATTTAATTGAACTTGAAAGTTTAAGTGAAGATGTTAAATCAATTAGAAAGATTGAAGATAATCTTGCAATGTATTTAGCATGTAGTAATATTAGAATTTTAACACCGATTCCTAATATGAAGTATGCAGGTATTGAAATTCCTAAACCTGTTGATAGTCGTTCTATTGTTTATCTAAGAGATTTAATTTCTACAAAAGAATTTGTTAATAGCAAATATGCTTTACCTGTAGCAGTTGGTATGAATAGCTTTGGGGAAAAGATTTATGCTGATATTGGTGATATGCCACATGGACTTTGTGCTGGTGAAACTAAATCTGGTAAGAGTGTATGCTTAAACACAATTATTCTTAGTTTGATTTATCATTATTCAGCTGAAGATGTTAGAATTATGTTATTAGACCCAAAAACAGTTGAATTTAGTAAGTATTCTGATATTCCTCATCTTGCAATGCCTGTTATTATTGATAAGAATTATTTTGAACCTGCAGTTATTTGGTTAACTGATGAAATGGAAAGAAGATATCAAAAATTAAATAAATATGGTGCTGTTGAGCTTTCTGAACTGAATGAAGAACTTGTATCTCAAGGGCTTCCTAAAGAACCATATATTGTTATGATTATGGATGAGTTCAATGACTGGTTTATGGATGCTTCTAGTACAGTTGATGACTGCATTACTAAACTAATGCAAAAAGCTCGTGCTGCTGGTATTCATATCATTCTTGCAACGCAACGTCCTAGTGCTGATGTAATTAAAGGTGCTATTAAAGCCAATATTCCAACACGTCTTGCATTTAAAGTATCTAGCTTTGCAGATTCAAGTGTAATTTTAGGCCAATCTGCTGCTGAAAAACTTGAAGGTAAAGGCGATATGATTCTAAGATATCCTGGTAAAGGTGATATTAGATTACAAGGTGCTTTAGTTACTAATAAAGAAATTAAGAGTGTTGTTGAATATTTAAGAGATAATTATGAAGTTAATTACATTGTAACACTTGAAGAGTTACAACAATCTAGTGCATCTCGTGGACCTGGTAATGGTAGCGCGGATCCAAACTTAGGTAGAAATGATGAATTATTTGTTGAAGTATGTTATCATGTTGTTACAAATCAAAATGCATCAGTAAATCAACTTCAAAAGATTTTTGGCACTAGCTTTAATCGTATGGATAATATGTTTAGAGATATGCAATTACTTGGAATTGTATCTGGTACACAACAAGGAACTAAGCGTAAGGTATTAGTTACTGAACTTGAATTAGAAGAAATATTAGATAATTTATAATTTGTATAATAGAAAGGAGTAAAACATGGATGAAAGAAGTTATTTAGAAAAATATAGTGAAGAACATAGTAATGTTGCAGCTAGTGTTACGGTTAATAAACGTATTTTTAAAAGATTACTTGGTTTTCTTATTTGTTCTGTAATATATGCTGTAATTTATGGTGTAAGTAAATTTCGTGGTTTACATGATATTCAAACACAGTTTTTAAATACTTTTGTTAGTACTATAATGATTTGCTCCTATATAATTGCTTTAGTATTTTTAATCTGTTATATTTTAGTATGTATAAGTAAAAATATAAAAGAAAGATTAGATCAAGTAAGCTTTAAAATTAAGAAAATGTTTTTCTTTACGGTTGACTGGTTAGTAATCTTACCTGTTTGTGCTACTGTTGCAAGTTTTTGCTTTGCGTTTTTATTTACATTTGCGCAAGTTGATGGTGATAGTATGTTACCTAATATTGAAAATGAATCAACGGTATTTGTTTCATATTTAGATAAAGTAGATCGTTTTGATGTTGTTGTTGCATATATTAATTCATCTGATTATGTAAATGTTGGAGTTAATACTTCTGAATATTATATTAAAAGAGTAATCGGTCTTCCGGGTGATCAAATTACTTTAGTTAAAGGAGTACTTACAATTAAAGGTAATGAATATGAAACTTCAACTGTAGTAGATGAATATTATTTTTCTAAAGAAACATTAAATAACTTTAAGCTTTATTGGAAAGAAGACTATAATTTTGATGGTGAATTTACTTATATTGAAGATAATGAAGTTAAGACTAGTTTTATTATCCCAAATGGATATTATTTTGTAGTTGGTGATAATAGAATTAATAGTAATGATTCAAGAAAAATTGGTTTAGTAAAAGAAGACAATATTGAAGGTGTAGTTAAATTTGAACTTTCATCATCAGGATTAGAGAGGGTAGAATAATGGTTCAATGGTATCCTGGTCATATGGCTAAAGCTTTAAGAGAAATGGAAGAAAAGGTAAAACTTGTAGATCTTGTGATGGTATTACTAGATGCAAGAATTCCATCTTCTTCACTTAATCCAAAGCTTAAAGCTATGTTTAATAACAAAAAAATTTTATATATTTTTACTAAAGTTGATAAAGCTGATAAATCATTAACTGAAAAATGGATAAATCATTATTCTGTTAATGGAAATAAAGCTATTGCAGTAGATGCAAGAGATAAAAAGACAGTTAAGATTGTAGAGCGTGAAGCTTTAGAATTATTAAAAGAAAAACGTGCAAAAGATGCAGCTAAGGGACTTAAACCTCGTCCAATTAGAACAATGATTGTTGGTATTCCCAATGTTGGTAAATCAACTTTAATTAATACTTTATGTGGTAAAAAAGTTGCAGTTGTTGGAGATAAACCAGGTGTTACTAAGAGTCAACAATGGACGAGAATTAATCAAACTTTAGAACTACTTGACACTCCTGGAGTATTATGGCCAAAGTTTGATGATGAAAAAGTAGGCTTTAATCTTGCAATTACAGGCGCAATAAAGGCTGATATTCTTCGTAATGATGATATTTGTATATATTTCTTAGAATTCTTAAAAAGTTATTATCCTGATGCTATTAAGAATAGATATAATGTTGATATTAGTGATGACTTAAATGATACCTTACTTAAAATCGGTGAATCATTACATTTTTATCTAGGTAATAAAGATGTTGATATTGATAAAACAGCTTTATATGTACTTCAAGAGTATCGTAATGATTATTTAGGAAAGATGACTTTAGATAGGTTATAATATGAAACATTATGATAATCATGAAATAGAAATTAGACTAAACAATGAAGGCTATAATTTAATAGCTGGTACTGATGAAGTAGGGCGTGGTCCACTTGCAGGTCCTGTTGTTGCAGCATGTTGTATAATGCCTAAAGATTGTATTATTGAAGGTGTTACTGATTCTAAAAAGATTAGTGAAAAAAATCGTAAAATTTTAGAAGGTATTATTAAAGAAAAAGCAAAAAGTTATAAAGTTGTATTTATAGATCCTAAAAAAATTGATGAAATTAATATTTATGAAGCAAGTAGACTTGCAATGACTAAAGCTATAAATGAATTAACAGTCAAACCAGATTATGTATTAGCTGATGCAATGCCTCTTTTTATTGATATTAAGAGTGAATCTATTATTAAAGGTGATGAAAAATCATTTACTATTGCATGTGCTAGTATTTTAGCTAAAGTTGCAAGAGATGAATATATGGTTGAACTTGATAAGTTATATCCTGAATATGGTTTTGCTAAACACAAAGGTTATCCAACTAAACAACATTTAGAAGCTATTAAAGAATATGGAATATTAGATTTACATCATCGTAAGAGTTATGGCCCTGTAAAAGATGAAGCTTTAAAAGGAAATTTTAATAAAAATGAAAAAAAATAAGCACTTAAGAGTGCTTATTTTTTAATGATTAGATAAAAAATTTAAAATTTCATTAAAAGGTTTAGTATCTCTAATAAAATCATATTCTGCTTTTTCTAGTTCAGATAAAATAATATTAAATAATAGGTTGTTATTAATTGGCCAAGCATTAGGATCATCTTTAAGACAATTAACTAAAAAACTTGTATTTAAAATTAACTTATTTTCTTTTTTTAGATTATTACAAATTGTTGCATGATTTATTGCTTGGTTAAGATAGTAAATGGTAAGTGTGTTATCTTTAATTCGTGCTTTATCTATTGCACAAAATAAGTAAATGTTCATTAAATTATAATGGTATAAACCAAAGTCGTTATCGTCATATATTAAATCAAGTAAATTTTTATATTTTAAAAGAATCTCATCCCAGTGGCCTGTTTCTTTATAAGTAACTGATTGGTAGATAAGATGTTCAAACATTGAAATAATATTATATATGTTTTCTTGTTGTGCAATTATTTTAGATTCTCCTGTTAAGGTATGTTCTTTAAGAATATCTTTAGAAAAACTAATATCAGGTAGTTTATTTAAAATGTTTTTTCCTTTTTCATATTCTTTAATTGATTCATATACTAAAATTAAACTTTGCATTGCGGAATATCGATAATCATCTATAAAACATTTTTCAATGATATTATTTGCTAGATTAATAATTTTATTTTGATAGTAGTTTTTTTCTTCATTATCAAATAATTTTATGTAATATATGTGTAATAATTCATTTTTTAGTTTGAATGCATATGGATACTGTTTAATTGTATTTTCTAGAAGTGTTTCACATTCATCTAATTTATTATCTATACTTAAATTGTAGTATTCATCATAGATTTTATTGATAGTTTCTTCATTTTTTAGAATATTAACATCTAATAAGTAGTCAACTGTTACATCAAAAATGTTAGCTAAAATGGGAAGAGTAGATATATCAGGTGAGGTGATATTGTTTTCCCATCTTGAGATTGCTTGATAAGATACACCAAGCATTTCTGCTAAGTTTTCTTGTGTCAGATTATTTTGTTTTCTAAGTTTTTTTATTTTGTTTCCTAGATTCATATATTCCTCCTTGTTAATTTTACAATAACAATATACTATAATTATTTATATTTTACCACAAACTATTTGATTAGTTCAACTAAACAAAACTGAGAAAAATAGTTATTAGGTTGTTTATATGAATAAAATTTGAGGAAAAAGTTGAATAAATAAAATGTATCTCTTCCTTATTATATATAAAAAATTATTTATTTTATTTGACAAGATTAAATTTTATTTGTATACTTTTTAGGCGAGATTAAGATAGGAAGGTATATTATGAATTTAGTAATAGTTGAATCACCAGCTAAGTGTAAAACAATTGGTAACTATTTAGGTAGTGATTATGTTGTTGAATCTAGTATTGGTCATATTCGAGATTTAAGTATTAAAGGTAAGGGTGGATTTGGTGTAGATATTAATAATAATTTTGCACCTGAATATGTAGTATTAAAAGATAAAGTTGAAATTGTTAATAAATTAAAAGAACTTGCAAGTAAAGCTGATCATATTTATCTTGCAACCGACCCCGATAGAGAAGGAGAAGCTATTAGTTGGCATTTAAGTGAAGTATTAGAACAACCTAAGAAACGTGTTTCTCGTATTGTATTTAATGAAATTACAAAAAGTGCTATTCTAAAAGCTATTGCAAATGATCGAGATATTGATATGAATTTAGTTCATTCTCAAGAAACACGCCGTATTCTTGATAGAATTATTGGTTTTAGATTATCAAGTTTACTTCAACAAAAGATTGGGTCTAAAAGTGCAGGTCGTGTTCAAAGTGTTGCATTAAAATTAGTAGTTGAACGTGAAAAGGAAATTGAAGCATTTAAGACTGAAGAATATTGGGATATTACAGCTTATTTATTAAAAGAAACTAAAGATGCTAGTTATCATTTAAAGGGTAAATTAATTGGTTATAAGGATGAAAAACTTGAAATAACTAATAGTGAAGATGCTAAAAAAATTGTTGATTCATTAGATGAAAACTTTATTGTTAAAGATATTCAAAAGAAACGTCGTAATCGTTCATCTAAACCTCCATTTATTACATCAACACTACAACAAGATGCCGGTGTTAAATTTAATTATAATGCTAAAAGAGTAATGGGTATTGCTCAAAAATTATATGAAGGTATTGAACTTGCTGATGAACGTGTTGGTTTAATTACTTATATGAGAACTGACTCAATTCGTTTAAGTGATGAGTTTGTTTCTTCTGCAAAAGAATTTATTACTGAAAAATATGGTAAAGAGTATTATAAAGGTGTAAAGAAGTCTAGTAGTAAGGCTAAAAATATTCAAGATGCGCATGAAGCAATTCGTCCTACGAGTATTTATAGAACACCTGAAAGTGTTAAAAAATACTTATCTCTTGAAGAATTTAAGATTTATTCATTAATTTATAATCGTGCTTTAGCTTCACTTATGAGTGATGCAGTATTAGAAGATACAAAAGTAGAAGTTGTAAATAATGATTATATTTTTGGTTTAAATGGTGAAATTACAACATATGATGGTTTCTTACGTGTATATGAAGAAATGAGTATTGAAGCAGCTGATCCTGAAAGATTAGATGTTTTACCTGAGATGAATGTTGGAGATCATTTAATTAGAGAAAATATTGAAACTGAACAAAAGTTTACACTTCCTCCATATCGTTATTCTGAAGCAAGATTAATCAGAAAGATGGAAGAACTAGGAATCGGACGTCCATCTACTTATGCACTTACAATGGAAACACTTCGTGCAAGAGCATATGTGACAATGGAGAAAAAAGCATTTGTTCCTACTAGTCAAGGAGTTCTTACTTCTGATCAATTAGAATTGTTCTTTAATTCTATTATTAATGTTAAATATACTGCTAAAATGGAAAGTGCTTTAGATGAGATTGCGGAAGGAAAACTTGTATGGCATAAAGAAGTTGCTGATTTCTATGAAATGTTTGCTCCTTTAATTGAAATTGCAAGAGATAATATGGTTAAAATTTATCCTAAGAAAACTGATGAATTTTGTCCAGATTGTGGTTGCCCACTTGTAATTAGAAGAGGACCTTTTGGAGAATTTACAGCATGTTCTGATTATCCTCATTGTAAATATATCAAAAAGACTCCTAAACCTGAACCTGTGAAAACTGGTGTTATTTGTCCTGTTTGTGGTGAAGGTGAAATTGTTGAAAGAACTAGTGGTAGAGGAAGAAGTAAAGGTGCAGTATTCTATGCTTGTGATAGATATCCTAAATGTAGAACTACTTATTCAGGAATTCCTAATGGAGAAAAATGTGAAGTTTGTGGTGGTGTAATGATCACAACTGCTGATGGTGTAAGATGTGGTAATGAAAAGTGTAAAACAGTAATTGCACTTAAGAAAGCGTTACTAGAAAAAACTAATCAAGAAAACAAATAAAAATTTGTAGAAAAATATCAATTGTTGAGTTATTTTACTTGCAATTGTTATTTTTTTATGGTATATTATTATTGCAATTGCACTATGCAATTGTAAACATATCCCCTATATTTATGTGTGTGCACACATACCCTTCCTGACTAGTAGTCCCCCCTACTAGTCTTTTTTTCTAACTTTATTCTCTTGATAAATTAGATGAAATGATGTATAATATATAATAAGTTAAAATTATATTAATTAAGAGGTAACATATGGCTTTTGGATGGTTATTTGGAAGAAATAAGAAAAAAGATGAAAAAGCAAAAAAATATCAATTAGGAATGAAAAAAACTAGAACTGGTTTTTTAGGTAAACTAAAAGCAGTTTTATCTGGATATAGTCAAATTACTGAAGATTTATTTGATGATCTAACAGATGTTTTTATCATGGCTGATATTGGTGTAGAAACTACACTTAATTTTATTGATGCATTACGTGAAGATGAACGTGTAGAAAAATGTGAAACAGCTGAAGAATTACAACCTATTATTGTTGATAAAATGTTTGATCTTTATTTAAAAGGTGAAATTGTTAATAATAATCTTAATATTCAAAAAGATGGTTTAAGTGTTTTCTTATTTGTTGGTGTAAATGGTGTTGGTAAAACAACTACTATTGCAAAAATTGCACATCGATTAAAAAAAGAAGGTAAGAAAGTATTGCTTGCTGCAGGGGATACATTTAGAGCTGGTGCTGTAGACCAACTTGAAGAATGGGCAAAAAGAGTTAATGTTGATATTGTTATTAAAAAAGGTGCAACTGATCCTTCTAGTGTTATTTATGATGCTGTAAAACGTGCTAAAGAAGGAAGTTATGATGTTCTTTTATGTGATACAGCAGGAAGACTTCAAAATAAAGCTGGCTTAATGGCTGAACTTGCAAAAATGAATAAAGTAATTGAAAGAGAGATTCCAAGTGCTCCACACGAAACATTACTTGTAATTGATGCTACTACTGGTCAAAATGGGTTAAGTCAAGCAGAAGCATTTAATGAAGTTACTAATGTAACAGGTGTAGTTCTTACTAAACTTGATGGTACATCAAAAGGTGGAATTGTTCTTGCAATAAGAGATAAATACAATTTACCGATTAAAATGGTAGGACTAGGTGAAAAGTTAGAAGATCTTGAGTATTTTGATTTAGAAGACTATATTATGGGTCTATTTGATGAGGAAGAAGATGAGTGAGAATATTGATAAAAAAGCTTATTATGCAATTTTATTTGAATATTATAAAGAATTATTAACAGATAAACAAATTGAAACTTTTATTTGTTATTATAATGAAGATTATAGTTTAGCTGAAATTGCTGAAGAGTTTAATATTAGTCGTAATGCTGTTTGGGATGCTTTAAAAAAAGTTGTTAGTTTATTAGAAAATTATGAAGAAAAATTAAGACTTTATGATAAAGACCAAAAACTTAATCAATATTTAGATGATTTGAAAAAACATGTCGATGCTGAAGGATTAAAGATTATTGACAACATCGAGGAAATGGAGTAAAAATGCCTTTAGATACTTTATCTGATAAGTTACAGATGAGTTTAAGACGTCTTACTGGGCGTGGTAAACTTAATGAAAAAGATATTGATGATGCAATGAGGGAAATTAGAGTTGCTTTACTTGAAGCTGACGTTAATTACCGAATTGTTAAAAAATTTATTGCTGAAATAAAAGAAGAAGCTCTTGGTGAAAGAGTTATGAAGTCACTTACACCAGGAGATCAAGTTGTTAAAATTGTTTATGAACATTTAGTTTCTTTAATGGGTGAAGAAGCAGTTCCAATTAATTTAAAACCTGGTGGATTAAGTGTTGTGTTAATGTGTGGTTTACAAGGTTCTGGTAAAACTACACATGCTGCTAAGATTGCGAATTATTTAAGAAAGAATAATAATTTAAGACCTTTATTAATTGCTGCCGATGTTTATCGTCCTGCTGCCATTAATCAACTTGTTCAACTTGGAAAGCAACTTGACATAGAAGTATTTGAGTTAGGATCAGTTGTTAAACCTCAAGAAATTGTAAGAAAAGGTATTGCTTATGCAAAAGATAGTAGTAAGAATTTAGTTATTATTGATACTGCTGGTCGTCTTCAAATAGATGAAGTTTTAATGCAAGAACTTGTTGATATTAAAGATATCGCAAGACCTGATGAAATTTTATTAACTATTGATGCAATGACTGGTCAAGATGCTGTTAACGTTGCAAGCAGTTTTCATGAAAAATTAGGAGTTACAGGATGTTTACTTACTAAACTAGATTCTGATACTCGTGGTGGTGCGGCACTTTCTATTCGTTATATGACACAAATTCCAATTAAATTTATTGGTGTTGGTGAAAAGTTAGATCAATTAGAAATCTTCCATCCAGACCGTATGGCTAAACGTATTCTTGGTATGGGTGATGTTATTGGATTAATTGAAAAAGCTACAGCTAATATTGATGAAGATGACGCTATGAAAATGGCAGAAAGACTTCAAAAAGGAATTTTTACATATAATGATTTCTTAGATCAAATTAAAATGATTAAAAAAATGGGCTCATTAAAAGGTATACTTGGTATGCTTCCTGGGATGGGGTCTAAACTTAAAAATCTTGATATTGATGAAAAACAATTCATGTACATTGAAGTTGCAATTGGTTCAATGACAAAAGAGGAAAGAAAAAATCCTGACCTTATTGCAACAAGTTATTCAAGAAAAATGCGTATTGCAAAAGGATCAGGAAGACCTTATCAAGAGATTAATTCATTAACTAAACGTTTTGAAGAAATGCGTAAACAAATGCTTGCATTTGCAGGAATGAGTGAAGAAGATATGGAAAAAGCTGCAAGACGTGGTGGAGTTCCTATGAAAGCTCCTAAAGTTAAAAAAGGAAAGGGAAAAAATAAAGGAGGTTTCCGTTTCTAGGAAACCTCTTATTTTTTAAAAACTTAGTTGTTTAAGAGCGTAGCATTTTAAGAGCTTGTTTTACTGCATCTGATAATGTTGTGTCTTGTTCTAACTTTAAACGTTTTAGAATATTTTTAATTTCTGTATTATTGTAACCTAAAGATTTTAATGCTAAACCTACTTGTTCAATTCTTTCATCTAAAACAGTGGAATCTTCTTCAAAGTTAAGTTTTCCTTTTAAATCAAGGATGATTTGTTGACTTAGTTTTTGACCTATACCTGGGAATTTAACGAAGAATTTAGCGTCTGCTTCTTTAGTTGCAGTAAAGATTTCATTTGGTGTAGCACTTGCAAGAATTGCTAATGCACCTTTTGGACCTAAACCTTTTACACTTATTAGTTTTTCAAAAGTTTCTTTTTCTAAACTACTTTGAAAACCGTATAATTCTATTGCATCTTCACGTACATGGTGATGAATGTAAACTATTGTAGGTGTATTTATTGCAAATGAATAAGGGTTAGGCACTTTCACCAAGTAACCGATGCCATAGGCTTCTATAGTAATATTGGTTGCTTTAATTTCGGTGA
The DNA here is from genome assembly GCA_017937305.1 of Bacilli bacterium. Lineage (GTDB taxonomy): Bacteria > Bacillota_I > Bacilli_A > ML615J-28 > CAG-313 > UBA1737. Next base: position 11,707 of record JAGBDV010000021.1, read on the forward strand.
TTTCCCCTTTTATGTAACTGTACATATTGTGCCTCCTAAAAAATTTGTTAGTAAAATTATATCATAAATTATTTATTTAATCAACTAAAAAAAGTAAAGAAAGGAGTCTTTCATGAGTAATATTGTAGATAAAAAAATGATTGAAGGCGATGAAATTGAGACTACATTAAGACCACTTAGATTAATTGAATATGTTGGTCAAACTGAGATTAAAGAAATGCTTGAAGTTTATATTACTACTGCAAAAATGCGTGAAGAATCGCTTGATCATGTTTTATTATTTGGTCCTCCTGGACTTGGTAAAACAACACTTGCACATATTATTGCAAATGAAATGGGAAGTGGAATTAAAATCACTACAGGACCTGCACTTTCGCGTCCAGGTGATTTAGCTTCTATTTTAGCTGAACTTGAACCTGGCGATGTTTTATTTATAGATGAAATCCACAGACTTCCAAAAGTAATGGAAGAAATGCTTTATTCTGCAATGGAAGACTTTGTTATTGATATTGTAATGGGTAAAGATTCTGGCGCTACAACTTTACGTATGAATTTACCACCATTTACACTTGTTGGTGCTACTACAAGATTTGGTGATTTAACTGCACCAATGCGTGATAGATTTGGTATCGTTCATGCGTTACACTATTATAATAGTGAAGAGTTAAGTAGTATTATTAAAAGAACTTCTAGAATTTTGAATTATCCAATTGATGATGATGCAACGTTAGAACTAGCAAGAAGAAGTAGAGGTACTCCTCGTATTGCTAATAGATTATTTAGAAGAATTCGCGATTTTGCACAATATGAAAATAAAGAAACTATTGATAAAGATGTTACTACATATGCATTAGATAAGTTAAATATTGATGCAGAAGGACTAGACCATACAGACCGTAAATATTTAGAAGGATTAATTAATCGTTTTAAAGGAGGCCCTGTTGGTTTAGAAGCTTTGGCTGCTTCTATTTCTGAAGAGGCTGTTACACTTGAAGATGTTAATGAACCTTATCTTTTACAAGAAGGTTTTATTATTAGAACACATCGTGGACGTGTTGCGACAGAAAAAGCTTATCAACATCTTGGAATCAATAAGGGAGGATTGTTTTGAGAGTAGAAGATTTTAATTATAATTTGCCAGAAGAATTAATAGCACAAACGCCCTTAAAAGATCGAACTTCATCAAGACTTTTAGTGCTAGATAAAAAAACTGGTGAAATTGAGCATTTAAAATTTGCAAATATTATTGATTTTTTAGATGAAAATGATGTTTTAGTACTTAATGATACTAAAGTTTTACCATCTAGAATATATGGGCATAAAGTTGATACTAATGCATATATTGAACTATTATTATTAAAAGAAAAAAAAGAAAATGTCTGGGAAGCCTTAGTTAGACCTGCAAGACGTGTTCATATTGGAACTGTTGTTAGTTTTGATAATGGAAAGTTAAAAGCAGAATGTATTTCAGAAGGTGAAGATGGAATGCGTGAATTTAAAATGATATATGATGGTATTTTCTTAGAAATACTTGAAAATATTGGAACAATGCCACTTCCACCATATATTCATGAACAATTAGAAGATGGTAATAGATATCAAACTGTTTATGCAAAAGAATATGGCAGTGCTGCTGCACCTACTGCTGGGCTTCATTTTACAAAAGAATTATTAGAAGCTATCAAAAATAAAGGTGTTCAAATTGAATATGTAACTTTAAATGTTGGTCTTGGCACATTTAGACCTGTAGCGGTTGATAGAATTGAAGATCATCATATGCATAGTGAAAAGTACCGAATGACTAAAGAAGTTGCAGATCGCTTAAATATAGCTAAGAAAAGTGGTAAACGTATAATTTCTGTTGGTACTACTAGCACAAGAACACTAGAAAGTATTTATACTAAATATGGAGAATTTAAAGAGTGTTATGAAGATACAAATATCTTTATCTATCCTGGATATGAATGGAAAGCTGTTAATGCATTGATTACAAATTTCCATTTACCAAAATCAACTTTAATTATGCTTGTGTCAAGTTTGGCTGGTAAAGATAATATTATGCATGCGTATGAAGTAGCTGTTGAAGAAAAATATCGTTTCTTTAGTTTTGGCGATGCGATGTTTATTAAATAGCTTATACGAATTATTTGCAAATAATTTAATAATTTGTTATAATATGGATGTGTATTTCTGATTAAAAATCATTAAGGAGAAACGAAAAATGAGATTATATAATGATGTAGAAGAAACTAGTAAGGTTATCGTAGTAGAAGATTATTCTACTTTTAAAGGTTTATTAAAATGTAAATATTTATATTATTTATTAATTGCTTATACAGCTTATGCTGCAATTAATGCTGTACTATCATTCCTTGATGGTGGGTATTTAATGGCTGTAATAAATATTTTAGCTCATGGATCTATTTGTGCTTCTTTATGGACTTTTAGAAAAGCTAATCTTAATAATGAAGATGAAAAAGCAAATCTTAAAGGTACTAAATTATATTTAATTGCAACTGCTGTTAAATATTTAATCGTATTTATATTCTTAGTACTTGGTTTAATCCTTATCTTTATGAGCTGGATTAATGCTGCTAACCTTGCTAAACAAGCTTTAACTCAAGCTTTAGGTAAGACTGATGCTGAAGCAATTAAGGCTGCTAGACTTGCAAAAGCTATTGTTTTCTGGGGCTATTTATCATACATAATTATTTATTTAGCATTCACAGTATTTACTTTAGTTTATTATAAAGCTGTTATGGCACCTGTTGATGCTCTTGCAAAATACAATGGAAAAGGTACTCATTTCTGGGGTGATCTTAAATTCTTAAGTATTATTTTATTTGTAGCTGCTGGCTTAAATGTTATTTTAGGTTTATTTGGTGCTGTAGGATTACTTGACAATTGGTGTAATATGATGGTTGCAAATGGTAAGAATCTTGTTACTCTTGCATCAGGTGGACTTGGTTGGTTCTCATTCATTTCGAGAGTTTTATTTGCTGCTATTTGTGTATGTCTTGGAATTTTAATCTTTAAAGGTTATAGAGTATTAATTAATACTGAAACATCTCATGAAGAAGTAATTGAAATTGCTAATGAAGATGAACCTCAAAAAGAAGAAGTTGAAGAAACTGTAGAACAAAAACCTGAACCAGAAGTTGTTTCTGCTCAATAAAAAATATAATATGAAAGGTTTATGCTTAAGCATAAGCCTTTTTTTTAAAGACTTATAATCATTAAATTTGATATAATGAAATGTATATTAGCAAGATCGAAATGAGGATGAAAATGAAAGAAAGTTTTTAAATGCCTACAATTGAAATTATAAATTTTTCTACAGCAATAACTACTTACAATTATGTATTAGAATAAAATAAATAATAAGTTAAGAGTAATTATGGACATATTTTTTATTATTATATTAGGAAAAAATTGATTATTAAATATTATGTAAAAATAGCTGTTTTCATTTTTATTTCATAAAGCTTTGCAAAAATATTTACAATATGTTATAATATATAATGGAATGGAGGGTCAATTTTATGAACGAATTAGCAGTATATTACTTTCATCAAGGCACTACCATTAAGGCTTATGAACTTTTAGGTTCTCATTATTCTAAAAAATCAACTAGATTTTGCGTGTGGGCACCTAATGCGGTACAGGTAAGTGTTGTTGGGGAATTTAATGATTGGGATGTTTCTAGACATCCGATGACTCGTATGACAAATGAAGGTTTATTTGAAACTGTCATTAAAGGGGTAAAAGAGTTTTCGTGCTATCAGTATGCCATAAAAACAAAATCAGGGAATATAATTTATAAGAGTGATCCATATGCATATCATAGTGAACTTAGACCATCTAAAGGATCGAAAGTTTATGATTTAAGTGGTTATAAGTTTAATGATGATGAATGGATGAAAAATAGAAAAAATATTCAAGCTTATGATAAACCGCTTAATATTTATGAACTTCATTTAGGTTCTTGGCGAAGATATAAAGATGGTAATGTATTTAATTACGCAGATATTGCAGAAGAAGTAGCTAGTTATGCTAAAGAAATGGGATACACTCATATTGAGATAATGCCTATTTCGGAATATCCATATGATCCATCTTGGGGATATCAAGTTACAGGATATTATTCTGTTACTGCAAGATATGGTACACCTAAAGATTTTATGAAGTTTGTTGATATTCTTCATCAAAATGGTATTGGGGTAATTCTTGACTGGGTTCCAGGACATTTTACTAAAGATGCTCATGGTTTGATTGAGTTTGATGGAGAATGTTTATATGAACCATCATCTAAGTTTAGAAAAGAAAATCCTTCTTGGGGGACAAGGCATTTTGATTATGGAAGATGTGAAATTCAAAGTTTCTTAGTTTCTAATGCAATATATTGGTGTGATGTTTATCATATTGATGGACTTAGAACTGATGCGGTTTCTTCAATGTTATATTTAGATTATTGCCGTAAAGAAGGTGAATGGGAGAAAAATAGTTTAGGTACTAATATTAATTTAGAAGCTGTTGCTTTTATTAAAAAGTTTAATGATTCGTTAAAGCAATTTGATTCATCTATTTTATCAATAGCTGAAGAGTCTACTGCATATCCTTTAATTACTGCTCCTACATGTGATGGAGGGCTTGGATTTGATTATAAATGGAATATGGGGTGGATGAACGATACTTTAAGATATTTAAAAACTGATCCTTATTTTAGAGGAGATAATAGCAATTTAATTACTTTCCAATTAACTTATATTTTTAGTGAACATTATATTTTAGCTTTATCTCATGATGAAGTAGTTCACCTAAAGAAAGCTTTAATTGATAAAGTACCTGGGGCATATGATCAAAAGTTTGCAGGGGTAAAGACTTATCTAACATATATGATGACACATCCTGGTAAGAAACTTAATTTTATGGGGAATGAAATAGGGCAATTTAGAGAATGGGATGAAAATAGGGAATTAGATTGGAGCGTTCTACAATATGAACGACACCAAACTTTAAAGAATTATATTAAGGTTTTACAACAACTTTATTGTTCTCATCAATCTTTATATGATGATACGAGATATTGGGATGGATTTGAATGGGTAGTTGTTAATGATAATGAACACAGTGTATTTGCATACAAGAGAAAATCACAAGATGAAACACTTTTAGTTATCTTAAATTTTGCATATTGTGAATGGAATAATTATTCTTTAGAAGTAGAAGTTGGTGATTATAAGGTCATTTTATGCAGTGAGGATCTTAAGTATTCTGGTTCTAAGGATTTAGAAGGAAATACTTATCATTCAAATGGTAAATTAGTAATTGATTTGCCATATAATTCAGGAATTATTTTAAGAAAGGAAAATAAAAATGTATAATCATAAAAAATGTGTTGCTATGCTACTTGCTGGTGGTCAAGGAAGTAGATTAAAAGCATTGACTACAAAGGTTGCTAAACCTGCTGTATCTTTTGGAGCAAAATATCGTATCATTGATTTCCCTTTATCAAACTGTGTAAATTCAGGTATTGATACTGTTGGTGTATTAACTCAATATCAACCACTTATTCTTAATGAATATATTGGTAATGGTCAACCATGGGATTTAGACCGTACTTTTGGCGGTGTTCATGTACTTCCACCTTATCAAGCTAAAAACTCTATGGAATGGTATAAAGGTACTGCTAATGCAATTTACCAAAATATTCATTTTATTGAAAATTATAATCCAGAACATGTAATTATCTTATCGGGTGACCATATTTATAAAATGGATTACCAAAAAATGTTAGAAGAACATATTAAAACAGATGCTGATTGTACTATTGCAGTATTAGAAGTTTCTTTAGAAGAAGCTAGTCGTTTTGGTATTATGAATACTGATGAATCTAATCGTATTATCGAATTTGAAGAAAAACCTGCTAAACCTAAGAGTACAAAAGCTTCAATGGGTATTTATATTTTCAAAGCTGAAAAACTTTATAGTTATTTAAGAAGTGACGCTTTAGATCCTGCATCAAGTAACGACTTTGGTAAGAACATTATTCCTAATATGTTAAATGCTGGTGAAAAGATGATTGCTTATCCATTTAAAGGATATTGGAAAGACGTTGGTACAATTGCATCACTTTGGGAAGCTAATCAAGATTTACTTGGTGTAGATCCAGAATTTGATATTTATGATGCGAATTGGAAGATTTATTCAAGAAACATGGGGATTGAACCTCAATATGTTGCTGATGGTGCTATAGTATCTAATTCAATTATTACTAGTGGGGCTAAAATTTATGGTACAGTTATTAATAGTGTAATTGGTGCTAATGTAGTTGTAGAAAAAGGTGCAGTAGTTAAAGATTCTGTTGTTTTCTCTGATACAGTTATTAGTTCAGGTGCTAAGGTTAATTATAGTATTTTAGATGAACAAGTATTTATTGGTGAAGAGTGTGTAGTAGGTAGTCCTAAGGATGAAGGAGTAGAAATTGCAGTTATCGGACGTGCAAGTCAAATTAAAGCTGGTAGCGTAGTTGCTGCTGGTGCAAATATCGAAAAGGAGGAAGCATAAGATGAGTGCTGTAGGTATTATTTTTTCAAATATTCATAATGAGACAATTGATGAATTAACAAGAAAAAGAACGTCTGCTTCAATTCCATTTGGTGGTCGTTATCGTTTAATTGACTTTGCGTTATCTAACTTTGTTAATGCTAATATTACAAGTGTTGGTGTATTAACTCAAAAAAACTATCAATCTTTAATGGACCATTTAGGTGCAGGTAAAGACTGGGACTTATCACGTAAAAATGGTGGTTTAATTATTTTCCCTCCATTTAGTTCGCATAGAAGTGATTTCTTATATGAAAATCGTTTTGAAGCATTAATGAGTGTAAATGGTTATATTTCAAAACGCCATGAAGATTATGTTGTTTTAACAGACTGTGATAATGTCAATGTTATTGATTATCAAAAAGTATTAGAACAACATGAAAAATCTGATGCTGATATTACAATCGTATATCGTAATCAAGTAGTAACTGATGATTTAAAAGATCATATGACTATTGAAGTAAATGAAGATGGACGTGTTAATAAAGCTACTTTAAGAGCTAAAGTTGGTGAAAAAGCTTCAGTTGCAGTAAATGTATGGGTAATTAATAGAAGATTATTACAAGGTTTATTAGTAGATGCTGCTGCAACAGGTGCTAAGAGTTTCAACCGAGATGTTTTGTTTGCAAATGTTAAATCATTAAAGATTTATGGTTATGATTATGAAGGTGTTTATCTTCATATGAACTCAATGGAAAACTATTATAAAGGGAATATGTTATTATTAAATGATCAAGTTCGTAATGAATTATTTGGTAATCAAGAAAAACGTATTTATACTAAAGTTCGTGACTCTGCTCCAACACGTTATGGTGAAGATGCAATTGTTCAAAATAGTTTTATTGCAGATGGTTGTGAAATTGAAGGTACTGTTATTAATAGTATTTTATTCCGTGGTGTTAAGGTTGGAAAAGGTACTGTTGTTAAGAACTCAATTTTAATGCAAGATACTTCTGTTGGATCAAATTGTAATATTGATCATGTTATCACAGATAAGAATGTAGCAATTCGTGATCGTAACAGTTTAATGGGTTGTGAAAAAGTTCCATATTATCTTGGTAAATACGCAACTGTTTAAAAAATATTTTATTGGTTATAATATAATTAGTGGAGGAATTTATGATTGAAAATAAAAAAATTGCTTTTGTTGCTTCTGAATGTCAACCATTCTTTACATCTGGTGGGCTTGGTGATGTAATCGGTAGTCTTCCTAAGAAAATTGCAAAACTAGATAAAGGTGCATGGGAAGTAACTGTATTTTTACCACTATATAGTAAAATTTCTAAAGCTTATGCTAATAAACTTGTGTATTATGGACAAATGTATGTAGGTCTTTCATGGCGTAAGCAATATTGTGGTATTTATAAATACGAAGAAGCAGGTGTAACTTATTACTTTATTGATAATGAATATTACTTTAAACGTGAAAAATTCTATGGTTATTTTGATGATGCTGAAAGATTTGCGTTCTTTAGTAAGGCTGTTATTGATGTAATGTTACATATTAATGAAGTTCCTGATGTTATTCATTGTCATGATTGGCAAACAGGGTTACTTCCAGTATATTTAAGAACATTATATTATCATCATGATGCGTTTAAAAATGTAAAACGTATTTTTACAATTCATAATATTGAATATCAAGGCAAATATTCAAATGATTCAGACATTATTGAAGATGTATTTGGCATTCATGTGAATGATGCTTATTTATTAGAATATAATGGATGTCTTAATATTATGAAAGGTGCTATTGAATGTTCTAATATTGTTTCTACAGTTAGCCCAAGCTATGCTGAAGAAATCAAAACTCCTGAGTATGCTCATGGTTTAGAAGGTGAAATTCTACGTGCAGCAAGCGAAGGAAAATTATGTGGTATCTTAAATGGTATAGATACTACTTTCTATAATCCTAAAAAAGATAAAGCTTTATTTAAAAATTATGATAAAGCTGACCTTGGTTTAAAAAGAGAAAATAAGACTGAATTACAACAAATGTTAGGTTTACCGGTAAGTAATGTACCTGTTATTGGTATGGTTTCTAGACTTGTTGCACATAAAGGTTTAGACATCTTAAAAAATGCATTTAATGATTTAATGCAACTAGATATTCAACTTGTTGTAATTGGTACTGGTGATACTTATTACGAAGGTTTCTTAAAGGATATGGAAGCTAAATATGCTAATAAGGTAAAAGTTATTTTAGCATTTAATCAAGACTTAGCTCGTAAGATTTACGCATCAAGTGATTTATTCTTAATGCCATCTAAATCTGAACCATGTGGCTTATCACAAATGATCGCATCTCGTTATGGTGCTGTTCCAATGGTAAGAGAAACTGGTGGATTAAAAGATAGTATTAAAGATTTTGGTAGTAAAAATGGTAATGGATACACATTTGCTGGATTTGAAGCATCAAGTTTAGTAGATATGGTTAGAAGAGCTGTTAATGACTATAACAGTGAAAATTGGGACGAGTTAGTTGAAAAAGTTATGAGTGTAGATTTTAGTTGGAAAGTTTCTGCTAAATCATACGTTCAAATGTACAAAAAAGTTTTATAATATAAAATAAATGATACCATTTTAAGTTTATTTGAGGAGGAAAATGTGGCGTCTAAGAATAGTGTCAATATAATAAAACAAAATATCGAAGAAAAACTAACTCGTTATTTCGGGGTAGTACCAGCTGATGCAACACAAGATCAATTATACAAAGCTGTTAGCATGACTGTTGTTGATTTATTATTAGAAGAAAAAAGACAGTTTAATGCTAAAATGAAAGAACAAAATTTAAAACGTGTTTATTATCTTTGTATGGAGTTCTTAGTTGGGAGAAGCTTAAAAACAAATTTATATAACTTAGGACTTGTGGAAGATTACCGCAAAGTTTTAAAAGAATATAATGTAGATTTAAATGAATTATATGAAATGGAACCAGATGCTGGACTTGGTAATGGTGGTTTAGGCCGTCTTGCAGCGTGCTTTATGGACAGTTTAGCAGCATTAAATTATCCTGCAATGGGGTTCTCGTTAAGATATGAATATGGTTTATTCAAACAAAAAATTGTTGATGGATGGCAAACTGAAATGCCAGATGTTTGGCTACCAGGTGGAGAAGTTTGGCTTACACCAAGAAGTGATAGAGTTTTAAAGGTTCGTTTTGGTGGTTGGATCAGTCAACGTGAAGAAAATGGACATTTAGTAACAGATTATCATGATGATACTGTTATTGAAGCAATGCCATATGATTTATTAATCTCTGGTGGTGGATCAAATATTGTATCTACACTTCGTTTATGGAAAGCACGTAGTGCTAACACATTTGACATGAAATCATTTAGTCAAGGTGATTACACTAAGGCAATGGAAAAAAATAATAATGCAGAAGTAATTACTAAAGTATTGTACCCTTCTGATGATCATACTCAAGGGAAGACTTTAAGACTTAAACAACAATATTTCTTAGTATCTGCTTCAATTCAAAATATTATTAATGACCATTTAAAACGATTTAAAGATATTAGAACACTTCCAGAAAAAGCAGCAATTCATATTAATGATACACATCCTGCACTTTGTATTCCAGAATTAATGCGTATTTTAATGGATGATTTATATCTTGGATGGGATGAAGCTTGGAATATTGTAACAAGAACTGTTGCGTATACAAACCATACTGTAATGGCTGAAGCATTAGAAACATGGAATGAAGATTTACTTCATAGAATTTTACCTAGAATTTACCAAATCATTCTAGAAATTAATAGACGTTTTATGGCTAATGTATGGAATTTATATCCTGGTCAATGGGAAAGAATTAATAAATTATCATTAATTGGTGATAACCATGTAAGAATGGCTAATTTAAGTGTTCATGCAAGCCACTGTGTAAATGGTGTTTCTGCACTTCATAGTGATATTATTAAACGTAGTATTTTTAAAGAATTTTACACTCTTACACCAGAAAAGTTTACTAATGTAACTAATGGTATTGCGCATAGAAGATGGTTACATCAATCTAACCCAAGACTTTCAAATCTTTTAGATGAAACAATTGGTCATAGTTGGTATAGCGATGCAAGTGAACTTAAGAAATTTAGAGTTTATGAAAATGATGAAAAAATATTAAATGAACTTGCTGATATTAAATATCAAAATAAGGTTGATTTTGCAAATCGTTTATACAAAAAACAAGGTGTGTTAATTGACCCTAAAACAAGATTTGATGTTCAAGTTAAACGTCTACATGCATATAAGAGACAATTATTAAATGTGCTTAAGATTATTAACTTATATAATATTTTAGTTGAAAATCCTGATGCAGATATAACACCACAAACTTATATTTTTGGTGCAAAAGCTGCTCCTGGATATTATCATGCAAAAGAAGTTATTGAACTTATTAACTATATTGCAAAAGACATTTCAATGCATCCTGAAATTAAATCTAAGTTAAATGTTGCATTTATCGAAGATTATTGTGTATCTACTGCCGAATGCTTAATGCCTGCTTCTGAAATTAGTGAACAAATTTCACTTGCTGGTAAAGAAGCTAGTGGTACTGGTAATATGAAATTTATGATTAATGGTGCTGTTACATTTGGTACTATGGATGGTGCAAATGTTGAAATTTGTGATTCTGTTGGTAACGATAATATCTTTATCTTTGGTATGACAACTAAAGAAGTTGATGATTTATGGGCTAAAGGATATAATTCAACATATTATTACAATAATAGTATGGAACTACGTAAGATTATTGATCGTTTAAAGAAAGGTTTTGCAGGAAAGAGTTTTGAAAATATTGCAACTTATCTTTTAACTTCAGGTGGTGTTGCTGATCAATATATGTGTCTTGCTGATTATGAAAATTATATTGAAGTTTATAAACAAATGGATAAAGTTTATAAAAATAAACTACAATTCCAAAAAATGTCACTTGTAAATATTTCTGAAGCAGGTAGATTTGCTGCTGATAGAAGTATTGAAGACTACGCAAAAGATATTTGGCACTTAAAGAAATTAAAGTAGTTTTTCAACCATAAAAGTTGACGAAACACTGAATTTAGTGTATAATAACGTAGGAAAATATCAAGTCATGTGACTAAAAGTGGAGGACTAAAATTATGGCAAAGATAAATAAAATCGCAATTTTAACATCAGGTGGTGATGCACCTGGGATGAATGCAGCAATTCGTGCAGTTGTTCGATCAGCACTTTCTCATGGTTTAGAAGTATATGCTGTATATGAAGGATATGCTGGATTAATTAACAATAATATTAAAAAAATGGATCGTTCATCTGTTACTAATATTATTAATCGCGGTGGTACTATTTTAGGTACGGCTAGACTACCTGAATTCGCTGATGATGCAGTGGCTCTTAAAGGTGTCGAAAATTTAAAAGCACTTGGAATTGATTGCTTAGTAGCTATCGGTGGTGATGGCACTTATCGTGGTGTTTTAAAACTTCATAATTTTGGAATTAACTGTATCGGGATTCCTGGTACGATAGATAATGATATTGCATCTACAGAATTTACAATTGGTTTTGATACAGCTGTTAATACTGCTGTTGATGCGATTGATAAACTTCGCGATACTTGCAATTCACATCATAGATGTTCTGTAATTGAAGTTATGGGTAGATACTGTGGTGATATCGCTTATGCTGCTGGTATTGCAAGCGGGGCTGATTTAATTATTACTTCTGAAACTGGTTATGATGAAGAAGAAGTTATGAAATTTATTGAAAAAGCTCAAGAAGAAAATACTCGTCGTTTATTGATTGTTATCACAGAAAAAGTAACTAATGTTACTGCACTTGCTAATCGTATTAAAACTGAAACAGGATTTGATTCGCGTGCTACAATTTTAGGACATATTCAAAGAGGTGGTAATCCTTCACCTTTTGATAGAGTTCTTGCAACACGTTTAGGTGATGCAGCTGTTGATAAATTAATGGAAGGTGAATCTGGTGTTTGTATTGGTATTTTCAATAATGAAATTGTATGTACACCAATTCCTGAAGCATTACAAATGAAAAAGAATATTTTCAGAAAATATGCTATAGATACTAACGATTCTGTTAGATAAATTATTTTGAATTAAAATAGACTAAAAGAGCAATTCTTTTAGTCTTTTTTCGTGGCTTTTTTCATATAATATAAGTTATACTCATTTAACAGTGAGGGGTAATATGAAAAAGATAATTTATATTGTTGTTTTTTTAATATTAATAATTTTATTAAATTTTAGCGTTAAGGCTTCATCTATTATTGATTTATGCCTTGTTTATGAAAAAGATAGTTATGAAAAAGGGGATTTAATGAGTATATCATTAGAACTTCCTAAATTCTCTAATCTTTTTGAAGTTATTATTAGGCTTGAATATGAGGAAGAAAGTGTTAATCCTATTTCTTTAAATAATGAATATTTTAAATTAAACAATCATTCTATTTTTAATGATTTTACTGTAAATAAAAAAATTAATAATAATGTTTTATATGCAGAACTGATGAAAAATGATGTAGAAGATGGTTATTATTCTAGTTATAAAAATAATTTATGTACATTAGAATTTGATGTGTTATCACATATTGATGATACTTTTAGTTTTATAAATGGCATTAATATTAGTGTTTTTTTATTTGATGTTAATCATTCAATAATAGAATATAATCTTAAGGTTATTAAACAGATAGATGCAGGATTTAATAGAGACAGTTTTGATGTAGAAGTTTATAGTAGTGAAATAGAATTAAAAGATATTTTTTATATTAAAAATAGAAATATTAATGAATATGAGATTTTAGAAGAAAAAAAGGTTAATTATTTAGTAGTTGGTTCTTATATTATGCAAATAGGAATATTTGATTACTTAACGGGCAAATATTTAAGTTTTAGTACAATTATTAATGTTATAGATAGCATTAGTCCTATAATTAAAGCAGACAAGGAATATAATATTATTGATATTGATTTAGTAAATACTAATTTTTTGGATTTTATAGAAGTATCTGATAATTATGATAAAAATTTAAGTATTAAATTAAACTATTATGATAAGAATATGAATAAATTAAATAGTGAAGCTTTAGAATACTTAAAAAAAGAATTTATTATTTATGTGGGCTATATTGCAGTAGATAGTTCTTTTAATGAAAGCAAAGAGGTGATTGTAAAGTTTAAACTTGCTGATTTAACAGCTCCTAACATTATAGTTAGTGATATCTATATTAAAGATAGTGAGTTAGAAGTCTTTGATGTATTAGATAATATCATAATTACTGATGAACTTGACAAAAGTCCTAGTGTCATTTTATCATTCTATAATAATAAGGAAGAAGTAATTGATGATTATAAAAAGTATTTAACAATTAATGAATGTTGTTATATGGAAGTATGTGGAAAAGATAAGTTTGATAATATAAGTAGTAAATATAGAGTTAAACTTATTTTAGTTGATACAACTGCTCCAATAATAGATTATCAAAAAATGTATTACATTGAAGATATTAGGCTTGATAAGTTTAATTATTTAGAATTAATAAATGTTTCTGATAATGATTTAAGAAAATGTAATATTAGTTATGATTTTTATGTTAACGACGAAGTGGTTAATGAAATTAAAGCTAAAGAAGAATTGCTTAAACAAAATTCTGTAATGGTTAAATATTATGTGTATGATTATAGTTTAAATTATAGTTCTTGTATGATTGAAATAAAACTTAAAGATACAATTCCTCCAGTTATTAGTGTTAGTATTACTGAAGGAATGATATATAAAGAATTAAAAAAGATTGAAGTGGAGGTTGTTGATAATTTATGTAAAAATGTTGAAATAAATGTTTATTTAGATAATCAAATTTATAATGGTGAAGAAGTTTTAGAAGGTGATCATGAATTGTATGTTGAAGCAATAGATGAATCAGGAAACAAAATAATTGATAAATATAATTTTTCGGTAAGTAAAAATAATTTATTAATAGATAATGTTAAAATTAAAAATGGTATTTTTGTTGTTTTTATTGTGATTAGTAGTATCATAATTGGATTGCTTAAATTTAGAATTAATTCAAGATTAAAAACCAAGTATAAAGAAAGTTAGTATCTACTTATCAATTTGCTTTAAAATAATTGGTTTAAGTGGTATAATATACATACGTATTATTAAAAAAATAGAGGTATTATTATGTGTAGAAAATGTTATGTAACAACACCAATTTATTATGCAAGTGGTACACCACAACTTGGTAATAGCTATTCAACTGTTGCGTGTGATGTATTTGCAAGATTTAATAGACTTATGAATCGTGATACATTCTACCTAACTGGTATGGATGAACATGGTCAAAAAATAGAAGAGGTTGCTGCAAAGGCTAAAATGGAACCTCAAGCATTTGTTGATAAGATTGCATGTGGTACTAAAGGAGTTTGGAAAGATTTAAATATTTCTTATGATTATTTTATTCGTACTACTGATGATAATCATGTAAAAGCAGTTCAAATGATTTTTGAAAAGTTACTTGCTAATGGGGATATTTATTTAGGTTCATATACAGGTAATTATTGTGTATCATGTGAAACTTTCTTTACAAAGAGTCAACTTGCAGAAGGAGATACTTGTCCAGATTGTGGTAAACCTACTAAACTTGTATCTGAAGAAAGTTATTTCTTAAATTTAAAAAAATATTCTGATCGTTTACTTAAGTTTATTGATGAAAATCCTAAGTTTATTATTCCTGAAACAAGAAAAAATGAAGTAGTTTCATTTATTGAATCAGGGTTAGAAGATTTATGTGTTAGTAGAACTACATTTAAATGGGGTGTTCCTGTTTTATCTAATCCAAAGCATGTTGTTTATGTATGGATTGATGCACTTGCTAACTATATTACAGCTTTAGGTTATGGTTCAGATGATGATAGCAATTATAAAAAGTATTGGTTAGAGAATAATAATATCTATCATGTTATTGGTAAAGATATTCTAAGATTCCATGCAATTTACTGGCCAATTCTTTTAATGGCATTAGATATTCCAGTTAATTATCAACTTGTTGTTCATGGTTGGATTTTAAATCGTGATGGTAAGATGAGTAAATCTCGTGGAAATGCTGTATATCCTGAAGATTTATATAGCCGTTATGGAAGTGACAGTGTTAGATATTATTTGGCTAAAGAAATGCCTCTTGGTAATGATGGTTTATTTAGTTATGATCGTTTTATGGAACGTTATAATACTGATCTTGCAAATGATTTAGGAAATCTAGTTAGTCGTACTGTTAGTATGATTGAAAAGTATTTTGATGGTGTTATTCCTGGTAATTATAAAAATACTGAATTTGATAAGTCTTTAGAAGATTGTGCAAAACGTGCAATTGAAGAAACAATTAAAGAATTTGATAAATTTGAGCTTCAAAATGCAATGAATGCAACTTGGGAATTAATTAATCGTGCTAATAAATATGTTGATGAAACTGCTCCATGGACTCTTGCAAAAGATCCTGCAAGTAAAGATTTACTTGCATCTGTAATGTATCATTTAGCTGAAAGTATTAGAGTTGCTGCTCATCTAGTAGCTCCTTATTTAGTAGAAACTTCTCCTAAAATTTTAGAACAACTTGGTATAAATGAATGTCTATCAATTGAAAATCTTAAATTTGGGGCTAATTTAGGCGGCATTAAGGTTTCTAAGGGCGAAGCTTTATTTAAACGTTTAGATATTAAAGCAGAACTTAAATTCTATGAAGAAAAGCAAAAAGCAGCTTTAGAAGCTTTAAAGAAAAAAGAAGAACCTAAGAAAGAGCTAATTACAATTGATGATTTCGCAAAAGTAGAATTAAAAGTTGGCGAAATATTAGAATCAAAACGCCATGAAAACGCTGAAAAATTATTAGTATCTAAAATTAAGATTGGTGATGAAGTAAGACAAATTGTTTCTGGTATTGCGAAGCATTATGATCCTCAAACGCTTATTGGTAGAAAAGTTATTGTAGTGACAAATCTATTACCAGTTAAAATTAGAGGTGTAGAATCTAATGGTATGGTTCTATGCGCTGCAGATGGTGAAAAATTAGAATTAATCGAAATTAAAGAAGTAAATAGCGGATGTATTGTACGCTAAATTTAAGGGAAATATATGGCACAGAATAATAATACAGATTTAAAAAAAGAGATTCATTTTAAAGAACTAACACAAGTAGAACAAGGTAAAGTTCAATTTAAGAAAACTTTAAAAGCGTATCTTACAGTTATTTTAGGAACTATTATCTATAGCTTAGGTGTAGTATGGATTCTACGTCTTGGAGGATTCTTCTCTGGTGGAGCAACAGGTGCTTCACAATTAATTGTTGGTTTATTTGAAAAATTTAATCCTGATGGTGATGTGACAAGATTTATGTCAAATAACCTAGGTACTTTTATCTTACTGATTAATATTCCACTTTTCCTACTTGGATGGCGTGGCGTTAGTAAACAGTTTGTAATCTTAACTGCTGTATCAATTATTTTACAAACTTTAGTAATGAATATTGTTAGTACTTATACAATAAGTCCTTTTGTGCTTTTAGTTCAAGATGGCGCTATTCAAGGACTTGTTAATGGGTATACTGAAAATACTTTACAAACTTATGGTGTAACGAAAGAGGTTCTTGAATTTTTAAGAGTCGATAGTACTGATTTAATTGAAATTTTACGTAGTGGTAATTTTTCAATTATTAAAAGTGATTTAGCTTATGAATCTCAAAAATTCTTTACTGCTCATATGTCTACTGGTACAAGATTATTACTTGCAGTAATAGGTGGGTTTGTTTGTGGATTAGGTGCTTCGATGTGCTTAAAAGCTGGTGGATCTACTGGTGGTATGGATATTGTTGCAAATTACTTACAAGTTAAAAAACAACTTCCATTTACAAAAATTCAATCTACTGTTGATACAATAATCATTTTATCATCGGTTATTATAAGTGTTGAAAATGTATTGTTTACACTAGTTAGACTAGTTGTATATATGACTACAATTGATAAGTTCTATAATATTTATAAAACTAATCGTATTGAAATTGTTACGTCTAAACAAGAAGAAGTTAGAGTTGCACTACTTACATATCTAGGTCATGGTCTTACTATTTATCAATGTGTAGGTGGTTTTACTAATAGTAATAAATCAACTATTGTTGTTTACGCATCTAACTATGAAACTCCTTTATATGTTGAAGCTGTAAAAGAAGTCGATGAAAAAGCATTTATTTCAGTAACAAAGACAAAAATGATAAAAGGGAATTACGTACAAAAAACTATTAACTAATAAATAAATAGTCTCTAAATTAGAGACTATTTTTGTTTTAAAATAATAATGTCATTTCTTTGACTTTTTTTATTAATGAGAGTATAATATATACGATACATTAGTCGATGAGACTTTAAATCCCACAAAATGCCCTTCAAATGAAGAAAATTAATTTTTATGGAGGAATAAAACAATGCGTTCTACATTTATGAACACAACAGAACAAGCTAGAGCAGATCGTAAATGGTATGTTATCGATGCGACTGATTTAGTTTTAGGCCGTTTATCAACAGCGGTTGCAACAGTATTAAGAGGAAAACACAAACCAACATTTACTCCACACATCGATGGTGGCGATTATGTTATCGTTATTAATGCTGAAAAAGTTGCTTTAACAGGCAATAAATTACAAGACAAAAAATACTATCGTCATAGCCACTACGCTGGTGGTTTAAAACAAAGAACTGCTCAAGAAACACTTGATCAATATCCTGAAAAAGTTATTGAATTTGCAGTTAAAGGAATGTTACCAAAAGGTAAACTAGGTGCAGATATGTACCGTCGTCTTTATGTGTATGCTGGTCCTAACCATGAACAAGCTGCTCAAAAACCTGAAGCATTCCCATTAGAAGTAAAGTAGGAGGAGAGTAGAACATGGCAGTTACACAATATGCAGCAACTGGTCGTCGTAAGAGCTCAGTTGCAAGAGTACGTTTAGTTCCAGGTAATGGAAAATTTGTTGTTAATGGTCGTAATTTTGCTGAATACATTACTTCTGCAGCAATTCGTTTAGACGTTTTACAACCTTTAACACTTACTGACACTGGCAGTCAATATGATGTTATTGTTAACGTTAACGGTGGTGGTATGTCTGGACAAGCAGGTGCAATGCGTTTAGGTATTGCTCGTGCATTATTATTAGTAAATCCTGACTTCCGTGGTCCATTAAAGAAAGCTGGCTTCTTAACTCGTGATTCTCGTTCTGTTGAACGTAAGAAATACGGTCTTAAAAAAGCTCGTCGTTCACCACAATTCTCAAAGCGTTAGTCGTTATTGGCTATTTATGCGATTGTTATTTAAGACCACAAACAAAAGTTTGTGGTCTTATTTAATTTTAAAAAAATGTAAATTAAAGTCGATTATTAAAAAAGATAAGGAGATACATATGTTTGATAATAAAAATATTAAAGTATATAATTCATTAACTAATCAATTAGAAGATTTTAAACCTATTAAAGAAAATGAAATTTCTATGTATGTATGTGGACCTACTGTGTATAATCATATGCATATCGGTAATGCTCGTCCAGTTATCTTTTTTGATACTGTGAAAAGATTTTTTAAGTATATAGGTTATAAAGTTACTTATGCATCTAATTTTACAGATATTGATGATAAAATTATTAAAGCAGCTAATGCTGAAGGAGTATCTGAAGAAGTCATTACACAAAGATATATTAAAGCATTCCTAGATGCTTGTGAGGCAGTAGGATGTGAAATGGATGTTATTCGTCCTAAAGTTACTGAAAATATTCCTGCTATTTTAGAATTTATTCAAAAACTTGTTGATAATGGTAATGCGTATGTATCAGGAGATGATGTTTATTTTAAAGTTAGTAGTGATCCTAAATATGGAATTTTAAGTAATCAAAAACTTGATGAGTTAGAACTAGGTGCTCGTATTGAAGTTAATGATGGGAAATTAGATCCTCGTGATTTTACATTATGGAAGAAAACTAGTGATTTAGGTAAAAAATGGGATAGTGCATTTGGCAGCGGGAGACCTGGATGGCATACTGAATGTGTTGTAATGATTCGTAATATTTTTGGTGGTTTAATTGATATCCATGGTGGAGGAACTGATTTAAGATTTCCACATCATGAAAATGAAATAGCCCAAAACTATTGTTTGCATAATGATTTATTAGCTAATTATTGGATTCATAATGCAAGACTTGATTTGCGTGGAGAAAAAATGAGTAAATCACTTGGTAATGTAGTTTGGCTAAAAGATATCATTAAAGAATACCATCCTAATGCATTTAGATTTGCAATTTTAGCTAATCATTATCGTCAAGTAATTAATTATCAAGATGATATGATGCGTCAAATGCAAGGTGAATGGGAAAAGATTGAAAAATTATATGTATCAGTATTTAGAAAATTAGAATTAAGTGACTCATTAGAAGGTGGAAATACTCTTGAATTAATGGATGATTTCTTAAATGAAATGGCTTATGATTTTAATACTGCAAATTCAATTACTCATTTATATGCTTTAATGAAGAAGATGAATGCTGATGTTAGAAGAAAAGATTTAAGTATTGAAGTTCTTCAAGATGAATTTAAAACATTTAAAGATATGCTGTATATTTTAGGAATTAATGTTGATATTAAACCATTAAGTGTAGAAGAAAAAGAAATTGTTTTAAGTTGGCAAGAAGCACGTAACAACCGTGATTTTGAAAAAGCTGATGAATTAAGAAATAAAATTAATGAATTAGGGATTAGACTATAAATGAAATACAATTTACTTAATGGATCTAATTTATCTTATATTGGTGATGCTTATTATGAACTTGAAATTAGGAAATATTTAATTGGTAAAAATATTACTAAAAATAAAGAATTAAGAAAAATTAGTATTGAATTTGTTAGTGCTAGTGCTCATGCGTATATATTTGAAAATATAAAAGATGAATTAACAGAAGAAGAAATGAATGTTTTTACAAGAGGTCGTAATGCATCAACTATAGGTCACCGTAAAAATGTTGATCGTAAAGAACATGCTATTTCTAGTGGATATGAAGCTGTTTTAGGTTATTTATATTTAAAAGAAGATTTTATACGCTTAGAATATTTAATTAAAAAATCTATAGAAATAGTGGAAAATAAATAATGATAATTTATGGTAAAAATACAGTATTAGAAGCTCTTAAAGGAAATAAAGATATTGTTAAAATTTATGTTACTTCTAATAATTTAGATTTAGTTAAAAAATATACATCAAATAAAAAGATTGAAATTATAGTAATGCAATCAAAAGATATGAACAAAATGTTTGATGGTAATCATCAAGGTATTGCGTGTGAAATTATGGAATATGGTTATGTATCAATTGATGAAATTATTAGAAAAAACAAGGATAAAGAAAATGTTGCGTTAGTTATTTTAGACGGTTTAGAAGATCCACATAATTTAGGTGCAATTTTAAGAACAGCAGATGCTACAGGAATGAATGGGGTAATCATTCCTAAGAATAGAAGTGTTAGTTTAAATTCTACTGTTGCAAAAGTTTCAACAGGAGCAATTGAACATGTGGATTGTGCACAAGTAACTAATTTAGTTAACGCTATGAATGATTTAAAAAAAGCTGGTTATTGGATTGTTGGTCTTGAACTAGATGGTAGTATTGATTATCGCAAACAAGACTATTTAGGTAAAATAGCTGTAGTAATAGGTTCTGAAGGAAAAGGAATCTCAAGACTTGTGAAAGAAAACTGTGATTTTAAAGTATTTATTCCGATGGTAGGACATGTGAATTCTTTAAACGCTAGTGTTTCTGCAAGTATCTTATTTTATGAAATTTTAAGAAATAGGGGTTAATTATGGAAAAATATGGGGATTTTAGTAAGTATAATGATTATGAACTGTTGTATTTAATAAAAGCTAATGTAGAAGAAGCTAGAGAAATTTTGTTTTGGAAATATAGCTTTTTAATTAAATCTAGAATTAATCGTTTAGGTGTTCCAAGATTTTATTGGGATGATTACTATCAAGAGGGGTGTTTGATGCTGCATCGTGCTATTAAAATTTATGATGAAAATAGTAGGATGAGTTTTACTAAGTTTTTTGAGCTTCTACTAAAAAGAAGAATAATTACTTTGCTAAGAAAAGATTTAAAAGAATTTCAAGTAGAAAAAATGGAAGACTTTGATGAATATCCTAGCTATATAATTGAACAAGATACCTATTCATTATTAGAAAGTTGTGAATCTAATTTATCAGAAATAGAAAAAATTGCGTATGAAAGACTAATGATGAATAATGAAAAGGTTGAAAATGTATCTAAAGAATTAGGCTTAAATTCAAAGAGTTTATCTAATGCAAAACAACGTGCTTTAAGAAAAATAAAAAAAGAACTTAATAAATAATCTATATCATTTGACAAATTAGATGTTTTTTGGTAAAATTTATAGATAGGTGGTGTCTATGAGAGAAAAAGTAATTTTAGTATGTGAAATTTGCTTATCCCGTAATTATACAACGAAGAAAAATAAACTTAACACTACTGAACGTATGGAAATTAAGAAGTTCTGTCCTCGTTGTAATAAGCACACATTACATAAAGAAACAAAATAAAGGAGAAAATATACAATGGCTGTTCAAAAAGAAGTAAAGAAAAATCGTGTCATTCAAGCAATTAGTCATGAATGGAAATATGAAAATCTAATTTTAGTTGTTCTTGCGTTATTCGCATTAGAATTAGGTATTCTATTATTAACAGGTGATTTAACTATTTCATCTAATGCATTCTTAATTGGTCCTTACTGGAAAGTATTTGCATGGATTTTAGTTGGTTTAGGTGTTATTGCATTATTACTTGCAGTTGCGTCATTCTATCGTCCATCTCTTGCTGAAGTTAAGCATGTAACTGGATTAAAAAGAAAAGAATTCTTTGTAAATGTTATCACTGTATTTGTATTCATTTTAGTAATTGCTGGATTAATATTTGCATACGAATCAGTAATCACATTAATAGAAAACGCGTTCAAATAGGATAATACGATTATGGCTGTAGATTTTGAAAACATGCGAGCTTGGTATGTAGTTCAAACATATTCTGGTATGGAATATGCGGCTAAGAGAAATCTTGATCGTCGTATTGTTTCTATGAATATGGAAGACTATATTTTCCAAGTATTAATTCCTGAAGAAAAACGTTATGAAAAGAAAAAGAACGGTGAATTAAAAGAAATTGTTGAAAGAATCTATCCTGGTTATTTATTCGTTGATATGATCGTAACAGATGATTCTTGGTGGGTAGTAAGAAATACTCCAATGGTTTCTGGGTTCTTAGGTTCTAGTGGTGGTGGTGCAAAACCAGTTCCACTTCCAAATGATGAAATCATTCCTATCTTAAAACAATGTGGTTTAAAACTTGAAATTCAAGTTGATTTCAAAGTTGGTGATGTTGTAAATGTTGTTTCTGGTACATTTGCAGGTCAAGAAGCTACTGTTGAATCATTTGATGTTGAAAAACAAATTGTTACAGTTCTTGTAGATTTCTTCGGACGTCAAACTCCACAAGAATTAAGATTCGATGAAGTTGAAGTCATTAAATAAATGATATAGCAAACGAAAATTATTCGTTTGCTTATTTTTTTAATTTAAAGTCTTTTCAAATATAAAAAAATATGGTATAATATCTTTGAAATTTTAAAGGAGATAATAATGCAGAATATTCCACAAATTTATGACATTGCAAAAACTTTATATAATAAACTTATTAATTATACTAATAAAATGTATGATTTTATTGGAGAGGAATATAAAGTATCTAAACACGATTTAATATACGAATTAGATCATTTTATTCAGGCGATTTTATTTAGAGTTGCTCTTGCAGATAATAGATTACTTGATATTGAACTTAGTTTCATTAAAGATATTGTCGAGATAGATGATATGTTTAAGGATGAAAATATTCATAATTTAAATATGTTAACAAAAGAACAAAAAGATTTCTATACTAATAAATGTAATGAAGTATTAAGTGTTGTACCTGAATTTGTAAAATTATCAGTCTTATGTGATAAAAAGACTGATGAATTAATGATGGTTATTAGTCCAACATATTGTCAAAAGATTTTTGATTACTTAAAACGTGTAGCGAATTATTTGAAGTTTATTGATGGTAATGTATTAGAATCAGAAGATAAGACAGCTAAACTTGTGTTATCTAGTGTTGTAGCTTATTATAAAAAGAAATACGTAAAATATGCGCCAAGTAGAAAGAAAGATTAAAGGAGGGAAAAAAGATGGCTAATATTATTAAATTTGAAGAAAAGTATAGTGAACAAGTGTATGACTTATTTATGAATGTAAGAGATGAAGAAGATTTCTTTAAAGAATTTACATATGAAGAATTCTGCGGACATCTATTTAGAAGTCGTGCATTTAATGCAGAAGGAACATTTATTGCATTAGAAGGAGAAGAAGTTGTTGGTTTTGCAAGTTCTACGGTTAGACCAAGTGATGATGGAAACGAAAAGGCTTCTTGCTATCTTCATACATTTTTTGTTAAAAAAGAATTTAGACGTCAAGGAATTGGTAGTCTTTTACTTGAAAAAGTTGAAAATTATGCAAAATTAATGGGTAGAAGTAGTGTTAGATTTGTTTTTGTAGGTGGAGTAAACTGGCCTTGGTATATTCCTAATACTGATCATCATATGCACCCTGGTATGCCTTGTGTTAGAATTAATAGTGATTTTTATATTTTCTTATATCATCATGGTTATTATGTTAATAGTATTCATGAAGGGTTCCATTTGCCTCTTGCACAATACGAAATGCCTGAAAAAGTACAAGCACAAATGGCTGAAAATGCTAAGCGTGGTTTAACTGTTGAAATTTATGATCCAGCTAAACATTATGGAATTGATGAATTCTGTGAAGTAATTAATAATCCTGGTTTTGCTGCATCAATTAAAAATAACTTAAAACGTGAAAAACCATATCCATTCTTAGTTGCGTCTAATAATGGTAAAGTAGTTGGTTGGACTGGTGCTATGTATGTTGAACCTACTGGACGTGGCCATCTAGATGGTATCGTTGTTGATCCTAATGAAAGAAAAGCTGGTCTTGGTAAAGGGTTATTCTGTAATCTTTGCAAAAATTTAAAAGAAATGGGTGCAAGTTACATGACATTCTTTACAGGTCTTGATAATCCTGCTAGATACATTTATTTAGGTGCTGGATTCCAAGTTGCACAAAGCTTTGCTGACATGAAAAAAGATTTAAAATAATATTTATTTTTAGAATTTTTAAAGATCTAAATTTATTACTAAATTTAGGTCTTTTTCTATTTAAAAAAAGAACATTATATTTGACTTTATTTGCAAAATAGTGTAAAATATATTCGCGTGCTTTGACGCAATATATACTATGAATTAATTTTTATATGTGTGGGAGAACATCATAGTGTTCATAAACCACATCACGGACAATTAAAAGGAGGTGTGTCGCGTGGCTAAAGTTAAACAAATTAAAAAAGTTGTTAAACTTCAAATCGCTGCAGGAAAAGCCAATCCGGCTCCACCAGTTGGTCCAGCTCTTGGGCAAGCAGGTGTAAACATCCAACAATTCTGTAGTCAATTCAATGATAAGACTGCAAGCATGGCAGGTTATGTAGTACCTGTTGAAATCTATGTTTATGATGACAGAAGTTTCACATTTATTACTAAAACTCCACCTGCATCAGACCTTTTAAAGAAGGCTGCTAATGTTCAAAAAGGTTCTTCAAATTCTAAGAAGACTAAAGTTGCTACTATTTCTAAAGCAAAACTTTTAGAAATTGCACAAACTAAGCTACCTGATTTAAATGCATATGATGTAGAAAGTGCTGCTAGAATCATCGAAGGTACTGCAAGACAAATGGGAATCGTTGTAGAAGACTAATTCTTTTATAATCAATTTCTGTACAAGATCGATTTGAGTTAAGAAGAATTATTCTTCTTGTAAAAATCTCTTGTTGTGGGAGGAGACTCCGTTAAAACCACATTAAGGAGGAAAGAAAACATGGCTAAAAGAGGTAAGAAATACCTAGAAGCAGCTAAATTAGTAGATAGTACTAAAAAGTATTCTCTTGATGAAGCTGTAGAACTAGTAAAAAAGACTAGCATTGTAAAATTTGATGCAACTGTTGAAGCTGCATTCAAATTAAATATTGACCCTCGTAAGGCAGAACAAAACTTACGTGGTGCTGTATCACTACCTCACGGAACAGGTAAAACTGTTAGAGTGCTAGTAATCGCTCGTGGTGCTAAAGCAAAAGAAGCTTTAGATGCTGGTGCAGATTATGCAGGTGATGCAGAATACCTTGAAAAAATCAAAATGGGTTGGTTCGAATTTGATATGATCATCGCAACTCCAGATATGATGGGTGAACTTGGTAAACTTGGACGTGTATTAGGTCCTAAAGGTTTAATGCCAAACCCTAAAACTGGTACTGTTACAATGAACATCGAACAAACTGTTAAAGAATTCAAGGCTGGTAAAGTTGAATACCGTACTGATAAAGTTGGTAATATCCAAGTTCCAGTTGGTAAAGTTTCATTCAGTGATGAAGCTTTAAAAGAAAATATTCAAGCTATTTATCGTCAATTATTACGTATTAAACCTTCAACTGTTAAAGGTGTTTACGTATTAAGTGCTAATGTTACTTCAACTATGGGTCCTGGCGTAAAAGTTGACTCAAGTACAATTGCGTAACATTATTTAAAAATTAATTAAAGTAAAAATTCATAAGTATAATATAAAGTCTCTGCCGTAGACAGTAGGAGTGATTGAAAATAAGACAGTTTCTATCACTTAAAAAGTACATCCTACCGAGGATAAAAATGTTTCCTATAGGGCAAATGCTTTTAGGAAGAAATTTTCAGGAGGTGAAAACAATGAATGAAGCGACTATCGCTAAGAAACAAGAAGAGGTTCTAGCTGTTGTTAATAAAATCAATGGCGCTAGTTCCACATTATTCGTTGATTACCTAGGATTAACTGTAGCAGAAGTTTCAGAACTTCGTGTTAAGTTACATGCTGAAAACTGTGAAATGAAAGTTACTAAAAATAACATTTTAAGACGTGCGGTTCAAGAAATTGGATGCACAGGTGTTGAAGAACACTTAGTTGGTCCATGTGCTTACGTTACTGCACCTGATGAAGTTACAGCTGCTAAACTTGTTTATGAATTTGCTAAAGATCATGACAAAATAAGCGTTAAAGCTGGTATCGTTAACGGTGCTTATATGACAGAAGCTCAAATGGCTGCTCTTGCAAAACTACCAAACAAACTTGGTATGGTTTCAATGTTATTATCAGTACTACAAGCTCCAATCCGTGGACTTGCAGTTGCTCTTAATGCAGTTTCAGAACAAAAGTAAATCATTAATTTTTAAAATTTAATTTTAGGAGGAAAAACGAAATGGCAAAATTTAGTATTGAAGAATTTATCAGTGCTGTTAAAGAAATGAGCGTATTAGAATTAAACGAATTAGTAAAGGCTATCGAAGAAGAATTTGGTGTAAGTGCTGCTGCTCCAGTTGCTGTTGCAGGTGCTGCTGCTGCTGCTGAAGAACAAGGACCAAGCGAAGTAGATGTAATCTTAAAAGCTGCTGGTGCTAACAAATTAGCAGTTATCAAATTAGTTCGTGAAATTACTGGTTTAGGCTTAAAAGAAGCTAAAGACTTAGTAGACAACGCTCCAAAAGCTGTTAAAGAAAAGATTGATCCAGAAGAAGCTAAAGCTATCGCTGACAAATTAACAGAAGCTGGCGCTGAAGTAGAAGTTAAATAATTAACCAAGTTAAATTATTAACTTTACAAAATACAAACTAAATAAAATCTCTACAAATTTTTGTAGAGATTTTTTATTTATATTAATTTACAAAAAATGTATTTTATGGTAAAATATTAGTATATAAAAAGTATAAAAAAGAGGAAAAAATGGCTAATCAATATTTTGAAAACAATACTAATTTACAAAGTGAAATAAGAAAAATATCATATTTTTTTAAAGGGAATGAACTTACATTTTTTGCGGATAATGGAGTGTTTTCTAAAGGTGGGATTGACTTTGGAAGTAATCTACTTTTAAAAACAGTAGACATATCTTGTTCTAAAACATTGTTAGATGTTGGTTGTGGATATGGTACAATTGGGGTTACTCTTGCAAAAATAAATCCTTTAGTTTCTGTTACGATGGTTGATGTTAATTTGCGTGCTATTGGTCTTTGCGAACTTGCAATAAAAGAAAATAATGTTTCAAATGCGAAAGTATTTGAAAGTAATATTTATGAAAATGTAAATGGATTATTTGATACTATTGTATCTAATCCTCCGATTAGGGCAGGTAAAAGTGTTGTCCATGGAATTATTTTAGGTGCATATGATCATCTAAATGAAGGTGGGAGTATGTGGTGCGTTATTCAGAAAAAACAAGGTGCAGATTCAGCGAAAAAGGCTTTAAAATTATTGTATAAAACTGTTGAAGTTGTTGAAAAAGATAAAGGATATGAAATAATAAAAGCTACTAAATAAGAGAAAAAACATGTGTTTTTCTCTTATTTTTGTTTTTTAGATAAAAATTTCCCACAAAAATTACTAAAATAAGTATATTTTACTTGACAAAAATAAAGTTATTTGGTAGAATAAGTAAGATATGATACAATGAGGTATTATGCTTTAAAAATGCAATACCCCTTTGTACTTAGAATTTGAAAAAGAGGTGGAGAATTTTGAGTTACAAAAATGTTCAGTATGGTAGAAAAAATGTTAGAAGAAACTATGCACGAGTTCAAACTAATGTTGAATTACCAAATTTAATTGAAGTTCAAACTGAATCCTTTAAATGGTTATTAGGAGAAGGTCTTGCAACATTATTTAGAGAACTATCGCCAATTAAGGATCATGGTGATGGTGAAAAATTTGAGCTAAGCTTTTTAGAACATGAATTTAGTGAACCTAAGTACACTATTCAAGAAGCTAAAATGCACAATGTTAACTATTCACGTCAATTATATTGTAAAGTAGCTTTAGAAAATAAAGAAACTGGTGAATTAAAAGAAGATAAAGTGTTTATGGGGGATTTCCCTGTGATGACACCTACAGGTACTTTTATTATCCATGGTTCAGAACGTGTAATTGTTACTCAAATTGTTCGTTCTGCTGGTGTATTCTTTTCTAAAGAAGTAGATAAAAAATCAGGTCAAGCATTATTTGCTGGGCAAATCATTCCAACTCGTGGTATTTGGATTGAATTTGAAATGGGTAGCAAAGATATTTGGTATGCAAAAATTGACCGTACAAAGAAAATTCCGCTAGTAACATTTATTCGTGCATTAGGTGTTCCTGGTAACTCTGATATGATCGATTTGTTTATCGGTGAAGATTCAGATAAATATCCTGTTCCTCAAAGTTTATTAACATACTTCATGAATTCAGCTGGTAAAGATGACACATTTGGTGAAGATGAAGCTATCAAAGTTTTATATGATAATTTAAGACAAGGTGAAAAAACTTCTCCAGATGCTGCAAGAAAGTTTATTGCGAGCCGTTTATTCGAAGTTCGTCGTTATGATCTAGCAAACGTAGGTCGTTATAAAGTTAATGATAAACTAGATGTTGTTAAACGTGCTATTGGAAATAGACTTGCAGAAGATTTAGTTAATACTGAAACTGGTGAAGTAATTTTAGAAGCAGGTACTGAAATTAGCCGTAAAGCTTTAGTAAAAGTAAATGGTGTTGAACAAGTTATCGATACTGTTGAAATTTTAAGCAATAGTCGTGATCATTTCCGTAAAACATTTGAATATGATTTAATGCTTGAAGGTAATAGTGTTACTCTAGAAGTATTAGATGTTATTGTTAAATCTATTGAAGGTGAAGTTAAAGTTAGACTTCTTGGTAATGATCAAAGAGAAACTGCATGTCATGTAGTATTATCTGATATCTTCGCTACTATTTCATATTTCTTTAACTTACACGTAGGTGTTGGTAATACTGATGACATTGACCACTTAGGTAACAGACGTCTTCGTTTAATTGGTGAATTATTACAAAATGAATTCAGAACTGGTTTTATTAAACTAGAAAAGAATATTCGTGATAAGATGAGTACTGCTGTAGAAGTTAAGAGTGTTTCTCCTCAAAACTTAATTAACAATCGTCCGCTTGTTGCAACTATTCAAGAATTCTTTGGTACAAGCCAATTATCACAATTCATGGACCAAATTAATCCGCTTGCAGAACTTACACATAAACGTCGTATTTCTGCCCTTGGTAAAGGTGGTATCTCACGTGATAGAGCTGGTTTCGAAGTACGTGACGTACATGCTTCTCACTATGGTCGTATTTGTCCGGTAGAAACACCAGAAGGTCAAAATATCGGGTTAATTAACTCTTTAGCATCATATTCTCGTGCAAATAAATTTGGATTTATTGAAACTCCTTATTTAGTTGTTAAGAATAATAAAAATGATGAAGATTATAAAGCTGGAAAAGTTCCTGCTAAAGTTTGGATTACAGATGAAATTGTTTATCTAAATGCTTATGATGAAGAAAAATTCATTATTGCGCAAGCTAATGTAGGTATGGAAACTGATCCAAAGACTAATGAAATTTTAATTGTTGATGAAAAAGTTATCGCAAGACGTGGTGGTGAATTCGTTGAACTTACTAAGATGGATATCGATTTAGTTGATGTATCACCTAAACAAGTTGTTGCAGTAGGTACTGCTTGTATTCCGTTCCTAGAACACGATGATACAACTCGTGCACTAATGGGTGCAAACATGCAACGTCAAGCTATTCCACTACTTAAACCTGAAGCACCATTTGTTGGTACAGGTATTGAATATAAAGTTGCACACGATTCAGGTGTTGCATTAATCGCAGATTGCGAAGGTACTGTTGTATCGGTTGATGGTTTAAAAATTGTGGTTCAAGATAACTTTGGTGTAAACCATTCATATAATTTATTAAAATATGAACGTTCTAATAACTCAACATGTGCTAACCAACGTCCAATTGTTGTTCCTGGTGAAAAAGTTAAAGTTGGTGATGTACTTGCTGATGGTCAATCTATGGAACAAGGTGAACTTGCTCTTGGTCGAAATGTTGTAATTGCCTTTATGACATGGCATGGTTATAACTTCGAAGATGCTGTTATTATGAGTGAAAGAATGGTTCAAGATGATGTTTATACTTCAATTCACATTGAAGAATATACTTGTGAAGCACGTGACACTAAACTTGGTAAAGAGGTTATTACACGTGACTTAGAAGGTGAAGCTCATTCATCTGTACAAAATCTAGATGAAAATGGTATCGTTATTTTAGGTTCTGAAGTTAAAGAAGGAGATACACTTGTTGGTAAACTTACTCCTAAAGGATTAACAGAACCAAGTCCTGAAGAACGCCTTTCTCAAGCATTATTTGCTGATAATTCTAAAGAAGTTAGAATTTCTTCATTAAAAGTTCCTCATGGTGGTAGCGGTATTGTAAATAAAATTGAACGTTTCAATCGTAAGTCTGGTGCAGAATTACCACCAGGAGTAAACGAAGTTGTTCGTGTTTATATTGTTCAAAAACGTAAGATTTCTGAAGGTGACAAGATGTCAGGTCGTCATGGTAACAAAGGGGTTATCTCTAATATTGTTCCAATCGAAGATATGCCATTTATGTCAGATGGTACTCCAGTAGATATTATGCTTAATCCACAAGGGGTTCCTTCACGTATGAACATTGGGCAAGTTCTTGAAATCCACCTTGGTATGGCTGCTAAAAAATTAGGTGTTAAAGTAGCAAGCCCAGTATTTGATGGGGTTACTC
Source organism: Bacilli bacterium (assembly GCA_017937305.1). Classification (GTDB taxonomy): domain Bacteria; phylum Bacillota_I; class Bacilli_A; order ML615J-28; family CAG-313; genus UBA1737. The sequence continues at coordinate 43,210 of JAGBDV010000021.1, forward strand.
AAAAAGACTTAATTGAAATTATGAATGAAGCTCGTGAAAAAGATATTCAAGATGGTATTTTAGATTCACGTAATAAACGTGCTATCATTGATGAAAATGGTAAAACTTACCTATACGATGGTAGAACTGGTCGTCAATTTGACCATAAGATTTCTGTTGGTGTAATGTACATGATTAAACTTGCACACATGGTTGATGATAAACTACATGCACGTAGTGAAGGTCCTTATACACTTGTAACTCAACAACCTATGGGTGGTAAGGCTCAAAACGGTGGTCAAAGATTTGGTGAAATGGAAGTTTGGGCTCTAGAAGCATATGGTGCAGCTCATACATTACAAGAAATGATGACTATTAAGTCAGATGATATTATTGGTCGTAATAAAGTTTATAAAGCAATTGTTGATGGAGAACCTATCCCTGAAGCAGGTGTTCCTGAAGCATTCCGTGCAATGGTTAAGGAACTTCAAGGTCTTGGTTTAAGTGTTAAATTAATTGACCAAGATGGTAAAGATGTTGTTAATGAAAGCTTAGTTGACCAATTTACAGAGGCACAAGCTAGTAAGCGTGGCCTATAGAATAGGAGGAATTCCTTTTGAGAAAATATAAATATATGAAAATCGGGATTGCATCGCCAGAAGAAATAGTTTCTTGGGCAAATCCCGAACTTCAAGGAAAAGAATTTAAATATGACCCTAAGAGAAAAGACAAAGTTACTTATATTGATGACAATGGTGATTCAAAAGAACTTGTTTTAAGAGGGGAAGTTAAAAAACATGAAACCCTAAATTATCGTACTCAAAAACCAGAACGTGAAGGGTTATTCTGTGAAGTTATTTTTGGACCTACTAAAGACAATCAATGTGCTTGTGGTAAAACTGCACGTAAAATTGTTGGTGAACATCGTATTTGTGAAAAGTGTGGTGTTGAACTTACTTCTTCAAAAGTACGTCGTGAACGTATGGGATATATTGCTTTAGCTGCTCCAGTTGTTCATACGTGGTATTTAAGAAATACTCCTAGTAAGATTGCTATTTTACTAGATATGAAAACTAAGGAAGTTGAAGAAATTGTTTATCTTGCATCATACATTGTAATTGAAGTGAATGATGACATTGATGAATTATATCCAGGTCAAATTTTAACTGAACAAGAAAATGCTGTATTTAAACGCCGTTATTATGGTCGTTATAAAGCAACTACAGGTGCTGAAACAATTAAGTACTTATTAAGTAATCTTAATTTAAAACAAATCATGGAAGAAATCCGTTTAGAACTTAAGACTGCTACTAAACAAAAGAAAGAAAAATTAATTAAACGTCTTGAAATTGTTGAAGCATTCTTACAATCTACTAACAAACCTGAATGGATGGTAATGGATGTTATTCCAGTTATCCCACCTGATCTACGTCCAATGGTACTTCTTGAAGGTGGAAGATTTGCAACTACTGACCTTAATGAATTATATCGTCGTATTATTAATCGTAATACACGTCTTCGTAAATTATTTGAACTTGGTGCACCTGACCTTATTACTAAAAATGAAAAACGTCTTTTACAAGAAGCTGTTGATGCGTTAATTGATAATTCTAAACGTAATAAGAAAGTTGCTCAAGAAAAGAATCGTCCTTTAAAATCATTATCTGATATCCTTCGTGGTAAACAAGGTCGTTTCCGTCAAAACTTACTTGGTAAACGTGTTGACTATTCAGGACGTTCAGTTATTTGTGTAGGACCGTTCTTAAAGATGTACCAATGTGGTATTCCTCGTGAAATGGCATTAATCCTATTCAAACCATTTATTATCAGTTATCTACGTAAAAATCAAATTATTGATGAAAATGCAGTAGATTCTAATGGTCTACCAATAAGTGCTGCTTCACGTGAAAAAGCTGGTATTAAACGTGCTAAGGAGTTAATTGAAAAAGGTGCTCCTGAAGCAATGGATGCATTAGAAAAGATTGTTGTAGAACATCCGGTATTACTTAACCGTGCTCCTACTCTACATAGACTTTCTATTCAAGCGTTTGAACCAGTTTTAGTTGAAGGTAAAGCAATTCGTTTACATCCACTTTCAACTACAGCGTTTAATGCCGACTTCGATGGTGACCAAATGCCGGTGCATGTGCCACTATCAGAAGAAGCTCAAGCTGAAGCAAGAATGTTAATGCTTGCATCTAAGAACATTTTAGCACCTAAAGATGGTAAACCAGTAGTTACACCATCTCAAGATATGATCATTGGTAACTATTATTTAACAATTGAAAGAAGTCAACCAGATAGAACATATCATACATTCGAAGAATTATATAAAGCTTATGAATATAGAGTATTTGAATTTGATAATCAAATCATTGTAAATGATGAACAAGTTTATCGTGATATTGAAGCATTACGTGAAGATGTTAAAGCTGGAATAACACCAAGTGTTGGTACTTTCTTAGTTGTAGGACGTGAAGGTAAAGCATTTAAAGATATTTCAGAAGTAGAACATGCTTATGAAAGACATGAAATTGACTTCCACACTCGTTTTGTAATGCCTGGTCGTGCTATCGACAAACCATTTGTTAATTTAGATCCTGCTGATCCTAAATATGAAGAAAAAGTAAAACTTAATGAAGAATTAAAAGATATGTTCATTGTTACTACTTATGGTAAATTAATTTTCAACCAAGTATTCCCTGAACACTTTGTATTCTTTAATGAACCAGACCCTAAAAAAGCCTTAACTAACCTTAGAAATGGTACACCTGAATACTTCTTCATTAAACGTGGTACTAATTATAAAGAAGCTATTGCGAAAATGCCTCTTGGCCAACCTGCTAAGAAAAAGACATTATCAGTTATTATTTCTGAAGTATTTAGACAATGTAAACTTGCTGAAACATCTTTAACACTTGATAAGATGAAAGATTTAGGTTTCTATTATTCAACTATTTCTGGTGTTACAATTTCAGTATTTGACGTTAGAATTCTAGAAAAGAAATATCAACTTATTGCAGAAGCTGATGAACAAGTTAAGAAATATACTAAGATGTACCGCCGTGGTATCATGCTTGATTCTGAACGTAAACGTAACGTTATTAGAATTTGGGAAGATACTAAGAAAGAAATCGAAAAAGAAATTAAGAAAGTCATGGAAGATGAAGCTTCTATCAATGATATCTTCTTGATGGCTGACTCTGGTGCCCGTGGTAGTTCATCTAACTTTATTCAACTTGCTGGTATGCGTGGTCTGATGGCTAAACCTAATGGGGAATCAATGGAAATTCCAGTTAAAGCCTGCTTTAAAGAAGGTATGTCAATGTCTGACTTCTTCATTTCAACACATGGTGCTCGTAAAGGTTCTACCGATACAGCGCTTAAGACTGCTGAATCAGGTTACTTAACGAGACGTTTAGTTGACGTAAGCCAAGATATCACAATTACTACTGAAGATTGTGGTACTGATAAGGGCTTAGTAATGACTACTCTTTATAAGAAAAATGAAAAAGATCCTACATTTGACCCAGTTAATGATATGTTAGTATCATTAAAAGATCGTATCGTTGGTCGTTTTGCTGCTAAACCTGTTTATGGAAAAGTTGGTTCTAAGAAAGTTCTTCTTGTTAATAAAGGTGGTTTAATTGATGGTGATATTGCTGATCAAATCGTTAAAGCTGGTGTTAAAGAAGTAGAAGTTAGAACAAACCTAACATGTAACTGTGCTGTTGGTGTATGTGTTAAATGTTATGGTACTGACCTTTCTACTAATGGACTAGTAGAAAAAGGTGAAGTTGTTGGTATCGTGGCTGCTCAATCTATCGGTGAACCTGGTACTCAGTTAACAATGAGAACATTCCACTCAGGTGGGGTTGCATCTGGTAGTGATGATATCACACAAGGTCTTCCACGTGTACAAGAATTATTTGAAGCGCGTGCTCCTAAAGGTCAAGGTATTATCTCTGAAATTAAAGGTACTGTTGAATCAGTAACGCTTGTAAAAGATTCTCGTTATGAAATTAAGATTCATAGTGATATTCCTAATAATGATAAAGTTTATTTAACAGATGCTGGTAAAAAAGCAATTGTTAGTGAAGGTGAAAGCGTTGAAGCTGGTGATTTAATCAGTGAAGGTGCTGTAAACATTAAAGAATTATTAAGAGTATCATCAGTTGATAAGGTTGAAAAATATATCTTAAAAGAAATTCAAAAATCTTATCGTACAGCTGCTGCGGTTGAAATTTCAGATAAGCACGTAGAAATCATTGTTAAACAAATGCTACAAAAAGTGGTTGTTATTGATTCTGGTGAAACTGAACTTCTACCTGGTACACTAATTTCTAAACCTGAATTATACCGAGTATTTAAAGATTGCTGTGAAAAAGGACTTCGTATCCCTGCTGTTAAACCAGTAGTTCTTGGTATTACAAGAGCATCATTAAAGAGTGATTCATTCTTAGCTGCTGCATCATTCCAAGAAACAACACGTGTGTTAACAGAAGCTGCAATTAGGGGTAAAGTAGATAACTTAGAAGGCTTAAAAGAAAATATCATTATTGGTGGTTTAATTCCAGCTGGTACTGGTCTTGTTGAAGAGGTTGGTATTACTGTTAACGAAGAAAACGAACAATTTGATATTAAAAAACTTTAATAATTAAAGCATTGTAATTTAATTACAATGCTTTTTATTATGTTACTTTAAAAAAAATGATAAATATGGTATAATAAGTAAAAAAGGAGGAATTATTATGTTTGCAAGTGTTGTTATTAATGTAGCAAGTTCAAATGTTGATCAAATGTATGAATATGCAGTGCCTAGTGATTTAGCTCCTTATATCAAGGTAGGATCTAGGGTAAATGTTGAATTTGGTGTTGGAAATCGTCTTGTAATGGGGTATGTTTTAGATGTATATGATGAACGTAAGTTTAAAGGCGAAAATAAGGCTATTTCTGAATTATTGGATTTAAAACCAATAATTACACCTCTACAATTAAAATTAGCTGAGTATTTAAAAGATGATACGATTAGTCCTTTAATTAGAATATTGAATTTGATGATTCCTGATGCCTTAAAGTTAAAGACTTATAAATATTTAAATATTAAAGATTCTACTAAACTTGATGCGACACTAGTTGAAGTGTTTAATGGACAAGAAATTGTAGAAGTTAATTCTAAGCTTGATGGATATCATTATAAAATAATGAAGGAAGTTGAAAAGGGGAATATTGAAATAACTTATGAAACTAAACAAACAGTGAGATATAAGTATATTAATAAATATTCAGTTAATCTAAATAATTATTATAATTATCGTGATACTTTAAGAAATCCATTAAAAAAAGAATTTTTAGATAAATATAAAGATTCAGTACTATTATCAGAAAATGAAATTTTAGATAATTATGAAATATCTGTTTATATGTTAAAAGATTTAATTAAAAAAGGATTTCTAGATACGAAAAAAGAAAGAACTTTAAGAATTAAACATTACGATGTTATGATAAATGATGAATTAGAATTTAGTAATACAAAACTTGTATCTTTAACTAAAGAAAAGTTCTTAAAAGATAATAATATCCCTTATTTGTACATCCCTTCATCTAATTTAGAAAAAGATGAAGTAATGCTTGCGATGATTAATGAAATGTTAGTAAATGCGAAAAATAGTGTCATTTTATGTGCAGATATTTTAAGTAGTGTTAAATATGCAAGTCTAATTAGAAAGAGCTTAAAAGTAAATGTTGCGTGTATAAATTCTCGGATTTCTAGTGGTGAATATTTAGACTATTATACCGAGGTCTTAAATAATAATTATCAAGTAATAGTTACTACTCCGAAAGGTGCTTTTTTACCATATCAAAATGTTGGTATGTATTTTATGATGGATGAAGAAAGTGATAATTATTATAATGATCAAAGTCCAAGATATGATTTACATAAAGTGATGCACTTTTTAGGATTTGAAACTAAGGCTTTATTTATTATGGAATCAATATCTCCTGATGTAAAAGACTATTGCTATGGTCTAAAAGGAATTTATAAAATTGTAGATAATAGTAATGTTTCTAGTAATGCGTTAGTTGAAGTGGTTAATATGACTGATGAATTAAGAACTGGAAATAATACGTATTTATCAAAAAGACTAAAGCAAGCGCTAACTAAGACTAAAGATAATAATCTACAAAGCTTATTAATTGTTAATAATAAAAGTTATAGTACTTATGTAATATGTCCTAGCTGTGGGAACGTTCCTAAATGTCCTAATTGCGAAATAAGTCTAAATTATAATGATAAGAAACAAATGCTTATTTGTCCAGCTTGTGGCTATCGTAAAGATTTTATTCATAAATGTGAAAAGTGTAACAATACTAATTTAAGATTTGGTGGAGTGGGAATTGAAAGTGTAAATGAGTTAATTGAACGAAATTTCTCTTTTCTTAATGTTGTTTGTATAGATAATAATAATAACTTTGATGATTTTAGTGAAAAAATGAGCTTAATTGAAGATAAAAAAGTTGATGTCATTATTACTACAGAAACTTTTGCGAGAAGTATTGTTAATACACATATTGGTCTTGTAGGAATTATTAATTTTGATTCGGTGCTTAAAACTCCTAGTTATGATGCAGAAAGTCGTGCTTATAATCTTTTAGTTTATAGTAAAGAACACTTAGTTAAAAATGATGGTAAGTTGATTGTGCAAACTACTCATCCGGATTCTAAAGCTTTAGAATGTTTTATTACTGGTGATTATAAAGAGTTTATGAAAACAGAAATATTAAATCGTAAACTTATGCATAATGAACCATTCTATCATATTAATCGTATTATTATAAAGACTTCTTATGAAGAGATGTTTATTGTTGCAAATAATATTAAAAAAGTATTAAAAGAATTATGTAATAAATTGTTTATTATAGGTCCTACTTATTCTAAACAACATGGTGGTTGTGTTTTAATTGTTAAACATAATTATAATAAAATAAATGACGTTTATAAAGCTATTTATGAACGTTATCAATCTAGTCAAACAATGGTTATTTTTGATAAATATCCAAGAAAATTATAGGTGAAAAAATGTTAAAAATAATTTTTATGGGAACACCAGAATTTAGTGTTCCAATATTAAGTGCATTAAATGAAAAATATGAAGTTGTTGCGGTTGTTACTCAACCAGATAAAGAAGTAGGACGTCATCGCGTGCTTACTCCTAGTCCAGTAAAACAATATGCAGTTAACCATAATCTTCCAGTTTATCAACCTGAACATATTAAGGAAGAATATGATAATTTAATTAGTTTAGGAGCTGATTTAATAGTAACTGCTGCTTATGGACAATTTGTTGGTACTAAACTACTTTATAGTCCTAAATATAAAGCAATTAATTGTCATGCGTCATTATTACCTAAATATCGTGGCGGAGCACCTATTCATCAATCGATTAAAGATGGATGCGATTATACAGGAGTTTCTATTATGTATATGGAAAAGAAAATGGATGCAGGTGATATTTTAAATACTGTAAAGGTTGAAATTTTAGATACAGATAATTGTGGAACAATGTTTGAAAAATTAAGTATTGCAGCAAGAGATTTACTTATGGAAACTATTCCATTATTAATTGAAGGAAAAATTAATCCAGTTAAGCAAGATGAAAGTAAAGCTACATTTGCGTATAATATTACAAATGAAGAAAAGGTTTTAAATTTTAATCTTCCTGCAAGAGCTGTATTTAATCATATTAGAGCTTATAATCCATCACCAATTGCTTATTTTGAACTAAAAGGCGATCAAATTAAAGTGTATGATTCTGTCGTTGCAGATGAGACAACTTCAGAAGCACCTGGTACGATTCTTTTGCATAGAAAGAATAGACTAATGATTGCTTGTGGTGAAGGCACAGTTATTGAATTATTAACTATTCAACCTACTGGTAAAAAAGTAATGCAAGCACGTGACTTTATTAATGGTGGGCTTAGAAAATATTTATAGGAGGTCTTTATGGAACCTAAATTATATTATTCAAGAGATGAAATGAAAAGAATTAATATTGAAAAGTTAGAAGAACGTGGAGTAACAGTAAAAGAAATTGCTGAAATTGCGTATAATCAACAACTTAAATACAATAAAAATATCGATATTAATGAATGTATTTTAAGTGTAGAAAAAATCTTATCATTACGTGATACTTTTCATTTATTACAGCTTGGTGCTGAAATTGATAGATTAGCAGAAGAAGGTTTGTTTAAAGGACCTATTCAAGATATTATTTTTAATGATTTAGGAGTATTTGGTATTGATGAAATTTTCGGGCTTGATATTGCCAGACTTTATGGTGCAATAGGTCAAACTAATTTTGGAGATATCGATGTTAATAAACCTGGAATTGTTAAAAAGCTAAATGAAGAAGGTAAACCTGGTAAGCCAAGCTGTCATACTTTCTTAGATGATATTGTTGGAGCTATTGCTGCGGCAGCTACTACAAGAGTATCGCAAATAATTTCGGAAGAAAATGCAAAAGGTGAAAAATAAATATGGAATCGATTAAAAAATTATATAAAATAGGAAATGGACCATCAAGTTCTCATACTATGGGACCAGCTATTGCAGCAGAAAAGTTTTTAAAAGAAACACCTGATGCAGAAAATTATGTTGTAAAACTTTATGGTAGTTTAGCAGCAACAGGTAAGGGACACTTAACAGATGAAATTATATTAAAAATTCTTGGCCGTGATAAAACTAAAATATCATTTAAACCAGAAGTAGTTTATCGTTATCACCCTAATGGTGTTAAGTTTGAAGCGTATAAAAATAAAGAAAGATATCACAAGTGGCTAGTATTTAGTGTAGGCGGTGGAACGTTAAAGGAATTAGATGAATCTCGAGATGAATTTAGCGATTCGATTTATCCACATAAATCCATGGAAGAAATAATAGCTTATTGTGAAGAAAATAATTTAAATTTTTATCAATATGTTGCAAGATATGAAGATAAAGATTTAATGGATTATCTAAAAGAAATTCTAAATGCTATGTTTAATGCGATCAATCGAGGCTTATTTACAAATGGAATACTACCAGGAGGATTAAATGTAGAAAGAAAATCTGCAAGTGTATATGGTGAATATCTAAAATATCCTTCACATGAAACGCTTGTATATGCCGCTGCACTTGGTGTTGCGGAAGAAAATGCGAGTGGTGGTGTAATTGTTACTGCTCCAACATGTGGCGCATCAGGAGTTTTACCAGCTGTACTTTATGCTGAAAAAATTAGAAATCATGTAAGTGAAAATAAAATTTTAGAAGCTTTATGTGTTGCAGGGCTTATTGGTAATTTAGTTAAAACTAATGGCTCAATTTCGGGAGCAGAAGTAGGATGTCAAGGTGAAGTTGGCGTAGCATGTGCTATGGCAGCCGCTGCATTAACTTATATTAAAGGCGGAAATATTAGAGAAATTGAATATTCTGCAGAAATTGGGCTTGAACATCATTTAGGAATGACTTGTGATCCGATTGATGGGTTAGTTCAAATTCCATGTATCGAAAGAAATGCTATGGCTGCAATGCAAGCTTATAATTGTGCTAATTATGCAATTCTTACAAAAGGTGTTCATAGAATTACATTTGATGATGCAATTGAGGTTATGGAACAAACAGGAAGAGACTTACGTGAAGAATACCGTGAAACTTCAAGAGGTGGTCTTGCAAATAACAGAAAGAGGGACTAATGGAAAATAAAGTAATTAAAGAAAAATATATTGAAAAAGGCGAAAGATTTAAAGTTTTTTTTTCAGGTTATACACATGAAGGTTTAGCTATCGCAAGAATTGATGGTAAAGATAGACAAGGAAATGAATATAAAAACTTTCCACTTTTTGTATTTGGAGCATTAGATAATGAACAAGGGTTTGTAGAAATAACAAAAATGTCTAAAACCTATGCTTACGCAACAATGTTAAGACTATTTGATGAAAATCACTCTGTTTATAGAAATAAACCAATTTGTCCTAAATACTCAGAATGTGGTGGTTGTAATATAATGCATATGACATATAAAGGACAACTTGCGTTTAAGGAACAAATGGTAAAAGATACCTTAAAAAAACTTGGCGGATTTACTGAAATAGATGTAGAACCGGTAGAAGGTATGACTAATGGTAATCTTTATTACCGTAATAAAGTTCAAGTTCCAGTAGGATGTGTTAAAGGAAAAACTTTATGTGGATTTTATAAGCGTGAAACTCATGATATTATCCCGCTTGATGAATGTTTTATTCAAACTGAATATTCAACAAATATTGTTAAGTTTGTAAAAAATGTTTTAACAGAGTTTGATGCAACAGGATATAATGAAAAATATGATAAAGGTGATATTAGACATATTTTGGTAAGAAAAAATAATAATGATACTGAATATATGGTTGTATTAATTGTTAAATCGCTAGAATTTATGAAGAAAAAAGATTTAGATGATGCGATTAATAAAATAATTAAAAGATATCCTAAAGTTGTATCTGTTATACTAAATTTAAATGACAAAAAAGGTAATACTATTCTTGGTGAAAAATGTATTACTGTATATGGAAAAGACACAATTACTGATGAACTTTGTGGTTGCACGTTTAATATTGGAGCAAAATCGTTTTATCAAGTTAATCATGATCAATGTGAAAAATTATATAGTATTGCGATAGAAAAAGCACAACTAGGGAAAGATGACGTTGTAATTGATGCTTACTGTGGTATCGGGACTATTGGTATAATCGCATCTAAAAAAGTTAAATATGTATATGGTGTAGAAATTGTAGATGAAGCGATTAAAAATGCAAAAGCTAATTCTATATTAAATAATGCAAAAAATACAGAATTTGTTTGTGCTAAAGCAGAAGAACAAATTGTAAAATGGATGGAAAAAGAAATTAAACCTAATGTTATTTTTGTTGATCCGCCTAGAAAAGGTTGCGATAAAAAATTTATTGATACAATTATTTCTATGAAAATTAAAAAGGTAATTTATGTATCTTGTGATCCATCAACTCTTGCAAGAGATGCAAGAATTCTGGTAGATAATGATTATAGAGTTAAATTTGTAAAACCAGTAGACTTATTCCCGCATACTTCACATATTGAAACAATAATGTGTTTTGAACACGTAGAATAACAAATGAAAAATAGTGAATTTATTTTACCGGATAAAATTAAAAAAATAATTGAGGGGATGGCCTATCAACTTGATGATGTTGGAAAGTCTGATTCTTGTGTATATATTTTTGATGAGATGGTGCTTAAAATTGAAAAAAGAAATGTTCGTAACGATGAGACTATTGAGGTTATGAAATTTCTTGATGGAAAAATACTCGTTCCAAAAGTGATTTGCTATGAATTTGATGAAAACTATCAATATTTATTGATGTCAAGAATAACTGGAAAAATGGCGTGTGATGAGTATTATTTAGAACATCCAGAAGAACTTTTGCAGATATTAGCTGATACGTTAAAAGAATTATGGAGTATTGATACTAAAACATGCCCTAGAATTAGAAATATTGATGTTGAACTTGCTGAAGCAAAATATCAAGTAGAAAATAATCTTGTTGATTTAGATGATGTTGAACAAACGACTTTTTCAAAAGATGGATTTAAAGATCCTTTCGAATTATTAGAGTGGTTAAAAAATAATAAACCTACATATGAACCTGTATTATCACATGGAGACTTTTGTTTACCTAATATTTTTATAAAAAATGGAAAACTATCAGGCCTTATTGATTTAGGCGCTACTGGTGTAGGAGATAAATGGCGAGATATAGCTTTATGCTATAGAAGTTTAAGAAATAATTTTAATGGAACCTATGGTGGAAAAGTTTATGAAAAATTTAATCCAGATATGCTTTTTGAATATCTCGGAATAAAGCCTAATTATGATAAAATAAAATATTATTTGTTATTAGATGAGTTATTTTAATAATTTACAAAATTATTTAAAACATTGATTTTTTTAGTAAAAAGTAGTAAAATATTAATGAAATTGATGTATAATAAGGAGGAATAATATGTGGTGTAAAAAAAGACATAAAGTTATTACAGCTATTTTTAGACCGATTTTTAAACTTCATTTTAGAATAAAATATAATCTAAAAGTTAAAGTTTATAAAGAAATTGATTATCCTGCTTTAATTTTATCTAATCACATTACTTCTTTAGATCCTTTTATTGTTGGTTCATATTTTAAACAACCTTTATACTATATGGCTAGTATGGATTTGTTCCAACATTTCTTTTTAGGTAAATTAATTAAATTTTTAGTGAATCCTATTCCTAAAGTTAAAAGTAAAAAAAGTGATCTGACTGCCATTAAATCTTGTATCAAAGTAGCAAGAGAAAATGGTACAATTTGTATTTTTCCAGAGGGAAATAGAACTGTCACTGGTAAGCTTGGTAATATTGATAAATCTATTGCGAAACTAGCAAAATCATTAAAATTACCTGTTATATTATTTAATATTCACGGTGGTTATGGTACAGAACCTAGATGGGGGCAAGGCGTTAGAAAAGGAAAGATGCATTGTGAAATTAAAAAAATTCTAACATATGATGAATATAAAGATTTAGAATTAGATGAATTATATAATATAATCATCGAAAATCTTAGAGTTGATGATTTGAATTATCATAACTACTATAAGTCTAATAAAAACGCAATGTATTTAGAAAGAGTTCTATATGTTTGTCCAACTTGTCAAAGTTTCCATTCTTTGAAATCTAAAGGTAATACAATAAAATGTATTAATTGCGGTATGGAAGCTACATATAATAGTGATTTAACTTTAAGTAGTGATAATGAATTATTTAAGATGAAAAACATCTCTGAATGGTATGATTTTGAAATAAATTGTGCAAAACATCTAGAAATTACAGATGAATTTATTTATGAAGATGATGCTTTTTTAACTATGCCTAGATTATATAAAAGTAAGAAGAAGCTTGGTTTTGGTGTTCTAAGAATATATAATGATTGTTTTGAGTTTATAACAAAGAACGAAGAAGTAATTTATAAGTTTGAATTTGAAAAAGTTGAAGCTGTAACTTACTTAGGAAAAAAGAAAATGAATATTTATTATGGTGATGAAACATATCAAGTGTTTAATAAAAAAGATTCTTGTTTCTTAAAATATGTTCATATGTATTACATTCTAAAAAATAAAAAAGATAATAATGAAAATACCTTTATTGGGATTTAAAATAGGAATTTATCGCTTAATAAAAAGCAGAAACTAAAAATAATATTGTAAAAAAAGTTTTAAAAAAAACTACAAACTCTATCGAGGTAAAAGATAGAGTTTTTTATTAGTTTATTTTTTTAAATGTGGTATAATATATATAAGTTAAAAGATGGAGGTTTTAAAAATGTATTTTGCTTCAATTTTACCAACTACTAATAATATTTGGATTGCTGTATTGTTACTTGCTTTAGGAATTGTATTTATCATAAAAGGTGGAGACTTCTTTGTTGATGCATCTGTATGGGTTGCAGAAGTCTTAAAAATGCCTAAATTTTTAATAGGGGCCACTATAGTAAGTATAGCTACAACTTTACCTGAAATGATCGTTTCAATCATCGCTGTTGCGGGTGGAAATTTTGCTATATCAATCGGTAATGCGGTAGGTAGTGTAACTGCTAATACAGGTTTGATATTAGCGATTAGTGCAATTTTTGTTGGTGGAGTTATTAACAGAAGAGACTTTGGGATTAAAGCTATTTTGATTATGGCTGCAACAGCTGTTATCTTTATCTTTGGTTTAACTGGAACATTTGGTATTTTACCTAGTGTTTTATTGTTAGTAATACTAATCTATTATATGTACGAGACTGCTGCTTCAGCAAAACGCAGTATTGAAACCATTGAAGAAAGAGAAGCAACTGATGTAAAGGCTGAACCTAAAAAAATAATAATTAATATTATTAAATTTGTTGTAGGTGCTGCTGGTATTGTTTTAGGTGCAGATTTATTAGTTGAAAATGCTAAGCTTTTAGCTTCTGCTATTGGAGTAAGCGATGGAATTATTGCGATTACTATTGTTGCTATAGGGACTAGTTTACCAGAATTAATTACTACTATTACTTCAATTACTAAAAAACAAGGTGATTTAGGTGTTGGTAATATTATAGGCGCAAACATTATAGATTTAGTTTTAATTTTACCTATTTGTTCATTCATTAGTAAAGGTCAACTTATTATTGAACCTCAAAGTATGTTTTTAGATATTCCTGCATCATTACTAATCTCGCTAGTTGCTGTTGTTCCAGCATTAATATTTAAAAAATTTACTAAACTTCAAGGCTTTGTAATGTTAGCTCTTTATATCTTATATATTGTTTTAGCTGCAACAATTAAGTTCTAAAAATAAATTGAATAAAAAATTAAAGAAAACATATAATATAAGGAATTAAAAAATCCTTATATTATTTTTTTATTTTTTGTGAGCATCTTATTTGAACTAAAAGTGAAAATATGATATACTATTTAAGGTTTTGTGGATGACACAAATCTTTAATAGTATATTTCAAAAAAATTTCATAAAAAAAGCATTTGGTTTGACATGAAATATGAATTTGTGATATAATATTAAGGATGCCAAAAAAAGCATTTGAAATTATTTGATCTTTGAAAACTAAACATAACAGGTGGAGTTAGGATAAAATTTATTGAGAGTTTGATCCATGTACAAGTCAAAGAAAGCCGGCGGCG
>JAGBDV010000002.1 GCA_017937305.1 Bacilli bacterium
ATATTTTTTAACATCTGAAGCTATTATCGCTTCATAAACTTTAAGGGTGAAAGGCCCTTTTTTGCGTACTATAAACTTTTAAAATTAGCTAACCATAAAGATAATTATCTAATTACTTGATTTATTTATAGTAGGCTTTTTTAGTCTAATACTTTAATATGTGGATAGTCTCTTTTAATTTTCTTAATTGATTGATCTTTATCAAAGATAATTTGAACAAACATATCGTCTAGTGCAACAACTTTACCATATCCGAAATATTTATGGTTAACTTTTGCGCCTACACGCATTTCTCCACCAGCTGATGCTTCTTTTTCTTTTTGAAGTTCTACACTTTCTTTTACATCTTCTGCTGTTAAATATTCACTTAAGAATCTAGAAATTCTATTTCTTACAACTCTACCATAAATTAATCTACTTTGAGCACAGCTTAAGTAAATCTTTGATTTTGCACGTGTAAATGCAACATATGCAACACGACGTTCTTCTTCAATTTCAACATCTTCTCTAACACTTGGGAAAATACCTTCTTCAAGTGCAACAACAAATACTATTTCAAATTCTAATCCTTTTACTGAGTGAATTGTTGAAAGTGTAATTGCATCTGCTCTTGCGTCATCTTCAAATGATTGATCAAGCATGATATCATCAATACCAATTCTTACCTTATCTTTTTGTGATAAACCAACATCATTGATATTTTCATCAATATTATAAAGTACTGATTTAAATTCATTGATATTATCTACTCTATTAGTATTATTTAACATATCTTCTTCTTTAAGAAGTTCTAAATATCCTGTTTTTTCTACTAAATAATCAAAAAATTCTACAAGTGGCATTTCTTCAATTACTTTTGTAAAATCAACAATCATTTCTTTAAATTCTAATAATGCCTTATTTTTAGAAGAAGGGTTTTCACGATAAATTTCTTCAATTGCTTCAAATAATGAAATATTTTTTTCTTCCATTAATGTCACAACTTTTTGAATTGTTTTATCACCAATACCTCTTGGTTGTAAATTAATAATACGTTTAAAGTGACTTATTCTATTTGGATCACATATAAATCTAAAATATGAAATAATATCTTTTACTTCTTTACGTTTTAAATATGAGAAACCACCATATATATTATATGGCATTCTTTCTTCTAAAAAAGCCATTTCAAAGTTTCTTGATATTGCACTATTACGGTATAATACTGCAATATCAGAATATTTATATCCATCATGTCTTACAAGATGTGCTATTTCATTAACAACATATCTTACTTCTGCTTCATAATAATATGCTTCTTGAACGATTACATCATTAATTGAACCTTCAACATCACTATATAATTGTTTTGGTTCTCTAATTTGATTATTTTTAATTACTGCGTTTGCACCTTTTAAAATACTATTATGAGAACGATAGTTCTTAAGAAGTTTAACGACTTTCGCATTCGGATAATCTTTAGTAAAGTTTAACATATTATCAATAGTAGCACCTCTAAAACTATAGATACTTTGATCATCATCACCTACAACAAATAAGTTTTCTAAAGATGATGCTAACATTTTAATAATATTATATTGAACTTTATTCGTGTCTTGGAATTCATCAACTAATATATATTGGTAAAGTCTTTGATAATATTCTAATACATCTGGACATTTCTTAAATAATTCTTCTGTTTTAAGTAATAAATCATCAAAGTCTAGTAAGTTATTTTTCTTTAAATATGCCTCATATTCAGTATAGATTGGCATTACAATACTATTTAATTGACTAATACCATTTTTAAAATCACCGATCATTTTAGCAGCAAGTTTAGTAGAGAAAGCTTTTTTATCAACGTCTTGTTGCTTAAAGATATCACTAAGAATCTTTTGAACATCTTCATCATCAATAATTTCAAAGTTTCTTTCATACTCTAGTCTATCAATGAATCTTCTTAATATTTTTACACATAAAGAGTGAATAGTTGAAATATTTAAATATTTAGCATCTTCATCAAGAATTGAAATAAGACGTTCTTTCATTTCATTTGTTGCTTTTTTAGTAAATGTAATAGCTAAAATATTATAAGGTTTTATATTACATTCTGCAACCATATAGGCAATACGAGCAGTAAGTGTTTTAGTCTTACCAGTACCTGCTCCTGCAAATACCATTACAGGACCATTGATAGTTTCTACTGCTTCTAATTGTTCTTTATTTAAGATATCTAAAATTGATGCCATATTTTACACATTAAATGATGATTTTAAACCAACAATACGGTTAAAAATTAAATCATTTCCTTTCGATTCTTTATCTACAGTATAATATCCATTACGAATAAATTGGAACTTATCTTCAGGTAAAACATCTTTTAAGTAATTTTCAACAAAACCGCATTTAACAATCCATGAATCTGGATTAATTTGTTCTTTAAAGTTTTCAGTTGATACTTTTTCTTCTTTCATTAAGAAATCATATAAATTAAATTTTGCAGGTACAGCTGTAGTAGCTTCTACATAGTGAATTGTACCATTTGGTTTTCTTTCATTAAATCCTGATCCTGATTTAGTAGCTGGATCATATGTACAATGGATTTCAATAATTTCGCCATTTTCATCTTTAATAACTTCTTCACATTTAATAAAATATGCATGCATTAGACGAACTTCAATTCCTTTTGATAAACGTTTCCATTTCTTGTTTGGTTTTTCTTCAAGGAAATCTTCTCTTTCAATATATAAGTATTTTCCAAATGCCATTTTATGTGAACCAAGTTCTTCATTTTCAGTATTATTTACTGCATCAACATATTCTAATTTATCTTCAGGGTAGTTAGTAATTACTACTTTTAATGGATCAATAATGGCCATTGGTCTAATTGTCTTAAGTTTTAAATCTTCTCTTAAGAAATATTCAAGCATACCATAATCTACAGTTGAATTTATTTTTGAAAGACCTGTTGCCATAATAAATTCTTTAATAGCATTAGGTGTAAAACCTCTTCTTCTTAAGCCTACTAGAGTTGGCATTCTTGGATCATCATACCCTGTTACGATATTATCATCAACTAGTTGTTTTAAATATCTTTTACTCATTAGAGTATGAGTAATATTTAATCTTCCCCATTCAATTTGGCGAGGTTTTGCAGCAACATCACAGTTATTAATTACCCAGTCATATAAAGGACGATGGTCTTCAAATTCAATACTACAAAGTGAATGTGTAATACCTTCAATAGCGTCTTGTAATGGATGTGCAAAGTCATACATTGGATAAATACACCATTTATTTCCAGTTTGATGATGTTCTACATGCATAATACGATAGATAACAGGATCTCTCATATTCATATTAGGGCTTGCCATATCAATTTTTGCACGAAGTGTTTTTTCACCATCTTTATATTTGCCTTCACGCATTTCTGCAAATAGTTTTAAATTTTCTTCTACACTTCTATTTCGATATGGAGAGTTCTTTCCTGGTGTAACTACATCTCCACGATAAGCTGCCATTTCTTCATGAGTTAAATCACAAACAAAAGCTAAACCTTTTTTAATTAATAAAACTGCTTTTTCATATGTTTCTTCAAAATAACTAGAACCATAATTTACAGTTTTAGGAGTGTACCCTAACCATTTAATATCATTAATAATAGCTTCAACATATTCTGTTCCTTCTTTTGAAGGATTAGTATCATCTAAACGAAGATTAGTTGCACCACCAAAATATTCTGATAATTCAAAGTTATTAATAATAGCACGTGCATGACCAATATGTAAATATGCATTAGGTTCTGGTGGAAATCTCGTTAGAATATGGTCTACAACACCATTTTCTAATTCATTCTTCATAATTGTTTTAATGAAGTTTGAATTTTCGTTCATCATATTAATTATCTCCTATTTTTCTAATATTTTTAATTTTTGTAAATGTTTGATAAAGTGAAATTAGTTTTTGTTCATCAACATCTTTTTCAATTTCATCAAAACATATAATCATTACTAGAATACTTTTAGTACTACTTGTTACACATGTCCTTAAAGTATCACTAGTAGGACAGCCAAATGGTCCAATTTCATCAGTATAAACAGGAATATTAGTAACGTTTATTAAACCTCTATTTATTCCTTCATATATATCTTCTTTAGTACCAAGTCTAATAACTACATCATTAACTAATCTTTCTTTATCAACTACACAAACACTACGAAGAGTTTCTATTGATAAGATATTGCCAAGATCAATAACATCACCTAAACGGTATAAGCTATTTCCTTTTATAACTCTTCTAAGTAATGCTTCACATGCAGGACGAGTATGAGATGGGTCTTTACCCATTTTTTTATATCCATCACGTGTTTGTTTTAGTTTAGGTATTTTTGTTATTTCATCATAATTATACTTACTAGAAACTAAAGTATATAATTTTTCTAAATATTCATCTACTTCTTTAGATTTGTTCATTGCATCAAAATCAGATTCAAAATCTATTTCATATGCAATAACACTAAAGTTAGGTAGTAGTTTTTTTAAATCATTACTAATTCTGCAGTTCATTTTCAAGTGTATTTATTCTTTCTTTAACAGCATTATAGTTTTCTAATGCAATTTCAAGATTCTTAATTTCTTCTTTTACACTACTGATTTTTACTTTTAAATCACGTAAACTATTATAAAGTGTTGATAGTCTTGCTTCAACAAACTCTTTTTCTCTTAATACAGAAACTAATTTAATATTGTTATGATCTTTTTCAAAGTTTCTAATTTCATCTTTTACTTCACGAAGTTTAACACTTAAAGAATTTTTAAGCGTATTAAGTTCAGATATTTGTTGAGAAAGTTCAGCAATTTCTACACCATGAATTCCTGCAAGTAGTTTTTCACCATGTTCTTTTTTAACATAATCTAACTTATCACTAATTATTTGATACTGAGCTTCAGTTTCTCTTTCTGAAGAAATAAGTTCTTTATATTGTTTATATGCTATTGTATAATAAGCATTTTCGTTTATTGCAAGAGTTGCACTATCTAAAAACTCTACTAATTCATCATAACATCTAGATGCTTCAACATAAGTGTTATAATATTTATTTTCTTTTTCTTTTAAATAATCATAACGATTCTTATATTCATCAAGCTGTTCTTTTTCTTTTAGCAATCCATTTAATTCCATCTGTTTGATAGTTTTTAAGTTCTTTAGTGTATCTTGAGATTTTAAACTATTAGTTCTATCTTTTACTAAAGCTTCAACAACATTAGAAATTTCAGCACTACTAACTTCTTTTAAACGATGATAATTAACTGTATCTAAGATATATTTAGTATCTCTTTCTTTAATAACTTCAAATGTTTCAATTAACTCAGCTTTTAAAGTTTCTCTTTGTTTGATTTCATCTAAAATATTTTCTTGCATATAACCAATTTCTTCATTAGTTCTACTTTCAATTTTAGATAAGATTGCTTTAGTATTTTCTTCAATTAAAGCATTTTCTTTATTAATTGCTTCTTCAGTATCGAATACTACTTTTTCTAACGCATCACTTTGGAAACTAAGAGCACGACATTCTAAGATTAATAAATATAACTGATCAGATAATTGTTGCATTACAAATTCAACATTAGTCATAACTAAACTTAAATCATCAGTGTTTTCTAAAGATCTAAGAATTGTTTTATAATAACCTAAAGTAGCATTCTTTAATACATCTTGTTTACTTAAATGTTGGCTCTTAACAGCCATGAACTTAGCTTTTAATTCATTAAGTTTTGTTTCATTAGCACGTTTTACAAGTTCTAACTTTTGAATTTCATCTTTATATTGAGCATTCATTGCAGCAATATCTTGAACTTCTTTTACTTCTAATTCTAAATTAGTATATTCATTCTTTAAATTTTCAATATCTTTATCAATTTGACGAACGCGATAATTTAAAATTTCAGTATATTCTTCTAGATATTTTTTTACAAAATATTGTTCAATAGTTAAAGTTGAACCTTGAGTTAATTTAAATGCTTCTAGTTCTACTTTTAAGTTACTATTTTCTTTTTTTAATTCTTCTATTTCTTTCAAGATAATATCTTGTGGACTATTATTCATCATATTAAATTATCCTCATTTACTACTTGTTTTTCTTTTTTTGATATTATTGCACATTCTGTTGTTAGTACAATACCTGCAATACTTAATGCATTAGTAACTGCTGATATTGCAACACTAGCAGGATCGATAATACCATATTCTCTTAAATCAACGATTTGTTTTGATTTAGCATCAAACCAATGATTATTATCTACTTTACTTATTATATCATCTTTATTAACACCAGCATTTTCAAGAATTTGATTAAATGGTGCAATAAAAGATTTAATAATAATATCTCTTGCAGAAATATATTCATTATATGATTTTAATTCTTCACTAATTTCATATAATACTTTTCCGCCACCTTCAATAGTACCTGATACAAATGCAGCTTTAGTTGCACAAAGAGCATCTTCAATTCGAAGTTTCTTATCTTGAAGTTCTACTTCTGTTGCAGCACCTACTTTAATTAGTGCAACACCACCTAATATTTTTGCGATACGTTCACGGTATTTTTCTTTTTCATAAGTAATTGTTTCATTATCAAGAAGTGTTTTTAATCCTTCTGCATAAGAGACAACAACATCAGTATCTTGAGCCCCATCAATAATAACAGTTTTATTTTGATTAATTATTGCCTTAGCACATTTACCTAACCCATCAACTCCTAAAGTAGTTAAGTCATCTCCTTTAGTTGTTGATACAAAAGTTGCACCAGTAATACATGCAATATCTTTTAAAAGTTGAATTTTACGATCACCAAAGCTTGGAGCCTTTGTTACTACAACATTGAATACTCCACGAAGTTTATTCATAACAATTGCTGATAATACTTCTTGTTCAATATCATCACAAATAATTAAAAGTGGATTACCAGTCTTCATAGCATTTTCAAGATAAGGCATAATTTCTTTCATTGAAGTAAGTTTTTTATCAGTTACTAAAACATCTGGTGAAACTAGTTCTGCAATTTGTTTTTCTTCATTATTTGCCATATAACTAGATGCAAAACCTCTATCATATGAATAACCCTTTACAACATCTAGACATGTTTCTAAACCACGAGATTCTTCAACACTTACTTCTCCATCAGGACCTACTTCTTCATAAGCTTCAGCTATTAATTTTCCAATATACATACTTCCACTAGATAGTGTAGCTACTTTTGCAATATCATCTAAAGACTTAATAGCTTCACTTCTTTGTTTAATTTTTTCTAAAATAATCGGTAAATAATAGTCAAATCCTTCTTTAATATCTACAGGATTAACTCCCTTATCTAATTCTTCTAAACCATTTAAAATACAACTACTAGATAAAATAACAGCAGTAGTTGTGCCATCTCCTGCAAGATCATTAGTTTTAGAAGCAGCTTCTATAATTAATGATGCTCCAAGGTTTTGATATTGATTTTCTAGAACAACGTTTTTCGCAATAGTAACACCATCATTAATAATTAAAGGTGTACCAAATTCTTGTTCAATTATTACATTTCTACCACGAGGACCAAGTGTTACTTTAACAGCATCAGCTAAAGTTTTAATTCCTTTTGCAATCTCAATTCTTGCATTATTTCCAAATTTTAAATCATTAGCCATATTATTCCTCCACTACCGCAAGAATACACTTTTCTTCACAAAGATAATATTCTTCACTTTCATACTCTACTTTAATTAAACCTTCTTTTACAAATACAGTTTTATTAACAAAGTCTAATTCTACATTTTCTCCCTGGAAAATGCACACATAAAAGTCATTATGTTCTTTAGGCATAATGATAATAGAATTTTCCTTATTTTTACACTTTAATAATAGATTTTTATTAACTGGCTTAATCATGCGATAGTCCTCCTATTTTATTCCATTATATCACAAAGTAACTTTAATTTCAAGATTATTGTGATGTAAGTTTTTTTACCATTTTTTTAACAAAAATAAGGTAACACTAAATATGTTACCTTTACTAAATCATTTTATATTAAAAACTCATTGCATATTTTTTCTAAAACTAATATTGCTTCTGAGTATGTAATATTATCATATATTATTTCACTTGTTACTTCCTTATAATCTTTTTCAAAAATATTAAGTGCGACAATTTCCTTTAATTTTTTTCCAACATCAAAACCATCTTGAGCGCTTATGCATCTTTTATTTAATTTTCTTTCTTCTTTTACTTTATTAAATAAATCTTTTAATGTTTCATCTATATTTATTAATGGATAAATCTTGTATAAATCATAAATATGTCTAGAACTTCTAGTTAAGTCTTGTTTTAATGAACTATCACATAATGCAAATATTTTATCTATAAAAGTTCTTTCTAACGATTGTACTTTGATTTTAAATGGTTCTACATCAAATTTTTCAATTAGATCTCTACGATCAATTTCCTCTAAATATTCATATATAAAACACTTAGTTTCTTTTTCCAATATTGGGTAAGTTTTAGATATATAGGTTGTTTCAACCAATATTTTTTGGAGAATAACTTTATTGATATATTCTGGATTATAAGAAATTTCGTATCTATTAAAATCTCGTCTGCTACGAATATTATCTATATTTAAAATTTGTAGATTTAATTTTTCACAAGAATCGACAATCGTTTTTTTTAAACCCCTTTTATATTTTGGAGTTAAATAATTTACTTCTATTGATAAATCAATATCTTCAGAAAACCTATTAATAATTCCATAACATTTTGATAATGATGTTCCTCCCTTGAATACAACATGAGGAAAAGTTAGATTAATTTCTTTTAACAGTACAAATACAAAATAATCTTTTTCAACATAAGTTTCATTTATTTTATAATAATCACTTGTATTTTTTATTAAATCATAAAATTCTCTTTTTAAATTATGTAAATTCATAAAATACCTCACTTACTATTAAATTTTTTGTTGTCTTAGCAGGAAAAGAATTTAATAGTTTAGTGACCTGTATTTTACTGATTTTATTTTCTGATATATATTTTTTGACTTCTTTTTGACACTTAGAATTTTTTAAATAATCAGTAATGCTTATTCGTGTAAAAAATTCTAAAATCGTATATGCCTTATAATTATCATTGGTAATATGTATTCTAGATTTTTTTAATAAAATATCTCTACCTCTAATATTAATTAAACGTGATTTTCTCGATTCCTTATTTGTTATTACTTCAATTAGTGCTGGTATCTGTGTACTTAAGGAAAAATTTACCTCCATTACTTTAAGTCCAAAAATTCCAAATCTTTCATTATTATTGTATATATATTTCTTTTCAATTACATCATCTAATGACAGAATCGAATCACCAACAATTGTCTGTCTAACCAAATAATAAATCCCTTGATCATATCTTTTTAAAACACTAAGTTTTAAAGCTTCATTAATTAACTCAAAAACTTTAGATTTTGAATAATCATTCATAATATTATATATTTCATTAATAAAAATAGGCTCATCATAATTAAATTTTTCTTTTAAGCGTTCTATTAACATTCTCTTTCCTCCTTGTGGATTAATTTGAACTTTTTTAGTTACTTATATTATATACCTTTTTTACAAATTTGTCAACACAAATTTCAAATTAAATTTTTTTAATTAAATCATAGTACCACCTCCTTAAAAAACAAAAAAAGATATTAACAATATAAAAGATTCTATCTCTAAAATAGAAATAGTTAATTCTTTTATAATGTCAATATCCGCGTAACCTCTAAAGCGCAATTCTCAAGTTACCTAAACCTTAGGAGTAGCAAGAATTTCAATATGATTATTACTTCTTTAGAGTAAATAATAACCTTTAAAACTCATAATTCTTACAAGAATATTATAACATAATACATAATATAAATCAATGTTTTTCTTGCATAATTTCAAAATATTTTTCTACAAGATTTAGTCATATTTTGCATATCATTAAAAACTTATTTTAATATTTGATATAATATTATTGAGGTGAAAATTATGAAAATACTTATGACATGCTTTGAATCTTTTGGTGGATTTACTACTAATTCTACTGAACTTGCACTAAGTAAACTTAACTATTTAGATATTGATAGAATTAATTTACCAGTTTCATATCCTGATGCTTATGTTGTCTTAAAACAATTAATGAAAGAATGTGACTTTATTATTATGCTAGGTATGGCTGCATCAAGAGATAAAATATCTATTGAAGAACGTGCTAAAAATTTACTTGAGTTTAAAATTCCTGATAATAATCGTCAAATAATTACAAATAGACTAATTAGTGATGAAGGATCAGAATACATATATAGTAAAGTAGACATTGATAATTTAGTTAACGTTTTAAATAAAGATTTTGATGTCTATAAATCAAGTGATGCAGGAACATATATTTGCAATTACTTATATTATAAAGTACTTCAAACAATTGATGTTCCAAGTATCTTTGTTCATATACCAAATTACCAAACAAATGAAGAATTTGAAAAATTACATTCATTTTTAATTACATTAATAAATTATATTAAAGGAGAAAACAAATGAGAAAATTATTGTTTCTAATTACACTTTTATGTTTATTATTTATTTCAGGATGTGAAGTTCCCCCTACTGAAAGCTATATATCAAACATTAAAGAAAGCAAGTACGTTGTTACATGGGATGAAGACTTATCAAGTACATTATATTATATAAATATAACATCAGATGTAAGTAGCTCTGTTACATTTACTACAACTGATACATCATATGACTTGTCTTCATATATCGATGGATTACTAATTAAAAATAATGAATTTACATTAACTGTAAAAGTTAAATCAAATAGTACAACTTCTGTTTATAAAGAAGAAATAACAATTACTGTAGAAAAAGAACTTCCTACTCTTCCTATAGCCCCTATTCCAACAAATGTAAAAATTGAAAATAACATTCTTACATGGGATAATATGAATAATGTTAACACATATGAAGTAACCATAACATTAAATGACTTAGTTGATTCTTACACCGTTTCAACAAATTCCTTTGATTTTACATCATATTTATCAATTAGCGGAACTTATTATTTTCAAGTTAAATCACTTATTTCTGATAGTTATTCAAATGACTCAGAATACTGCAAAGTAGTAGCTTATGAATATGAAGAAATAGTAATTGAAAAAGAAATCTTTAACTATAATTTCTTAACTATGGAATCACTTCCAACTGGTTTTTCTGCAACAAGTTTTGCAAAATACGCTGATAAATCCGTAAAGTTTAATTCCAGTGGTTTTTATCTTACAACTAATTCATTTAAAGCATTAAAAAGCTTTTCTGTTACAGCAACAATTAAAGGTAACGGATGTAGTGGTGATGCAACAATCACATTCTATGGTTTAGATGATTCTAACAAAATTATTGAAACCTATCCTATTACTTATGCAATCACTAACTCAAAACATGATATTACAGCTGAATTTAATAATACTTCTATTACAAAAATAAAATTAGAATATACTACTAAAGCAACAGGTAATTTTGGTTTATATAACCTTTCAGCAAATCACGACGAAGAAAGCGATAGAATTACATCAATTAGTTTAGAAGAATATCAAACTTCATACTTACAAAATCAACCATTTGATTATTCAGGTAACCTTATTGTTAATTATAAATCGGGTGCTGTTAAAAAACATAAACTAAATGATGTCAAAGATCAATTAACAATTTCTCAATTTAGTACAACTTCTAAAGGAACTTATACATCTGTTCTTTCATATGAAGGATTTAAAGCAAACTTTACATACAACGTTAAATATGATTATGATGCTTATTACACATACGCTGATGATATTAAAATATATACTTTTGATTTAAATGATACCGCAGACAATTTATTTGTAATGTTAAGCATTACACAAGATGAAGAAACTATCAATGTCTTATTTGATTATAATAAGAAAACAACTATAGATATAATTAATAATTTATTACTTGAAATATCTTCATATACATCTAATAAAGTAGATTATGCCTATTCAGTTAATAATGCTAACTTATTCACTGACTCAAAACCATTAAATAATACTACTCAATATAACTTTGCACCAGATGTATATGTAACAGTAAATAACAATGAGTTTAACATTGATGTTTATGGATTTAATTATTACTTCACTTTAGATACAATCACAAAAACAAATAAAGTAGATATTTTACACGTAAATAGTGATATTGATATTGACACATTAAAAGTAGTTGATCCAACTAATGTAATCCTTCAAGAAGGAACAATTAATGATTTAGTTGAAAATGGTATGGCAGTATATTCATACAATAATCAAATTTATCAATATGCACCTACATTAAGTAATTCATTTTTCTATACATTTACTAAAAATACATATACTATTGATGGTGATAATCTATTAGAGCTTAGTTCTAATACAGCATGGAGTGATGCAGAAACTAACGGATTACATCACAAAGATTTAAACAACTATGTATATAGAATTAGCTATTATGGAGATATATCTAATTTATATGGTAATGAATTGTTAAATTCAATAAAAAATACAATCACAAAAACTCATACAACTTTAGTAAACTATGCATATGCTAAAACAGCATACAAGCTAACAGATGCAGATCCATTAAAACCAGGAAATATTATTACATTCTATTCAAATACTTCAATTAATGGAACATGGGAAAATGGTATTACTTGGAATAGAGAACACGTTTGGCCTAAATCATTATCAGGTGGAATATATAATACACTTGATGACAGTGATAAAAATGCAGGTACTGACCTGCATCATATTAGACCAGCTCTTACTTCAATTAACTCTTCACGTGGTAATAAAGCATATGGAACTATCACTAATGAACAAACATTCTATCCGGGTGATGAATTTATTGGCGATACTGCAAGAATTTTATTCTATCTATCAGTAAGATATGATATGAGTATTACAGGACTTAAAGTATGTAATGATATATCTTTGCTTCTTGAATGGAATAACATAGATCAAGTAGACAACTTAGAAAGAAATAGAAATGCATCTGTTCAAGAAATTCAAGGAAACTTTAATCCATTTATTGATAATCCTTGGATTGCAGAAAGAATATGGCAATAACTAAAAAAGATTAGGAATAATCCTAATCTTTTTTTTAGATATTACATAGTAATGGATTAATTAAATCGCTATTAGATTCACTAATAGAAAATATTTTTTTCCCTAAATCTTTTATTGAATGCCCAATATGATAAAGTTTTTCTCTATCAATTATTATATATCTATCATGAACTTTTTTTATATATCTAACTGACAATGAGCTGTATTGCTTATTAAAAGCATGTATATCACTATCGATTAATTTTGAAGTAGATTTATTTGTATAAATTATAACTTTAACATTTTTCTTTTTTACAACTAATCGATCAAGAATAGTTCTATCTAAATAATTATCTATTATAATAATTTCTTTAGTTGCACTTTCGAAAATTTTTTGTATTATTGCATATGCATCATAAAACTGTCCATTATAAAAAATTTTATTAAATCCGTATTCTTTATCTAAGACTTTATCTTCTAATTTTAGTAGTCTATTATTTATGCTAATCACTTCATTTTTTAATTCGATATAGTTTTCATTAGATACTACTACTCTTCTAGGGTTAATAACATAACCTCTTAAAAGATACCCTTTTAAAATTTGATTTGCCCAAATTCTAAACTTTACACCTACTATCGATTTGACTCTATATCCAACAGAAATTATTACATCTAAAGAATACATACAAACTAGTTGTTTAACACCATCAACACGCATTTTTTGCGTGTTGTTATCATAATTTAATTCTTCGTCTTTAAAGATATTATTTATATGTTTTCTAATTGTTTTACAGTCTTTTCTAAAAAGACATGCCATTTGATTCGCTGACATCCATATTGTTTCTTCATATGGACTTACAGTAATATCTAGTTCTAATTCTCCATCAATAAATTTTACTAAATCATATTCTTGTTCCATTTTTATACCCCTTTTATTTTAATATTTTAAATTTTGAATAACACATTTATTATATTACTTATATATCCCTCCTTTATAAAATTAAAAAACAGATACTAACAATATAAAAGATTCTACATCTAAAATAGAAATAGATAATTCTTTTATAATGTCAATATCCGCGAAACCTCTAAAGCGCATTTCTCAAGTTACCTGTAACCCCAGGAGTAGTAAGAATTTTAATATGCTAACTACTTCTTTAGAGTAAGTAATTGGCTTTAAATCTTAGAATTCTTACATTTATATTATAACATTATTTTACATAAAAATCAATACTTTTTTAAAAAAACTTGCATAAAATGCAAGTTATCTTTTTATTTTTATTTCCCCACTATTAAGATATAATATTTTATCTTTTTCTTTTACAATTAATCTTCCATCAGTATGAATATCTAAAATTATACCTTCACATAAAACATCATTTCTTGTGAATTCAATTAATTTATTAATTCCAAATAAATTTGATCTAATATATTCAATATAAGATGTATTCCCATTTAAATATTCATCGATTTCTTTAACTAAAATATTGGACAATTCTTTTATTAATAAATCTATATCAAAATTAATATTAAGTTCTTTTTTTAAAGATGTTGTTAAAAGATTAATATCATCATTAAAGCTAGTTTGATTAATATTTATTCCAATTCCAATAACTACCATTTTAGAGTTATTATTCATTTTACCTTCTAATAAGATTCCACAAATCTTTTTATTATCAACTAATACATCATTTGGCCATTTAATATATAACTTATTAAGATATTTACTTAAAAACTTGTGTACTGCAACACCAGTAACTAAAGATAACAAATTTACATCAGTTCTATCATTAAACTCTTTGATTAAAATAGACATTAAAATATTATCACCAGCACAAGAATGCCATACTCTTGTCATTCTACCTCGACCATTTGTTTGATAATTTGCAGTAACGATAGTATAGTTATCAAGAGTTTCATAATGCTCTTTTATATATTCATTAGTAGAAGTGATTACATCTTTTTTAATTATTAACATTTTATGAAATCCTTTCGATTGTTGGTTTTATTTTGATTGAAATAAATCCCGCAAGTATTGCTTTTATTATATCAAATGGTAATAGTGGAAGAATAGATACTATAATAAATGTTTTTATATCTATTTCATATACTCCCTTAATTATAAATAAGTATAAACAACCAATAGTGTATATAAATATTATAGTTATTAATAAACTAATAATATTTTTAATTTTATCATTTTTAATATTTATTAAATCAAAAATTTTAATTATAAATGGTACAAAAATAAAACTAATTATAAAACCAAATGATGGAGTAAATATTTTTGATATTCCACTTGTAAAGTTAGCAAAAACTGGAATTCCAATTAGTCCCATTAATATATATAATATAATTATAATTTCAGCATCTATAAAAGGTAAAATAAGTGCTAGTAGTAAAACCACTAGCACTTGTAATGTCAATGATATATCGGATAAAGGAATTGATATATATGAACTAACGATTAATAGTGCTAAGAATATACTATCAATTGCTATCCGTTTAATTGTCATATCTTATCCAAAAATACTTAAAAGTAAACCAGCAGCAACAGCTGAACCAATTACACCTGCAACGTTAGGTCCCATAGCATGCATTAATAGATAATTTGATTTGTCTTCTTCCATACCAATCTTGTGTACAACACGTGCAGCCATTGGAACAGCAGAAACACCAGCAGCACCAATCATTGGATTAACTTTACCGCCTGTAAGTTTGCACATAAGTTTACCTACTAAAACACCAGCAGCAGTAGCAGCACTAAATGCAAGCATACCAAGAAGTAAGATATATACAAAGTTAGCAGCTTGAGCACCATCTGTTAAAATTGCAGTAGCACCAACTGATAAACCTAAAAGAATTGTTACAGCATACATAATTGTTTTAGCAGCAGCATCTACAAGGTTTGGAACTACACCAGATTCTTTAATTAAGTTACCAAGCATTAACATACCAATTAAAGCAGCACAAGAAGGAATAAGCATAATTACAACAATCATAACTACAATTGGGAATAAGATTTTTTCACGTTTAGATACTTCTCTTGCTTGAACCATTTTAATTTGACGTTCTTCTTTTGTAGTAAGCCATTTAATAATTGGTGGTTGAATAACAGGTACAAGTGCCATATATGAATATGCAACAACAGCAATAGATGCACAAAGCATTTCACCACCATCTGCACCAGCTAACATCTTATTTGATAAGAAAATTGCAGTAGGACCATCAGCACCACCAATGATACCAATAGCAGCAGCTTCTAAGGCATTAAATCCTAAGAAGAATGCACCAAAGAATGTTAAGAAAATACCAAATTGTGCAGCAGCACCAAGTAATAAACTAGAAGGTCTTGAAAGTAGTGGACCAAAGTCTGTTGTAGCCCCAATTCCAAGGAAGATTAATGGAGGGAAAATCTCTAAACTAATACCTTGATGGAATTGATAGAATAAACCTTCTTGATGTTCTACATTATAAAGTCCAGGAGCTAGATTTACAAGTAGCATCCCGATACCAATAGGGATTAATAAATATGGTTCAAACCCTTTAGCAATAGCTAAATAAATTAATACACAAGCTACTAAGATCATTACAAGTCTTAGTAAGAATGGTAATAGTTCAAATGAACCTTCAGTAAAAAATCCCATTTGATTAATGAAATTTTTAATTAAGTCTCCAAGCATAACCGATTACCCGATAACTACTAATACTTGACCGTTTTGTACAGCAGTTCCTTTTGATACAGCGATTGATTTAACAACACCTGAGAATTCAGCAACAACTTCGTTTTCAAGTTTCATTGCTTCTAAGATGAATAATACATCACCAGCATTAACTTGTTGACCAACACTAACCTTAACATCTAAGATTGTACCAGCCATAGGTGCTTTTTGTTCGTTTCCTGCACCACTTGCAACAGGTTGAGGAGCAGCTTGAGGAGCTGCAGCTTGTGCAGCAACTGGAGCAGCAATATTACCAGCTTTTTCGCTTACACTTTCTAATTCAACTTCGTAAACTTTACCGTTAACTTTAACTTTATAAACTTTCATGATTTTATTCTCCTATCCAATTTGTTTTACTGAAACTACTCTAACATCTTCTTTAGTTTCATTGTGATAATCAATTGTAGCAACTAGTG
Source organism: Bacilli bacterium (assembly GCA_017937305.1). Classification (GTDB taxonomy): domain Bacteria; phylum Bacillota_I; class Bacilli_A; order ML615J-28; family CAG-313; genus UBA1737. The sequence continues at coordinate 17,270 of JAGBDV010000002.1, forward strand.
CTGCAACCATCATATCTTCATCTTTAATATCTTCCATTGTAAATGCTTTTTGTGGAGCACTAACAACAGGTTGTGGTTTTGCAACTGTTTCTTTCTTTTCTTCTTTTTTAGGAAGATATTTAAATGCAGAAACAATTAAGCATAATAAGATTAACATTAAGAATACTATTGCGATACATACACCAGCAACGATTCCTGCATCAGCAAGAGTAATATATTTAGCACAAACTATTTTATCACTATCAACTGTTGATAATTTTGTAACTCTTTGTCCATTTACAAATTCAGCATTTTGATACCAACCTGCAAAATAATAACCATCTCTTTGATGACCATGAGCAGGAAGTGAATAATCACCTGTTGTTTCATCAACATATACTGGTTCATATTCACCCACAGGAATACTAGCACCAACTAAATATAAAGTACCTGTTTTATTTTTTTCATCAAATGAATAATAACCAACAAATGTTTTACCTTCTTCAGGTCTGTCAGATACGTAATAAACTATATCTTGAATATCTCCAACTTTAACAAGTTCTACATCTTTAAATGAACCTTTTTTACAACTTGTTAAACTAAACACAAATAAACATGTAATAACTAAAATAAATAATTTAAATAATCTTTTCATATCTAACACCTACCCAATTACTACGTTAAATTCAACGACTTCATTTTCTTCTTTAGGAGCATATTTAGCTTCTAAGAATTTAACTGCTACATTTTCAAATAATGCACATGAAAGTACGTCTTCATCACATTTACAAATGTTTCCATATTTTTCTTTCATCGCATCAAATTCTGGAGCAATCTTATCAGCAGGACGATATGTAATAACTTCTGCATCACCAATAATTTTCTTACGAACATCTTCATTTACTTCTGCAGGAGCTTTACCATAGTTACCTTTTAAGTATTCAATAATTTCTTTTGGACAAGATTTATATCTTTCACCAAATAATACATTCATAACAGCTTGTGTACCAACCATTTGAGAAAGTGGTGTAACTAGTGGTGGATAACCTAAGTCTTTTCTTACACGAGGAATTTCTTTTAATACTTCTTCATATTTATCCATTGCACCTTGGCCTTGTAATTGGCTCATAAGGTTAGATAACATTCCACCTGGAACTTGGTATTTTAAAATATTTGGATTAACTGTTAGAGCTTTTGGATTAAGTTTACCTTCTTTTAAGAATGCATCTTTAACAACAGTTAATTTTTCACAAGCTTTCTTTAAGTAATCAAGTTTTAGACCTGGATCGTATTCTGTACCAGCAAGTGCATATTGTAAGCTTTCTGTACAAGGTTGAGAAGTACCACCAGAAAATGGTGAAAGTGCTGTATCAACAATATCACATCCAGCTTCAATAGCTTTCATAACAGTCATTTCTGCAATACCACCAGTACAGTGAGTATGAAGTTCAAGTGGTAAGCTTACACTTTGTTTTAAACGAGAGAATAATTCATATGCATCAGTTGGTAATAAAACACCAGCCATATCTTTGATACAGATTGAATCAGCACCCATTTTTTCAACTTCTTTAGCAAGTTCTACATAATAATCAATTGTATGTACAGGACTTGTTGTATAAGATAATGCAATTTGACAATGGCCATCATATTGACTCTTATATTTATTTGTTGCATCAACAGCGCTCTTTAAATTTCTTAAGTCGTTTAATGCATCAAAAATACGAATAATATTAATACCATGCTCTAATGATTTTTGTACAAACTTTTCTACAACTTCATCCGAATAGTGACGATAACCTAGAATGTTTTGTCCTCTAAATAACATTTGTAATTTAGTGTTTGGGCAAGCCTTACGAATAGCATCAAGTCTTTCCCATGGATCTTCATTTAAGAAACGTAGACATGCATCAAATGTAGCACCACCCCATACTTCAAGTGCATGATACCCAGCCTTATCTAAAAGTTCAGCTACAGGTATAATGTCTTTAGTAGATAGACGTGTTGCAATTAAAGATTGATGACCATCTCTTAATGAAGTATCAACAATTTTTACACCCATCTTTTTGTTCTCCTTTTTTTAAATAATTCTTGTTAAGATTCGTGATTTCAAAAAAAACCACATTCTTCATGTGTATTTTATCATAATTAAGTTTTTTTCTCAACCTTAATGCTAAAAATTAAAAATCCATAATTTTCATAAATTAAATAGTTTTTTAATAATTTCCTATAAAAAAGAGTAAGCATTTTATACTTACTCATTCTTAAATTATATATTTTTATTTTTCTACAAAAGAATATTCAATATTATTATCTAGACAATATTTCTTAAACACATCTAATTCATTGGACTCAATTACAGTTATTCTAACATCTTGTTTTTGATTAAATTGAATAACAATAAAATTAGTATATCTCTCAATCCAAATCTTATAATAACCATCAAAAGATAATTTTAATACATCAGTCTTATCACCATCTATTGTAGTTATTACTAAATCTTTTTTATCAAACTCATATGTCTTATAAACATATTCCACAGTATCAAATGATTTTAATTTAAGATTTAGTAGTTCCTTATATGCTTTATTTAATGTGTTTTTCCATCTAAAGATTAGGAATATTCCATATGGAATTGCAAGTAATCCTATAATTAAAATTATTAAATCATGAACCAAAACGAAATAATTAAATATTGAAACAGGACCACCTATAAGCATTATAAGTATCAAAATTCGTACATTTTTACTTTTTTGCAAATTAGCATACTTTATAACTTTTGCTAACATTCTAGTCATTAAATTTTTATCTAGTATATTCTCAATTTTCACAAGTTATTCCTTTCTTTACTACATAAATATAACATTTATTAAATTTTAAACTACTCTGACTTCTATTCCAACTGTCCCATATTTATCAATATCTTCTTTAGAATAATAATTATACATATCCTCAAAATTAGCAGTTTCATTTTGTTTATATCCTATTGATATTTTATCATGGTTATTGTAAAGTTCTTTAAATGTTTTATATTTATATAAGTTTTCAACATTAGTTTTAATTTTATCACCAGTTGATGTATTAGTAAATATAATTACATCATTAATCTTTATAGTAGATCTTTTTTCATCATTAAGTCTCATCTCAATAGTTTTACAACCACTTTTTATAGCATTAAATGGTGCATCCCATAATTTCATATAATGAGTATTAGAAGTGAGTTGTTGCATATTTTGACTCCTTATTTATTAATAAATAAAACTTTCTAAAATAAGAATTAAGATTACTCTTAATTCTTTTGTTCTTTTATATATTTATGATACCCTGCAGCTGCAATCATTGCAGCATTGTCTGTACAGTATTTAAACTGTGGAACTGTTAGTTTAATTCCAAGTTCATCCATTTTATCTTTCATTGCATTTCTTAAACCTTTATTAGCGGCAACCCCACCTGCAATAATTACTTGTTTAACATTATACATTGTAGCAGCTTTTGATGTTTTAGAAACTAGTACATCAATAACTGCATTTTGGAAACTTGCAGCAAGGTTATTTGCATCAATTGCCTCACCTCTTTGATTTGCATTATGACAAAGATTGATTACCGCAGATTTAAGTCCTGAAAAGCTAAAATCAAGTGAATCTTTTGAAAGTTTAATATGTGGAAGTGGGTATGTAGGAGTTCCAATATGAGCCATTTTATCAATAATAGGACCACCAGGGTATCCAACATTTACTACTCTTGCTACTTTATCATAAGCTTCACCTACAGCATCATCTAATGTTTCACCTAATATTTCAAAGTCCATATGATCTTTCATTAGAACAAGTTCAGTATGTCCCCCTGATACTACAAGTGCAAGAAGTGGAAAAGTAAAGTCTTCTTCTAGATAGTTTGCATATATATGACCATGAATATGGTTTACATAAATAAGCGGTTTATTGAAACACAAACTAATTGTTTTTGCAGTATTAACACCTACCATTAAAGATCCAATTAATCCTGGTTCTTTAGTTACTGCAACAGCATCAATATCGTCAAGTGTAAGATTCGCTTGTTTTAAAGCATCATCTAATACATAAGTTACTTTTTTGATATGTTCCCTGCTTGCAACTTCAGGTACAACACCACCATACATTGTATGAATTGCTATTTGAGTATAAACTGTATTACTTAATATTTTTCTACCATTTTCTACAATGGCCATTGCTGTTTCATCACAGCTTGATTCTATCGCAAGTATTATCATATTATTTCCTTCATCATTACTAAAGCGTCATCGCCATTTTTATAGTAATGCTTTCTTTTTGATATTACATTAAAATTATTCTTTTTATAAAAGTTTATTCCTTTTTCATTTTGTTCTCTTACTTCTAAAACAACTGACTTTGTATTAGGATATCTATTTAATAACTCATTAAATAAAAGTGTGCCTATTCCTGTTCTTTGGAAATTTTCATCTACGACAAAATTTAAGATTTCAAGTTCACCATTTATTACATAAGCCCCAATGTACCCTAATACTTTTTTACTTTCTTTAGCAGATAAAAAACACATAAATTCATTATCAAGTTCGTTTTCTAACATTTCAACACCTAGTGTTTCACCTAAAAATTGTTCTTCTAAAAGTACTACTTGAGCAATATCTTCTTTTATTAATTTATCTATTTTAATCATTAGATACCACTTCTTATATAGTTAGGAGTAAAGTCTAGTGTTGATTCTTCTTTAAATAAGTTATATTTAATGATATTTAAAGCAGGATTTGCACTAAAGAATTCTTCATTCATTTCTAGGATTTCAAAGTTTGAATAGTCGCTGAATGATTCTTCATCTTCACCAAATGTTTCATCACAAATCACATTCATTTGATTATTTTTTACTTCTACTATTTTAAAGTAACTATGTTTCTTTTTAGCATCAATTCTTGCAATAAAAAAACCATTTGTTTCTAGTTTTGATGCAAGAATTAAGTCTAAAGATGAAAAGCTAAAGAACTTTTTATTCTTAATATGAGCAAGTACTTTACCTACAGTTCCTGCAATTCTTAAACCTGTATATGATCCAGGCCCACGTCCTACATATACTTCAGTTATATCGTCAATAGTAATGTTATTTTCATTTAAGAATTTATTTAAAAAATCCACAAGTGTTTCTGAGTGATCGTTTTTACCACTTCTTACAAAATATTTAATTTCATTATTATTAACAAGACTTAAGTATAAATAATTAGTAGATGAATCAATTAATAATTTCATAATTATTGCTCCTTAATGTTTCTTTTATACTTTCTATATTTGTATTATCATTACAAACTAACTTAAATAGTCTTTCATCTAAAGAAATATTAGTAATTGTAATATGCCATAATTCTAAAGGTAATAAATCATCAATAATATCAGCCCATTCTACAACTGATACACCACCTAATTCAAAGTATTCTGCTAAAGCATCATCACCACTTGAATCATTTAATCTATATACATCTAAATGATATAGTTTTTCAATATTATTTACATTAATAGTTGGTTCATAAATTTTCATAATTGTAAATGTAGGACTATTAATTGTTCTTTTTACGCCAAGTGCAAGGCCAATTCCTTTGGTGAATGTTGTTTTACCTGCACCTAAATCACCACGTGCAGCAATTACTAAATTTGGATACATATAACTTGTTAATAAAGTTCCAAGTTTTATCATTGCATCTTGATTTACTACTTTTACTACTACTTCTTTCATAGTGTACTCCTAATTATTTTCTAAATATTTTAAAATACCTAAATAGATCATTAAACATCTATATTCTAATGTTTTCTCATTAGTCATTATATTTAAATCAAATTCATTTGACATAAAGCCTAGTTCTACAATTACTCCTGGGATTAATGCATTATCAGTAATATATTTATCTTTAATTAATTTGGCAATCCTTTTGTTTGTTTTATCTTCCTGTAAAAGATAATCTTGAATTGAATTTGCTAACGCTTTAGACAATGGATGTTTATCACTATAAAAGCTTTGTGCTCCATGGACTATATTACTAGGGTATTTATTTGCATGAAGTGATATATATAAAATATTTGATTTTTTGTTAATTATTTTTAATCGATTTTTCATATCTGTTACTTTATCACTTGATAAAGATTCATCTTTAACTCTTGTATAAATTACACTATATCCTGTATCTTCTAACATTCTACCAAGGATTAAACTAGCATTAAGTGTAATATCTTTTTCTACAATATCATTAGATACTGCTCCACCATCAAAACCTCCATGACCTGCATCAATGCAGATTGTTTTTTTAGGTGAAGTGATATATACTGTAAAAGATACTAAAAATAGTGTTAATACAATAATAAAAGTTAAAAATAAAGTTACACGACGTTTATTCAAATTAAATCACCAATGTATTTTATTTTTAACTTTAATTTTTTATACATTATTTATTAAATAATTCTTTTAATAATGTGTGTAATTCTAATCTTTGTTCTTCATTAAGTTGAGGAAGAACTCCAGATTCATTAATAGTATGACCCTCTACTGTATCAATATGGAATCCCGCAAGACCTCCATTTTTTACTTTAATTACAGTTGGAGCATTGATTCTATCTTTTTCAACATCTACAACATCTAGAAAGTATTCATATAATCCTAAATAGTAGATTCTATCTTTTGAATCAATATTATCACGTGCATCTTTAATATTACAATAATAAATGTTTTCTAAATTTAAGTTTTTACCTACTTCATTTAATTCTGGCATTAAAGCTTGACACCATGGACATTCAGGAAAACCTAGTACAACAACAAATGTTTCTTTATTAGAAACTTTCTTTGAAAGTTCTTCTAAAGATAATTCTTTAATAATATGTTTATTATCAGTAATACCTGGATAATTTTCCATAATTTGATCCTCTTTTTTACATGAAGTAATAGTAATAGTAAGTATTAAACAAAATAAAATACATAAGACTTTTAAAGGTTTCATCTTAGTCCTCCAATTTGTATTTTTCTACCCAGCCTGCAAGTTTTTCATCTAGTGTAGCAAAACCAATATTATATTCTGGTACACGGCATTTAATACCTCTTGTTTTGTGTAGTTGCTTATAGCTTAGTTTTACTTTCTTATTTTCTTCATCAATCTCTAATACTCTTAAACGTATTTCTTGTCCAACTGAAACAAATTCTTTGATTGATTTAACATAGTTATCAGAGAATTCTGATATATGAACAAGGCCTATATAATCACCTACACTAACAAATGCACCATATCCTACAATACTAGTTATTTTCGCAATAACAATATCTCCTGGTTGCATTAGAATTCTTCCTCTACTTTTTCAACGCCTATTACACCAGGTACTTCTTCTAGCATCATTACTTCAATGCTGTTTTTAATTGTATCATCACTACTAGAACAGCCAATACATGCGCCAAGTAATTTGATGTATACAATACCATCCTTAAAATCTACAAAGTCTAAATCTCCACCATCTTGATTTAAATATGGGCGTAATTTTTTAATTACTTTTTTTACTTGTTTTACAATTTCTTCTTGAGTCATTTATTTATACCTCTAACTTTTTTATTACTTATATATATTATACTACATTTTATTAATTATTTGTATTAATTTGGTTTTATTTTTATTCCTTAAAAAGATTACCAGAAAAATAATAGATAGGAATACTTCCTTGCAATACTTCTGATATTAAATATATTTTTGTTTCAAGGGTAATATTTTGACTTTTAAGTGGAATAAATGCTTCAATAGAAATCGTAGCTTTTATGTATACTTCAAGTAGTGTATTATTTATTCCAAATTCACTAGTTTCTGTAAATAAGTCAGTTGTATATGATGACATTGGCGATGTTTCTATTTTAATATTAGGACCAACATTTGCAAAAAGAGCTTGACTACAAAGTTGACCAAGTGGTATTTCTACCATTCCAAGTCGCTCTTCGATTTGACCATTATTTAATGAATCACTTATTAAATTAGATACAAGTGCCAATATTTTATTTACTACAATTGTATCTACATATACTCCTGTAATATTATTAGATGAATCATATTTATATTTTAAAAAGTTTTCTTCACTTGAAAGTGCTGCAACCTCTAATGATGCGGAAGAAAAAATATCACTTGCTGCTAAAGTAACAGCTTGCTCTAAGAATTCATTAGTTCTTTCGCTAAAATAGTTATCAATAGCCTTTATGCAAGATAAAGGTATTAAAATTAATAGCATAAAAATAATTATAAACTTAATTTTTTTCATAATAAAAACCTCATAATATTTTATTTATTATGAGGTATTTTTATTAATGATATTGCTTCAGCACCTATACCTTCTTCTAAAGATATAAGACCTTTTTTATTTAATGTTGCTGCTTTTACACAAACATTAAAGGCATTAGTAATCTCTTTGATATTTTTAGCCATTTGTTTTTTATAATCTTTTAATGAAGGTTTAATTAAATAAACCATAACATCAATAGATTGTATTTTAATATGTTTTTTATTTAACAAACTTACTACTTCTTTTAAGAATAAACTTGAATCATATCCTTTATATAAAGGATCAGTATCAGGAAAAAGTGTACCAAGATCTCCTAAACCTGCAGCTCCTAGTAAGCATTCTGTTACTGCGTGATACACAACATCTGCATCACTATGACCTTTTAAAATAGGATATTGATCAAATATAATTCCTCCAAGAATTAATTTACCATGATCATCAAAAGGATGATAATCTAATGAATGTCCTTGTGAATAATTATATTTGCTGGATAATTCATATTCAATATAATCAAGGTCATTAATAGTTGTAAGTTTTAAATTATTAGTAGATTCTCTAACAAAACAAACTTCAAAATCTTTTTCGAATAATGCGATCTCATCAGTTATTAATTTTTTATTTTCTAATATTTCATCAAATAATGATTTATGAAAAAACTGGGGAGTAGTTATTGAATAAAGTAAATCTCTATTAACAAGTTCTACTGTAGTTGTAACTTTTCTAATTGTATCTGTTACACGATGATACATTGTACCAAGTAAAAATCTTGTTGATGCTTTTTTGATATTTTTTATATCATCAATGTGAATTAATGGTCTTGCAGCATCATGGATAAATGCATAGTCTCCTGAAACACATTTTATAGCATTTCTTACACTTTCGCATCTAGAAGTACCACCAAGTATAATTTTAACATTATATGATGTATTCTTAATATATTCAGAAACTATATCATAATCATTTTCTGATACAACTAAAATATATTCATCAAATCCCACTTGAGTGAATTTTTCTAAACTATAAATAAACAGTGGGACTTGATTTATTTGATATAATACTTTATTAATTTCTAAGCCACATCTAGATCCGTTACCTGCCATTAATAAAATTAAACTATTTTTCATTTACATCATCCTTTAATGAATCATTTAATAATTCTTCTACCTTATACACAACAGGTGCAATAGGTGTTTCAGATAAGCCAGAAATAATGTCTACTGATTCTTTTGTAGAAATAATACGATCTATAATTTCTTCATCACATCTAGATAAGATATGAATAATTGATACATATTCTTCACCTTCTCTTGATAAGAATACCGCATCTTCTACTGCGTTAAAGCAAACATTATTAATTCTTAATCTTATCTTGATTCTTGTTGGACTGATACTATTAATAGTTGAACTTTGTTCATTGTATTTATCTTTGTCTTCATCAACAATCATATCATATACTTCTTTGAATGTATATGATTCTTTATCAATACCAACAAATTGTTTAAAACTTTCTGTAGCATAGAATAGTTTTTCTTGATAATCATAATATAATCCTACGCCTTCAGATAAAGACATTAGAATATGTAAAACATTTTTATGATTATATAAATTATTTACCATACCATCTAGTTTACCTTTAATACTAGAGATTAAAGTTTGTTTATCACTATAGAAATATACGGCGCTACCAATCTTTTTATCCTTAAAATATATTGCTTGAATAAACCCATAATAATGAGTTATTTCATCATGTTCTCTTAATCTTAAATCAATAGTGAATTCATACATTTTATATTTACTTAGTACTTCATCTAAATGACTAAGAAATAGTTCTCTATTAGAAGTAATAAATTCTTCACCATTAATTTTGTGAACATCAAGTGTATCAAAAATTAATTTCCAACCATCTTTCTTTTCTAGTTCTTTTTTAGTAAGTCTTGTCATTTGCGCAAATGAAATACTTGAACTTACAATACGATTTTTCTTATCCATACTGATAAAAAAATCTGTCGTATCGTTTTTAATATGGTCTTCTATTTTTTGACGATGAGTTTCAGTGCATAGATATTTATAAACCATTAATGCCATTCTTAATAACATCACAGCATATAATGAGATTACAATAATAGTATATATATTTTTATTAGATTGATCTAAGAATGCTACCGCAATTAATAATGCTAATAAGATAGTAGATAAAATATCATACTTTTTAAATATTATGAATTTCACTACGATTGTACAAAGCATCATCATAGCTAGTCCTGTGTATAACACAATACCAAACTTACTAATGATTTGATATACAAATGCTAATGTATTAATTGTTGTAATCATTTGATACCTCTTTTATTGAATAATAATATGATTTGTAAGTGATAATCTTAATGCTTCTTCACTTAAACCTTGAGTAATAGTTCCTCCAAGTGTAGTAGAAACTCTACCTGATTCTTCAGAAACAATTACTGTAAAAGCATCACTATCTTCACTAATACCAATAGCTGCACGGTGACGTGAACCAAGTTCACTATTGATATCAGGTTTATCACTAGGTGTATAGAATGTACCTGCACACATGATGCGATTACCTCTAATAATTACAGCACCATCATGTAAAGCAGTATTCGGGAAGAAAATAGTTTTTAAAAGTTCTACTGTTACTTCTGCATCTAGTTTAACACCTTTTTCAATATATGTATTTAAATTTTGTGTTTTTTCAATTGTAATAATTGCACCAATTTTTCTTGAAGATAAATATGCTGTTGCAGCAACTAAAGTATCGATTAATTTTTCTTTAGCATCTTCATCAGTTAAAGTACTTTTTGGAGTTTTAACTACTGGTGAATAATTTCTTGAGCTATATTTTAAGTCATTATTAGTTACTACTAAACAATTAGTAGAAACTAAAACACCTAAAAATAATAATCCAAACTTAACTAATTCAAGTTGTAATATGCAAGCTACAATACCTGCTAATAAATATACTGCAGAAATAACTAAAGTTTTTCTTCTTTTAGTTTTCTTATAAATGAAAAACGCTACTACTGCAAATATAAGAATAAATAAAACAAGTTCTACAGCTAACATTACATAGTTAGTTTGATCATTTAACATTCCTATATTAATTAAAGTTTTTAACATTTTAAGTTGCCTTTCTATTTCTTATTTTTTAATAAATTTACAATATGATCATTTTTTTCATCTAACGCATAATCAAGTGGTGATTGATTTCTTTCATCAACCAGTGACACATCAGCCCCTGCTTTAAGTAGAAGTTTAACGATATCTGAATATCCTTCAGATACAGCTAAATGTAAGGGAGTTGCTTCAAACTCACAAGCTATATTAATATCTACTTTACAATTAATTAATTCTTTTACTAAAATAATACGATTATTTTTAACTGCTAAATGAAGTGGTGTATCATAGTTATCATCACAAATATCTAAATTTAAACCGCATTTTAAAAGATAAATAAATAATCCAGTAACATTATATTTTACAACATAATGACCAAGTGTTTTACCTTTTAAATATTTAGTATTAATATTGAATCCATTTGCAATTTGATTACGAATTGTTTTTTTAATTAACGCAAGATGATTTGGATAATCTCTGAATACATGAATTATACTTATAAACATCTGTTTATTACTTGGCATTATTTATTACCTTCTTTTGCAAGTTTACAGATTTCTGCAACAACATCATCTAAATTTTTATTAAGTTGTTCCATACAATAAATATAAATATCCCATCCACGTTTCTTATATTCATTTACATAATAAATATAATCATCAACCATTGAATAACACATATCAGTTCTTTGACCATAAATTATGAAACCAATATTTTTATTTTGTTTCTTTAGTACTAAATCAATATAACCAGGACCAATTTCTATATTAACACCATATTTAATTAAACGTTCATAAATAATTTTAGTAATACCATCTATTCTAAACTGTAGTTCTTTTGGTTTACCAATAAAATCATCAATTCTTTCAATTAATAAAGCATTTTGTTTAGTAATTCTTAATCCTTGATAACACAAATATACAGCATGTTTTGCAGTAATATAATTACGTTTAACTATGTCTATTGTAATATTGTTTAAAGACTCTAAATCTTCATACCACAAATATGTATAATCAGAAAGTCTAGTAGATTCATATTCTGTTGAAATAATCTTAATTGAAAGATTTAATATTCTAATTGTATCTTCCATCGAAAATTCAAGAGAAAGTTTATTAACAAATAAACTATAAACTTCTCGTCTTGTACTTGGTTTAGATACTAATATATTAAATACTTTCTTATCTGATTTTTCATAATGTTCTTTAAACTTTTCAATTACCATATCTACCATCTCAGAGATAGAAGATAACTGATGTTTTTCTATTACTAAAGAAGGAGTATAAATGTATTGATTATCGTTTTGCCAAAGATTACCAAATTCAGATTTCATTTCAATATAGCGTTTATGAAGTGGAATACACGTAAAGTTTTTATTTCTTTGCATCAAAGAGTTAGTAGCAGATGATTGGAATGATGCATCCCCAAAGATTACTACTTGAGAAGCTTTATAAATATTAGAGTATTTATTAGATGTTGATAAATGAGCATCATCAATAATAACTAAATCAAAGAATGAAAAGTCATTCATACGATTAAAGACATCAATATCTGCAATAAATAATTTTTTATAATGCGGAGCATTTTCAACAATAGAATTAAATGGATCCACTAGTGGAGTAATTTTAAATACTTTTTGTTTCTTATTAGAATATCCACTAATACGTTTACGTAATTCTGCAATATTAGTTTCACAGAATCTTTCTTCTTCTTTTTCAAACTTATTAACCGTCTTGATTAAATTAGAAATACTAAATTCTTGGAATCCAAGTTTAATCATATCACGATAATATTTACTCATTGTCGAATATAAATAAAGTTCAGAAATATTACTTATATCATTATTAAATTTACCATCTTGAATATTATTTGCAAAATCTTTTAAACCATAATAATGATAAGAATCTAAAATATGTTCTACTTTATAGATATGTTCTAATTGATCTATCTTTTCTACATACTCTGTTAGTATTTTATTAATATCAACGAATGATTCATTTTGTAGATTCATTTTACCTTGATAGAAGCAAATAGAAAATGCTCTTAAAGCGTTATACCATTTTTCATAGTAGTTGCCAAAATCAGAACAACTTTCCATAAATTCAGTATATACTTTATCATTAAGTAAAGCAGTATAAATATTTTCTTGAGTAATTCCTTCATAGTGTTTTAAACGCTTAATAAAGTTTCTAAAGTGTTCAATTGTTTGACCTAAAGTAATTGTATCTGTTTCACTACCTTTATAAGCATCACCATATAATCCTTTATAGTAACTATCTTGTTCTTTTAAATGTTTTACACTTTCTTGATATTGTTTATCAACTTCCATTAAATATAAAACATCATAAGTTTTTATAATATCATTAGATTTAAAATAAGATTTAATATTTTCAATTGCTTTTAAGACTTTTTCTAAATATGGTATATATGATTTAATTGATTTAACTGATTCAATAAAGTTACTACCAGATACCTTTAAATTAAATTCAGCTAAGCCTGATTCAATAACTCCAAGTTCTTTTTGATTATCTCTTAAAATTGTTAAATCAACTATTAAATCACTACGTTTAAAGTTCTTAATCGTTTTAGCTTTCTTAATAAATAAATTTAAAACAATAGTTTCCCATGGAGTTAAGCTATCAATAAAATTTAGGAATGATAAATAATTACCCCAAGTATTTTCATCATTTTTATTAGAGACAGTTTCCTTAGGTAATTCATTCTTAAGTTCAGTAATCTTTTCAAAATATAATTTTAAATTAGTTGCAACAACTGAAGCATTAGTTTTATTTTTACGTAAATCTAATTTATTTACCATTGTTTTAACTCTTTTAACACTATGTGGGTCTTCTACTATTTCTTTAATAGTAGCATAATTCATTTCATCCATATTAAAGAAAGGTTGTAAATTTTGATATTGATCAACTATTTGAGTATTTACAACATTTAACTTTTCTGCTTTATCTCTTAAAATTTTAGGATTTAAAATAAATTCATCTAACCAAGCTTCATCAATTTCTGAAGTTTCAAATAGATGTAAAAGCTTATTTAATAATACAAATTGTTCTGCACTAGGAGACTCAAAATCAAAGTAATTCTTAATCTTTTCATATATATCAATTGAAGCAGAAACCCACTTCTTAGATTTAGAATAAATACTTTCAACTAAGTCATAACTATTTAATAACTGATCTACATATTTAACATCTAAACTACTATTATCTTTAATTACATAATGTCTATTTACAATTTGTTTAAAGTCATTTTCAATAGTGCCTGGTTCATACACATCAACACAATTTTTTTCATAGAAATAAATTCCATTATAATAGTAATCAACATAGTGAGAAATTTTACTAAGGGCATCAGTACTTTTTTCGATAAAATCATCACTGCCCCATACTGCAAGAGGTTTATATATTTTAAAACTATTTAATTCTTCAATTAAGTGTAAGAAACTTGTAATATTTTCTATTTTATTTAAATGATACTTAGATGTAATTTTATCTAAGTGACGCATTATTTTCTTATTTTCTTCAAAGAATTCTTTTGTATGTTCTTTAATTTCTGGAGCTGTTAAAGCATTTTTACCTGATTGAAGTCTAGCCCAAACATTATTAGGAAGAGGATCTACTTGTTGTAAACAAACTTCTACTTCTTTTAATGTCTTATAAATATATTCTACTTCTTCACGGTCTAAATTCTTTTCAAGGTAAATCTTATCTTCTAAGCCCATTGATTTTCTTGTTGCAAGTTTTTCTAAAATATAACTATAAGGATAGCCATGGAATTTCTTATGATAAGTATCTCTATATGCTGCAACATCATCAATTACACTAAAATTAAAGGAATCAATTGGTAGTACTTCTACTTGTTCTATATCGTCTAAATTCCATATATTTTTAGTTAAATCGTATGCATAAGGTTCAAAACCTAAATATTTAATATATCTTCTAAAATCAGTAATATTATCTAAATCTTGATTAACATATAATACTTTCTTACCATCATAGATTTTATCTGCAATAATGTTTAATGCTGTAGAAGTTTTACCAGCACCAAGTTTACCATCAACAACGATATTTTCACCATTATGAGCTTTTAGGATTACATATTTTTGTTCTACATTTGCAGGTTTAATACTATGAATACTATTAAAATATTTTTTAATTAAATCAATATCATTAATTTCATATATCGAATGCTGTACATTAAAGAAATTTTCTTGTTCAATATAGTCTGAATATTCAACTTCCATTAAAGATAAATAATTGCTGGTTCCAATACTAAATCCAGTAATATCTCTTAACTTTTTACAGAAATTATCAAGTTCAAAAACATTATCAATTTTAGTTTCTGCAAGGCTTGCAAGTTCACTTATTTGTTTTTCTTCTAACAAATTATCAAATTTACATAATCTAGATAACATTGTATTAAAACAAGCATGACCAGTAAACACTAATTCTTGTTTAACATAATCAATAGAAAGTGGTAATAAAATAATCGGTGCAAATTTTTCAACACCTGTTTTATCAATGTATCTTGCAGTACCACAAGTTAAGATAAATTTTGATGAAGAAGATTTTTGATGTAAACTATACAAATAGTTAATTTGATAATTAATATCAGCTTCTTTTTGATCTGTTATTTTACCAATACCTAAAGCAGTAATATCATAATAATATATTTCACTAAGTGCAACAGGATGACCATTAAAAAGCTTGTCAAGAACTTTTATATCGACATTACCTAGTTCAATATAATAATTTTCTTCTAGTATATTTAATAAATGTTGATTTACAGATTGAATACTAAATTCGTTCTTTCTTCTTTCCTTTTCAATTTTATTCATAAAGCACCTCGTGTAAACATACTTATACATTTATATTATATCACATTAATAAAAAAAAGCATTCAATAAGGAAAAGATTTTTTAAAAAGAAAAAACACTAATCAAATTACTAATTAGTGTTTACCATTTCAAGTATTTTATTTTGATTTATTTGATATTTACCTATTGGTTTTTGAATAGCTTGATAATATATATTAATTTGATCTTGATATTTTAGATTTTTAAATCCTTCAATAATAATCCCTCTTTTAAGTAAGCTATTTAATAATTCAGATGTATTTTCATGAATAGAAGTAATTACAATATCATAATTTAAATTATTATTTTTACTATTTTCAATAAAACCAATTGAATTACTATTTATATTTTCATCGATAATAAAGAGTACACTTTTTAAATAGATATATCTTGAGTGAGAATCAATAATATAATGTTTATTAAATAGATTCTTAAAAAATAATTTAATTATAGAATTAGATAAATGATAATTTTTTAAATAGATAATACTAAACGGATACTTCATTAAATGATTTAGAAGTATTCCTCCATCATCATATCCAACATATCCTTTTGATGAACCAATTAAATTAGAGATTGATTCTGCTTTTTGATAATCGTTTAAATCGAGTTCTAGAAAGTGTTCTTTCTTTATACTAAATACTTTTTCCAAATCTTTTTTTAGTAAATCAAAATTAAATGTGTTATTTGCAAGAACTATTCCCATATTTTTTAAAGATTTAATTGGCTTTATTCTTCTTAAATATAATAGTTTTAATTCATTATAATAAAGCTTATAATTATTAAGTTCTTCTAGTGTTGGAATATTAATACCTTCATGAGAAGATATTACATCTTTTACTAATTGATAAATATTTATGCCTAATAACTTATACCTTGATAGTGTTTCATCTAAAATATCAATCGCTTTATCAGGAAAAGTCTTATTTAAAATATAATTATCTGCAAGTTCAATAATGTAATCAATTAATCTTTCTTCTATATATACTTGATAATGATTTTCATATATATCTTTAATGCCCATTAAAATATTCTTAGTTTCTTCAAGTGAAGGTTCATCAATAAATATAGTTTGAAATCTTCTTATTAATGCTTTATCTTTTTCAATATACTTATAATATTCATCAAGCGTTGTTGCAGCAATGAGTTTAAGTTTGCCTTTCGATAAATAAGGTTTTAAAATATTTGCAACATCTAATGAACCATCATTTGATCCTGCACCTACAATATTATGTACTTCATCAATGAATAATATTGCATTTTGATTAATTACATATTTTATTGCATTCACTAGTTTTTCTTCCATTTCACCGCGGTATTTAGTTCCTGAAATTAAACTACCTAAATCAAGTTCATATATATCTTGATTAAGTTTTTTAGAAAGTGCACTTACTAATTGAGTCTTTCCAATTCCAGCTTGTCCAATTAATAAGGGATTATTTTTTTGTCTTTTAGATAATATATATAAAAGCTGATTTAAGTAATTTTTTCTTTCTATATATTTATGTAAACTTTCTTCTTTTGATAAATTAATTAAATAATTAGGTTTTATTACTTGTTCTTTATCAAGTATTAAAACTTCTTCTTTATAAAAATTAAATATATCAATTATATCTTGTTTTAATTGTTCAATATCAATATTTAAGTTTAATAAAATCTTTGTGCCACTATATGTTCTATTGCAAAGCATTGTATAAAACATGTGTTCATCATATACATATTCTGATCCTACTTCTTTTGAAAGAATTGATGCATCAATTACTAATTGTTCAAATTCTTTTGTAAATACTTTAGAAGGTTGTTCAAATACTTCTTCTTTTTTATACTCTTCTACTAAATCATTATATTCTATTTCTAATTCATTTAATAAAAAATGACATATTGTATCGTTAGCATTATACATCGCTAATAATAAATAAAATGTAGTTACATAATCTTCATTATTAGTTTCGTTATTTATTTTTACAAGGTTCTTAGCAGTTTCAATTAATTCAACAGCTCTTTTACTAAATGATTCTAACATTTACCTTATCTCCTTATCTTTTATATCCCTTAAATTATATGATATGGTTACTTAAATTATTATAATTTTAGAAATTGTCTTATTTTTTTGATATAATAGATATGATTAATAATAACAATATAAAAAGAGGAGCGATTTATGGAAAACACAAATTTTTCTAAAGCTATTTTAGTTGGTGTATGTACTGGAAAAGATGAAGTATTTAACTACGAAATGAAAGAACTAGTTAATCTTTGTGAAGCTTGCAATATCATATGTGTTGAAACAGTCACACAAAATCTTGCATATCCTAATAATGCAACTTATATCGGTAGTGGTAAACTTGCTGAACTAGTTGAACTATGTAATCTAATAGAAGTAGATTATGTAATTTTTAATGATGAATTATCCCCTGCAGAACTTTCTAATTTAGCAGATGAACTACCTTGTGAGATTATGGATAGAACAATGCTGATTCTAGAAATTTTTAAAACAAGAGCCAAAACTAAAGAAGCTATGTTACAAGTAGAAATTGCAAATCTAAACTATATGTTACCTCGTCTAGTTGGTGCAAGAAAGAACTTATCACGTATTGGCGGTGGTGGAGGTGGTGGTGCCGGTGCAAGACGTGGTGCTGGTGAAACTAAACTAGAACTTGATAGAAGATATATTGAAAATAGAATATATAAACTTAAAACAGAACTTGATGATGTCGTTTTAAGTAGAAAAACTTCAAGAAAATCTCGTGCAAAAAATGAAGTAAAAACCGTTGCGTTTGTAGGTTATACTAATGCAGGTAAGTCTTCTACAATCAATAGTATTTTAAACTATGTTGAAGGAGATCTTGAAAAACAAGTTTTTGTAAAAGATATGCTTTTTGCAACTCTTGAAACTTCAACAAGAAGAATAAAACTTCTTAATAACCATGAATTCTTAATTACTGATACAGTAGGATTTGTTAATAAACTTCCACATCACTTAGTAGAATCATTCAAATCAACGCTTGAAGAAATTACAGAAGCATCATTAATCGTTCACTTAATCGATACTTCTAGCCCTTATGTAGATTGGCAAATTGAAACTACTATGGAAGTACTAGATAAACTTCATTGTTCTAAAATTCCATGTGTATATGTATTTAATAAAACAGATTTAGTAACTAATGAAATATTTATTCCTACATCATATACTCCATCACTTAGAATTTCTAATAAAACAAATAAAGGTATAAAAGAACTTATTGAGTATATTGAAAGTTCTTTATTCCCTGATGAAATTAATACTACATTATTAATACCTTATACTAATGGAGAAGTATGTAATGTATTAATGGAAAATGCAAATGTTTTAGACACTGAATATTTAGATTCAGGTACTAAAATGAAAGTTATCTTAAGTAAACATTTATATGAACTGTATAAAAAATATGAAATACAAGAAGCTTAATTTAAGCTTCTTGTATTTTTATTACTTCTTTTGACTTATTAAAACTATAATTTACATATATAACATATTCTTTAATGTTAGTTGTAAATTCTAATTTTAAAATCCCTGATACACAAAGTAAATCAGGAGGAATATTAAATGATACATTAGTAAATAATCTTGTAGTTCCTTCATAAATATATGCATCAATTAATTGATGTTTATTTATTTTAAATAAATTATGGTTTACTAAATAAGTACTTATCTTTGATAAATAAATTGTTCTATCAATACCATTATGAATATATATAATTACTTTATTTTCATTAATATCAATAACTCCAGTAATTAAAGTATCATTAGATGGGATCTTAACTAATTGATACCTTCCAATATCAACTTCATATTCTTTACCTTTACAAATAAATGTTAAGTGGGTAATTGAAAATTGATTAGATGCAAATATTATTTTAAATTGGTAAAATATAGCATCTACTTCTTCATCATTATATATGTATTTCGTAATTGTTTTAAATACAATATCCGAATCTAAAATGTTATGATGATCTTTTAATTTTAAATCCACAAAATTAGTACTTGTATATATATTTAAATAAAGTGTTCTTGATGATGTATTTAAATCTTCATAACAAGATACTTTAGATGATTCAATAAATGTTTCTTTTTGTTTTTTACAAGATGTTGTAAATAAAATAATTATCAATAATAAAAAAATTAAATATTTTTTCATACCATATTGTATTACTAAAATATTTAATTTATGATTATTTTTTAGGTACAATTAAAGGATTATTAATTATTTCTTTTGCAAGAAGACATAGCTCTTCAAAATTAGAAACAGATACAACTAAAGGTTTATAGCTTTTAGTTCCTATTAGCTGTTTTAAATACCATGCAGCATGCGTTCTCATTTCAACCAGTGCAACATGTTCTCCTTTTAAAGTGATTAAACGTTTTGTATGATCTAACATTGTATTAATAATTTCTTCTTTTGTAGGTTTTTCAATGATTTCACCTTTATCAAAATATGCATTAAGCTGATCAAATAACCATGGATTACCACAAGCAGCACGACCAATCATTAAAGCATCAACACCAGTATATTCTTTCATTTTAATTGCTGATTCTATATCTTTAATATCACCATTTCCAATTACTGGAATTGATACTGCTTCTTTTACAGCTTTAATATGATCTAAATTAGCACTTCCTGTATACATATCAGATCTAGTTCTACCATGTATTGCAAGAGCGGTAGCTCCAGCTTTTTCAATTAATTTTGCAACTTCAACACAATTTATTGAAGAATGATCCCAACCTGTTCTAATTTTTACTGTGATTGGTTTATTTATATTATCAGTAAGTGTTTTTACAATAGAATATATTTTATCTGGAGTTTTCATAAGTGCTGAACCACTTCCTGCTCTTACTATTTTTTGAACAGGACATCCCATATTAACATCTATAATATCTGCACTAGATCTTTCTTCAATCATTTTTGCAGCTACTAAAATTATATCGGGACTAGATCCAAACACTTGCATTGAAATTGGATGCTCATTTTCCCAAATATCAATCATTTCTAGTGTTTTATTATTCTCATATGATAACCCTTTATCACTTACCATTTCAGCATAAACAAGTCCTGCTCCATGTTCTAAGCAAATTGTTCTAAATGCTGATGTGGTTACTCCAGCCATAGGAGCAAGTATTAAATTGTTTTTTGTATTAATGTTTCCTATTTTCATAAATTACTCCTATAAACTTTACTCTAAGTTTAATTCTTTTATTGATTCTTCTTTTACAATTTTACTAAGAGCTATTAATGCAATTAAATTAGGAATTGCCATAAGTCCATTAAAAATATCAGCTAAATTCCATATTAAATCTACTTTTAATAATGCCCCAAAGAAGATTGATAATACATATATTAATATATATATTTTACGCATTATTTTATTATTGTTAGTTAAATAAGCAACAGATTTTTCTCCATATACACACCAACCAATCATTGATGTAAAAGCAAATGTTGATAAACAAACAATTAATAATATTGAACTAAATAATTCATTAAATGCTAACCCCTCAATAAATGCTTGATTAGTAATGTAAACCCCTTCTAAAGGAAGCGTCCACACATTAGTAACAATAACAACAAGTCCAGTAATTAAACAAATAGCCATTGTTACTACCATTGCACCCATTGATACTAATCCCTCATGTGCAGGATTAGTTGTTTTAGATGTTGCAAGAGCAATAGGTGTAGATCCAAGTCCAGCTTCGTTTGCAAATATACCTTTTTGAGCGCCTGTAGTTATTGCTTTTAACACACTGTATCCAGCAATACCACCAATGACGCTTTTAGAAGAAAATGCCATCTTAAATATTGTTACAAAAGCATTAGGAACTTCTTTGATGTTTAATGTAATTATAATTAAACAAGTAGAAATATATAGTATTGCCATAAAAGGAACAATTTTTTCACAAACAATAGATATTCTTTTTAATCCACCAAATAAAATAATACCACTTAATACTGTAACTATTAGTCCCGCAACTATCGCAAGTAAAGAAACTTGATTATTAAAGATTGTAAAATATGACGTAGGTTTAAAAATTATATTTAAACCATCTACTATCCCATTGCTTTGGGTCATTGTTCCCATTCCCATAACAGCACAGACTGCTGCTAGAAATGCAAATATTTTTGCAAGTGGTTTAAACTTTTTTCCCATTCCGTATTCTATATACGCAAAAGGACCTCCAATAACTTCACCATCATCATTCATTTTACGATATCTAATAGCAAGATAACCTTCTGCATATTTTGTAGCTAGCCCTACTAATGCAAATATAAACATCCAAAATAAACTTCCCGCACCCCCAATAGCAAGTGATGTTGAAACACCAATAATATTACCTGTACCAATTGTTGCAGAAAGAGAAATACAAAGAGCCTGGAAAACTGAAACTTCTCCAGCTCCTTCATTTGATGGTTTAAACATTAATTTTAATGCTAAACCCAATCTTCTAAACTGAATACCTTTTAATTTTATTGTATATATTATACCTGTTATAAAAATTAATAAAAGGATTGGTACATACCAATATGTTGCAATAAAATTCATAATTACCCCTTATAAAATAATGTCTCCAACCTTCTCGCTTGGGCCTTCCATATATATATTATTATCTTCTATAGTAATTAACAATTTACCAAGTGCTTGATGAACAAAAACTTCATTTTTTACAAGTCCTAGTTTTTTACTCACTACAACACTACTACAAGATCCCGTCCCACAAGCTTTAGTAAAACCAACCCCACGCTCATAAGTAACAATCTTTATATTATTTTCATCAATGATATTAACAAAATTAACATTAGTTTTATTTATAAAATATGAATGATTTGATATATATTTACCTAACTCTTCAGTAATTTCTTCAGTTGTATATATTACTGCATGAGGAACACCAAAATTTAAAGAATAAACTAAATAAGTTTTATTATTAAATTCTATGTTGATACTTTCAATTTTATCAATCATTTGTCCCATTTTAACTTTAACAACAAAAGGGTTAGTTGATTTAATTTCCAAATGCTTTACCCCATCAAGTGTATTACAATCAAAACTATTTCCATTTATAAAATGATGATTATAACAGTAATAACTAAAACATCTTATTCCATTACCACACATTTCACCACGAGAGCCATCTTGATTATAAAAGACCATTTCAAGTGGATCTTTTTTTACAATTATTAATCCATCAGCACCAATACCTGTATAGCGATTACAGATAGCTTTAATATACTTGCTGTTACCAATTAAAGATAAATCTTCTGTAATTAAAAAATCATTTCCTAAACCATGATATTTTTCAAATTTCATATTTATACTTCTTCCTATAAAATATACCTACATTATTTATAGATACATTATACTACATTGTTATTATTTTTAAAAGTAAAATTAAAAAGATCTTATCTTAAGTCCCCCCACCCACAAGTTGCAAAAAGTTTAAGGCTGCTTCAATCACGATCTGACCTGGTTCGCTATGAAACCTTGGATGAAGGTACTTAAAATAAGATCCATATATATTATAATATATTATTAATAAAAAGTCAACCCTTACACTATTTTTAATAGACGCTATTGTATAAACTTATATAGTTCTTTTTATATATAATAAAATTTAAAAAAGATAATTTTTAATTAAATAATTAACAAATAAAATCACTTGTGACTATACTAAAGACACAAGTGATTTTTAATATTATATAACACTTAAATAAATATATAATCTAACTCTAGGATTTAGATCGTATGTTCCATTTTCCACGCTATATGAATAAGACATATCGAATTCTATTTCAACTAATTCTTTTCTTTCTATAAATCATTGTTTAAAAGTATTAATTTATTAATTCAAAATTTGTACAATCAATCTTATATTTATAATAATCTTCATCAAAACCATTATATAATTTTAAAGTAGCAAAACCTATTTTTTTATCATTTTTATATATAGTTATGTTCATAAAATGTTCATTTTTGAATTTAAAATTGTCACCAGAATATAATAATATCCATTCTACTATATCTTCGTTTGTAAATACCTTAGTTAAACATTTTTCATCTCTCAACAAGGAACCCTTAAAAATTTCAAGTTTATATGAGTGATTATTTTTATAATTCAAAAAAATAGGATAACCTGCATTTGAAGAATAAGCACCATAGTCCCACTGTTCAGGAAAAGTAACATAATTTGTAATATCTTTTTTTACACCACATCCAGCTAAACACATTATAAACATTAAACTCATAAAAACTAAAAATATTTTTTTCATTTTTTTGCCTCCTTACAAATTTCTGCAAAATCTTTAAGTTTAATCTTTACTTTATGAAGATAATAATTTTCACCATTGTTAACCTCTATGTATTGCGTTAATTCATCATCATTAACAGTAACCTTTTCTATTGCGTCATAATATATTCCACTTTCACCTTTTAATAAATATTCTATATTATTACTTTCTTCATATACCTTTTTATCATTCATAATAATATAATAGTCTTTGTTTGCTTTGTTAACTTCGAAAGTATGTTGCATATCATAACTATTAAAAATTAGTTTTTTTGTTCCTTCTTGTTGCATTTTTCCAAAATCTTCATAACACCAAATAAGAAATTGATTATAAGGTTTTTCAATCTCTAAATTATTTTCAAAATCCTCTTTAATATTAAGGTAATATTTAAAAGAACGATTATCTATATGTCTAAATTTTTTTAATATATCCTTTTTAATAGTA
The DNA here is from genome assembly GCA_017937305.1 of Bacilli bacterium. GTDB lineage: Bacteria > Bacillota_I > Bacilli_A > ML615J-28 > CAG-313 > UBA1737. The sequence goes on from JAGBDV010000002.1 coordinate 42,316, forward strand.
AAATCATATACTATAAAAAGATCAGATATTATTTTACCATCATAAGACTCAGTGATTTCATCTAGTTCTCCATATTTAATCCAAGTTAAATTCTCATAATATTCTAGATTTCTCTCCAATATTTTATATTCTTCTTTTTCTACATATCCACAAAGAATATATGTCTTATTAAAATTCGTTTCCACCAAATAATAAGTCTTTGTTTCCAAGTTTCTAATCTGCTGTTCTAATGTATGAAGAGGTAGGGGTTCTACTATAACTCCCTCATTCTTAGTAAAAAAATATATGTTTTTTATATCCTCTTGCAAATTAAAATCATCTTTATTACAACATGATAATGATAATAAATTAATTATAACAATCAAACAAATAAACAACTTTTTCATTTCACATCACTCCTTTCAGGTTTATTAACTTTATTACTAAATAATACATTTTCAAAGATAATCACCATAATCATTAAATAAATCTTAATCATGTATGACACCTTCCATTATAATATAAGCAAAAAACTCCCTTATTTCTAAGAGAGTTAAAATAATTAAATTAATTAAACTGCATACTTTAAGTTAATTATTTTTTAACTATCTTAGAGTATGAGATTTTCACCCCACATTAGTATTATATAATAAATATAATACTACGTCAAAAATAATAATAATTTCTTCTTTTTAAACTAGATTAAACAAGAAAAAATAGTTATAAAATAACCCTTCTAATTAAAATCTCTCCATTTTCCATTATGTAATCGATGTAATGATTCAGTAGTTAAAAACCATTTCTCAACAGTTTCACCTTCTGGATAAAATTCAATAAATTTACCCTTATAGAAAGTATAAAAGCGTGTTAAATCTGTACACATTCCATATGTAGGAAGCTCTTTAATTCCAATATGCATTTCAACTACTTCATTATTGTATGTTCCAATATAGGTAAGACCATCATGATTTAAAGTAATTAATCCTTCACCAACTATTTCTGATGTGGCTTGATTTTTTAAATTTTTATAAAGTGGAAGTACACCTAGTTTTACTTTTTCAGTTAGTTTAAAATTAGGATCTTTAATTTCTTCTTTCGCAAGAGCTCTTTCTTTATTAAACCACTCTGTTTGAGTAGAAGGAATTATACAAGTATCATCAAATGGAATCATTTCATATGTATTAGTTATGGTTGCACCATTATTACATGAAGTACAGTATATCTTATTAAATTCACCCTTCATTGTAAATTCTTTATTACATCTAGGACACCAATATAATAAATGATGTAGGTTATGTGCAACAAAGTTTCCTACTTTATACTCATTCTTTTGTTCTTTATTCCAAGCATAATCATCGTGATAAAGTGTTTTATTAATTAAGTCTTCAATTTCAGTGGCTGAAAGTTTTTCTATTTCTTCAGGTGTAAGTAAAATATCATATTCTACTTCAACACGTCCAAGTCTTTCATTTAAATCATATTTAGGACTAGTTAAATATCCACCTTTAATTAAAGAATAATATACTGGTAATTTAAAATGTTTAATAAACTTTCCAGTACCTACTGCAACAGGTTGATTAGCTCCAGATATTGAACTCATTCCTTCTGGATATAAAATAATATTACCTTTTTTCTTAATAATTCTTGATACTTCTTTTATTGTATAAATATCAGCAGTAAAATTCTTTTTAGGAATAACATTCATAATTTTAAATATTCCAGCTAAGTGTGATCTAAAAAACTCATTGTATCCTGCAACAAAATTAAATTTTTTAGGTAAAAGTGGTAGTGCTGTAAACATGTAGTCAAGACGTGAAGCATGATTAGAAAGTAAGATAATTGGTCCTTTTACTTTTTTAATATCTGTTTTATATGTTACATTAATATTGTATTTTTTATAAAATAATAACTTCCATAAATACCCTAATATAATATATAAGATACCTGGTTTTTTTAGTTTTCTTGAATGTAGTTTTTGATCTAAAGTTTTCTTCATAAAATAATACCTCTTTTTAATTATTTTAACATAAATACTTTATAAAAACAAATAAAGCAATCATTTTTATGATTGCTTTTTAGTTCTAATTTCTTTAAAAAATGTTTTTAATAATAAAGCTGATTCTTCTTCTAAAACACCTTTAGTAAGTTCAACTTTATGATTAAACTTATATTCTGGATCAGATACATTGATTATACTACCAAATGAACCAAACTTAGGTTCACTTGCAGCATATACAACTCTTTTGATTCTTGATTGAAATATTGCACCAGCACACATTAGACAAGGTTCTAAAGTAACATATATAGTTGTGTTATCTAACATCCAAGCATTAAGTTTTTTGTTTGCTTTTTTTATTGCAAGTATTTCTGCATGGTCTAAAGCTGATTTATTTTTATGTCTAGTATTATGTGCTCTTGCGATTATTTCATTATTATAGACAATTACACATCCAACTGGTACTTCTTCTTTAAGATAAGCTTTCTTTGCTTCTTTTAAAGCTTCCTTCATGAAGAAGATATCTTGATTATTTTCCATAGTTTTTATGAGGAACTTGATGACAGAATCTACATCTAGCTTCATACTTTTCTGCAGCAGAAACTAAAATAATTGGATCATCATAATCAGCAGGTCTTCCATTAATTATTCTTTGTGTACGAGTAGCAGGTGCACCACATACATTACAAATTGCATTTAACTTAGTGACAAATTCTGCTTGTGCAAGAAGTTTAGGCATAATACCAAATGGTTCACCTCTAAAGTCTAAGTCTAATCCTGCACAAATAACTCTAACCCCTGAATTTGCAAGACGTTCACATAAGTCAAGAATATCTTTCTTAAAAAATTGAACTTCATCAAAAGCAACTGCATATGGAAGATTATTTAAGTATTTACAAGCTTCTTTTGCAGAAGAAACAGGTATTGCATCAACCCTTAAATTAGAGTGAGAAACAACTTGGACTTCATCATAACGATTATCAATTTTGGGTTTAAAAACAATAATGTCTTTTTTTGCATATTTAATACGATTAATTCTTCTAATTAATTCTTCAGTTTTTCCAGCGAACATACTTCCGCATATAACTTCTATCCAACCATCATTATTTCTTCTTATATCCATATTAAATCCTCTTTCCTCAAATTCTCGCAATTTCCTTTTATTATATTTATATTATATCAAATTTCTTATTTTCTTCAACTAATAAAATAATCTTTTTATTTTTGTTTTAATGATTATTACCGACTATTATTTTTGCTTTTTTTTAATAATTATAGTATAATATAACTAAATAATAAAGGAGTCCTTATGCAAATATCTTATTTAATGTATTTTAATGAATTCTTTACAAAACAAATCCCTTTTACTGAATTTCAAAGTAAAATTGATGAGTATATCAAAACAGTAAATCCAGGAGAACTTACCCTATTTTGTAATCATATTATTGATGATAGTTTTGTAGAGTATGATCCTGATATGGTTATGCTTGCATATCTATATTTATGGTTATTCCCAAATAGATTAACTCAACAAAGCATTTTAACTGGTGCTGACAATATGTATCTAACATTTATCAAAAGTGTAATTGATTCATATCCTGAAGACTTTAAACAACCTCTTAATGTGCTAAAGAAAACATTTAACTATCAAATCTATGAACGTGGAAATATTATTATTATCTTCAATACTACAGAAGTAGATATTAATATTCCTCTTCCTGATTCTATTAAGAATGGTGTTCATTATTGCATAAACTGTGGTGATGAAGTTGAATTTGAAAATTCTGTTGAACTTTATCCATATGGTTTTTATATTATTGAAAAATAAAAGAGAAAAGATTCTTTTCTCTTTTTTTTATTCAAAGATTAAACAAAGTACTATTCCTAAAAATGCAGAAATTAAAATTATTTGAATTGATGATAACTTCTTTTTAAAAACTTTAATAAATAAAAAATATAATCCAATAATTAAACTAAAAATTAAAATAGAAATATAATTAAAATATATATCAAAAGAACTTAAATTAAATCCTAAACATTTGATTAAAAGAGTAATTCCTGCGAATAGTATTAACGCAACAATAACTGGTCTAACTCCTTTTATAAAGTTTTTAAAATGTTTATTTTCAACTATCTTTTTTAAACATATAGCAATTAGTAAAATAATAGTAAACGAAGGAAGAACAACACCAAGTGTTGCAACAAAACCACCTAAAATTCCTCCTTGCGTAGAACCTACATATGTAGCCATATTAACTGCAATTGGTCCGGGAGTAGATTCACATACACCAATAAAACTATAGAATTCTTCTAAAGTTAACCACCCATTATTAATAACAGTTTCCCTAACTAGTGGGATCATTGCATAACCACCACCAAAAGTGAATAATCCAATTAAAAAGAATTCATAAAATAATTCTAAATAAATCATTAGTTATTCACCTCGTTTCTATTAATAAGTGAATAATATATAATTCCTATAATCCCACCAAATAGTATAAAGATAATTGAAGAAAATTTTATTGTAAATATTTCGAAGATTATTAATAATAAAAATATTAGTAAAAATACACTTATTGGTATTATTTTCTTTTCAATCTTTTTTAACATTGAAAATCCAGTTTTTATTATTAAAAAAGAAACTCCAACATTTATTCCTACAAATGCATATTTAACTATTTTAAAACTCATAAATTCTTCAATAAATAAAGATATTATAAATATAATAATAAAAGATGGTAGTACCACACCTAGTGTTGAAAATACACTTCCTAAAACCTTTTTTTGTTTATATCCAATATATGTAGCCATATTTATTGCGATAGGTCCTGGAGTTGATTCTGCAATTGTAATAATTTCTAATAATTCTTCTTCTGTTATCCATTTTTTCTTTTCAACGATTATTTCTTTTATTTGGTAAATCATTGCGTAACCTCCACCAAATGTAAATAATCCTATTTTAAAAAACATAATAAATAATTCAAATAGATGTTTCATATTAATACCTCAATTATTATTATAACATAAAAATGAAAAAAAACCAATCTTTTAAGATTGGTTAAATTTTTATTTTTTCTTAAATACAAAGATTGCCATTGAAATTACTGCAAATAAATTAATAAAATTAATAACACCGAATGAACAACCTGATGATTTTTTATCTTTTAGTTTATCATAAGCTTCTCTAAATTCAACTTTTAATTCATCTATTTGTTCTTTACTTTCTGCAAGTTCAACTTTTTGAATATATTCATCTATTAATTCTTTAGCTCCTTCAATAGTATTGTCATAACTATTAAATGTTGAAATTACAGCCTTAACTTTTGAATATAAAGAATTTAATTCACTAATATATGCATTAAAATCTTTTTTCGCATTTGATATATACTCATTATCATTCATATATACTCTAAATTTAGGTTCACTCTTAATAGCATTTACAATTTCACCTTTTTTAGCATTTAGATTACGTTTAGCAAACCATTCATTTTTCTCAATGTTTTCTTTAATTAAAGAATCTAATGTATCTTCAATTTCTTTAATTGTAGCATTATAATCTGCTTTGAAATTAGGTACTTGATTCATTTCAAGAATTGCAGCATCTACAATATCTGTAATTTCTTCTTGAGATTTAACATCTTCTAATGCAAGTAACGCATTATCTAAAACACCTTTTAAGTCTTTTTGGTCTTGACTTTCATAGTAATCTAATTCGAAACCATTATAATGATTATTAAGAGTAGTTTTTGCAGTAAGAATTGGTTCAGCAAGTTCTTCTGCAAGAACTTTAAATGCATCCATTGCTTTCTTGAAATTATTCATTAAAGTAAGTAATTCTTGTGCATTTGCACATTCATCTATTTGAACTTTAGTACTTGTGATTAATTTCTTCATTTCACTTTGAGTATCAACAGTATATAAATTTAAATCTTTATATGCAGTAGTAAGTTCCATTGCATTATGTTTTTCTTGAAGTAATTCTAATGCAGCTTCTAATACATTATAATTTGTTACTTTAGCACGTTCAGTTTCAGTTAATGCATAGTAGAAACCTCTAACCGATTGAACTAAAGCCTCATGTTCAAGTTTAATAACTTTAGGTAAAGAATTAATTTTTTCAATTACATTTTCTGCAGTAGCAGTAGCAGCTTCAGTGCTAATAGGTTCAGATATTTCATTTGCAAGATTCACAGAAGAAACATAATATGAATAATTTAATGTATCATCAAGTTCAACACTTAAATCATTACCATAATAATATACATGATCAATGTTATTTTGATCAAGTGTTTCTCCTTTTGCAACTTTATATACAACATATCCTCTAACATTATCACATGCATCATAGCTTAAAACATCATTAGCTACTTTAATATTTTCTACAGGAACAGTATCATATAATGGAGCATAATATTTTTTTACATCTGCTGGAATCTTTTTGCTGAAATAATCATTTTTCACAATATCCATACCAGTTTTAGTATAAACATTACTTGATTCTAAATAATTATAACTATAGAATGAGAACCCACCAACTTCATCATACATTTCTGCATTTAAGATTTGGTCTCTTACTTCGTATTTGTTTTTACACCAGTTACTATTAGATGCAGGCATATAAATACCCATACCTAAATAAAGATTAACTTTCTTATATCTTACAGTCCAACTCCACCATCTTGATAGTTCACCAAAACTAGCAACAGTTTGTTCAAGTGACCAATATGTTTGTGGCATAATATAGTCAATCCATTCTTCATTAATCCATTTTAATGTATCAGAATATAAGTAATTACCATAATGTGCAAAACCACCTGTGTTTGATGCAAGAGGTGAAGTTAAATTACCATTCGCATCATATTTAGGACTTGAAGTAACACCACCATTACGATAAATCCCACTAGGAGAAATACCAAGTTGAACAGCCTTATTATTTTCTTTATTATATTCTCTTAATTGGTTTGATAAATCTTCAATAAATAAATCAACTTGCTCTCTTTTCCAATTATCAGATTTGTTTGTTTCTACACCAGAGATATAGAAATAGTCATCAAAATGAATTGCATCAACATCATAATTTTCTACAACTTCCATACATGAATCAACAATGAAATCACGATTAGATTGTAGGCCTGGATTAAGAATTATTGAATCTCCAGATTGAAGTAAATTACTTGAATCATTAACAGGATTAACTGCAGGAATTGACCCTGAAACAAATTGCGTATTAGCACCGTTTGTTGAAATTCTATAAGGGTTTAACCACGCATGGAATTCAATACCTCTTTTATGTGTTTCTTCAATTGCCCATTCAAGTGGATCAAATTCATCAAAATTAACTTTTGAGAACCATGATGCAACAGGATTTAATTCTGATTTATATAATGCATTATTATGAGTACGAACATGGAAAATAATACAGTTTAATCCATATGTTTCCATAACATCTAAAACATGAGAATAATCAGCTTTCCATTTTTCTTCTGTTGAATAAGATGGTAAACTTGAAATAAAGTTAGAAACCCAACATGCTCTTAAGTTTTGTGTAGGATAATTGTATTCTTTTAATCTCATTATAGGATCACTAGTATTACGATATGTAACAGTATTCCCACTATCATCTTTTATTGCAACTAAGTTACTATCAGCATCAACACTAATAGCTTTATTAGTATTAGAATTAATTACTGTAAACATACTAACAATAACTAAAGTTAAACATACAAACAATTTAATTAAATTTTTCATTTGACCTCCATTAATTTTTATAATGTTTCTTTTTTATTATTATATCAAATAGTATAGAAAAACTCCACCCCTTTGATAATCTTTCAAAGTCATTATAACATATATAAATATTTTTTTAATTAGTAAATATTGGAATTAATATTTTTTTAAATAAAGGTAATACTATTTTTAAAGGAGATTTTATTATGACACAAAAAGAATTACTTTATATAATGGATACAGTAAACCATTTAAAACATTTTGCTGAACATGCTTGTGAAGTTAAAGATGAACTTCAAAATAATGAATCACAAAGTTTAGTTTGTAGTGTGCTTTCTGATTCTACAAAAGCATATAAAGAATATACTAATCTAGTATGCACTGGAGGTTGCTCATATGAACGATAAGTTTTATTTAGAATCACTTCTTACAGAATGCAAGGCTTTATGTAATTTATTATTTGCTGCAACTACAGAAAGTTCAAATCCAGAAATTCATCAAAAATTCCAAACAGGACTTAATGTTTGCTTAGAATGGCAAAATGCAATATTTAAACATATGGAACAACTTGGATATTACAAACAAGAACAAATTGACAAACAAGCTATTTCTAAAGAACAAGCAACAATTAAACCTTTAGATCTAGATTATCAATCTTGTTGTAGATAAAAAAATGGTAAGTTAGACTTACCATTTTTTAGCATAATATTAATATTTAAACATATATATTATTGAAAGGACTTATTTTTAATATGAATAATACTCTTAAAAAAATCTTATTTTTTCTTCTAGGCCTATTTGTCTACTTTTTACCGTCACTATTATTTAGAAGTGATACAAAGTTTTATGAATCATTAAAAGGAACTTTTATTCCAAATATTGTATTTATAATTGTTTGGGCAATTATCTTTATTATTTTATCATTCATTAATACATATTTATTTAGTAATAAAGAATCTTATAATAAAAAAGAATTCAGAACTTATTTTATTTTAATGTTTATAAACTACGTTTTTATTTTCTTATTTCCATTAGGCTTTTTTGTTTTAGAAAATTTATTCTTAGGTTATATTTTTACACTTCTTACTTGTGTAACTGGAATTTTATTATCAATGCAAGTACTACTTCTTAATAAAAAGATATCTTTACTTTATATTCCATATATTCTTTGGACTGTTTTCGCAACAGTATATTCAATTATGTTATATTTAAAAAACTAATTATATTGTGATTTATGAAGCTCATAGTAGAACCCTTGTTTATTGATTAGTTCATTATGAGTTCCAAGTTCTACAATATTACCATCTTTTACTACTAATATTAAATCAGCATTTTTAATAGTAGATAATCTATGCGCAATAATAAATGATGTTTTATCTTTCATTAATGTCCTCATTGCATCTCTAATATTAATTTCGGTAATTGTATCTACATTAGAAGTTGCTTCATCTAAAATTAACATTTTTGAATCTAGTAGCATTGCACGAGCGATTGTTAATAATTGTTTTTGACCTTTAGAAATATTAGTACCACCTTCTTTTAATACTGTATAATAATCATTTGGAAGGTTTTCTATAAAAGTATCTATTTTAGCTGCTCTTGCAGCTTCTTTTACTTTTTCTAAAGGTGCATTACTACCATAGCTTAAATTTTCATAAATGGTACCTTCAAAAAGCCATGTATCTTGAAGTACCATTGCATAAGATTTTCTTAAATCTTTTCTTTTAATAACTTGAATGTTGTTTTCATCTAAATATATAGACCCACTATTAATATCATAAAAACGCATAAGTAGATTTACAATTGTTGTTTTACCAGCACCTGTAGGTCCAACGATTGCTATTTGTTTACCAGGTAATGCATCAAATGAAACATTTTTTAAAATCATTTTATTTTGTTCATATCCAAAATAAACATTTTTAAATTTAATAGCTCCATCTATATTATCTAATGCTTTTGCATCAATTGTATCTGGAACTTCAATTTCTTCATCAATAAGTTCAAATACTCTTTCTGCTGCAGCAAGTGCACTTTGAAGATCAGTTAAAATATTTGCTATTTCATTTATAGGACCAGAGAATTTTTTTGAATAAAGTACAAATGAAGATATATCTCCTAAAGATAATTTATTTATTTTATAAAGGATTGCTCCAAATAAACAAATTAAAGAAAGTGATAAGTTATTAACAAAATTTACACCAGGACCTGTATATGCACTATAGTATTCTGCAAGATATGATGAATTTGCAGCTTGTTCATTTACTGATGTGAAATTATTAATTATTTCATCTTCTTTACCATATGCTTTTATTGTTTTAATACCTGTAATCATTTCTTCATTAAAACCAGATAAAAGCCCTAAGTTATGTGATCTTGCTTTAAAATGCTTACTAGTTTTTTTAATCATTACTCTTGTGAATAATAAACTAACAGGAAGTGTTACTGCAAATACAAGTACTAATAATGGTGATACAGTTATCATCATAATTAGTGATCCAATAATTGTAATAATACTAGTAAGTATTTGTACAAGGTCTGTAGAAAGTGATGTATTAACAGTATCAATATCGTAGGACATTCTAGAAATAATGTCACCAATTTGATTTTTATCAAAATATGAAATTGGTAAGTTTAACATTTTATTAAAAGCATCACGTCTCATTGTGTAAACACAACGTTTACTAATATTAGTCATAAGAAGTGAAATCACAAATGTAAAAATACTTGAAGCTAGATAAAATACTACCATCAATATTGCAAGAAAATATATATTATTAAAATCTATATTTCCTGCCCCTTTATCGATTTCGTCCATAATAAATCCAGTAAGTTTTGGTCCAAGTAATGCCAAAAGATTTGAACATATTGTAAGTATTAACGCAAGAATTAATAATAGTCTAAATTTAAATAAATAATTTCCAAGTCTTCTTAAAGTATATTTCTTATTTTTAGCTTTACCTTTAGAAAATGATACACCACGACGTCTATTCATGAAGATCACCTCCTAGTTGGATATCATAAATATCTTTATACATTTGATTAGATTTTAGTAATTCTTCATGTGTTCCAAGTCCTGTAATAACGCCTTCTTCTAATACAATTATTTTATCGGCATTCATTATTGAACTAATACGTGATGCGATAATTATTTTAGTTGTTTTTAAGTAGTTTTCATTAATAGCATTTCTTAAAGCTTTATCTGTTTTAAAATCAAGTGCACTTGATGAGTCATCTAAAATTAATATTTTAGGTGTTCCTGCAATAGCACGCGCAATAAGTAATCTTTGTCGTTGCCCTCCTGAAAGGTTTGTTCCTTTAGCTGAAAGGATAGTTTTTTCCTTTTGTTCTAGGTTTTCTACAAATAATGATTGTGAAATTTTTAAAGCTTTATTAATATCTTTTTTAGATAGATTTCTATAGAAATCTACGTTATTATAAATTGTATCTGCAAGAAGGGTATCATTTTGGAAAGCTACTCCAAATAAAGATTTTAATTTTCTATATGAATAGCTTCTAATATCCTTACCATTAATATAAATTGCTCCATTATTTACATCATAAAGTCTAAGTAGTAAATTAATTAAAGTACTCTTTCCACTTCCTGTTGGTCCAATAATACCAAGAGTTTCTCCTTTTTCTAATTTAAATGAAATGTTGGATAAATTATTGTGTTTACCAAGATAAGAAAAAGAGACATCTTTAAATTCAATATAATGTTTAGATGAGCCATTATAGTTTTCTTTTATTAAGTCAAGTCCCAAATCAAAGATATAATCAATTCTTTTTGATGAAGCATAAGCTTTAGATATAACTGTTATCATTCTGTTAAGTGCTATTAGTGCATTTAAAATCATCGCAAAGAATGTTGTAAATGCTAGTACTTTACCAGGTAAAATAATATCTGAATTAACGCGATATGCACCAACTACTAATACTAATATTAAGCCAAAGTTTAAGATTAGATTAATTATTGGATTAAGTGAAGACATCACAATACTTGATTTAAGTTCATAATCCATCAGTTCTTTATTAACAATATTAAATCTTGTCTTTTCATAATCTTCTTTTGACAATGCTTTAATTACTCTAATACCTGTCATATTTTCTCTTAACGATAAAACCATCTTATCAACTTTTGTTTGAACAGTATCATATAGAGGTATTCCAAATTTTGAAGTAAAATATAATACAATAACAACTAAAGGTAGTACTAAAACCATAATTAATGTAAGCATTGGATCTAAGAATAATGTACATAAAGTACCACCAACAAGTAACATTGGAGCACGCACCCCAAGACGAAGTATCATTCCACACATTTGATGAATATTATAAGTATCGCTTGACATTCTCGCAATCAAGCTAGGCATTGTAACACTATCTACTTGAGCTTGACTTAAAGACATTATTTTAGTAAACAAATCTTTTCTTAAGTTTACTGATACTGATTTTGCAATACCAGCTGCAATTTGATTAGCTTTACAATTTCCTAAAAATCCAAGACCAGAAAGACCAATCATTAATAGTCCATAAAGAGCAATTTCTAAAATAGTACCAGTATCTACTACTGTATCTAGAATATATGAAAGAAGAATTGGAATAAAAAGTTCTGCAACAATACCTGATATTTTAATAAATAAACATAGTATTACTTTAAATATATTTGGTCTAAAATAACTAAATACTCTTTTCATTTTATTCTCCTTTCTAGTTTCTTATTTTTTAAATAACTTTTTAAAATCTATTTGTGCACAGACAACTGAAATAAATATTAAAATACATCCAATAATTAATCTAAGTGTTAGTTCTTCTTTTAAAATAATTACACCACCAAAAAGTGCAAAAACACTTTCTAAGCTCATAATCATTGATGCAATAGTAGGTTCTGTGTATTTTTGTCCTATTATTTGAAATGTATATGCAATGCACCCTGAAAAGATAGCAGCATATAAAATAGCAGGAAGAGCTAAATAAATATTATAGAAGTTTACTTTTTCAGTAAATAGCATAAATAAAAATGATAAAATACCAGCTACAATAAACTGCATGGCAGATAATTTTACACTATCAATATGAGGATTAATAATATCTACTAATGTAATTTGTACCGCAAACATCAATGCACAAATTAATGTTAAAATATCACCTAGTTCTAATTTAAAATATCCAGTCACACTAATTAAATAAGAACCAACTATCGCTAACCCTAAATATAACCAAATAATAGGTTTAGGTTTCTTTTTTATAAAATATCCAATAATAGGTACAATTACCATATATAAAGATGATATAAATCCTGATTTACTAGGTGATTTAGTTATGTTAATTCCTAGTTGCTGAAAAGTAGATCCCATAAATAATGCAACACCTACAAAGATAGCCATGATAAAAATCCATTTAACTGACTTTGAACTTGGTATATATTCTTTGATATTTCTTTTTCTAAATAATGATACTATTAATAAAATAACTCCTGTTATTATAAATCTACCTGCATTATAAGTGAATGCTCCAACATGATTGCTACCTAAGCTTTGTGCAACAAATGTTGTTCCCCAAAAGAATGCAGTTATTAATAATAACAAAGGTCCTTTAAATTTTTTAAAAAACATGTTTTTCACCTTTTTAATATATATATTATATCACTTTAAATGTTATTTTAAAAAAGAAAAGACTTTATAATAAATATATTTTTTATTATAAAGTCTTTTTGTTATTTAATTATATTATTATACATTTTATCAATATGAATAACTGCTATCCATTGTTCATTATATTCAGATATTCTATTACAAATGCCTGTTTTTAATTCTTTATCTGTTATTGGATAATCAAATGGCATAACCACATCAAATAAAATATTAGTATGTGTAACACCAGGAACAATTCTAAAATCGTGGAAAGTTAATTTTTCATCAATATCATTTAAAATATTTCTAACAATTTTTTTAATCTCATTTGTTTTTTCATCATTAACTTCAATTGGATCCATATGAATAACTAGTTCAATATTTAATGCCTTTGATACTTCTTTTTCAATATTATCAATTAAATCATGGCTTTCCATTACATCAACTTCTCTCGATACTTCAGCATGTACGGTTGCAAAATTCATATTTGGACCATAACTATGAACTACTAAATCATGAATACCATAAATTCCTTCATATGCAAGAATCTTTTCTGATAATTCTTTAACAAACTCTTCACTAGGGATTTCACCAAGTAAAGGATTAATTGTTTCTTTAATTAAACTTATACTAGATACGATTATGAATACTGCAACAAGTAAACTTGCAATACTATCAATATTAATACTACCTTTACTTACAATAAAGATAACAGTAGAAATTAATATTGCAATAGTCGTAATACAGTCATTTAGTGAGTCTTTAGAATTAGCACGAAGTGCATCACTTTCGATTTCTTTTCCCATCTTTGTATAGAAAATTGCTTGCCAACACTTAACTGCAATTGATAAAACTAAGGAACCAATTACGATAAAAGGATTAGAAACATCAAGAGGAACCGCATTACCTTTAAATAAATCATATATTCCTACTACTGATTCTTTAAATAAAGAAAAGCCAATCATAAGAATAATAAATGAAATAATCATTCCAGTGATATATTCAAATCTTTGATGTCCAAATGGGTGATCTTTATCTGCTTTTTTTGAACTAATCTTAAATCCAATAATTGTAATGATTGAACCTAGTCCATCAGAAAAGTTGTTTACCCCATCTGCAAATATTGCAGGAGAAATAGAAATAGTACCTACAATCATTTTAATAGCAGCTAATATAATATTGCTGATGATTCCTACTATTCCTGCAAGTGTTCCATAAGATTCTCTCACCTTTGGGTTTGATGTATTTTTGTAATCTTTAATAAATAATTTAATTAGTAACTTTCTCATAATAATATTATACTATTTTTTTTAAAATAAATAAACCAATTTACTATTATTTCATATATTAAAATAGGAGGATTAAAATGAATAATGAAATGATTAAAAGAATTAAAGCTAACAATAAATGTTTACTAGTGTCAAGTTATAATGATGATGTAAGTGTAGGCATATGTAACTATAAATATTGTGATAACAGTATCTTAATTGAATGTATTAACTATACAAATTTATTAGAAAGTTTAAAGAATAATAATAACTGTATTATATATATAACTGTATGTGATGAAGAATACGTATATTATCTAATTATTAAAGGAACAGCAAGTCTTTCATCTACTAGTTTTAGGTGCCCATCTATTTGTAATCAAAACAATAAATATCTAATTGATATTGAAATTAATAATATAGATTGTTATCAAGAAAAAAGAAACAGAATTTAATCTGTTTCTTTTAATTTATACTTCTTCGTTGTAACTCTAAATAATTGTTTCCTACATTTAGGACAAACTTGTGGTGCTCCATCATAAATTAATTGAATATGTCCACACTCTTTACTACATACTGCTAACGCAATATATATTTCTTTAATATCACCAATACAATCAACTTTACCATTTATTAAATCATCAAAAGTAATATCACCTATCCAATCTAATGATTCATCTTGATTACCTTTATCAGATAATAATTGATCATAAAACTTACATTTATTGAAAAGTTTTTTATTTGCTAATTCATATTCCATATTATAAATCTTTTTAAATTCATTACCACAATCACAATAATGAATAAAGTTTGAAGTTCCCAAATATGCATGTGAACAATTTTTTGTACAAACTAATAAACATATATCAATTTGATTTGGAAAATATTTATTTTTAAAAAATACTTTTTTCATTTAAACTCCATAATATTAAATACTATCTCTACTTGCGTTGAATGTTTTCTTTGCACCACTTGGACTAAAGTTAGAGTGCCAAGTTGATGGAACACTTTCTGCTTCTATATATAACATTGCTTTATGACAAGCATAGAATGCATAATCACCAATATATGTAACAGATTTAGGGATAAATACTTTTTCTATTCTTAAGCAATTTTGGAATCCGTATTGTTCAATAGTATGTAAAGAGTCTGGAAGTATTGCAACTTTAAGGTTCGCACATGCTGCAAAAGCACTCATTTTAATTATTTCTAATCCTTCATTAAAGACTACTTCTTCAAGATATTCACATCCACTAAATGCATAGATACCAATTTCTTTTACTGATGATGGAATTTCAACAGTTGTTAAAGAAGTTTCTCTAAATGCTTTATCTCCAATATAAACAACACTATTACCAAAAGTTATTTCTTCTAGTATATCTAGTTTTAAGAATGCAGAATTACCAATTTTATCAATTGTATAATTATTAACTTGTTCTTTAATTTCAACTATATTTTCAATACCATTATAGTTTAAAAGAGTCGCTGTTTCATCAATATAGTATTCAAAGTCATTTTCTTTTAAAATTTTAGATAAATCTAAATCCTTATGAATATATACTAAATTATCATCATATGCTTTTTCATTCCACATTGATACATCACTACTATCTGTATAAATATGAATAGTATTATAAAATGCATATTCTCCAATTTCTTTTACTGTTTTTGGAACGATTATACTTCTTAAGTTTTCACATCCATAAAATGCTGCATCTTTAATTTTTTCACATGCAGAAGGAATATTAATTTCTTTTATTGTTGAATTAGAAAAAGCGTTGCTTTCTATCTCTTTTATTGTAGGTGGAAGTGTTACTTTTTTAATTGTTTGATTATTATCAAAAGCATAAGCTTTAATTGAAGTAACCGGTAAATAATTAAATGTCGATGGAATAATTACTTCATTACTTGTTCCTTTATAATTTGCTACTTGATAAGCATTTCCATTTTTATTAAGTGAAAATTCTAATCCTAAAGTGTAAGTTTCTCTTTCAATGAAGTTAAGAGTAAATTCTTTCTTTACTCCTTCATAGTTAATTATGAAAGTGTAACTGCCTTCAGTAATTTTATTTGGATAATTTTCAATTAATAGTGGTGTTAAGATTTCTTCTTTGCTTGCACCATCAATCGATACATTAATTTTAATTGAAGTGATGTTAAATTCATCAATATAGTATACTTCTTTAATAGTACTTTCTATTACATCAATTAAAATTACAGGTTCATCTTTTTGTGTTTTTCTGCACGAACAAATAAATAATAATGTTAAACATATAAATAAAATCATAATCTTTTTCATATATATCACCAACCTAGTATTATTATAACATAAATGGATGTTTTTGTAAACGATTTTAAAAGTATAGTACTTGTTTATGATTATTTATTTTTATATAATAATTAATGAAAGGAGATTATTATATAATGGTTTTAGCACTAATAGCGCATGATAAAATGAAAGATGCCATGATTTATTTTGCTAAAAAGTATGAATACATCTTAAGAGAACATACACTTCTTGCAACAGGGACTACTGGTAAGAAAATTATGGAAAATACTGGTCTTACTGTTAGATGTTTTAAATCTGGACCACTTGGTGGTGATCAAGAAATTGGTTCTAGAATTGCTAATGGTAAAGTTAATGCAGTATTCTTCTTTAGAGATCCGCTTACTGCACAAGCACATGAACCAGATATTTCTGCACTTCTTCGTCTTTGTGATGTATATCATGTTCCTCTTGCAACTAATCCTGCAACTGGGGATTTACTTATTAAAGCAATAGAAAATGGTTTAAAAAATTAAATAACCTTACCTTGTAATATATATACAAAGTAAGGTTATTTTTTATTTTAATTATAGTTTAATTGTAAGTTTACCTTTTGGAGTAAGCTCTTTCTTTAAATATTTAACTACTGTTCTAATTGAATTTGGTGTATATTCATATAAACATAAGTAGTTATTTAAGTTATTATATTTATTAAAGTCCATAGGTCCTTTTAATGAAATAACAGTAACTTCTTGTTTTTTATCAAGCACTGCATTGATAAACTCTACTTGTTTAGGAGATGTTGCAGCATTATAACTAAAGATTACTACATTATCGTAAGTTTCTAAACTATTTAATACACTTTCTTTAAATTCATCTGTATTAAGTAGTTCTAAAACATCCAAGTTATTAAATTCTTTCTTTAATACTTTTGCAAGGTTACGATCATCAAATTCATCTTCAATGATTGTTCTTGCCATCGCAACAGGTGCAATTAATAATGTATTAGGAGTTAAAGTTACATTATTACCTTTAACCATTGTTAAAGAGTTATCTACTATTTCTTGTGCTAATTTATTATTTTCTTCGCTAAATTTCATGTCTTGATTATAGAAATACTTTTCTAAATATGGTAGTGTTTTTTCTTTTGCTTTTAAAATTCTTTCTACCTTTTTATCAAGTTCTTCCACTTGAAGTCTACCATCATTTACTGCTTCTTCTAAAAGGCTTAATGCTTTTAGTTGGAATTCTAAAGTATGAGAGATATCACATAGATCAGCTCCAGCAAGTACTGCTTTTAATGCTCCGTTTGCAGTACCAAATTCGTTTTGAATTGCTTTCATTTCTAAACAGTCTGTAAGAATTAATCCTTCAAAACCTAGTTCTTCTCTTAAAACATTTGTAAGTATTTTTTTAGAAAGAGTTGCAGGAACAGTGTCATATGCAGGGAATAAGATATGAGCACTCATAATAGCAGGAACATTAATATTTTCAATAAATGGGTGCATTTCAATTTTGTGAATTCTATCTAAATCATAGTTAATAATAGGAAGTCCAAGATGTGAATCTACTTCACAGTCACCATGTCCTGGGAAATGTTTCGCACAAGCAAGTACACCGTATTCTAAAGATCCTTCAATAAATCTTTTACCAAGTTTTGCTACTACACTTGGGTCATCTGAATAACTTCTTACGTTAATTACTGGGTTATTTGGGTTATTATTTACATCAAGGCTTGGTGCAAGGTTTAAATTCATCCCAAGTCTAATCATATCTTCAGCTAACATTCTACCTGTATAATATGTTGCATCGCTAATTGATGCAGATGCTGTCATAGGTCCTGGTGCAAATGTAACATCTTTCATCATTCTAGTTACAAGTCCACCTTCTTGGTCTATTGCAATAAAAGGGATATGACCGGTAGATTTATAGATTTCTTCATGTATCTTTTTAGTAAGTTCTCTTACTTGGGAAGCGTTAGTAAAGTTTCTTGTAAATAAGATTACATTACCAACATGATAATCTTCAATTAATGTTTTAATTTGATCATCATAATATGTTGAATGAAAACCAGGTAAAATTAGTTGTCCTAGTTTTTCTTTTAAAGTCATTTCCTTAACTGTTTTTAATTTCATAAGTTTTACTCCTTAAAATTTATTCATATATATAGTATAACACAATATTATCTTTTTTTAAATAATAGTAATCATTAAAATTACAATTAAGATTGCGGGTACTGCAAATATGCTTCCATATTCCATAAAACTAACAAACGAAAACTTTAGTTTTTGTTTCTTTAAAAGTGATAACCACATTATTCCAGCAAGTGCACCAATTGGTGTTAAGAACGCTCCAATATTACTTGCTGCAATAACTGTATATATATTATTTACATTTGCATGAGAAAGTTCTAATATTTCAGTAAATAATACACTCATAGGAATATTATTAAGTAAATTACAAGCAAAAAATGATGCAATACCATATGCATAGTTAGAATTAGTATTTTCAAAAACTTTAATTAATACATTAAGTGCACCACATTTTGTTACTGCAAATACAATTGTAAACATTGAAAGTAAGAATGGAATTAAATTCCAAGGAGCTCTTTTTAATGTATTAATAAGTTCTATAGGTTTTTCTTTTTTTACTAAAGCATAAATTAAACATGAAATAATTAGTGATAAACCAAATATAAGTGTTACAATCCACATTTCAATATTAATATACGAAGATACTGCAAGTATTACTGTACAAGTTATTAAATTAAATAAACCAACAATTAGTAAAAATTTATTTTTAATAGATGTATGTTCTTCTTCTAAAACAATAGGTTCTTGTAATTTCTTATGAAATACAATTAACATTAATAAAAGTGTAGTAAGTCCTGTAACAATAGTAGGAATAGCCATCTTCATAAAATACTCTACAAAATCAATACCAAATGATGTTGCAATATATATATTTGTAGGATTGCCAATTATTAGCATCATACTCCAAGTATTAGCTGCAATAAATTCTGCAATTAAATATGGGATAGGGTTTATCTTTGTATGACGTGCAAAATAACATATAAATGGAGTAAAGGTTAAAATAATAATGTCATTAGATGTAAATACTGTTAAAATACTAGTTAATGTATAAAGACTTAAGAATATATATATTTGTTTACCTTTTACATGATTAGTAACAACTGTTGCAAGATACTTAAAGAAGTTTACTTCATCTAAAAAGATTGAAAGTATTGTCATTGAAATAAATAAAATAAGTATTTGAAGTGGTCCAATCTTTGAACTTGTAAAATGTGTATAAAGTTCTGATATTGTTACCTCTTTAATAAGTAATAAAATAATTGCTCCAACAAGTGCTACAATCCAATATGTTTGTAGTTTAATTTTTTTAATTTTAATTTGAGGCAGTAGTAAGCTTGATAGAATTATTAATAAAATTGTCGCTACTGCAATAATTAAAGAGGCCATGTTTTAAGCCTCTTTTTCCATATCAGCACAAAGTGCACGATAGAATACATCACCAATTTGTAGGTAGCCTTCCATTGTAGGATGTACACCGTTAGTACCAATACGCTCTAATTTTTCATTACGATTGTTAACCTTAAGCATTGCCGCAGGCATATTGTTTTCAACATCAAATTGTGCTTTCATATCAATATATCTGCAGAAGTCTTTATATTCTTCCCTCTTACATAAGTTTTCTAAATATAA
This sequence comes from Bacilli bacterium, assembly GCA_017937305.1. Lineage (GTDB taxonomy): Bacteria > Bacillota_I > Bacilli_A > ML615J-28 > CAG-313 > UBA1737. The sequence continues at coordinate 62,904 of JAGBDV010000002.1, forward strand.
ATCATAATTAAATGCAGTTGTTACTTCTCCAAAAACATCAGAATAGAATCCACTTGCACCATAGTTTGCTGCAATACCACCATCAATAGAAGGTGAATGAATTCCAATAAGTCTAACCTTAATATTTGGGAAGTCTATTTTTGCACGATTAATAAATTCTACAATAAATGGTTCAAAGTGTGAGAAATCTTCATTAAATGGTTTATATTGACCATTCCAAGTAAGAAGTACATATAAATAGTCGATTCCTTCAAAGTTATTATCTAAACAATATTTTTTAAAATTAGGCCCATCAAGCTCTTCATCATAGAATGGATTACCTTTTTCAAAGTAATATTTAGAAACTTTAATATCAGTTGTATGAATACCACCATCGACATTAGTAAATACATCTCCAACAGTAGGTAGACATGAATAGTTACCAGGACCACGTTTGAATTTAAGTTTCTTTTCTTCAATAGATTCTAAAACCCACTTTAAATTATTAGATTCCCATGTTGAATGCTGATCATTTTCATCTAAGTTATGACTTTCTACTTCAATCCATACAGATGATGTTGTTGAAACTGCTTCATTTTTTACAAAGTGACGCCATTGCCAACCACCATAGCCTTCATATCCTACTTCTTCTTTTTGCATTGTTCCAATGAAATTTAAAGAATCTTTAAATCCAAGTCCAACAGGAGCACCATCATCTTTAGTAAATCTTCTAAAACCTTCATATGGCCATACACCATTAAATGTGATAGAGTCTCCAACACATAAAATATTCATTTTCTTTTTTGGTCGAGCTGGTTTTACAACATGAAGATTAGTTGTAGCAGTATCAATCGCATTTCCAAAATCATCATATAATGTAATTGTAAGAGGGTAATCTCCTTCATCACCTGTGCTAGGTGTATATGTATAATATCTTGGGTAAGGTCTACCTTTAGGGGATGTTACATATATATAATATTTATATGGATTCATACTTCTAACTACACCACGATAGAATAGTTCAAATGTATCACCAATAACTAAATCATAATTTTCTGCTAAATATAATAGTTTTTTATTCATAAGAATCTCCTTACTTTAAAATAATTCTTATATAGTTTAGCACATTTTAAGTTTTAGATAAAGAGAAAAGCCATATCTTTTAAAGATATGACTTCTTAAATTATTCTGTAATTATTAAATTGGTTTGTTTCAACTCCATTCGTAAAACCTCTACATCAATCATTTACTATTAAACTGGATAAATCAGGGTGATTACCATCAATTCCTGTATCCATAACTTGAAAAGGTTTCCTTATTATACTCAATATCACTATTTGAACTATTTTTATTTAAAACCAATAAAACCATATTATCAGAAAAAGTATCATCTAACGTTACATTACAATATAGTTTTTCTTCTAATATTGTTTAAGCCAATAAATTGTTTTTAATACTAAATAATATAAAGATTGATAATATAATAAAAAAATCAAATTAACGCTTTATTGAATATTCTTTTATTCATAAATAAACATCCTTTGCTTTACACTTAATCTATATGCTAATAATAACAATCTAACTGATCTAATATTTCCTTAGTAATCATCCCTTCATCGCATGCATCTATTAATGTATGATAAGTATTTTCATAATAAACACTTATAATTTCAGGTAGGAATTTTATTTTATATGAAATATTTTCGATAAAACATCCATAATATGGAAGATCAAAATCATAATAAGGCTGTATCTGACGACTAATAACATCACCTAGTATTACAGCTATATGAACACCATCGAAATTTCCAAAATACTGTTTTATAATAATATCATCAATGTTTTTTGAATATGACGGATTTTTTAAAGTGTGATAACTAATAACACATTGTTTTATATATGTTTCTGTTTCTTTACTTAATGTTACTTCTTCGTTTTTTGTTTTACAATTTTTGTTACCATCACATCCAAATAAACACATTATAAAAACTAAACTTATACAAAAGATAAATAATCTTTTCATTCTATATCACTCCTTTCAAGGTTATTAACTTTATTACTTAATAATATATTTTAAAGATAATTACCATATTTAACAAATAAATCTTAATCATATATAATACATTCCTTTATTTATATTATATGTTATAAATACAAAAAACTCTCTTATTACTAAGAGAGTTAAAATTTTTAAATTAATCTAAAGACATACTTTAAGTTAATTATTTTTTAACTATCTTAGAGTATGAGATTTTTGCCCCACATTATTATTACACAATATATATAATATTATGTCAAATAATTTTATTACTTACATTCATTAGCTAGTTTATTAACTAACTTCATGTCACATTTACCTAAATAATTAAGTTTGAAATGTTTCATAATATTAGGCATTGATTTATCTTCTAAAGAATTAATGATTTCTTTTATTTCTTCTTCTGTTAGTTTTGCAGGAAGATATGCTTCTAGAATTTGTTTTTGTTTTATTAATTCTTCTACTTTTTCTAATCTATTTGCATTTTTAAATGCAAGAATTTCTTCATCTAGTTCTTTAATTACTTTATTTATTACTAGTAATACATCATCATCAGTTAATGATTCATTTTTAGTTCTTTTTTCAATTTCTGCTAGTTTTACTTTACCTGTTACAATTTGAAGTACACTTCTTTTAAGTGTATCTTTAGTTTTTAAAGCTTCCATTTGGGCTTTTTTTAATTCATCAATTAACATAAGTATTTCCTCCTATTTATAAATTACATAGTTTTCTTTTCTTGGTTTTGGTAAAACATCTGTTTTATCTTTTGGATAACCTAAGATACAGTTTCCAATTCCTTTATATGATTCAGGAATTCCCCATTCTTTTAAAAGTTCTTTCCCTTCTTTTGTTTCAAACATTTCTTTAGCTCTGTGGATCCAGCAACTAGAAACTCCTACTGAATGGGCTGCATTCATTAAGTTTCCCATAACTAAACTTCCATCTTCTACATATGTTCTAACATTACTATCTGCAAGAACTACTATAACAACTGGTGCATTATAGAATGGATCGTTTGTTGTTCCTAAGATAGATGCGTTTAAAAGAGATAATTTATCTCTTAATGCTTTATCTTTTACAACAACCATTAATGCTGATTGTTTGTTCATACCACTAGCTGAATAAGTTGCAGCTGTAGTGATTTCATTTAATAAATAATCACTTACAAGTTCATCAGTATAAGCTTTAATACTTCTTCTTGAAATAATTGTATTGATTGTTTCATTCATTTTATGCAGGGTCTACTTTCTTCCAATCTTTAATATATACTTTTTTAATTTTCTTTTCTTCACTTCCCCAGTAGTCATAGAAGTCATGACGTTTAAGACGTGCATAAGCAACACTATCTGTTTCTTTTGCAGGTTCTGCATCTTCACTTTCGGAATTAAACCATCCTAAGAATTCATATCCAGCTACTCTAATTTTAGGAAGGCCTTCTTTTGGAAGACTACTCATAAATGTTCCAGGGATATTATCAATTGCGTATTTTACGCGATAGCTTTGCCAAAAATGTACTGTTTCAGCTGTATAATAGAAAAGTTTTGATGTATCAACAAGTGCTGCCCAACTTCCTACAAAGAAGTTATCTGCATAGTTATATGGATCCATACATGTACAACCTTCATCGTTTCTCCACCATGCAAAGAATGTGATTAAGAAGTTAATAAAATCTATATATTTGTTATTTTTCATACACCAACCAATAAATGTAGTTTCAGGTTCATTTTGTAAAGAACCATCCATTCTAGCTTCTAAGAAGTATTTGTGGAATGCAAATCCAATTGCATAACAGTCTTTCATTCCACCTGCAAAAAAGTCTGCAAAGTTAACAAATTCTTCTGCATTATTAATATTATGTGCTTTTAAATCTTCTTCTCCATTGTTTGCTTTAATAAAATTATAAAAATCAGTATAGAAACTTTTCTTTAAGCTTTCTTTAGACTCCCATAAGTCTACGTTTAATTCATGGTTAATATATTTATAAATCATTTTTATTTATTCCTTTCTAATAATTCTTTTGGTATATATCTTTCATCTATAGTAATAGACAAAGCGTTAGTTAAAGCTATCATATATTCATTACTTGATATATTTATTTTTTTAAGTAGAACATCATCTTCTATAGATATATTAGAAGGGTTAAGTGTAATTGATGTTCCTAGTTTTTTTATATATGCTTCTTTTGAGGTCCATACTTCAAAGAAGTATATTTTTTTTGATTCTTTATTTAAACTTTGATAAGTGTTATATTCTAAATCATTCATAATACGTCTTGAAAGAGTATCTTTAACATCTTTGATAAGTTCTATATCAAGACCTATTTCTTCTTTAGATACTGTTAAAGCTATTATTCCATTTGAATGACTTAAACTAAAATATAGACTTGAATCTTTTATATAAGGTTTACCAGATTCATTGTAAATATATTCTATTTTGTCAATTTCTTGAAAGTAGGTGTTTTCTAAAACATCTGTAAGTAATAAATGACTTCCTAATTGTTCTTTGATAAATAAAGTATTTTTACTTTTTTTGATTTTTTCTAATCTTCTTTTATCTATATTTTTATATAACGTTAAATCTGTTTTTAGATTATTTGCGTTTAGGATATATACAACTGCCATTATTCTTTACCTTTATATAAAATATCATAATTTATTGTTGTATAAAATAGTTCTTTAATTTTATTTATATCATTTGTTAGTGATAATATCCACATCATTTTTGTTAAGACACTTGGTAAGTTCATATCAAAGGCTTCTAAGAAAGATAGTTTTTCTTTTGTTCTTAGTGCTACATGATAGATTGACATATCAGATCCTTCTTGTTGAACTTGTGTAGCCATGACAAGTATTTTACCTTGTTTTAGCCAATATTCAATAGTTCCTAAAATACTATAAGTATCACGATTTGGTATACCACCTGTACCATAACTAGATACTATTACAGCATCATTTTCTTTAAAATATGCATCAATAATATTTTTATTCATTCCAGGGGTAAGCGTTACAATAGATACTTTTTCATTTAGCTTATTATAAAATTTAACATTTTCTTTTATCTCTTGATATATATATTGGAATATATTCCCGTCAACTATTTTTGCAAGTTCAGGTAGATTAATTGAGTTAAATGCATTAAAACTCTTACTTCTAATCTTTTGAGCTTTTGTACCTGCGATTACTTTTCCATCAAATACAACTACAACACCACATGCTTTATCACTTACTGCATATCTAAAACTATCTACTAAATTGTTTCTTGCATCAGTAGAATCTGTACTAATTGGTTTTTGAGCACCAGTTAATACAATTGGTTTTTTAGAGTTTTGAATTAAGTATGACAGTGCTGATGCAGTATAAGATAATGTATCAGTTCCATGACATATTACAAACCCATCATAAGAGTCATAATTTTCCTTAATACACTCTGCAATTTTAATCCAATCTGAAGGAAGCATATCAGTTGAATCTATACACATTAAGTTAAGTCCAGTAGGATTACAAAATGTTTTTACTACTTCAACTTCATTAAGTAATTCTTCTGGTGTTGCGTGGGGAATGAGTCCAGATGAAGTTTTAATGCACGCAATAGTTCCACCAGTTGTAATTAATAATATTTTTTTCATGTTATTCACCTAGTTAATTTTATCAATAAGTTCTTGATAATCTTTTATATAAAAATTAGCTATTTCTAGTTTTTCTTTTTCTTCTTTACAAGTTTGTTCATAAACTGCACATGTAATAAAACCAGCTTTACTTGCGGTATTTAAAGCCATTAATAAATCCTCAAATACCATACAATTAGATATATCTACTCCTAATTTTTTAGCTGCTTCTAAATATATAGTTGGTTTATCTTTACCATCTTTAAAATGATTAACTTCTAGGATAAAATCAAATAAATCATATATACCATTTCTTTCTAAACATTTCTTATAACAATCTTCATCATTAGCTGTTGCAGCACAAAATGGAATATTATGCTCTTTTAATAACATTAAGAATTCTTTTACATGAGGTTTTAAAACTACTTCATTAGCGTATAGTTCTAAAACACCATTTTTCCATTCTTTGATTATATCTTCTTTTTTCTCATTTAAATTAAATCTTTTAATTGTATATTCTGCAGCTTTATCAAGACCAATATGTCCAATTGCTTCTTGATAATCTTTTGGCATTTCCATATTTCTTTTTGAGAAAAATCTAATATCAACCTCTCCCCAAATTCCACATGAATCAATGAGTGTGCCATCTATATCAAATATAACGCCTTTTATTTCTAAATTATCTATTTTCATATTATACCTCGAATTTATTCTATTATACCATATAATGGAAGTTTTTAACTTAAATTAAATATTTTTTTAAAATAAAAGAGCAATTTTAATATCTCACGCGATTATATAAAAAAACATCTATAGATTTCTCTATAGATGTTTAGTTTTTAATTAGCAGTTTTCTGCAAAGTATTTGATTGTTCTAACCATTTGGCTAGTGTATGAGTTTTCATTGTCATACCAAGAAACTACTTGAACTTGATATAAGCCATTTCCAAGTGGAGCAACCATAGTTTGAGTAGCATCAAATAATGAACCAAATCTCATACCAATTACATCTGAAGAAACGATTGGATCTTCATTGTAACCATAAGATTCGCTAGCAGCAGCTTTCATAGCAGCATTGATAGCTTCTTTAGTAACGTCTTCACCTTTAACAACAGCTGTTAAAATAGTTGTTGAACCTGTAGGAACTGGAACACGTTGTGCAGCACCGATTAATTTACCATTAAGTTCAGGAATAACTAAACCGATTGCTTTAGCAGCACCTGTTGAGTTAGGAACGATGTTAGCAGCACCAGCACGAGCTCTTCTTAAATCACCTTTTCTATGTGGTCCATCAAGAATCATTTGGTCACCAGTATAAGCATGAATAGTAGCCATGATACCAGATTGAATTTCTGCATAATCATTTAAAGCTTTAGCCATAGGAGCTAAACAGTTAGTTGTACAAGAAGCAGCAGAGATAATGTTGTCTTCTTTAGTTAAGATGTTTTCGTTAACACCATAAACAACTGTTGGTAAATCATTTCCAGCAGGAGCAGAAATAACTACTTTCTTAGCACCAGCATCGATGTGAGCTTGTGATTTAGCTTTTGAACAATAGAAACCAGTACATTCTAATACTACATCTACGTCTAATTCTCCCCAAGGAAGATTTTGTGCTTTAGGTTCAGCATAAATTGTAATTTCTTTTCCATCTACAGTAATAGATCCTGGAACAACTACAGTTTTGCCATCTTCAGCAAATTCAGGTTCTTTTGAAGAAACTGTGTGTAAGTTTTCACCGATGTAACCAGCATAACCACCTTGTGCAGTGTCATACTTTAATAAGTTTGCAAGCATTTTAGGACTAGTTAAGTCATTGATAGCTACGATTTCGTAACCTTCTGCACCAAACATTTGTCTGAATGCTAAACGACCAATACGACCAAATCCATTAATCGCTACTTTTACATTTGCCATTTTTATATTCCTCCTAATTAATTATAAATTTATAAAATGGTTTTACAATATATATTTTACCACTTTTTGTAAAATTATTCAATTGTTTTACTTATTTACAAAATGATATATATTTTATTAATGCATCTTTTTCTTTTATTTGTCAAAAAGTGTTATAATTATTATTACGAGGTGATATATTGACAAGTAGTATAAAACAAAAAAGATATGAAGTAGAAATGATTAATGGAAACATTTTTAAAAATATGATTAAATATTGTATCCCATTAATGCTTACTGGCATATTACAACTTTTATATAACGCTGCCGACTTAATTGTTGTATCTAACTTTAGTAATGATCCATCTGCTTTAGGGGCTGTTGGTTCTACTGGTAGTTTAACTGCGCTAGTAGTTAATTTATTTATGGGATTATCAGTAGGTACTAACGTTCTTGCTGCAAGAAAATATGCAGTAGGTGATGCTGAAGGAATGAAAAAAGTTGTTCATACATCAGTATTAGTTAGCGTACTTATTGGTGTGGTTGTAGGTTTATTTGGATTTATTTCTGCTAGATGGTTATTAGATATGATGAGTAATCCTCTACCTAAAGCAGTTACATATATAAGAATATATTTTATAGGACTTCCTTTTATGCTTTTATATAATTTTGCTGCTGCAATCTTAAGAGGTATAGGTGATACAAAACGACCACTTTTCTTTCTTGCAATAAGCGGACTAGTAAATGTGGTTCTTAATTTATTCTTTGTAATTGTTTGTGGCATGAGTGTTGAGGGTGTTGCTATCGCAACAGTTGCATCGCAAGTTATATCATGTATTATGATAATGTATTGTCTAATTAAAACAAAAGAAAGCTATCATTTTGGTTTTAAAGATTTAAAAATTAGCCGAAAAGAACTAATTGGAATGCTAAAGATTGGTCTTCCTGCTGGTATTCAAAGTTCATTATTCTCTATATCAAACGTATTAATTCAATCATCAATTAATAAATTTGGTGGAGCAGTTATGAACGGTAATACTGCTGCAAATTCACTAGATGGATTTGTTTATACTGGTATGAACTCTGTATATCATGCATCAATTGCTTTTACTAGTCAAAATGTTGCTGCTAATAAAAAAGAAAATTTACGTAAAGTTTTACTTTATGCATTACTTCTTGTGTTTATTATAGGAATACTACTTGGTGGAGGATTTTATATCTTTGGAAATACTTTATTAAAAATATATACACAAGATCCATTTGAAATTAAAGTTGCTTACCTAAAAATGACTTATTTATGTCTTCCATATTTCTTATTTGGTATGATGGATGTTGTAAGTGGTAGTATTAGGGGTATGGGGAATTCTTTAGTTCCAATGATTACTTCTATTATTGGTATATGTGTAGTAAGGGTACTTTGGATATATCTAATATTTAATCCTAATACTAACTTTACTGATTATAAAGATTTAAGTATTTTATTTATTTCATATCCTATTTCATGGATTGCAACACTCGTTGCTAATTTAATAACATATATAATTGTATCTAAAAAAGTAAAACAAAAGATGTGTATAGTGAATTAATTCACTTACACATCTTTTTTATTTATTTTAATAACTCTTCTAACAACAATGGTATATCTTCAACTAATGTTTCGTATAAGGTATCTTGAATAATACCTTCGTAATTATGAACAATTACATTTCTCATACCGATTATTCGTTTCCAATCAATATTACATTTTTCTTTTATTTCTTTTGAAAGTTTTTTTGCATGTTCAGCTATTTGTAAAATTAGAAAAGAACTAGAATAAACTAATGCCTCATTATTTACAAATTCATCAAAACTTTTCACAGTACTTATATTCTCAATTAACCAATTACAATATTCAACTATTTTTATTAAATTTTTGTCTTTCATAAATTACTATCCCCGTTTTTCTTATTTCTAAATCTACTTTAGAGTCTTTGATAATTGATGTATCTCTAATTAAATCAATTTCTCTATTAAATAATTCTTCTAAATCTTGAGCAAGTCCATAAAACGCTAGACCTTTAAGTGAAGTTGTAACAACTAAATCGATATCACTTGTTGGTTTAGCAAATCCTTTTGCGTAAGAACCAAATAAAATAATTTTTGATATATCATATTTATTAACAACACCTCCTAATTTTTTTTTAATCATTGTAAATGAATAAACCCCGCCCTTGTCTTTAATTTCTTGTTCTTTATAATAATTTAACAGTTCATCTACAACCAAATCAATTGTCCATTCAGCTGGCACCCTTGCGCCTTCTTCCCAATTCTGAAATGTTCTTAAGGGAATACCTAAATATGAGCTGGCTTCTTTTTGAGTAAGATTTAAATTTAATCGAACTTGTTTTAATATAGATGACATATATCTATCCTCCATTAACATTATATCACTCATTGAGTGTTTTGTCAAGCATTTTTTTGAAAAAAAGTAATTAGAGAATATCTCTAATTACTTAATTGAATTATCCATTTGTTCTTTGATAAATTGTTTTTTATAAAGGTTATAATAGATTCCTTCTTGAATTAATAATTCTTTGTGAGTACCAGATTCTTTTATTTCTCCATCTTTAATTACTAGGATTTTATCTGCATCAATAATAGTAGATAATCTATGTGCAACAATGAATGTTGTTCTTCCTTTCATAAAGTTGTTCATAACACCTTGAATTAGTTTTTCTGTTTCAGTGTCAATTGAAGATGTTGCTTCATCAAGGATTAATATTTTAGGATCTTTAATTATAGCACGCGCAAAGCTTATTAATTGTCTTTGTCCAAGGGATAGTTTAGAACCACCTTCTCCAACTAAAGTATCATATCCATCTTTTAAAGATGTAATAAATTCATGAGCTTGAGCTTTTTTAGCGGCATCTATTATTTCATCCATGCTAGCATCAAGTTTCCCATAGGCGATGTTTTCTTTAATTGTTCCATTAAATAAGTGTGGTGTTTGAAGTACATAACCAATATTTTCATGTAAATGGTTAATACTTCTTTCTTTATAGTTTTTATTGTCAATATATATTTCACCACTAGTTGGTTCATAGAATCTACAAAGAAGATTAATAATTGTAGATTTACCTGCACCTGTTGTACCTACTAATGCAACTACTTCTCCTTTATTGACTTTTAGGTTAAAGTTCTTTAATACTACTTCTTTTTGTGTATAAGAGAAGGTTACATCTTTAAATTCTACATTACCTTCTAAGTCTTCCCAATTTTCGCGTTTAGGGCTCAAAATAGTGCCATAAATCGCTTTTACTTCTTCAGTGTCATAAATATCTACTTTAGTTTCAATTAAATCAATAATTCTTTCAGCACTTGCTTGTGCTTGTTGTAAATCTGATAATACTCTTGCAATAGCCATTACAGGATCAAAGAATAGTGTTGTGTAGTTTATAAATAAGTATAATACTTCTACAGTTATTGATATTCCAGCAATGTAACCTAAAATACCACCACTACCAATTCCAAGCGTAAGTCCCACACCAACATATCCCATTGCAAGAACAATTGGCCAGAAAAGACTTGATCTAAATATTGCTTTTAATGACTCTTTTTTCATTGTGCTAGTTAGTGTTTTAAATTCATTATATCTTGAATCTTCTAAACAAAGTGTTTTTGTTGTTTTAGCACCTAGAATAGATTCATTAAAGCTTGCAGTAATTTTAGAATTTGTTTTTCTTACACTACGATATGCTTTTAAAATTGTTTTTGTAAAGAATACACAAACAACAAACATAATTGGAGTAATAAAAGTAATAATAAGTGCTAATTTCCAATTTGTAATATATATCATTACAAGTACCCCAAGCATTGTAAATACTGCCCAGAATAAATCTACCATTCCCCAAGAAATAATTTCTGATAATTTTCTTGAATCACTTGTAAGTCTAGCCATTATCCAACCTGAAGGTGTTTTATCATAATATGAGAATGGAAGTTCTTGTAATTTTTCAAAAGCTTCTTTTCTAATCTCATATCCAACCTCTACTTCAACATGGCCTGCCTGTCGTAAAAACAAATAGATTGTAACCATATAAAGTAAAGCACCAAGTACGTACAATCCAATAAATATCCACTTTTTAGAAAAGTCAGGGTTTTCACTAAAGAATACTTTAATTACTTCTGCATTAAGTAGTGGAGTAAGTACATCAAGAGCTGCAAGCATAATAACAGATATAATCATTATTATGATGTGCTTTTTTCTTTTTAGAACAAGTTTAATAATTTTTTTCCAAACAGAAGATGATAATTTGGAAGGTTTATCGTCTAATTCTTCATATTCTAATTCATCGTTCATACTACTTAACCTCCTTTTCTACAAGATTTAAGAACTCTTCTTCCAAAGCTCCTTGAATCTTCCAAAGGGAAGCATATAATCCATCTTTATTAGATAATTCTGCATGTGTTCCAATATCTGCGATATTACCATTTTCTAAAACAATTATTTTATCTGCTTCTTTTGCAGTAGTGATTCTATGAGTAATAATAATTGTTGTTGTTTCTTTACTATTAGTTTTAATTGAGTTTCTAATAGATTGATCAGTTTCAGTATCAACCGCACTTAGTGAGTCATCAAATATTAATACAGGTTTATTTAGAATTAGCATTCTTGCAATAGCTAATCTTTGTTTTTGACCACCAGAAAGTGTAACACCTTTTTCTCCAACTAAAGTTTCATATTTTTTATCAAAGTTTAAGATATCAGTATGAACATGTGCCATTTTTGTTGCTTTATATACATCATCAATAGTTTTATTTGGTGAAGAGATTCTTACATTTTCTAAGATATTTTTGTTATATAAGAATGGATCTTGTAAAACAATACCAATATGATCTCTTAACCATTTTTTATCAATATCTTTTAATTCTACTCCATCTATTAAAATACTACCACTAGTATATTCTAACATTCTTTCTAATATATGAACAATTGTCGATTTACCGCAACCAGTTTTACCTACTATTGCGATTGTTTCACCAGCTTTAATATCAAATGTAATATTATTAAGTAATTCATTATCGGCATCTTCAAATTTAAAGCATACATTCTTAAAGGAAATATTTCCTTTAATTTCTGGTTTAAGAGTTCCATTTATAATAAACTCGTCATCTTTAGATAAGATTTCATCAACACGTTTTGCTGCAACAATTGATTTACCAAAATCACCAATGATTCTTCCAAGTGATCTAATTGGATATACTAACATTGAAATATAACTAATACATACAACAATATCACCGACACCGACTAAGTTTTGTTCTGCAAGAAATATACAATAACCTATTGTAACAGCATATTGTAAAATTGTAATACCATCACTAAATCCCCAGAAGTAAGCCATTGCTTTATTTAAGTGTTCTACTTCTTCTTTATAAACTGTATTCTTTTTGTCAAATTTTTCTATTTCTTCTAATTCATTTGCAAATGCTTTTACAACACGTGCACCATTAACATTTTCTTCAATACACGTAATCATATTAGCTTCAACTTTTTCTATTTCATCAAATTTTTTACTTACATATTTAAAATAAATTGCACTCGCAATAAAATTAACTGGAATTACACATAAAGTTATAAGCATTATACCAACATTGATTGAAGCCATTTGAACAGCTCCAGAAATTAGTGATGCAAAGATATATAAGATTTGTGGAAGTTGATTACTTAAAAATCCTTTAATCGTTTCAATATCAGAAGTACATCTTTGAATTAAATCTCCACTATCAACATTGTTATGATAACTATACGATAAATTTCCAATATGTCTAAATAATTTATTACGCATATTTAGTGATATACCTTCAGCATACACACCTTTTAAATAACCATTCAATAGCATTAAACCACCACGAATAATTTGGAAGAGTACAAGTGTTACTGCAACGATAATAACACTTTTAATTGGTTCAAAGCTATTAAAGAAATTTATTAAAAAACTTGGTAATGTATTTACTGAATCTTTTTGTTCTAAAATGTTATCAAATACATACTTAATAAATTGTGGAACATACGAATATGTAACTGGAACTATGATTGTTAATAAACAAATTATAAGAAGAATAAGAATAAAAGGCTTTGCCCATTTTAGTAATTTTTTCATAATAGTCTCCTTTTTTATTTTCTTATTTATCTAAAATAAAATTTTTTACTTATTCATGATTACCACCTCTAATTATTTCTATTATATCAAAATGGTATTTAGTTTACAATCATTATACAATCAATAGGCCTTAATTATAAAATTATGTTCTTGTGTAAATAAATGGAAAACGTTTGCAAAGTACATATATATATGGTATATTATTATAGTAAAGGAGAATATGATAAATGAAAAAACTTTCTAAATTTTTATTTGTCTTTCTTCTTGGTGCATTATGTTTAATTGCATCATGTAAGAAAGAAATTCAAGAAGTAACTTTTACAAATATTCCAGAATCAATGTATGTAAATGATTCATTCACAGTGGAATACTCAAAACAAGAGGATGTAACAGCTACATTTGTTAGTAGCAATATTAATGTTGCAACTGTTGAAGGAGAAAAAGTTACTGCTGTTGCTGCAGGTGAATTTACATTAACTGCAACATTTACTTTAGGAAAAAAGACAAAAGAATATAAACACACAATTACTGTTCTTAATGCAGAATTTAATATTAATTATAATTTAAATGAAGGTGTGCTACCTGGTGATGCTCCTAGTAAATATAATGTAAAGAATCTACCTCTTACACTAGTTAATCCAACTCGTGAAGGATATATCTTTAGTGGTTGGTATTTAAGTGAAGATTTTAGTGGCAATCAAGTTACTGAAATTGTAAAAGGTTCAATTGGAGAAGTTAACCTTTATGCAAAATGGGTTGAGGCTCCAGTTTATCTTACTATTACTTATAGTTTAAATAGTGGTAAACTTCCTGATGGTGCTCCTACAGAGTTCGTTAAAGGTATTGGTGTTAAACTTCCTGTTCCTACACGCGAAGGTTATAACTTCTTAGGTTGGACAAAGACAAAAACTGGACAAACTTATATTTCAGAAATTAGTGAAACAGAAACTACTAATGTAACAGTTTATGCTCAATGGGAAAAAATTATCTACTATGGTAATATCACATATGAATTAAATGGTGGTACATTACCTGAAGGTGCTGCTTCTAAATATGAAGAAGGAAAAGCATTTACTCTTCCTATTCCTACACAAGAAGGTTATAAATTCTTAGGATGGTCTAAAGAAGCTGGTTCTACTTCTTATATTGAAAAGATTCCTGCAACTCAAAAAGGTGATGTAACTGTTTATGCAAACTGGGAAGAAATTAAAGAACCTAGTGTTGGGGATCCATTCACAGTTGAATTTGAACTAAATGGTGGTGCTTGGAGCTGGACAACTGGTACAGTTGTTGATGCTTCTAAAGGAATTGATTCTGTATCTAATTTACCAGAAATCTTCATGGCTGATTTCTACACTTATTTAGTTGAAAATAATTTACTAAACTCAAGTAAAGTTTCTACAAAGATTCAAGTAAATAACTGGGCTGCATTTAGTGCAAACAATGGTGACCCTGTTGCATTATACAATACTACTTCAACTGTTAAAACTGGTGCTGCTGATGGTTATAGTGAATTATTCTTTGATAGTATTAATGGTTATGTTGCTGTTGGTGGATTCTTAGGTACAAGTCCTTATAAAGAAAAATATGCTAATGTTACAAAACACATGATTCAAATGACACTTTATAGATATAGTACTGTTCCAGTAACTGATAAAACATTCAAAGCTGGTGCTGGATTTGTTCTTGATGGATATTTCTATGGTACTCAAGGATTACTTGCAAGTTCTAAAGCAAATTATCAAGAATTTAATGCTTTACGTGCTTTAATTCCAACTCCAACTGTTGGTTATGATAATAGTACTGCAACTCAAAATACTTATTTAGTATCTGAAGGTGTTATTGGCACTGAATTAAAACTTGTTGCTCCAGTTAAAGAAGGACATATGTTCTTAGGCTGGTATGATAATGCAGAATTTGCTGGTGAAAAAATTGAAAGCGTTAAGGCTGGTTGCAAATTATATGCTTGTTGGTTTGATTTAAATGCACCTGCTCCAACATTTAAGATTGAATATGAATTAAATGGTGGAACAAATGATGCTGATGCACCTACAAGTTATACTCAAGGTGATGCAGTTGAATTACTTAAACCAACTAGAAGTGGTTATACTTTCCTTGGTTGGTCAACTGATGCTGAAGGTAATAATATTGTTACAGAAATTGCTGCTACTTCAAAAGGTGATGTAAAATTATATGCTAACTGGGCAGAAGGTGAAGAAGAAATTTACACAATTGAATATAAATATTCAGAAGGTAAACTACCTACTTATACTGTTGATTCACTAGAAGCATTTACTGCTTACTTCTTTGAAAAATTCCACGCATGGAGTGGATCTTCAGCCTCTGTTGAAGACTTTAAGAATGCTGCACTAGGTGCTTGGTCAAGTGGTTCTGATGGTGGTTATAAATTATATCTTCAAAATGCACGTGGACAAGTTAATGAAAGTTACTTTGTTCATGCAGCTGAAAATATCGAACTATGGACTCCTTGGATGGATGTAATGGATGCTAAAGTTACAGAAATTAATGGTTCACAAAATGCTTGGGGTTCTAACTATGTAGGTTACTTAAGAATTGCTGCATTCTTCAAACAATCTGCATCATACTGGACAGCAGCTCGTACTGAAGACGTTTATAAAGGTTTAGCAATTCCTAAAGAATTAGTTAATGAATATAGACCTGGTGATAGTTTTGAATTACTAGAATTAAGTGTTAATGATGGAAGAACATTCCTTGGTTGGTATGATCAAAATGGAAATAAAGTTGAAAGAATTACTGCAACTTCAAAAGAAGATTTAGTATTAACTGCTAAATGGAGTGAAGCAATTCCTGTTGAAACATTTGAAATTACAAATGAAATTACTAAATTATTAAAACTTGGTACTCATCAATTAACTTGGACTATTGGTCCAGATAATGCAACATTCAAGAAACTTACATTTGCATCAAGTGATGAAAGTGTATTAACAGTTTCAGAAAATGGTTTAATTGAAGCAATTAATATTGGTACTGCAAAAGTATTAATTACAGTTTACGGTAATACTTCACTTAACACTGAAATTGAAATTGAAGTTTATGTTGATCCTTATATTGATGGTGAATTCGTTGATGAAACATATGTTGTCGCTGAACAATCAATTCAACTTGCTGCTAAATATGTTGGCAAGAACACAACAAACTTAGTATGGGCTTCTAAAACTCCAGATATTGCATCAGTTGATGAAACAGGTGCTGTTACAGGTCATAAAGAAGGTCTTGCAGAAATCGTAGTTTCTGATGCAAATAATGACAAAGTATCATTTACATTCTACGTTACTGTTCTTAAAGAAGCTCCTACAGGAATGTTAAAATTATTACTTGATAGTAATAATAAAGAAGTATATACAAAAGATCATTTACTAATCGGTATTAAGATTGGTAGTGATGGTGCTTATTACTCTGATATTGTAGGTAGCGTATCTAAATTATTCTTTGAAGATTATGAAGTTCATACAGACTATTATCTTGAAAATCCAAATAATAAATCTAATTATAGTTCAGGTGGTGTTCAATTTATTACTGTTCACTATGCTGCTGATATGCCATATTCATCTTCTGCAATGTTTAATGGTGGTAAAAACCTTGCTTCTTACAATAAATCATGTAACACAAACGGAACTCAAGCTTCATGGCATTATAGTGTTGGTAACGATGGTATTTGGGCTTCTCAAAATGAAGCTTATGCTGCATGGCATGCTGGTTCAAGTAAAACTATGACATGGACCAACAGTGGTGTTACAACTAGTCAAGTTGGTACAGATGTTTTACCTACAGATGTTAAATTAGGTAGTGATGGATACTTCTATATTAAAGGTGTTAAGACAACTGTTAAGAATACTACTTCAAGTACTAAACTTAATGGTATGGGATTAGCTGTTAAATTAGAAGGTACTACATGGCAATTAGGTGGCCATTACTATAACTCAACTTATCAATACATTTCTTCTACTGGTGGTAATAATAACTCAATCGGTATGGAAACATCAGTTAGAGAAGGTTCTGACCTATGGTTAACATGGCAATACACTGCTCAACTTTGTGCTAAACTTCTATTAAAATATAAATTACCTATTCAAAGACTAGTAGGTCACCACTTCTTCAGTGGTAAATGGTGTCCTCAACCAATGCTAGAAAATGATCTAGAAATTTGGCATGAATTTGTAGAACTTACAAGACAACAAATGGATTTATATGAAAACTATGCTGATTATAAATTATCATTTGCAAGTGAAAGTTCTTACTTAAAAGATAATGGTAGAGTAAAAGAATTACCTAATTATCCTGAATGTGTAACTTATACTGTAACTTATACAACAGGATCAACAACTAAGACAATTACATTATCTTCAGTTCTTCCAGGTAACTTAGAATAAAAAAATAAAATATCCCATTTATATAAATGGGATATTTTTTATTTTATTGAAATTATTTTAGAATGTTTACTAATAAGTTTTACAAGCAAATCTCCAACAGCTACAATTACAATTATTATTATTAACCACGCGAGTAATGGACCATAACCTTCTAAATTACCTTTTAAATTCACTAGCACTCCACCGATTGTTCCATCTACTTGATTCATATATTCACTCATAATCATTACTTTAAGTCCTAATCCAAAAGACTGTAAGAATGTAGTAACAATATATGGAACACATAAAGGAACGTAGACAGCGATAAATTTTCTAAAAGGATTAATATTTAACATCTTTAAATCATCAATAATCGATTTATCTATATTATCTATTGCTCCAATAATTCCTTCAATCATTAATGGAAAGATCACTAAGAATGCAACAATACTAGGAGCTATATCTCGATATTCAAAAAAAGCATATAAAATATAGATAGATATTATTGCAAAAGGAGCAGCCTTTAAAATATTAATGATTGGTTTAAAAAAGTAAATTGAATGGGGAATTATTATATATATGAAGCTAATTAATAAAGCTATTAAAAATGCAGATAATATAACTATTACAACATTTAAAAGAGTTATACCCAAAACTTTAATACTAGAATGATTACTAAATATATATCCAATGTTTTTAAAAATCTCTAAAACTTTAGGAAATACATAATCATTATTTTGATAAACAGCAACTAATTGCCAAATAACAAATATTAAGATGATTGATGAACAACCAAATAAATATTTTTTAATAGTAGAATTCATCTACTGGTAAACTTCCTCCCATTTGTTTAGAGAACCCTAAATCCATCATCATTTGTAAATAGTAATTAACTGCTTCTTTATCACTTTCTAAAATTTGATAGTGGCAATTAGGAATTGCAGAAACTAATACTTCCTTACCTAATGTTGCAAATGAAGAGTGTAATAAAACAGCTTTTTCTGCACAAACATTTGGATTTTCATTGGCATTTATAATTGCATTTTTCATTTCTTCTAATTGGTCTTTAATAAATTTATGTTTTGTAATACTTTTCTTTACAAAGATACCAGCTTGAGGATAAGACTCATTTCCAGTCATTTTAGCCCACTCATCTTGTAAATCAATAATTGATAAATTAAGTTTAGATTTTAACTTTGAAATAGCAGGTTCAGCAGAAACAACGATTTCAGCTTTTCCTCCTGCAAGAAGTGTATTTGCTTCTGCAACATCTGAAACATATTCTACAGTTACAGTAATATCTGAATGATGTTTAAGTAATGCTTGCATTACAATATCAGGTGTAGAGTTTTTACCAAATGCAACAACAGTCTTACCATCTAAATCTTTAAACGAATTTAGTGGGGATTTACTTGCAAGATATAAGTTACCCCAAACAAATGTTTTATACAATACATATTCTTGATTAACTTGATACATTTTTGCACCTAAATTTACTGGTGCTACAATAACATCATGACTACCTGAAGTAAATGCTGCAACTAAAGGTTCACTACCTGCAACAACTTCTGCTTTTACATCTGTATTATCAACTGCATATTCAGCTAATCCTAATGCTGGAGTTCCGCTTGGCATAATTATTGATAATTCTTCTTTTGCTCCTTCATCATTTGTTATTGTACAACTTGTAACAACAATTCCCATTAATAAAATAAATAAACTTAAAATAATTTTTTTCATAATATGTCTCCTTTTCATGTAACTTTAATATTTATTATATTTATTATTTCTTATTATTTGCATTTATATTATACATTTGTTAAAATAAATATGTTGTAACAAATGTTACACTTTTGGAGAAAATATGAATATTATTAATTTACTTAAAGAACAAGAAATAAAAGAAAATGTAAGATATAAAACTTTTGATAAAGAGCAAGTTGTTTTTGATGAAGGTGCTAAATGTTATGGGATAGGAATTGTTATTGAAGGAGAGATTCTTATCAAAACATTTACTTATAATATTAAAGAAGAAATCATTACTATTATTAAAGAGAATAATATATTTGGACAATTTCTATTGTTTTCAAAAAATGATAAATATCTTGGTATGGGCATTACCTCTAAAAAAACAAAAATTGCATATATATCAAAAGCTAATCTTCTTTTATTATTATCATCTAATAAAGCTTTTTTAGAAGAATACTTAAAACTTATTTGTGATGAAGCTGTAAAAATCAAACAACAATCAAAACTTCTTGCACATAAAAATATAAGAGATAGAATTATGTTTTATTTAATGACTCATCAAAAAGATAAAATTGTATATTTAAAATCAGTAACTTTTCTTGCAAACACATTATCAATACCAAGACCTAGTATTTCAAGAGAACTTACTAATATGGAAAATGATGGTTTAATAAAAAGAGCAGGTAAACTTATATATATAAAATAGCAGTACAAAGTACTGCTATTTTTTTAAAAGCCTATTATTAAACAAATAATATAACCTACAAATAAGCTTACGCCAAACATAATTCCTAAGATTGTAAAACTATTTTTTACATTTGTTTTTCTTTTAAATAAGAACACAAGTCCAAGTCCTGCGTTCATGCAAAGACCTGAAATACAAGCACCAAAACTTAACCCCCCAAGTAAGTATACATTTGTTATTGCAACGCTTGCAGCACAGTTTGGAATCATACCAATTAGTGTTGCAAATAATGGAGCTAGATACTTATTAGTTTGAAGAAATGAAGAAAGATTATCTTCACCAATAAAATGGATTGCTGTGTTAAAGATAAGGGTAATACCTAATACATATGCAAATATCTTAAGTGAATGAACTAGTGGATGCCAAAGATGTTTATAAACTTTTGAACGTTCATCTCCACCCTCAATTGGATGGCTACAACAACCAATATGAACATCTTCTTCAAAACTTTCGTGACAATGTTCTAAATGTTCATGTACTTCATGTTTGTTTTTTGTATGAAAGAAATCAACAATATAACCTGTTGCAAAACCAATAATAAATTTTAATCCAAGCATCAATAAAATTGATAAAATATTTTCTTTATTTGCTTGGGATAGTAAAATTGGTAAAGCTTCATCGCTACATGCTAAAAATAAAGCAATTAAAGTTCCCATTGTAATGTGGCGTTTAACATATAAGTCAGATGCCACAACACTAAACCCACATTGAGGGACAAGACCAAGTGCTGATGCAATAACAGGACTAAAGCGATTTTTCTTTCCTAATCCTTTTGCAATACGTTCTTCAACAAAACTAATTATAAAATATAAAATAAGCGCAACAACAAATACTTTTAAGCTTTCTTCTAATGAGTGTAATATAATATGTAATGTTTCGCCCATTTTATTCCTCCTGTTTATTTTTTTGACATTCTTCACATAAGCCGTATAAAACAACACGACCTGGATCAACTTTAAATTTATGATCTTTTACGACATGATTAATGATTTCATTTATGTGAGGGCATTCTAAATGCTGCAATGTCCCGCATTCAATACACATTAAATGGAAATGTTCTTTGCAATCTTCGCTAGAATCTACATATTGATAACATGCTTTATCAGATTCAGATAATATATATTTTTTTACATCACCAGTAGATACTAATACATCTAAATAACGATATAGGGTTGCACGAGATACACTAACTTTTTGTGCATTTAAGATAAATAACATATCATCTACTGTTAAATGTTTATTTTTATTATTTTTTAACATTTCTAAAATAAATACTTTTTGTCTTGTATTATAAACTTTAACTTCCATAAATAACTCCAAATTGAAATTGAGACTCATTCTCATATTTATATTATACACTATTATAATATATTAGTAAATTAATTTGATTTTTTTTCTAAAAGTACTTGAAATATCTTTTAACTTATTATAAAATATAAGTACAAGGAGGAATATTCTATGAAAAAAATTATTACAATAGGACGAGAATGTGGTAGTGGTGGACATACTATTGCTTTAAAAGTTGCTGAAGCTTTAGGGATTCCTTGCTATGATAAAGAGATTATTTCTATGGTTGCAGATAAATGTATGGTGTCAAAAGAATATGCTGAAAAAGTTGGTGAACTACTAACTAATTCAATGTTTCAATCATACTATGGTTATGGTGAAGTCAGATTCCCATATTCATCACCATCTCTTCAAGATCAAATTAATTCTACACAAGTTGATATTATTAATAATTTAGCTGAAAATTCTTCTTGTGTAATAGTTGGGCGTGGAGCTGATTATATATTAAGAAAAAGAGATGATGTTCTAAATATCTTTATTAAAGCTTCCATGGAACATAAAGTAATGTTATCAAAAGAAAAACATGATTTAACAAATAAAGAGGCTAAAACAATTCTTTTAAAACGTGATAAAGAACGTTCTAAACATTATTATTTCTATACAGGTCAAACATGGGGTGACGCTAAAAACTATCATTTAGTTTTAGATAGTGGTGTTCTTGGAGAAGAAACATGTGTTAAATTAATCGTTGAGGCATTTAAAAATTCATAAGAATTTTATAAAGTAAATACAAATCCTTTTGTCAATCATATATATTGATTAAACAAGAGGATTTTTTGTTTTTATCATTATTACTTATCAAATTAAAATTTTATGTTATACTAATAATAGAATTTAAATAGGAGGTGTTATATATGTACGCAAAATGTGCATGGAAAAAATATTCTTCTTCTGATTTAGAACAAGTATTTAAATTTAATGAAGAATATAAAGATTATATTACAAAAGGAAAAACTGAACGTCTATGTGTTGATGAAGCAGTTAAAATTTCAGAAGAACATGGTTTTAAACCATTATCTAGTTATGATAAATTAAATCCTGGTGATAAAGTATATGTTACTAATAAAGGTAAAAACATTGCATGCTTTGTAATTGGAGATAAACCAGTTGAAGAAGGTCTAAGAGTTCTTGGAGCTCATATTGATTCACCTAGAATTGATATTAAACAAAATCCATTATATGAAAAAAATGGTTTTGCACTACTTGATGCTCACTATTATGGTGGAATTAAAAAATATCAATGGGTAACTATTCCTCTTGCATTACACGGTGTTGTTTGTAAAAAAGATGGAAGTACCATCAATGTATGTATTGGTGAAGACGAAAAAGATCCAGTACTTGGTATTAGTGATTTATTAATTCACCTATCTGCAGATCAAATGCAAAAGCCAGGTGCAAAAGTTATTGAAGGTGAAGACCTTGATTTAACACTAGGTAATATGCCTTTAGAAGGTGAAGAAAAAGATGCTGTTAAAGCTAATGTTTTAAAACTATTAAAAGAAAAATATGATTTTGAAGAAGAAGACTTTATCAGTGCTGAACTTGAAATTGTACCTGCTGGTCCTGCAAGAGATTATGGATTAGACAGAAGCATGGTTGCAGGATATGGACATGATGATAGAGTTTGTGCTTATACTTCTTTAAGAGCTGTTCTTGATGCAGGAAAATGTGAATATACAACTTGTGCTATTTTAGTAGATAAAGAGGAAGTTGGTTCAATAGGTGCAACAGGTGCTCATTCAAAATTCTTTGAAAATACAGTTGCAGAACTAATTAATCTTTCAACTACATATTCAGAACTTAAAGTTCGTCACGCAATGGAAAACACTAAAATGTTATCAAGTGATGTTTCTGCAGGATTTGATCCACTATATGCTGGTGTAAATGATCCTAAAAATGCTGCATATTTAGGTAATGGTATTTGTTTCAATAAATATACAGGTTCTCGTGGTAAGAGTGGTTGTAATGATGCAATGCCAGAATATATGGCAGAAATTAGAAGAACAATGGATGATAATAACATTAATTATCAAACAGCTGAACTTGGACGTGTTGACCAAGGTGGTGGTGGAACAATTGCATACATTCTTGGTAATTATAATATGAATGTTATTGATGCAGGTATCGCAGTACTTAATATGCATGCTCCAATGGAAATTGTTTCTAAAGCCGATGTATATGAAGCATACTGCGCATATAAAGCATTTATTTCTAAATTATAAAAAAAAGGTTAGTAGATATATATCTACTAACCAATTTTTTTATTTAGATTTTAGTAAATTTTACCAAAGTTACCTTCATTCCAAATTAATTTTGCAGAATAAGAACCATCCCATTGAGTCCATGATGTTGTACCAGGAATTACACTGTAAAGAGTAATTGTTTTAGATACGCCACCAATAGTAACTGTAACATCATAAGAAACAGTTGTAGTAGTCTTAGGAGGATTATAAACACGACCTGTATTATCAACGATATCAGGGTTATTTGATTTCATTGTAATTTCAGCATCAGCATAATCTTTCATGATAATATAGTTAACTTCAACCATCTTCATAAATTCATCCCAATATTGACCAGCTCTAATTGATTGAGGACAGTTTTTACCACTCCATGTATTATGTTCTTTAACTCTATCTAGACCTAAACCATTTCTAATACAAATATCAGCAACTAATTGACCTGTTCTTTGCCATGTGTCATAAATATCACCAGATACATTTACACACATTTCAATACCTACTGAGTTATTATTACCACCATAGTTACCGATGGAACCAGCTGCAACTTGAGAGAAATCTACTCTTAATGGAGCAACATAGTAATAGCCATCAACAATCTTGTAACTAGGACCTAAAGTTGTGAAATGAGCTTTAGAAGGATTTGCAATAGTCTTAGTACCATTAGAAATTGGAACTGAAATATTTGTTCTTTGACCATCAATTGTTAAGTACCAATTTGAACCATCTTGAACCATATCAAATTCTGGATCCTTTTCACCAGCTTTAACACCTGTTGTTAACCAAGAGAATGAGTAACCTGTACCATCACCTGCATGGTATGCACGATATTTTTCACGAACTACACCTAAAATTTCATAGTTACCTGTTGTATAATGAATTGATGTACCACCAGTTGACATTGATGAGCCAATTGAATGAACTGTACCAGTAAGAGTCGCAGTATCATGAACTGTAACAAATTCAATTGTATCTTCAGCACGACGTTCTTTATGGTTAGAAGTATCTGTAATAGCATCTGAATTTGCATAATATTGTTCATTTACAACATAAGGAGTAAATAAGAAGTAGTTAACGCTACCATACATAGAATCATAGTATCTTTGCGTACCATCATTATATAAGCAAACATTACCAGCATCAACTAATGCAAAGTTATATTCAGAAATTAATTTAACAACTTCATCAACTTTTGTTTCTTCAGCAAGATCAGCAACGATTAATTGGATCTTAACTTTGAAATTAGAACCACTATTATCACTAACTGTAATAGTTACTGTACCTTCTTTTAATGCTTTAACATAACCATCTGCATCTACAGTTGCGATTGAAGAATCACTTGAATCAAAAGACATTACAACATTTTCAGTATTTTTACCTAATGCATGTGCATGAATTTGAACTTCTTCTCCAACACTTAATACACCATCAAATTCATCTTCGAAATCGACTTCAATTGATGGAATTGAATAAACTGTAATTGTATAAGTCTTAATAGCGTAACCTACATAATCTCTAATTGTAATTGTACAAGTACCAGCATTATTAGCAGTCATTAAACCACCTTTTGTTACACTTATAATATCTGGGTCACTAGTTTCAAATAAAACATCTTGGAAGTATGCATCAGTTGGAAGAACTTTTGCAACAATTTGGAATGTATCACCTGTTATCATTTCTTCTATAATAGCATCTACTTGCATATCAGTTACTGGAGTTAATTCATTCCATTTAGCTTTTAGTGCCACATCTGCTTTTAAATCAAATACTGTTTCGTATTTATTACCTAAAGCATCGTACCAACCATCAAATTCATAACCAAGTTTAAATGGTGTAATTAATTTATCATTTGTAGTTACATCAATAGTAATTTTGCTTTCAGTAGGAGCAACATCATAGAATTTTACTTCACCAGGAGTTGTATTATCCATATCAATTGGATTACGGCTAAATGCAACAACTTGACCTACTTTAATAGATGTAGTTACGATTGGGTGTAATTGCCCTTTATTGTTGTGTGAGTTAGAAATAGTTAATACATATTCAGCACCAGCAGCCCATGAAGATGGACCTGATTGAATAATGTTTTTAACAACATATAAACCACTTACTTCATCTTTACCAATATAAATTCTATCAGAGAATGTAGCACCAGGGTCACATGAAGTTGTACCTAAGAATACATATTGTGCATAGTTAGTACCAGTCCAGAAAGCACCTTCATTGTAGTTGTAGTTATTAACCGTTAATGTTGCAGCAGGAGTACCTAATTTTAAGTAAGACTCACCTGATACACCACCATCTAAATCATATTCAACTACAAATGCACTAATTCGTTGCCAATTTGCATATAGAGTTATATCTTCTATATTGTCTTTACCAATCGAATCAATATAATCAGTTGAATTAGGTTTAATACTCCAACCAAGGAATGTCCAACCATCACGAACTGGAGTACCTAGTACTAATTCAGAACCAGCCATTACTAAATTATCTGCGTTATAAACACCACCATCTAATTCATAAGTAACTTTATAGAATTTAACAGCATCAGCAACATTAATTGTTGGTTTAGTAGTAAGTGTAGTACCGTAAGATTTGCAATGTTTAAATAAAGATGCATGCTTAGATAAATCTGTAATTACTTGACCATTATTATCTTCATAGTAGTTTTCAGCAAATACTGCTAAATGCGGGTTAGTACTTTCTGAATCACCTGTACCATTATATGATTGATAATAGAATTCAGTTGGTAAACCTAAGAAAATATTGTTTTTAATATCACAAGACCAAGGACCATCTGAGTTGCCTTGACCATTGTTTCTAAAGTAAATACCATTGTAACAATGATCAAAAATGTTTTCTTCGATTGTAATTACACCACCGTGTTCTTGATAACTCCATGCACCAATCGTACCACTGTTAGCAGTATTAGTCATCAAACCACCACACTTGATGAATTCATTACCTTTAAATATAATTACAGTTGAAGTACTAGCTTTACCACTATAGCTCTTGAAGTATACAGCATTTTGACCTTTTCCAACAGTAGGATTTTCGAATTTATTATTAGTGAATGATAATACACCATAAACATAACCGCCATCAATTCTGATACAGTCACGAGTATAATTATAGAATTCATTATTATCAACAGTTAAATTGTAGTTTCTACCTACATGAATATTTTCTGCAGCAACGTTTTCAAATTTATTATTATTAAATGCAAAGTTTGTTGCACTATTAACAGCACTGTAAGCAAATTGAATGAAACCAGAATCAACATAGTTCGTTGTAGGTTTATATTCTGCAGCAACTAAAGTTGAATCAACAACTAAATTGTTTTGGAAAATAAATCCTGAATAATCACCCGATTTACCAGTAACTTGAGCAGCACCAGTAAATTTTAAACCATCAATGACAAGATTCTTAGCAGCAGCATTAACTGTAATAACAGATTTAATTACAGCTTCAGCAGCACGATTAGTTGCGTGACCTGCAACGCCAGCATTAGGACCTTGAATTGTAAGGTTTGGTGTTTTAATTGTTACAGCTTCATTATAATCACCAGCAACAAGTTTAATAATATCTCCATTTTGAGCAGCAGCTAAAGCAGCAGATAATGTTGCATAATGTCCTTCTTCAGTTGTACCATCAACGATTAAGAATGGTTCTCTCCATTTTGCAACAAGAGTTAATTCACCTGTTGTTCCAGCAGGAATAGATTCAACTTTTACACCATTTAAGAACCAACCACTAAATAGGTAACCTTCTTTTTCAACGATAGGTAAGCTTTCAATACCCAAATCTTTATCATAAGCAAATGGATAAGTAGAAATAATTTCACCTTCAGCAGCATCAAATGTTACTTTAAAATATTGATCTGGATATTTTTCAGCAAGAATTAACATATAACGAGATGCTCTATCTGCTTCACTCTTCGCAACAGTTACATCAGCTGTAACAGTTGAGATAGCTGATAATTCAGAAGGAGCAATATTAAATGCTTTACCATCTACATCTAAATATAAGTTTTCATCAAAGACTAATTTATTTGCAGCTGTAGGATGAGCAAATTTAGTTACATTATCAAATGTATTATATTTAATATATGATGTTTCTGCAATACTTTCGAAGTAACCTGGTTGATTAGCAGTTGTTCCAACAAAATAGTTGTTATAAGCTTCTAAAGAACCGCCTCTTACTCTAAATAAAGCAGCAGCTGAGTTAGCAACAACACCACTTCCTAAACCTTCAACTTTATTACTTAATAAGATAGTCTTTTTAATACCAGTTGTAGTCCATAAAGCAAATTGGCCAATTGAATAAATATGAGAATTTTCAATTGTTAGTATAGCACTTGAACTTCCACCAACAAATTTAACAAATGTATTCATATCTGAAACTGTACAACTTGCAAATGTTAATTCTTCAACAGAACCACCATCTTGGAAATAAACACCAGCTGTTGAGCTTCCACCACCGATACCTTTTAAGTGAACACCATTAAATACTACTTTCTTAGCAGCAATGTTACCTGAAATATCTTTTGCAACATTGATTAATGCTTCATCTGCACCAAATTCAGAAACAGGTAAATCAGCATTAGGACCAACAATTTCAAAGCTCTTATTAATAACAACACCTAAAGTATATTCACCAGCAGCTAAAATAATCTTAGATCCATCAGCTGCACCAGCTATTGCTTCATCTAGTGTAGCGTAATCTAAACCAGCACCTACATAAACAGCACCTTCGATGACTTCTTGCCATTGTGCATAAACCTTAATATCTTCTTTTTCTGTAGCACCTACAGTTGTAATATAATCAGTAGATTCTATTTCTTTTGTCCAACCTAAGAATTTAAAACCTTCTTTTGTAGGAATTGGCAATGTAACTGCAACACCTTCTTCAAATTCGACAGGAGCATTTTCACCTTGTACACCACCATTTAATTCATAAGAAATTTCATATTTAATAATTATTAATTCCCATTGTGCGTAAACTTTAACATCACCTGTTTCAGTTGCAGCAATTTCAGTAATATATGCAGTACCTGTTTCTTCTTTTGTCCAACCTAAGAATTTATAACCATCTTTTGTAGGAGTAGGGAGAGTATAACAAGTACCTTCTTCATATTGATCTTCTGCATTATCAGGATTTGTACCACCGTTTAATTCATAAACGATATTAGAGAATACAGGAATTTTTTCCCAGTTTGCATATAATTTAACATCAGCTTTAAGTGAACTTGCAATCTTAGTGATATATGTAGTAGATCCTTCAACTGTAGACCAACCTAGGAATGTATAACCTTCTTTAGTAGGATTAACAAGTTGAGTTTCTTCACCTTGTACATATTCAACTGGAGAGTTAGCACCTAAAGTACCACCATCAAGTTCATATGTAATTGCATGTTTGATATCTGCAAAGTTTGCATATAGTGTAATATCACCAGTTTGACCAGCAGCAATTTCAGTTACATATTCAGTTGAACCTTCAACTAAGCTCCAACCTAAGAATTGTTTGTTTGCTTTTGTTGCAGCTGCAATTGCAAGTGGAAGATTTCTTACATCATATTTAGCAGGGTTGCTTGATGCATTCTTACCACCATTTAATTCATAAGTGATTGTATATTCACCTTGTTGAACTTCTATGTTCCATTCTTGTTTAACTTCTTTATAACCATTAGTTGCAGTTGCAGTAATTTTTGCTGATCCTGCAGCTTTAGCTTCAAAGTTATTTCCATCAACAGAAAGAATTTCTGCGTTAGATACTTCATAACTTACTGTTACATCACTTCCTGCTTCATGAGTAATTGAGAATTTATCTCCAACATACACATTTTCAGGAAGAGCACTATAAGTTACGCTTCCAACTTCAGGTGCTAATACATTAACTTTAACAGTTACTGTAGCGCCTTCATATTCTTTCCATGTAGCAGTAACATTTGCAGTACCTATTCCTACTGCTGTTATGCTATCATTTTCTACTTTAACAATATTTGCGTCACTTGATACGATATCAAGATTTGCTAGAATATCTTCTTCTGTGTACTTTTTAACTTCTGTAGCAGATAGTTTTAATTCCACAGCTTCGCCGATTATTACACTAATTTCAGATTTTTCAGCAGAAAGTGTAACTTTCTTCTTACCTGAACATGAAGCAAGTGTAACTAATACAGCAATGAAGATTAAGCTTAATAAAAATGCTTTCTTAAAAAACTTCATATTTTTCTCCTTTACAGTTTTTTAACAGAAATATTATTTTAATATCTCCTTATAAATATTTTACCATTATAAAGTAACTTTTGCAAGCGTTTTCTTAATATTTGACAATTTAAAAGAAAAATCCTCTTATTCTATAATTTAGAATAAGAGAATTTTAATAATTTCTATCTATCTACATAAATACCTTGTACCATTGATGCAAGAGTAATCGATTTACTTTCACCATCTTTTGTAAATGTAATTGTATAAGTAACACATGTAGATTGTTCTGGTTGATTTACAACTCTACCATTTTTATTAACGATATCTGGATTATTAGAAGTAATTGATACTTCATAACCAGCATACTTAGTTAATAGTTCATATTCTGCTTCAACAAGTTCTAAGAATTCCCACCAAATTTCTAAATCGTTTTCAAGCATTGGTTGAGGACAATCTTTTGCAGTATAGAAGTGGTGACCTCTAACTCTTGTAATATCAAGATTTTGTCTTACCATAATATCAGCAACTAGTTGTGCAGTTTTTTGCCATGTCCACCAAAGGTCAGAACCTTCATTTACACATGATTCAATACCGATAGAATTTCTATTACCACCTGTTGAACAAATACGTCCTTCATAAACTTGAGTATATGCCCACCAAGTTGTACCCATGTAATATTCATCACCAACAATCTTGAATGGTAAACTTTGATCATTAATAAATGATTCAGCTTCTCTATTGTAGAAGGCATTACCACTATAAGAAGAATTAGATGAGATAGTACCATCAGCATTTAATTTATGATCAGTACCTCTTGAGCTATAATTCCAAGGTTTAGGCATAGGAATTGTAGTTTTCTTTCCATTAATTTCATAATAGAAGTCATCTGAAATTGTAAAGTTAGGATACATTGGATCAGCAGCGGCTACTTTAACACCAGATGGAATCCATTTAAATTCACCAACTTGAGCAAGTGCACCAGAATCCCCTGCATGCCATGCACCTTTTGATTCATCCATACAGTAGAATACACCATCATTACCAGTTGTATAGTGAATTGATGTAGAACCATTTGTTGCGAAGTAACTTGCGTTTGCTGCAGCATTAGCTCCTTTTGCCATATTACCTGTATAGTGAACTGTAATGAATTCAATTGAACTCATTGTGCCATATGTAGCTTGAGATTGATTTGATTTATCATAATAAGTTGTATCTTTTTTCAAATTACTATTACCAAATAATTTAGATACACTTCCTAAAATATCCTTACGATAAGTGTTACCAATATTTAGGTCGTATCTTGTAAATACATTACTTTCATTTGATCTAAGTGCTAAATCTAAAATTCCCTCAGGTAATGCTTCTAAAACCATTACAACAAATTCAAGTTTTAATTCAGCATTCTTTGGATCTTTTGCAACAATCTTAGCTTCACCAGCATTAATACCAGTTACATTACCACTTTCATCTACAGTAGCAATTTCTGGAGTTAATGATTCCCATACAACTTCACTCGTAGATTCATCACGGTAATTTACTATACCATTTAGTTTAATATTTTCATCGATTAAAACATAAGAATTAGTTTCATATGAACCATCAATATAATCACCAGTATATACTTCTAATTCAAACTTAACATCTAAATCACGATTTCCATTTACTTGAACAGTAATAAATGTAATACCATTACTTAAAGCTTTAATAACACCTCTTGCGTTTACTGTTGCAACACTTTCATCACTTGAATAGAATTTAACAGTATTATCAGTTACATTTTTAGGACCAATAGTCCATACTAATTGATGAGATGTAAATAATAATAATTCAGAAATTTGATTAATTTCAAATGTTTCTGCAAATACTTCTTCTTCCCATTTTGCATAGAATACTTTGTTTCCAGTATCAGATGCACCAAGTTTAGTAATAGGGTTACCACTAAATTCTGGATTATCATACCAACCTAAAAATTTTAAGCCACTTTCTAATGATAATACAGGAAGAGTTAATTCTTGTCCTGCTTTATATTTAGATGGTACTTCTTCTTTAATTGGAGTAACATCACACATTTTTTGAATATAATTTGAGAAATACTTTTCGCCTGATGAATTCCATGAAATGAATTGATGCATTCTTACCATTGCGGCATACGTATCTGTATAGAAGTTTTGATCTTTACTTACTACTAACATTGCAGTGTTAAATTGTAAGAAGAATTTACTCCATTTTTGATAATATTTAGGAGTATTTAAGAAATAGTTAGTTTGACCAGTTGTTGAAGGATTATTTTTTAAAGAAGGGTTACGTAATTTAATATCTTCATATGCTTCTAGTTGTTGTTTAATTTTGCTAACATAATCATCAAAGCTAGAAGTTTCTCCATTACCTTGTGCCCATTCATATAAATCTTTAAATAATTCATCAACTATTTCTTCACGATTTTTAGCAGCTCTTGTAGGCCAAATTGCATCTTCTTTATTCGCTTCAAATTTAACTTTATAAACGCCTACTGGAGTTACTTCTACTAGCCATTCTTGAATATCTTCTTCATATCCATTACTTGCAGTTGCAGTAATGATTACATCACCTTCATCATTAGCTGTAAATTTATTGTCTTTTACTGATAAAATATTTTCATCAGATGTTTCATATTTTACTGTTACTTCTTTTTCTGATTGATGTTCAATTGTGAATGTATCACCTATAAAAATGTTTTCTGGTAGTTCTGAATATGTAATAACACCTAATTTAGGAGCAACTACATTTACTTTTACTGTAGCTGTTGCACCATCATATTCTTTCCATGTTGCAGTGACTTCTGCAGTACCAACTTCTACTGCAACAGCTTTATCATCTTTAATTTTAATTACTTTATCATCACTTGATGATAATTTTAAATTTGATAATATATCTTCTTCAGAGTATTTTTTTGCTCCTGTTGCAGATAATTTCAAATCAACTACATCACCTACTGAAACAGTAATTTCTTCAGTTGTTGCAGAAAGCGAAACTTTCTTTTTAGCACCACAAGAAACTAATGTTACAAATAAGGTAATTAATACAAAACTTAATAATGCTTTCTTAAAAAACTTCATATTTATCTCCTTTATAGCATTCTAAGAATGATTATAATCATTTCTTTTTCGTATTTATTATACTAGGTTTATGTTTTTTGTTCAAGTAAAGTTTTAAATTAATTTTTAAAATAAAATTCCTAGCCTACATTGTAGACTAGGAATTTGTGTTATTTATATAATCGGATTTGTTTTATTTTTCAGGGAATCTTTCTCTTGAATGATAATGAGTATGTAATAACTCATGAGCTTTATGAGAATTAGGTTCACCTAAGAATTCTTTATAAAGTGCTTGAATTTGTGTATTATTATGAGATTGACGAAGAGTTTGTCTTTCATCTTCAGAATAAAGAGCTTGAGCACGTTTTTGTTTAAATGTATCTAAAATATTAGTATCTTCATTAGGTAAGAACATTGGTTTAACATATGGTTGACCACCACCGTTAATACATCCACCAGGACAACCCATGATTTCAATGAATGTATATGGGCTCTTACCATCTCTGATTTGATCCATTAATACTTTAGCATTCTTCATACCAGATGCAATAGCGACTTTAATTACGTTTCCATTGATATTGATTTCAGCTTCTTTTAAACCATCCATACCACGAACAGCTTCAAATTTAATAGCTTCGTGTTCTTTACCAGTTAATGCAAAGTAAGCAGTTCTAAGTGCAGCTTCCATAACACCACCAGTAGCACCGAAGATAACACCAGCACCAGTGTATTCACCCATGATGTCTTGGTCAAATTCTTCATCAGGAAGTTTATTAAAGTTAATACCACTACGTTTGATTAATTTTGCAAGTTCTCTTGTAGTAAGTACTGCATCAACATCTCTTAATCCTTCACATTCCATTTCAGGACGTTCTTTTTCAAATTTCTTAGCTGTACAAGGCATAATTGATACAACGAAAATATCTTTTGGATCAATATTGTTCTTTTCAGCATAGTAAGATTTGATAATAGCACCTTGCATTTGGTGTGGAGATTTACAGCTTGATAAATGATCTAATTGATCTCCGTAATAATATTCAGCATAGTTAACCCAACCTGGAGAACATGAAGTAATCATTGGAAGAACACCATCATTTTTAATTCTACCAAGAAGTTCATTTGCTTCTTCCATAATAGTTAAGTCAGCAGCAAAGTTTGTATCATAAACTTTAGCAAAGCCAAGTCTCTTAAGTGCAGCAACCATTTTACCAGTAACAGCAGTACCAATAGGTAAACCAAATTCTTCACCTAAAGCAGCTCTTACAGCAGGAGCAGTTTGAACAACTACATGTTTGCCAGCAAGCATAGCAGCATCAACTTTTTCAATTTCACTCTTTTCAGAAAGTGCACCAGTAGGACATACGCTTACACATTGGCCACAAAGGATACAAGGAGTTTCAGAGAATGAACGTTCAGCAGCAGGAGCAACGATTGTACTAAAGCCACGTTTTTCAAATCCTAAGATACCAGTACCATGAGCATTTTGACAACGAGCAACACAACGACCGCAAAGGATACATTTAGAAGTGTCACGAACTAAAGATGGAGTTAAATCATCATAGCTAACTGGAGTCTTAGCACCTAAGAATTTACCTTCTCTAGCACCAGTGATTTGAGCTACATATAATAATTCACAATGTCCATTCTTTTCACATTGTTGACAGTTCATTGAGTGATTTGATAATAATAATTCAACACTTAAACGACGAGCAGCAGCAGCTTTTGGAGAAGAAATTTTAATTTCCATACCTTCAGCAACTGGATATACACATGATGCAACTAATCCTCTTGCACCTGTTGCTTCAACTAGACAAACACGACAAGAAGCTAAGCTACATTCACCATGATTAAAGCTACATAATGAAGGGATTTCATAACCACATTCTCTTGCAGCTTCTAAAATTGTAAGGCCTTCTTCTACTTGATAAGCAACGCCTTCGATTTTAATATTAATTTTTGCCATTAGAATATACCTCCATTATTTCTTAATAATTGCGTGGAATGGACAAGAAGAAATACACATACCACACTTAATACATTTATCTTGATCAATAACAAATGGTTGTTTGATTACACCAGAGATTGCACCAACTGGACAAACACGTGAGCACTTAGAGCAACCTTTACATTGTTCAGGAACAATATAGTATTGCATTAAATCTTTACAGATATGAGCAGGACATTGTTTGTCAACTACGTGTGCAATGTATTCATCTTTGAATTGACGCATTGTTGAAAGTACTGGGTTAGCAGCAGTTTGACCTAAACCACATAGTGAGTTAGATTTAACAGCTTCTGATAAATCTTCTAGATCAGCAAGATCTTGTAAAGTTCCTTGACCTTTAGTAATCTTTTCAAGAATTTCAAGAATACGTTTTGTACCAATACGACATGGAGAACATTTACCACATGATTCATCACAAATAAATTCCATATAGAATTTAGCAACGTCAACCATACAGTTATCTTCATCCATAACGATAGCACCACCAGAACCCATCATTGAGCCAAGTGCAACTAAGTTATCAAAGTCGATTGGAGTATCTAAATCTTTAGCAGTTAAACATCCACCTGATGGACCACCAGTTTGGATAGCTTTGAACTCTTTACCATTAGGAATTCCACCACCAATTTCGTAAATTAAATCACGAACTGTAGTACCCATAGGAATTTCGACTAGACCAACGTTATTAACTTTACCACCAAGAGCGAATACTTTAGTACCTTTAGATCTTTCAGTACCCATAGATGCGAACTTTTCAGCACCTTCTCTTAAGATGTATGGAACACATGCAAGTGTTTCTACGTTGTTAATAATAGATGGTTTTTGCCATAAACCTTTAACAGCTGGGAATGGAGGTCTTGGACGTGGCATACCACGTTTACCTTCAATTGAGTTAAGTAATGCAGTTTCTTCACCACATACGAATGCACCAGCACCTAAACGAATATGAACATCAAAACTGAAATCAGTTCCTAAAATATTTTCACCTAATAAACCAATTTTCTTAGCTTCTTCAATAGCTTTACGAAGTCTTGCAACAGCAGTTGGATATTCAGCACGAACATAGAAATAACCATTTTGAGCACCAATTGCATAACCAGCAATAGCCATACCTTCAATAACAGCTAGAGGGTTACCTTCTAAGATTGAACGGTCCATGAATGCACCTGGGTCACCTTCGTCACCATTACATACTACATATTTTTCAGCAGAGTTTTGATTTAAAGCAAATTGCCATTTTCTACCAGTAGGGAAACCACCGCCTCCACGACCACGTAGACCAGCAGCTAATACTTCATCAATAACTTCTTGTTGAGTCATACTTAAAGCTCTTAATAAACCTTTATAAGCACCGTAACCTAAAGCTTCTTCAATGTTTTCAGGATTGATTACACCACAACCATGTAATGCAACACGTACTTGTTTTTTATAGAAAGTGATTTCATCTTGTTTTTGAATCTTTTCTTTTGTAACAGGGTCAACATAAAGAAGTCTTTCAACGATTTCACCGTTTAATAAATCTTTTTCAACGATTTCTTCAACGTCTGAAACTTGAACACCACGATATAGAGTGTCTTCAGGGAAAATCTTAACGAAAGGTCCTTGTGAACAGAAACCAAAACATCCTACTTGGTTAACTGATACTTTTGCGTCAATTCCTTTTGCAGGAATTAATTCTTGGAATTTTTCAAGGATAGCTTGTGCATCACTTGATAAACATCCTGTACCACCACAAATAACGATTGAACGTTTTCCACCTTTACCAGAGAATTTGTCATTAATTTGTTCAGAACAAACTTCAATCTTTTGTAATAATTCTTGTTTAGTATTAATCATTAGTTTGCACCTCCCATTTTACGATATTCTTCAATGATTGCTGGAACTTGAGAAACTGCAACTTTTGGATAAACTTTACCATTAATTGATAAAGCAGGAGCAATACCACAAGCACCGATACAACGTAATGCTTCTAAAGTGAATAAACCATCTTCAGTAGTTTCACCTGGTTTAATGTTTAAAATTTCTGAGAATTTGTCAATAACTTGTTGTGCGCCTTTAACGTAACAAGCAGTACCTAGACATACACCAATAACATATTTCCCTTTTGGATTTAAAGAGAAGAATGAATAGAATGTAACTACACCATAAATTTCTGCAACAGGTACTCCAATTTGTTCAGACACTAATTCTTGTACTTCAAGAGGGATGTAACCAAATTCCTTTTGGATGTCACTTAAGATCATCATTAAAGGAGTTTTCTCATCTTTGTATCTTGAAATAATTTCAATAATTTGCTTTTCAGCATGAGCTTGTAAATGAGCCATAAATTAACCTCCGATTTTTTGTTACGATTATATTAATAACACTATAATACGTCCGGATATATTATATCAAATTCTTTTTATTTTTGCAAGTTATATATCCAATTTTTCAATATTTGCTAAAAAGTAACAACATGATAAAAATAATTAATAGGAAATAATTATTTAACTATTTAATGTGAAAAAGAGTTAAAAACTATAAAATTCATAGTGATTAACTCTTTTAATGATTAAAATATAAAATTAATTTATTCTTTTAATTAGCACAATTTCTTGTCCTTATACTATAGAATTTACTTAAAAAGCTTTTTAAATATAGCAGGAATATCTGCTTTAAAATACAAAATTTCCTTTGTTATTGGATGTTTAAATTTAAGCGTAGACGCGTGAAGCCCAAGTCTTTTTATTGGATCAGATGGCTTACCATATTTATCGTCACCAACAATTGGATGACCCAAATCATTCATTGCAACTCTTATTTGATTCTTTCTTCCTGTTTCAATTGTGACATCTAACAGTGAATATTTAGAAGATTCTTTTATTACTTTATAGTTAGTAATTGCTTTTATCCCATCACCTTCTTTATGAGAATCATACATAAGATGTGTGTCTGTTTCTTTTAGCCAACTAATAATTTTATCTTCTTTTTTAGGCATTTTTCCTTCTACAATAGCTATATATCCACGTTCTTTTACAAGTGTATTCCAGTTTTTAGATAGTAATTCTTTTAATTCATAACTCTTTGTAAATAGAAGTAATCCTGATGTTTCTTTATCTAATCTATGTACTTGAAAGCATCTTGCATGTTTATTTTTAGTTGACATATATTCTAGAACTAATTTATATGCAGTTTCAGTTTTCTCATGATCACTTTCAATTGTAAGCAAACCATTAGGTTTATTAATAACTAAAAGATCATCATCTTCATAAATAATATTAATATTAACTTTTTTCTTTACTTCTTGTTTTACAACTTGGCTTCTGTCATATTGTTCTTTTGAAACTTGAACAATATCACCTTTATATAAACGATAGTTAAATTGCGTAACAGGAAGTCCGTTTACTGCAACATGTCTTTTAGAAAGAATTGTCTTAACATTGTTTCTTGATTGATCGTGGTAGATTTGATATAAAAATTCTAGAAGTTCTATTTCTTTATTGACAGAATACTCTTTAATATTTTGATTATGATAAGCTTTTTTCTTTTTTTCTAGATATTCTTCTTTTCTTTTAATTTGTTCTTTAATATATTTTTTTCTTGCGTTATTAGGCATATTCATTGTCCTTATTATATATAAAATTATAACTCATCAAAAGATGAGTTATAAAGTATTATTTTTTAGGTGTAAGTAATTCTTTACCACCCATATATGGTTGAAGTGCTTTAGGAACTCTGATTGATCCATCAGCATTATAGTTGTTTTCTAATACTGCAATTAATCCACGAGGTGTTGCAAGAACAGTATTGTTTAAAGTATGACAAAGGTAAGTTCCGTTTTCATCTTTAGATTTAATACCAAGTCTTCTTGCTTGTGCATCACCTAGTGTTGAACAGCTACCTACTTCAAAATATTTCTTTTGTCGTGGAGACCAAGCTTCTATGTCACATGATTTAACTTTTAAGTCTGCTAAATCACCTGAACAACATTCAAGTGTTCTTACTGGAACGTCTAAGCTTCTAAAGAATTCAACTGTATAACTCCACATTTTGTTATACCAATCCATTGATTCTTCTTTTTTACAAATTACAACCATTTCTTGTTTTTCAAATTGATGAACTCTATATAGTCCTCTTTCTTCTAGTCCATGAGCACCTACTTCTTTTCTGAAACATGGGCTATATGATGTAAGAGTTAACGGTAATTCTTTTTCTGGGATAATTTGTCCTTTGAATTTACCAATCATAGAGTGTTCTGAAGTACCAATTAAGAATAGGTCTTCCCCTTCAATTTTATACATCATAGCATCCATTTCTTCAAATGACATAACACCACTTACTACATCACTTCTAATCATGAATGGAGGAACACAGTATGTGAAGCCTTTATCAATCATAAAATCTCTTGCATATGATAGCATTGCAGAGTGTAGTCTTGCGATATCACCCATTAAGTAATAGAAACCATTACCTGATGTTCTTCCAGCAGCTTCTTTGTCTACACCATTAAGTGCTGCTACGATATCTGCATGATAAGGGATTTCATATTCTGGTACAAATGGCTCACCGTATTTTTGATTTTCTACATTACATGAATCGTCTTCACCAATTGGAACTGAAGGATCAATAATATTTGGAATTACTAGCATTTTTTCACGAAGTTCTTTTTGTAATTCTTCTACTGCTGGTTCGATTCCTGCAAGTTCTTTATTTACTTCAACAACTTGTGCTTTGATTGCGTTAGCTTCTTCTACTTTCTTTTCACGCATTAGCATTCCAATTTTTCCACTTAAGTCATTTCTTTCTTTTCTTAAGTTATCACCTTTTTGTTTTAGATCACGAATCTTTATATCAAGGCTAATTACTTCATCAACTAAAACTAGCTTTTTTTCTTGGAATTTCTTTTTAATATTCTCTTTTACAATTTCAGGGTTTTCTCTAATAAATTTAATGTCTAACATATTTATATCCTCTTCATATTATTTTCTTATATAGTTTACCATAATTTAATGATTTATTCAATCATTACACTAATTTAACATATTTATAACTTTCAACTACATCATCTTTAGTTGTTTCAATAGTATATTCTATACCTTTTACGCACTTAGGTAATTTAGTAAGTACACCATTAGGTTCTAAATATTCCGAATGAGGAATAAGTTTAATTTGATATCCTTCTTTAACAAATTCTAAAATGTCTTTTTCTACTTCTACTAAGTGTAAGAAATATTCCCATAAGTTATTAACTCTTAAAGTTTGAGGACAGTTCTTTCCACTAAAGAAGTGATGTTGTTTAATATCATAAATTTCTAAATCATTTTCATCAAGTAGTTTTGCAACTAATTTAGCACATCTCATAAAGGATAACCAAACATTAGTACCTTCATTAACACATGTTTCAATACCAATAGAGTTATTATTTCCTCCACGGTTTGCAATCTTTTCATATGTTTTATTAAAGTATGTTTCACCTAAATAGAAATATTCATCATCAACAGCCATACAAATACCTTGGTCATTAATATCGTCAACAGTACATACTCTTTTAATTACTTTACCGTCTACTTCTTTTTCAAACATCGGTGCAGGAACAGTTGTTTTTTCACCGTTAATTGTATAAAAACTATCTTCACTAATGCCAAGTTCAAACTTATCCGATACTTTTACGCCAGTATTATATAAAGTGTAATCATATTGTGTTGTATCACCTGCGTGATATGCTACTTCATTATCAGGAATATTATGATATATCCCATCATTTCCAACTACATATTGAAAACTAGCTTTGTATGGTTCTTTTGTATCTACCCACATTTCTTTATAAACAGTATCACTCCAAAATTTTGCAGTGTGTTTTGCACCTGTATCGCCTGTATCATGAACTGTTATATATACTTTAGGTTTTATTCTTAAATCTCTATTTTCATTTTTTTCTTTTGCGATATGTTCTTTAATATCTAAAGATTCAAATAAATAAGGAGTTATTGAAGATATCATTGTTTGTTTAAAGATTTTTTGCCAACCACAAACAACAATTTCTTTTTTAAATACTTCTTCAGTGTTATTTAATTTATTAAAATATTCTAAAACTTTATTCATATTTATCCTCCGAATCTATATAATTAATCATTTCTTTATTTTATTATAGCACATTTTTTTAATTTTTGTTAAAATTAATTTATTAAAGTTTTATTTAAGTGGAAAAATAAAATGTTTTATGATAGAATATATATATATTATGTTTATTTATGAAACGAGGTATTAAATATGAAGTATGATGTTATATTAGTTGGCGCTGGTCCAATGGGGATTTATGCTGCTTATGAATTAATGACGAAGAAAAAAGATTTAAAAGTTTTATTAATTGATAAGGGGAGAAATATATATAACCGTAAGTGTCCGATTCTAGAAAAGAAACTCGAAAAATGTCCAGTAGATAAAAAGGGAAGAATTGGTTGTAAACCTGGATGTTCAATGACTACAGGATTCGGTGGTAGTGGTGCTTATTCTGATGGTAAGTTCAATATCACGAGTGAATTTGGTGGTTGGATGACTGACTATTTGCCTGAAGAGGAAGTAATTGATTTAATCAAATATGTAGATGCAATAAACTTAAAGCATGGTGCTCCTGAAGAAATTACTGATCCTTATACTGATGAAGTATTTGAAATCGAGAAAAAAGGTATCGCAGTTGGTTTAAAACTTTTACGTAGCCAAGTTAGACATTTAGGTACAGAAATTAACCTTAAGGTTCTTGCAAATATCTATGAAGAAATGAAGCCTCATATTGACTATTTATTTGAAAAAGCTGTTAAAGATGTTATTGTTGAAGATAATACTGTTAAAGGTGTTATTATGGAAGATGATTCAATTCTTTACGCTGATTATGTTGTACTTGGTGTTGGTAGAAATGGTTCTGAGTGGCTTGCAAGCACATTATCAAAACATGATGTTAAATTTAAAAACAATCGTGTTGACTTAGGTGTACGTGTTGAAACTAATGATATTATTATGGATGAAATTAATCGTAATTTATATGAAGGTAAATTCATCTTTAATACAAGTGTTGGTACACAAGTTAGAACATTCTGTTCTAATCCTTCAGGTCATGTAGTAGTTGAAAACCACAATGGTGTAATGCTATGTAATGGTCATTCATATAATGATGTAAAATTAGGATCTAAAAACACTAACTTTGCATTACTTGTTTCTCAAGAATTTGATGATCCATTTAATGATCCAAATGAATATGCATATGAAATTAGTAAACTTGCAAATAAGCTTTCAGATGGTTCTGTAATTGTACAAAAATATGGAGATATTAAAAAAGGACGTCGTTCTACTCCTAAACGTATTGCAGAAGGTTTTGTAAAACCTACATTAAAAGAAGCTGTTCCAGGAGATTTAGGATTAGTTCTTCCTTATAACTTCATGAAATCATTAATCGAAATGATTGAAGCATTAAATCATGTAAGTCCTGGTATCGCTAGTGATCATACTTTATTCTATGGTGTTGAAGCTAAATTCTATAGCGATTGTCCGGTTGTATCAAATGATTTTGAAACTAGCATTCATAATTTATATGTTGGAGGGGATGGCGCAGGTATTACAAGAGGTCTTGCACAAGCTGGTGCTAATGGTGTTAAGATTGCAAGAATAATCATTAATAAAAAATAAAACAAAGAGGATAACATGAATTTAAATAATGACATTAAAAAAATACTAGTAACAAATGAACAAATTGAGGCTCGTTGTAAAGAATTAGGTGAACAAATTGATATTGACTATGAAGACAAAAAGCCTATTTTATTATCTCTTTTAAGAGGTAGTATACCTTTTGTTACAACTTTATCAAAATATATTTCTATTCCAATTGAATTCGATTACATGAAAGTATCGAGTTACCATGGCGGAACTTCTTCTACAGGTAATGTAGCAGTAACAATTCTTCCTGCTTCAAAACTTGAAGGGCGTCATCTTATCATAGTTGAAGATATTGTTGATACTGGATTTACTTTAAGTACTGTTGTTAAAATTCTTAAAACTTATAAACCTGCTTCAATTGAAGTTGCTTCTTTGCTAGACAAGCCTTCAATGAGAAAAGTAGACGATTTAGATATTAAGTATGTTGGATTTATTGTTCCTGCTGAATTTGTAGTAGGATTTGGTCTTGATTATAATGAATTATATCGTCAACTTCCTTATGTTGGGGTTTTAAAAGAAGAAGTATATACAAAAAAATAAAATAACCTGTTCGGTAATACCGAACAGGTTTTAATTATTTTGGCGCTTAAATTTATACATCAACTCATCAGCTCTTCTGATTGTCTTATTAATGTTTTTATCAAGTTCTTCATCAAAGATTGCATAACCAGCTGAATATGATAAATCTTCAGTTTCTTTAAAATTATAGAATTCTTCTTTAATATTACTAAGTAATTTTTTAATGATTTCTTTTGTTGCATTAGGAATGAATACTACGAATTCATCTCCACCAATTCTATACATAACACCAATACGTTCTTTTAGATTCTTATATGAATTTGCAAAATTACAAATAAATCTGTCTCCTGCATCATGACCTTTTTCATCATTTAATTTCTTAAGTCCATTTAAGTCAAATACAACAACACCAACATTTTTCATTTCATTCTTAACAATCATGTTGTTTAAGTCTATTTGATAAGCATTTCTATTTTTAAGACCAGTCATAATATCAGTATTAGACATATCTTGGTAGAATGGATTTGAAATACGTTTAAATACAATATATGATACAACTCCTGCAAGTAATAACGATAAACCAATAATAATCGGAATAAAAATACGAATATTATGGAAAGTTTGATATTGTCTGCTTGCATCAAAGATAATACCTAAGGCACCAATAACTTCTTCACCTTCTAGTATAGGATAATAAAATGAATAAAATTGGCTGATATCTAGATTTTTAATATCACTTGGGTAAACTCTTTGTCCATCAAATGCATGTGAAATCTTATCATATGTTCTTGGATCAACAGCTTGACCTGGATATTTATAGTTTTCTGATTCAGTAGTTAAATTACTAACATGATGTCTAATAACACCTTCATTATCCATATACGCAGTAAAAATATAAGCTATGCCCGCAGCTTTTGATATATAAGCTAATTCTTTTTGTAATTCTTTATATCTTTCTATATTAACATCAGTTTCTAAAGTAATAATATTAAAATCAGTTCTACTTATTTCTTGACAAACAAGCTCATAAGTGTCTTCTGCATGGTATCTAATATTATCAAGGGTGTGAGTATAAGTAACATTATACATAATTGATGTACATGAAACTGTTGCAAGAATTACGATAATTGTTGTTAGTAACATTACTTGAATATCTACTCTTTTTAATAGTCCGTGTAATTTCATAGCAAATTCTCTTCTTTCTCTTTTTTATTATATACTATTTTATTTTATATTTCAAGAAAAAGAAAAACTACATCTATTTTTTAAAGAAATAGTCTATCGATATCATAATAAATCTAGTAAAATATTATAATTAATTAGATTTAATATTATA
The DNA here is from genome assembly GCA_017937305.1 of Bacilli bacterium. Taxonomy (GTDB): domain Bacteria; phylum Bacillota_I; class Bacilli_A; order ML615J-28; family CAG-313; genus UBA1737. The sequence goes on from JAGBDV010000002.1 coordinate 107,868, forward strand.
GAAAAAATTATTGGTATTGGAAATATTAATACACTAAATAAAATAATTAAAATAAAAGATGAATTTTTAATTTTTTTCAATTTAAATCGCATAAAAGTAATAAATTGATAAATCAGATAAAAACTATACATAAATAATATAGTTGAAAGCATTATTATTACTATTTGAATTAATTCATTATTATTATATACATATCTATTAAATAAAAACAATAGTAGGATAATAAGTAATATATATCCAATAGCATATATTGTTTTAAATTTTAGTGGTAATTTAATCTTTAATGTATAATCTTTTATCAGTTTTAGTCTTATAACTATTAATGCAAAAACTAAATACAATAAAATTGATTTAATTAAGGAATCAACAATAATGATAATAATAACCGAAATATTAACAATAGAAGATATTAGTTCAGTATTTTGAAAACCTATTGTATTTGCGAAATTTAATGCAAGTTCTTCTAAATCAGCCCAATAGCCTATTCCATTAATTAATTCAAATGAATAAATGCTTAATAATGATGCACATAAACAAGAAATAAAAGTTAGTACATAATTAATTATTTTAACTTTATTATACTTTTCTAAGCAACCAAAAACAAAACCAATAATTATATTTGGCATTATTACCATTAATGCAATTAATGGATTGACAAATAAGAATGATAAAGTAATTGATGCTGCAAGAACTGCAATGGAATAGCTAATCTTATTACGGGCTATATATATCGCCATAAGAAGTGGAGTGAAATAATATATTAGACTATCTGTTCCAGTAATTAAATATCTTGATATTATTGCAAGAAGTGCATATCCAGCAGTAAATATTCCACCTTCAGTAATTGCTTTTATCGATTGATTAATTTTTTTACTCATACTATCTTTTTAAAAAATAATCAATAATATCTTGTCTTGTAACAATGCCAATAAACATGTCTCGATCATCAATTACAGGAATAAAGTTTTCTGTTTTAGACAAATTAATTAAGTTAGACATATCTTCTGTAACTCTTATTGGTTGATTATCTCTTCTTCTTTCTATATCTTTTAATAGTACTTTTTCAGAAGCCTTTAAATCAAATACACCTTGGTCCTTGAAATACCACAAAAAATCTCCTTCTGAAATAGTACCTATATATTTACCTTCTTCATCAATTAAGGGCACTGCGGTAAAACCACTTCTATTCATAATTTCAAGACCCGCTCTTAAAGTATTATTTGTATTTAGAACTGTTAAATTTGCTTTTGGTTTTAAGAAAAATAATATATTCATATAATTACTCCTTTTTGTAAAAGTCTATAATATGAGTTTTAACTAATTGTTAATAACCTCGTCATTGTTTATTATTTTCTTTGGAGTTGAAAAAATTAATATTAAAGATTTGACAATGTTAATATAGTATGTAATAGAAAGAAATATTAGTAAAGGAATTATAATTAAATAAATAGAACCAAATGACAATAACAACTCAATTGCTGCACCATTACTTAATTCTCCAGATGCATCTACATTTTCTCTTATAAATGTGAAAACATTTCCTAATACAAATAACATTATTGTAAAAAGTAGCATTAATAAGAAGTTTGATACTGCAAATTTCTTTGTAGCTTTTCTTAATTTATTAGTATGTTCTTTATCGACATTTTGATATTGAATTCCATTTCCAAAAGATTTAAGCGCATATCCAAAGAAAAATACTGCTACTGTACTAGTTAAAAAGAATGTTCCATACGATTTCATGAAATTTTGCGTTAATGATAATAAAAGTGCTTCATTTTGAGGGTTTTTTAGTGCAATAGAATAAAATTCAAATATACCAACGTACTTTCCTCCGATAATTAATGGTGAAAACAGTGTAAATAAAAATACTGCAATAATACCAACAATTGATAAAATAGCACCATTATTGAATTCTTGATAATGTGTTTCTTTATATAATCCTTTTAATCCTATCATCATTAAAAATAATGATATTAATAAAGTAATTGGTAATGAGACAACTTCTATATGTTGTCCGATTCCAATAAATGGTACCATTGCCATTATAAATTGTAATATAATAGATATTCCAATTAAAATAAAATTCTTCTTTCTCATAATAATCTCCTTTTTTATTATTATATCAAATCTTACTCAATATAGCAAGAATTCAAAAAAAGATTCTAAATTAAATTTTAGAATCTCTTCTTTTAATTATATATATAAATATTGTAATTACTGCAGCAACACCAAGCATGCCTGAACATATATAAAATAATAAAACAGAACTATTAGCATAGATTACACCCCCAATTAAGACCCCAATAATACTTCCTAAAGAGATGAAGCTTTGTCTAAGCCCCATTAAGATACCAGATTGAATGTTTTTATGTTCATTTAAATATTCAACAATAACAGGTTCAATAATTGCTTTTGTGATAATAAATATCATATAAAAAGTATATATATTAAATAATAAATTAGGTAATGTAAAAGTAAGTAATAACATTGCTGAACCGATGATTGATAAAATTGAAAGTGTAAGTAATGGTTTAAATCTTTTAATTATTAATGGTGTAAATAATAGATTTACTAATAATGTTAAGCACCCTACTATTAAATTAACTGTTCCTAGTTTTAAAGATCCATATCCAGAATCAGAGAAATACACATCTAAATATTTTGAAACATCAGTAAAGGATATATTAATTACTGCAATAACAAATAAAAATATTACTAAAGATATAGGCAATAATTTTATATCATTTAAACTCTTTAAAGGATTTATACTTCTTACATTTAGTTTTTCTTCATCTTTAAAATTCATCAATATTAATACATATAACGCAAAAACTAGCATGGATAATGCCTGGATAAAAAAGACATAATGATAATTTGGATTAAATACTTCTCCTAAAGCTCCACCAATAAAAGAACCAAGAGAAGTTCCTACAAGTTGTAATGAAATGAAAGTTGCATAAAGTCTAGGACCATTATATTTAGATAAATCCTTACTTCTTGTCATATATGATAAGAATGATACTAAAATACCTCCACTAAATATTCCTGAAAATAATCTAGCAGCGATAATTAGATATTGATTTTTTAATACTCCAAATAATATTTGTCCTACTCCATAAAATACTAAGCAAATAATTAAAATCCATTTTCTCCCCTTTGCATCTCCAAGTGCTCCCCATATAGGAGCAAATATTAACATCCCTAAAGACATTGCAGCAAAGAAATAACCAAAAACAATTTTATCTAAGCCTAATTGATTTATATAATAAGGAGTAATTGGATGTCCAATGTTAGTTGTGATTCCAACAAGTAATCCAGCTATTAATAAAGATATATATTTTTTCATATTTTCACCTATTTAATATATATGATTTATTTTAATAAATAAAACATAGGTTAAGACCTATGTTTATTAAATTTCTACGTTTAATTCGTTTTTATGCTTTTTTGTCTCTTTCATTAAGAAAGATAATAGCAATCCTAAAGCAACAAATACTGATATGCTTTCAGCAATAGGAGTAGCCCATAAAACACCAAATTCACCAATTGAATCAACTAAGATAAACATTAGAGGAATATCTAATAGGCCTTTTCTTAAGATTGATAAGATAAACGATGAAACTTTTTTTCCTGTTGCTTGAAAGACCGTATTAGTTGCAAATGAAATCGAACAAAGCGGTACAGCTACTTCAATAATATGTAAGAATTCTACACCATACCTAATTACATTTTCTTGTCCTGGAACAAAGAATGCAACAAGTTGTCTTGTAAAAAGTTGGAATAATGTTATTGCAGCTAGTGAAAAACCAATTGCAGTTGCAAACATAAAAGCAATTCCTTTTTTCATACGTTTAACATTTTTTGCAGCATAGTTATACGCAATAAACGGTAGCATACCTTGAGTTATACCCATACATATGTTAAATGCTAAGGTATTAATCTTTTTAGCAACACCAAGTCCTGCAAGTGAAGGGCTTTGAAGCTCAACAGGTACTGCACCTTTTACCAAAGTATTTGCAAAAATATTAGATACCATTGCAAGTGTTGTACTTAATGCAGCAGGGAAACCAATAAATAATACTTCTTTAGGAATTGAATGTTTTAATGAAATATCCTTTGGATTTAATGTAAAAACTTTAATTTCTTTATGTTTAATTATATATATGATAAAGAAAATTGTAGCTGCAACATTAGAAAGCATTGTTGCTAGACCTGCTCCTAATACTTCATTTCCTTTTGGTAATAGTACAAACATAAATAAAGGGTCTAAAATTATATTTAAAACTCCACCTAAACCCATACCAATACTTGCTTCTTTAGATGCACCTACTGCTCTAACTAGATGTCCAAATACATTATTTAAAATTGTGGGAAGACTACCTATAATCATTGTAATTAATGCATAGTTAAATATATATTCATATGTAACATCTGATCCACCAACAGCATAGATAATAGGCTTTGCAAATATTAATATTACTAGACTATATAATATAGATGCAGCAATACTTCCCCATAATGAGAATGCAAATACATGCTTAGCTTTATTAGGTTCTTTTCTTCCAAGATATCTTGCAATTAAGCTAGAACCCCCAATTCCAAATAGACTTGCTACTGCATTCATGATAATAAATACAGGCATTATTACCGATAAAGCTGCAACTGCATTTTCATCTTTTGTTTGTCCTAAGAACCATGTGTCAGCATAGTTATAAATAATCATTATAATTTGTGAGATAATTGTAGGTATAGCTAAACTGATAAATGCTTTAGGAATAGAATATTCTTCAAATATTTTTGTTTTGTTATTTTGTTCCATATTAAATCTCCATTAAATATATTATACCACTTTTTATAAATTTTTAGTCAGAAATGGCATTAAAAAAAGTACTCTTTAGAGTACTTTTTGCTATTATTTATAATGTTTTAATAAATATCCTTCTTTTACTTCCTTGATTGACTTTGAAGCTTCTTCACTTAAGTTATTTAAAACATCTTCTAAACCAATAATATAGATTGAATTTTCACATATATCATTATATAAATCTCTTGAAAGTGGAATAATAAAATCTTGAATATCTTTGTATTCTTCTTTTTCTGGCAATTGTGAACATATAAAAATATTAACTGGAGCATTAGATTTTGAATAAATACAAACAGTGTAAAGATTTAATTCGTGATAATCAAAGAAATATGTTTGTTCTTCATTGATTACTTTTAATCCTTCTTTTTTGAAGAATATTGTTCTTTCATCTTTAGTATTACCATTATTTAAATAATCAATATAATCTTCAATAAATATATTTAAATTCTTACTGTATAATCTTGGCTTAAAGATAATTATTAATGCAATCAATCCACCAATTAAAAGTAAGCAAATTGCCAATAAAATATATTTATTATTAATTACTGATTTTAACATAATTGAACCAAATATAGCAACCATTACTACAATTAGTGCCACTTTATTAATTAATTTTTCTCTATTTAAAATCTTTACTGTTTGTGAGTTTGGACTAATCATTGAGTTTGTTATTGCGTTACTATTGCAAATAATATATTCAATATAGTCAACATCTTTAGTAGAAGGTTCTTTAAAGTATGTAATTAAATTAAGTACCATAAGTGTTAACATAACTGCTGCAACAATGATATAAAAGATTATTAATTGATTGTTAGATTTAATTGCAGATGCAAGTCTGTCATAAAGTACTTCATCATTAATTGTTACTTTATATATATCTTTAGATTCTAAATCATAGATTAGTTCGATTTTATCATCTATTTTTAAATTATCTTTTATTTTAGGTAAGTTTGATACTACTTCAACATTTAGTAACACAGTAGTTGAATGATTATTATCTTTTAAATCTTTGATATTAAATACATATTCATTTTCTTTTACTTCAAATGTTTCAACAATCCCTTTTGTTGAATCAAATGATTCTTCATTTAAATTTTTATTATTAGAAAATGCATTAAATATCATTAAGCCGCATACTACAAGAATTAATGCAGTAAATAGTAAATAACGTTTTGATTTTTGTTTTTTAGGGTTTTGAACGTTTATTGTTTTCATATTCTACTCCTTTTCTGGATCAGGTGATGGTCTAGTCCAGCCTTCTCCGTTAATTTCATGTGCTCTATGTATTGAAACAAAAGCAGTTTTATCAATAATATTTACAATATTAATCAAAGTGGAATATTGTCTCATTGTAAATGATACCATAACAACTTTTTTACCTTTTTTAGAAAACCCTCCTGTGGCTTCTAAAATTGTAGTTGTTCTGTCTAATTTAGAAATAATAGCTTGATTAATTTCTTCGTGTTTATCCGAAACAATTTGTGCAATAAATGCTTGAGATTCACCTAAGAATAATTTGTCAATAACTATTGCACATATAAATGCTGAAGCAATACCAAGTAAAGAAAGTGTTAAATCTTTTAAAACAAATACACCAGCAAGTACTACTGCTACATCTACTATAAATATTACTACAGAACTTCGTAATCGTTTGAACCATTTACAAATCACAAATGCGATAATATCAGTACCACCAGTTGAACCACCACCTAAGAATGCAATAGCACAACCAACTCCGACAAAGGCTCCACCAAATACCGATCCTAATAATACACTAATTTCACCATATTGAGCAGATATATCAAAGAAATTATTAAATACGCCTGACTCTACTAATCTTACTGAAATTGAAAAGACTGGCGAATAAACTATAGTAGATATTAATGTTTTTAAAGAGAATGATTTTCCAAGAACAAACAATCCTAGTAAAAATAATCCCCATGTTACTACAAATACATATATATCATATGATTTAAACGCAAGAAACTCAAATTCAGGAATTAAATTATTTAAAGTGATTGCGATTCCCGCGATACCACCAGTGATAATATCAAACGGAAATAAAAACACTCCAGTACCAAACGCAAGAATTACCGTTCCAATTATTACTAAGAAGATATTCTTAATCATTATGAAGATTTCTTTTTTTGAATATTTATTTTTATTCATTTGTTAACCTCTTTTTGTTTTATAATATTATCATACCACAAAATATAATATTTTAAAAATAATTTATTAATCAATTATTATTTCATTAGTTTTTTTGCTATATTTCCTTCTGTAAAATTATTTACTTGTGACATATATTCTCCTAACTTTTAACTTTATATATTATAACATATTTTCTTTTTTAAAAAATAAAAATGCTATGTTAACATAGCATTTTATTCTTCAGATTCTATTATGAATGCATCAATAGGTTTTTTATTATTTCCCTCAATAAACTTATGTAGATTAGTTAGTTTAATCCTATTGATAAAACTAGTAATATCATCAAACTCAAATGAATTATAAAGTATAAAGAATGGAGCTTCTGCCATATATATAGCACTTAATGTTATATTTTTTTCATAAGTTCCATAATTACAAATAGCTATTAGATGTAGATTAAAATGTTCAAAATCATTTAGTGGTGAAACACCAGATTCTATACGATAAACTATTGATTTTGAAGATTCTACTGCAACCCTTTCTTTAAATATTTCTAATAGATTGGTTAATGATAAGTCTTGGTTTAAAAGTAAAATGTTTTCCTTTTTCATGTTATCCCCCTTTTTGCTATCTTTAGTATTCTTTTAAACAAGTAATATAATCTCACAAAATAACATAAATTTCATTAAATATACATTATTTTTTATAATTTATTATATTTTTCCGATGAACCATATGATTTTTCAATCGGATATTTTACAGCATTTTGATCCATCTTCTTATGAATGCAATCAATAATATCAACATTTAAGACAAGTGATAATTGTATACAGTAATTCATTACGTCTGATAATTCTTCTAATAAATGTTCTTTATCAAATTCAGTATCAGACCATTGAAAGCATTCTAATAATTCTGCAGCTTCAATAGAAATTGATTTTGCAAGGTTTACTGGTGTATGAAATTGTTCCCAATTTCTATCTTTAGTAAATTTATCTATTCTTTCTTTTAATTCTTCAAAACGTTCCATATATACCTCTATTTAAATTTAAACTTCAATAATACAGGATCATGATCACTAAATGCAAAGTGTTCTAAATCTTTATTTCCACTTTTTGTAACAATTGTGTCACATGATACTACTTCAATATTATTAGAAATAATAAATCCATCAATTGAAGTTACATACCCTTCTCCAATTTCCCATTCTACAGATATATCTCTTGATGTTGGAGCATTTGAACTACAAATTACTTGATACCCTTCAGTAATAGCACAAGTATTATCTTCATTAAAGAACATTTGTAACCAAACTGGTTTCTTATGAGATATGTAATCTATAAATGGATTTGTTGTTTCGCTATAATTGTGAAGTGGGTTGTTAATTAATAAATCATGATTGAAATCTCCACCAACTATTACATAATAACCTTTTTGTTTTACCTCATCTAAATAACTATTTAATTCATTTAGTTGTTTTTCCCTAATTACTCCACCTTCATCGTATGCAGACATATGGATATTAACAATAATTAACTTATTATTATTTGATAGTTGAAATTCATTTGCAACAAAACATCTATCTAAATCAAATAATTTTGAAAAGTCTTCTGCGACAGTTAATGAATATCTTGTTGATGATTCTATTTTATATCTAGATAATGTAGCAATACCTGCATTTACTCTTCCGTGCATATCGTGAAGTGGATAAGGTAAATAAACACTATGGAAATTAACTCCAAATGTAGATGTATAGGTATTAAAACTATTTTTTATCATTTGATATTGATCAACAAAATAACTTCTTGTAGAATATGTATCTACTTCTTGGAACAAGCAAAAATCAGGATCTAAGTCGACAATTGTTTGAATAGCATTTGATGTATTAAATTGTACTACTTCTTTAGAACGAGCTTTTGACCACTTTCCTTTTGTTTCTTTTCCTTCTTTTGTTTCTCCAGAATCCATAAAGAAAGTATAATCTTGAGAATGAGCTCCAAATCCAATATTATATGTGGAAATTGTATATTCTTCATTAATATCAATAACAGCATAACTTTGATTATTTTCTATTTCTAGTATTTGTTTATCTTCAATTCTGTAATATGATGAGAACACAAATATTACATATGCAACAATTACTAGAATAATTAAACTAAAGAATAGACCTATACTTTTTAAAATTTTCTTTTTCATATTTATTATCTTCTTTCTTATCTATAATTATATCAAATTTATTATTTTTTTTCTATAAATAAATTAAAAAACTAGTAGAAATATTACTACTAGTTATAAAATTTATTTAATACAACATCAAAAGCTTTTGAACAATGATTATATAGCCATATTATGGATAAAAAACTACTGCATGCAAGAATGGCTTCAAATGGTAAATCTGCAATTAAGTAATATGTAATTATAGATAAATTAACAGTGCTATTTGCAACTAGAATATTAGGTATTATAAATATCCATGAAAATATTAATGATCCTATTATTCCTACAGTGCCTAATATCAAAGATGAATTTGTCTTTTTAAAGAATGTGCAACAAATAAGTGGTATACTTAACCAACCTAAAACCATAAATGGAAAATAATATAGATTTAGACTTCCAGTAATTAAGCAATCTAGTAACGTATGAATTACAATAATAATACTTGTTTTAACAAATCCTAACTTCTTACTAAATAATACTAGTAGTAAAACTGTTAACTGAATATTAGGTAGAAAAGATAATATCTGTTCTTGAACAAAAACTATTGATATACATGCAGCAACTAATACAATATCTTTAATAGAAAACTTCATAATTTTATTCCCAATCAAAAATAAATTCAGTAATTATCAAAGATATTTTAGTTCCATCTTTAAATTCAATATCAGAAAGACCAACTTCACTCATTTTATTATCAACATATATACTAATAAATGTAGACCAGTCTGCTGGAGTATTATAATCTTCAATTGACATAATCATTCCGTTTTGATAAGTTACATTATTAAAGTTATTTTCAATTAAAACACTAAGCTCATCATTTTCTTTAAATGTAATTTCTTTTGATTTTACAACTTCATTATCAAGATTAATTACTTCTACTGTAATTACTCCATCATAATCTGGCTTAAAACTATCTTTTAGAAAATATACAGATAGAGCTATTATCCCTACTGCAATAACACTTAAGATAATTTTAATAATTAAATTCTTTTTCATTTCTTCATTAATTATCAATATTAAAAACCGAACTCCAGCAGTTTATGTATATATCTAATTATCCTCCATATATATTTTATTTAGTTATAGGCAAGTCTCCTGACTCTAATTTCATCCTACTAATCACCTTCTCAAAATATGTTACTCAATGGTTTTTGATGTTCGTCCTTTATTACAGTTGCTGGAACAGTCCAAGACTTTCACTTGGTTCCTTATTATCTTTATCGCTAAAGACCTAAAACTATATATATTATAATAAAATAAATAGTTCTTGAGGTAAGTTTTGCTCAAGAACTATTTATTAATTTACCTTTTTAATTGATTTTTAGAAACAATTATTTATAATATATTTTAAGAGGAAAATAATATGAAATACAATATTGATAAAAAATTTGGTATGTGGAGATATATGAAAAGCCCAATGAATAGATTTGTTTTTGGTTTTGCAAATTTCTTACTATCTATTATGCCAAAAAGACTTAAGTCAAAAGATTTAATAATAACAAAACTGAGATTAAAAAACTGTAATATATATTTTATTACTCCTAAAAAAGAATCTAATAATACTTTAATGTATTTTCATGGTGGTGCTTTTTGTTTTAAGGGAGGACCAAATCACTTTAAAAATATCAAAGAATATGCAAGAAAAACAAGCGTTACAATAGTTTATGCAGATTATCATATGGCATATCAAAGTGATGAAGAAATATGTGTAAAAGAATGCTTTGAAGCATATAATTACATTTTACTTTATTCTCAAGTATTGGGTATAAATACAGATAATATCGGGTTTGCAGGAGATTCAGCGGGTGGATATATATCACTTAGTGTTATTAATGAGTGTTTTAAAAGAAAAATTAAGCTACCTAAATATCAAATGTTGATATATCCTGTTGTTTCTAAAAATAAGGAATTTAAATCAATTAAAGAATTTACTGATACTCCTATGTGGAATAGTAAATTAAATAAAAGAATGTGGGAGATTTATGCAAATGGTAAATTTACATTTGATCCATTAATTGATGATATTTCATTTATGCCTCCTACATATATAGAAGTGTGCGAATTTGATTGTTTACATGATGAAGGGGTAGAGTTATCAAAGAGATTATGTTCTTTAAATATAGATAATACTTTAAATGAAACATATAAAACAATGCACGGATATGATGTATGTTTTAAACATCCTATAGTAGTTAAGTCTTTTGAAGAAAGAATTAATTTTATAAAAAGATTTCATAAATAAAAAAAAGAACCAAATGGTTCTTTTTTTATTTATACTCCTTTAAAGATTTTCCATTTATTTTAGGGGTTACTAAAACTCCTATTGTACCAGGCCCACAATGAGCGCAAATATTAATTGGAATAACTCCTATAATAGGTCTATATCCATTTAATTTATCACTAATGTAATCACTAAGCATGTTTATAACATTAACGTCACCATCAAACGAGATAATTGTATAGTCGTATAAATTAGTAGGACAGTTAAGATAGTTTTGATCGATCTTTTCATAAAATGCTTTTTTTATGCTTTTAGTCATACCATCTTTTACAAGTGCTCCATCAACAAATGAAAGAACAGGTTTTAAACCTAAAACATTACCTACAGCTGCAATGGCAGGAGAAATTCTTCCCCCTTTTTTTAGCGTCGTTAAGTTTTTAGGAATTAACCAAATAAAGTTATCTTTTTTTCTTAACTCTATATTTTTACAAATAGTTTCAATATCAGTTCCTTTTTCTACTTCTTCTTTTGCATAAAGAGCATGAGATAACATTAATGATGATCCAGAATATGAGTCGATAACAATTAGTTTTCCATCAAAATATTCTTTTGCAATATTAGTAAATAAACTAAACATTGATGATAATTTTGAAGATATTGTAAAATGGATTACTTGATCATATTCTTTAAATAGATTTTCAAAATATTCAATTATCACTCCTGGAGGAGGAGTAGATGTTTTAATTACTGCGTTATTATTCATATATTCTAATAGTTGCTCTTGATTAATAGTCACACCATCTAAATATTCAACATCATTAACAATTACATTTAATGGAAATTCACTAATACCATTTTTCTTTAATACTTCACTGTTAATTAAACAAGAAGTATCAGCTGAAATTCTTATCTTCATAATTTTCTCCTTTTAATTTAATTTGTTAATTTATTCTTCCCGATTTCTTATTCATTAATAATCAAATTTAATTCTAATATTTATGTTTTTTCTTTGACAAGTTTTTATATGTTTAGTAAAATATTAGATGTTACAATTGTAATATCCTTATATAATTATAATTAAAAAAATAATAAAAAACTATTAAATGAACTTTTTCAAAATATAAAACTGACAAATTGGAGGTATTTGTAATGACTTTATCAATTAATGAACATAATAAGAAACATAATAGGATTGTATGCGAAAGTTTAAGAGAAGCTTTAATTATACTGATGAATGAAAAAAACTATTATAAAATTTCAATTTGTGAATTATGTGAAAAAGCTGGAGTTTCTAGAATGGCTTTTTATAATAATTATGAGTCTAAAGATAATTTGCTTAGACAAATTATTTATTTTCAAACTAATTTGTTAATTGAAAGAATCGGAAGTCCATTTAGAGAAAAAACAAATGTAGAGTGGTACGTTAAAATGTTTGAATGTATAAAAGAGAATAATATATATCTTAAAACTATTTTTAATGCTGATTTTAAATTTGAATATCTATCTGCAATTAATGATTTAGTATTACACGATGGATCAATATCTTCTACAGACAAATACTTACGTTTAATGTGGGCTGGTGGTGTTGTTAATACTATTATATACTGGGTTGAATCAAATATGAATGATTCTATAATAGAAATGGCAAATTTCTGTTATAATAATTTATCGGTTTGGACAAAATAATAAAAAGAAGTAACAAACGTTTTATTCGTTATGTTACTTCTTTTTATATTATACTCAAAAGATATTTGATATTCCTCTTTTATTACAATTGCTGAAAACTGTCAAAGACTTTCACTTTGTTTCTTAATATCAATTTCCTTAAAGAAATAAAATGTATATAATATATATCTTAAAATTTTAAATTATTGTCTTTTAATTGTAATATTTTTTCTTTTACTTTATCTACATCGTAAATCTTACCAATAACAAGCTTTAAGCCACTGATTTTTATAATAATAATATCACCAAATTCAAAAGGCTCTGAGCTTCTATATGGATGTTCTTTTACTGCACGTACTTCTTTAATTTCTTTTAATGGTATTATAGTTATTTTTTTATATTCATTAAAATATAAATTATCTTCATCATATTCTAATATTATTTTAGGCTGTTTTAACACTTTGACTAATATGCAGAACATTGCGATAGTACCGCCTAGGCACATCAAAAATAAAATTAGAGCTCTAATATCAAAACCACTTATTATAAATCCTAAAAATATTAATAAAGTAATTAGCAAACAAAATACTACACCTGTAATTATACCGCCTGTGAATCCTTTTACTTTTATTCCTAGTTGTTCCTTTTTCATAATATACTGTTATTTTATTAATAATAGTTTAATCCTAATTTTAATTTGCAGCTGATGATAAAATCATCATTAAAAAAATAAATCCTAAAATTCCGAAAACTGTTCCTAATATAGATTTTAACAATCCTGAACCAGCACGCTCTTTTACATTTTCTTTATTAGAGTGCTTTCCTAATATACCAAATACTATTCCTGGAACACCTGGTAAAAATGCATATAATCCTATGAATGGAATCCAGAATATACATAAGGAAACTATACCTAAAATATTTGATACTTTTGAAAATGCAGACCAACAACCAGCTTCTTCTTTAGGTGCTTCTTTTGCTTTAGGTTGAATAGCTTCAACGAATCTATAACCGCATACGCAGATATTACAATCATAATGAACTATTTTTTGACAACTAGGACAAAATTTAGTTTTTAATTTTGCATTATCATGGTTTTCAGTTCCACAATATGGACAAAAATCAGTTCCTTCAATTAAATTTGCATTACAATTTCTGCATTTCATACTATTTTACTCCTTTTTAATAAGCGCTATTTAATATAGCAATGATAATAATAAAATACCACACAAAGAACAATACAAAAGATAAAATAGTACCGACTAACGACTTTGTGAAACCACGTTGTGCAATATCACTAACTCCATTTTTTTTAGAACGTTTTCCTAATGCTCCAAATACAATACCTGGTACACCTGGAAGCATTGCAAATAACCCTAATATTGGAATCCAGAATGTACTAATTGCAACAATTCCTAATGTGTTAGAAATGTTTGCAAAGTTTTCCCAACAACTAGCTTCTGTTTCTACTTCTTCTTTTTTTGTTTCATTAATAACTTCAACTTTTTGTTCTTGTTGATATTCAGATTTTGTTCCACAATATGGACAAAAAGCAGTGTTATCTAATAATTCTGCATTACAATTTTTACATTTCATTTTTTAATTCCTCCATAAACACTTTTATATTAACATTTTTTATTTTTTCTGTCAATATATTATATGAAAATAAGATTAATTTATCTTTTTAAAAGTAAAAAATCTTTTAATATAATTGTATCTTCAATTTTATTTTCTTTGTTTTCATAATCAAAATCCTTTTTAAATAAATTATATCACAAGAAAATCAAATATACAATATATAGAATAAAAATAACCAGTTAAAAACTGGTTATTTTATTTATTCTTTATTTTTTAAATCAATTCCTAATTCTAAACCTTCATACATGTAATCATTCCATTTAAAGTTTTTATAATAGTTTACATGATAACGATGCATTTCTTCTACTAATAAACAGAATTTTCCAACTGTTTGATGTTTAGGAAATACATCAAAGTATTCTCCTTTTAAGTAGAAATTAAAGAAACTTGAATCTACTTCTGTAATTAGGGTATATAAATTATTGTAATCAATGCTAAATTCGTAAGGTTCACCATTTCTAGTGCCTTTATAATGCATACCTTTATGGTCAACTCTTATTTTACCTTCACCTACAATAAAGCTTGTTTTATTTTTGCCAACTAGCTTATATTCATCAAGATTTCCTATCTTACATTCATCTTCAAAATAGTAATCAGGGTTTTGTCTTATTTCTTTGATAATGTCTTGACGTTCTTGTTCTACCCATTCAAATGGAGATTCTGGTATTACTGCGTTTTCATATGGATGGAATTCATAATAATCATCCATTGTAGCACCATTCCCACATGAACTACATTCAATCTTATTTAAAACACCCTTCATAGTGAATTCTTTTCCACATTTAGGACATTTGAAGCAGAAATCTTCTAAACGATGACAAATTCTACCTTTTGTATTCCACTTAATTTTCTTTTCTTTGTTCCATGCGTATTCATTTCTTCTAAATTTTTCATTGATGATATCATCCATTTCTTCAACAGATAGATTTATTACATCTTCTTTAGAAAATAAAAGCGACATTGTAGCGTGAGTTTCACCAAAGCGTTCATCTAAGCATACTTTTGTGTTTTGTAAGTATTGTCCTTCTAAGTAACATAAATATACTGGCACTTTAAAATGTTTAAACATTTTAGATGTTCCTGGTACAATTGGTTTATTTCCGCCGTAGTCACTTGCTAATCCTTCTGGAGCAAATGTTACACATCCACCTTTTTTGATTACTTTACTTGTTGCAGCGATAGTTAGTTTATCAGGATAATAGTTTTTCTTAGGGATTACTCTATTTAATCCAAAAATAAATGAGAATTTTTTTCTATAGAATTCACTATTTCCTGCAATCATATTAGTAATTCTAGGATATGTAGCACCCATTACATACATATGATCTATTCTTGATAAATGATTAAAGATAACAAAACATGGTCCTTCACAATCATTTACATCATCAATAATATGAAACTTAGGTTTATATTTTCTTCCAACAATGTCTAACATTATTGTTTTATAAAGCCACGCAATAAATCTTGGTGCAGGTTTATATTCTCTTTTTGCAAGTTTTTTTGATATTGGTAATTTTGCCATATTCTTCCTCATATTTCTTTATTTTTTTGTAAATTACTCTTTATTATAACATAATAATTCATAATAGACAAGCAATTTTAAAATGTCCGCTTTACCAAAATTAGTAAAACGGACAAATTTGTTATTTATGTATTATCTATTTATTTTTATTTAACTTGTTTCTTTTTATTAATTCTACTATTAAAAGAATTATAGCATATACAGTAAGATATATAGGTATCATTACCCATATTGTAAAAATAGTGCCATCGATTGCAGGAGCAGTCATATAAAATGGATTATTGAATTTAAGTACACACATTAAAAATGATCCATATGCTAAATATGAAGTAAATCCAAATAATGTACAATACCATTTCTTATATGTAAGATGCAGATAATCCATGAAAAATACTAAAATTATAACAATAGCAGACCAAGTATGATGCATCATACCAAGAATTGTTGGCTGATACAAAAATGAAGGGTTTTGACCAATAAAATTTGGATAAAATGTAGTTATTACTCCTCCACCTAATGCAATAAGCCAAATAAAATGTAATATTTTATTGTCTTTTTTCCCAATAAGTAGCGATATTGATAAAACATAACTTGATGTACTACATACACTATCAGTTATTAATTTCATCCAATCTGCTTTTTCATATTCGAATACTAACGCAAGTCTATTAGTAAATATAATTATAAATAATATCGCTGCTGCAATTTTAATAACTATTGTTTTTTCTTTATCTGTTTTTGCCAATCTTTTTGCTAATATACAAGCAATAATAGCAACTGTAATACTAACTAATATATATATTAAGTGTTCTTTTCCAAATACTTGTGGATTCATACTCTCACCTTTTGTTTCTTTTTTTACAATTTACCATATTTTAGAAATATTTACAATAGTAAACTGATTAGAATGCTTTTTTTAATAATTAGAATGCAGGTGTTTAATTTTTTATATATAAAAGACTTCATATAAAATATGAAGTCTTTAGTTTAATTTAGTATTTATTCAAATACTGCATATAATGTTACATCACCCATAGTTCCTGCAGGAAGTTGAGTAAATGTTGTAGTTGATGAAGCTTCTAGTGCCCATCCTTTAAATGTTTTCTTTTCTTCACTTTCTAAATATTTTAATAATTCTTCTTTATTCATAAAATAATACCTTATTTTTTGATTGGATAAACATAAAATAATTCATTTTTACTAAATAATTCTATATAATAATTTATATTATTATCATTTATTTTACTAACTTCTATTATTTTAGTTTCTGTTATATTTTGTTTTATTTCTTTTTTTAAAATCAGAATTTTACAGATAAAATTTACAATATTTAAAAAGAAAAAGAATGATAGTATATAAAATATTATTTTTATAACAATATTTTCAATTTTAAAATTAATTAAAAATAAAAAACAACCAAGAAAATTTAAAGCAACGAAGTAACTTTTAGATTCTTTATACATTTTTATTAAATTCATATTTTAATTACCTACATTTTCTCAATTTCTAACATTAGTTCTTTTAAAACATAAATTGTTTCGTATCTTTTCTTAACAGATATTGATCTTAAAATATCATTTAAATTATTATCTTTAAATATATTTATTATATATTCATCATTATCTTGATAATAATTCATAGCTATAGCATATCCATTTTTGTATTTAACAAAAAATGAATCTTTATTATTTTTTTTAGTTATATATATTAAACTACAATTTTCATATGGTAAATTAGAAAATATACTACTAAATTTTAAATTATCCTGAGTTGTTGTTATTGTTAAAACAATACATAGAATAAATAGAATGAAAAATAGCACAACAAAAATCGAACAAAATAGATTTTTCTCTATTGCAGCAAAAATAAATAATATTACTGAACCAATTATTGAAATACATCCTAATAGTGGATATAGTTTCTCCCATACTTTTTTTGGATATTTTATTATATGTTTTATATTATTTAATTCATCTTGAACACTTAGTATTAATGCTATTAATTTCTCATCTTTTATTTTGCCTTCTTTTATATACACGGTAGAATCTAGAGTTATGTTTCTTGTTATAGATTTTAAAGAATTTAATTCAAGTCCAATCCTTAAATTACTAATTTCAGTAAAGATTTCATCTTCTAGTAACGATATATCCTCATTTGTATTATTATCATCTATTAAATCACTTAAATAATAAATTAGTTCTTCAACTTTATTTTTTAAAATTGTATATTTAATATCTTTGTTACTGAGTTTATTTTTCATTTTATCACCTTTATATACCAAGAATATATATTCCATTATAATTTAATGATTTAAGAAACCACTCTAGTAAAATTTCATGGTCTTGTATTTTTTTCTCTTTTAACAATTTTATTATGTTATTAACTTCTTTTTTAGTATAATAATTTATTCCAAATATATCTACAGCACCACTTTTTAAGTTATTATATATTCCATTTTTAAAAATGTCATAGTAAGTCTTCTCGAATTCATTAACATCAGAATGTAATATATATAACGAATCCTCTTGTTTATGCATTATACTATTTACAGATACTTTTTTTATAATACTGGTACTACATTTTAATTTACAATATTGTATTTCAATAAAATTTACTCTTTTCAAATTTGTTATTTCATTAAATGTATAAAATTTAAATGACATCTTTATGACTCCTTAAATCTTATTTTCTATAAAACTATATATTTTTTTATTATATGGTAATACGATATATTTATTCTTTTTTCTGTTATATGCATCTTCAATTTGACTTTCTTTAACAGATTTATTTAAAAATAGTATAATGGAATTTTTTTTAATATTCATCATTTTTAATGAATATACTGTTGTATCCATTTTTTCAATTCTTTTAATTTCAGAATAAGAAACTTCTTTTATCACGCCAAATATGTTTTTTACAATTATCTTATTGTTTGTTAATTTAAACATTTGAATATTTATTAAAGTAATAACAAAGAAATATATAGCCATTACTAAAAATAATATATCTAAGATTGTCCCTATAATAGAATAATTAAATACTATAACAAGACCTAAAATGGTAAGGATTACAAATAAAATAGAGAATATAAATGGAAATATTGAATATTTAAAATTATTTATTTTCATTTTCTTCTCCTTTGGATAATATTTTAATTAAATAATTTATTTTTTTGTAAATCATCACAGATATTAATTGCTAAAGCTAATATATCACAAGATGTTTCGTCAACACCAAATGTTTCAAAACTATTTAATACAGTTGTTTCTAATAAATATTTAACTGTAATTACATCTATTTCCTTTTTATTATAAATTTGTTGTGCTAAAACTTTTGCATCATATGAAAAAATATCAGTTGAAGCACCACCTGCTATAATATTTTCTGGATCAAATTTAACTAGATTATCAAAAATAATTTTTTTAATTTCAATAAATCTTTGAGTATTATAACCTAATATATCATCAATAACAAATATTATATTATCTGGATTATCTATATTAGTAAAATAAATTGGTTTAGAATCATGAAATTGGATAGATATACTACCTCTTTCTGCAGATAAATAATATCTTTTTATACTATTTATTTTTTTATAGTCTAATTCAATTTTTCTCTTATTAATAAATGCAATTACAAATTGTTCTTTCTCTATATATAATTTTGCTTTAAATTGTTTGAAATCTTTTTTTGTCCATTTAGAAAAAATGCAGTAATATCCTTCTTGTAATATGTTATTTTCATGTTCAAAAGTTTCTAACTTTTCTTTATCATTATTATTTATAAATAAAAGTTTTCTTTTCCCGTTATAATTAGTCATTAAGCTCATACATAGTCCCATAAATAATCCCCATATGATTCCGCCAAGCATAGATAAACCAAATAATGACCAAGAATAACTAGAACCTAACCCATAAAATAGGAAAAATAATATTCCCCATAAAATTCCACCAATTAGTGAAATAATAAATGGAATTAATTTATTAATATCTTTAGTAAGATAATAATAATTACATAAAATATATTTATCCTTTTTTCCATCATATATATTTATATATGTTTCATTATTATTCCAATGAATAATTATATTTTCTAAATTATGTTTTGAATTATCTCTAGTAGGAATACCGTATAACTTAATGTATAAATCTTTAATTTGTTCAATATTATATATATTTTTATCAAATTGTATTTCTAAACATGAAACTTTATTATATGCAAAACTATATATAAGTGTTAAGTTTTTCAAGTTATCTATTGAAATGTTATCAATTATAAGTTGATGTTTTTTAAACTTCCAATTAATATTTTCTTTTTTAAACATTTTAATTAATGTTTTTTTAGATTTATGTCCTAATTCTGTTAATTTTTTTATCATAAGTTAATCTCCAAATGAATAATAATATTAAGTATTCATAAATAATTCTATTAATAAAAGCCTCGGCTACTATATCTTTTCTTAATCTTAATATTTCTTTGTTTCAAAAGTTTTAAAATATGTTTTTTTACCTCATCACAATTATCTAATAACTATGAAATATGTTCTTCACTATTTTCTGTAATAAATATAAAATTAAAGCTAAAGTTTGCCGGATAGTAAAACACTTTACTTACTTTATCTAAATCAATTATAGTTTCTTCGTCTTTTTTATAAAAATAAATTAGTTTATCATTTATTATTTTAATTGCTATATCAGGTTGTTTTAATTCATTAATAAATCCAAAAATGAACATAAAACCAGCAATTGAAAGACCAATAGTTGCTATTAAAGCTTTTTCTTTATTAAATATCCAAGCAAAAGGAATTGTTAATATTATAAGTATACCTATAGTTAAAAATATATATGGTTGTTTTTTAGAAGTATATCCTATAAGTGTTACTTTATCTGTAACAGGTTCTTTTGGTTCTTTAAATGAAAAACCACAATCACATACTTCTATTTCTAAATTTTGTTTTTTTCTACAATTTGGGCAATATTTTATTTGTTCCATCATTAATACCTCTAATTATATATATTATAGTAAATATATTTTAATATGTCAACATTTTAAAAAGATACTCTTTTTTAAGGAGTATCTTTAGTTTTATTTTTTTGTTACTTCTATTTCTGAAACAGGTTCTTCTACATATTTATATTCAAGAACAATATAATATGTACCTTCTTTTAAGTATACTTCCTTGTCTGACCAAGGTATGATTTGAATAACCATTCTTTTATCTTGATTATAAATATATATATTAAGATAATTAGCATCAAATTTATAATATGATGTTTCTGTGACTGTAAATTTTAAGAATTCAAAGTCTTTTTCAAAATCTTGTTTAACTTCTTTTACTTCATCTAATTTTAATTCGTTCATATTTAAGAAATCTTGCGGATTATCTCTATTTACATTTTTAATTCCTATTGGTATAGGCTTTTTATACATTCCACTTGGATCAGCATCAATACCAGGGATTGTAAAATAATATCTACCTGGTTCTAAATCTACATATAAAAGTCTTGCAACATAAGACCAATTACCATTTGGAACTAGTACTTGTATATTATCAAATTCATCAAATATTTGAACTTCTAGTGATTGATACATTATTGTTGTTTTTTCTTCTAATGTAAAATAGTATTTTAAAGTTTGAGTACTTAACACTTTATCACTATATATATATGAATATTTATAATCGTTTAATGTATCGTCTAATTCTTTTAACTCTACCTCATAAGTTTGATCTAATGCTGAATGGAATGTATATTTTACTTTAGCATAAAGTAATACACTTTCTGAATAGCTACATTCAATTAGATATTCGCCTGGTTCTAAAATTTCATTATATATTCTATTACCTTGTGTATCATATATAAATTGGGTGAATCCATATTTTAAAACTTCGTTTGTAAAGTAGTCTAAATATTGAAATCTTACTGAACCTTTTTCTTTGACTACTAACTTCATATACATTTTAGGTAGGGTTAAACCTGCCATATAGTAAAGATCTGTATATTCTAAAGAAAGTATTGGTAAATTAGACGAATTCTTATCTGTTACATTATTGTTTTCTAATTCTTTTACAATAAATTTATATTCTATATTGTCATCAGGATTTAAATAAGAATTTTCTACAATCATTATTTCAAAATTACCAGGAAGTGCAGAAAAAGATATTTTGTCTCCCGGATTAAAATTAATCATATTAGGATTAGATGTAGGGTATTCTTTTAAAATAACCCTATAATACTGATCAGATGTATTTTCAATATAATATATTTTTAATTCGCTTGATGTATTTTCTATCTTATAATATTCAAAATCATGATGGCCTTCTAATGTACCTTGATATGTAATATCCTTTGTAGTATCAATAACTGTTGGATTATTTTTATCTCCAATTGAATTATAATCATATTTTTGATGAATTACCATTCCACTTTCTGAACTATAGCTTCTTACACCTATAAAATACCATCCATCTTCTTTGATTATATAATTTCTCGAAAAATCATCTAGCCATTTACCATATTCAACAACATTAGCATCAACTTTCTTTCCGAATTTATCAAAAACTTTAACTTCTAAACGACTTCCAAATAAATTTACATCACTAAAACTATATAAACCTTTTTCCATATATGAATAATAATATATATCACTATGTGCATCTATATGAAATTCACTTGGAATAGGAGCTTCAATTGTATTATCACTTATTGTAAAATCAATAATATTTAACTTAATATTATAGTCATATCCAGCACTATCTTCACTTAAATCAAATCTTTCACAAATAAATAGTTCATTTAAACCAGTTTGTAAAGTAATATAATTTGCTTGATTAGGTTTAATAGTTATAAATTTAATTTTATTTATATCTATAAGTAATTTATTTTTGTCATAAATTTTACAAATCAATAAATCTTGTTTACCTAAATTTTCTATTCTTACTGATTTATCAGCAGAATCATTATTTATATATACTAATTTTTCAACATCATATTTTCCTTCAATAGTACCTTCTAAATCAATTGGATTAGATATATCTATACCTTCAGTTGTTACGGTTGTATCATATTCATGATTTGATAAAGTAAATTTTGTTGTATCATGATTTCTATTTGTAGCAATTACATAATAAATCCCATCTTCTTCAATTGGTAAAAGGGAGTTAATAGGTATATATGTAGATGAATCTATATTACCTAAGGATTCAGTTATTAAATTATAGTTTTCATCATATAATTCTAATTTTATTCCTCTTTCATTTGAAACAAGCATTCCTTTTTTAGCATCAATTCTTAAATAAGCTTGTTTATATGCATCAAGTTTTAATACTTCTTTATAATCATATGTTTTATAAACTTCTTCAAAACAGTCAGGTGCAGTAAATTTATAATCTCCACTTAACATATTCTTTGGAGTAAATTTCATTATATCTATTTCAACTATCAATTTTAAATTAATTGGTTCAGATAATTTCTCATATTCAACAACAACTTCTAAAGCCATTGTCACTTTTTCTTCTTTTATTGTATATGTAATAGTTAAATCTGAATTGAATAAAATATCAATAGGTACGTTTGATGTTTCATAAATATCTTCTAGTATTTCTTTACTTTCTTTATTTAGTGCATCTTTATATTTACACTTAAGTGTATAAACATTATCATTTACTGTTACATTTATTTTTTGACTATTAAATTCAGTAATATAGTAATCACCACTATTTTGGATATCATTGTTTGTTTCATCATTTACAAAATCAGATACATAACAATAAAAATCTCTGTCATAGTTTTGTGTATTAATTTTCGTATACTTAAATATTTTATCATCTTCTTGTGTATATATCTCTTTTTCATTACCTGTAGTAATTTCTATATATGCAGGTTTTTTTGCAAGACTAATTAGTGAAGATACTCGTTCATTATTAACTTCTACACTTAAGTCTATACTTAAATAATCACTAGTTTCTATTTTAGAATTAAATTCATTTACTTTTGTAGTTAATTCATCAAATAGCTGTTGATTTACAACTGGATCGCCATTAGAAAAATTACAGCCAGTTAATGTAAATAAAAATAACCCAACAAAAATCCAAAATATTTTTTTCATTTATATATACCTTCCTTATTAATTACATATTTCTTAATAATAATATAGCATAAAAAATAATTCTTATCAATATTTAATAATTAAATATATATATATTTAAAAAAATCTCGTTATTACTAACGAGATTTTTATCTTATATTTATTCAAATACTGCATATAATGTTACATCACCCATTGTTCCTGCAGGAAGTTGAGTAAATGTAGTAGTTGATGAAGCTTCTAATGCCCATCCTTTAAATACTTTACCTTCTAGTTTTGGAGTTGGAAGTACTGTAGGTAGTGTTGCAATTGTGTATTCAACAACATAATTTTCAATCGTTCCACCTGTCATTCCTGATGCATCAAAGAATTCTAGTGTTGCATTACCTGTAGATAATTCTCCATTAATCTTAACACCTTGACCTACTTTTACAGCACCTCTAAAGGCTGATGTTGAGCTATATTGTCCATATGAACCTGAAATTGTGATTACATATTCACATATACTTGCGTCAAATGATTTATTTTGGTCAGCTACAGATTTAACAACATATATTCCCATTGATTCATCAAATGCAATACCTACTCTAAATGACCAAGTAGCTTTAGGATATGTACTAACATGATCAAGATATATATAATTTACATAATTTGTACCACTCCAGAAATCATCTTTTCTGTTAGTTGTAATTGAAGTAACAGGAGAACCAGTAAATTCTGCTTTATTGCCCCATTCACCACCTTGTAAATCATATTTAATTGAGTATACTGCATAGTCATAATTAGCATAAAGTGTAATTTCACCACTTGTTAATTCACTAATTGAAGTAATATAAGAATTGCTTCCTGCTTCTTTTGACCATCCTTTAAATACGTATCCAGCTTTTTCTGCAGGGTATAACATTGTAGATATACCTTCTAAATATTGCTCTGGATTCTTTTCATTATTAGTTCCACCATCTAAAACATAATTTACTTTTGAATAAACATCAGGTACTACTACTTCTTCCCATTTAGCATAAAGAATTAAGTCACCTGTTGTACCTTTTTCAATTTTAATTACTTGTTCACTTGTTGCATCATGATCTAAATACCATCCTAAGAACTCTATTGATGCAGTAGGTGCTGATAAAATAATTTCATCTTCAATTGTATATTTAATATGATCAGTAGGCATTGTAGCTTCTACACCAACTAAGTATTTAATCATATTCTTTTCAGGATATGCATTAAATGCTGCAATACTTGTACCATTACACCATTGATGGAATCTAAAGAAGATTTGAACACGGTTATTAGATGCTTGTTTAAATGTATAACTATAACCTGTGTATGATGTTTCCATAGCTTTTAAGAAATATGAGTTACATCCAATGTATTTAGTGCGGTATGGTTCTGAATTTAAGAAATAATTATTATCAACTTCAGGAACATAATCGTGAGAGTTACTACCTTCGATTGGTTTATAAATCATTGTAGCAAAAGTACGTTCAAATGTATAAACATATAAATCTTTAATATCTTGAGCACTAGATACTGTACAACTACCATATTCAGTAGAGTTTACATATATCTTATAACTACCATCTGTTACTGTAACATTTGGAAGGTGTGAAGCATTTGCTACTAACCAATCAAATAAGTCATTATAGAAATCATTAACAAAGTCTTCTTTTGAAGCCCATGTTGATTTAGTTAATACATATAAATTAGAATCATAAGTGATTGTATATTCAATTAACTCATATTCTGGAGTTACTTCTAAATCAGATGTTACGTTTTCAATAGACTTGCTCCATCCTTTAAACTTATAACCTTCTTTTTCAGGAGGAAGTGGAGATGCAGCAGTTCTTCCTTCTTTAACTTTAGTTTCTTTTAATAATTCTTTATTTTCATCATAGAACTTAACTGTATGATAAACAATTTCACTATTATCAGGTAGATTTAATTTATGCATACTTTGCCAGTCAACTGTAACAAAGTCTACACCAATATTTATCCATTTTTGAACATCACTATAATCACTATATTGAGTGAATGTATATGTTGAAACTTTAATTCCAGCATCTTGATATCTTGCAACCCATTCAGCTGTATTTTCAGTTTGACCATTACCATAAGTTACACAACCACTAACATCTAATCCATATTCTTTACATCTATTAAATACTGTTTCAGATGCAAATGAATCTACTAAGTATTGACAAGGGATATAATCATAACCATTTTGTTTTACCCAAATTAAACAGTTATATGCACTGGCTAAAAAGATTGTTTGTTCAAGCATGTCTTCTTGTTCAATTAAAGCCATAAGTTCATCCATTCTTGATTGATCACTGTTTGAAATACCAGGAGAACCTTTAAGTTCAACAACAGCATAAATACCATATTCTTTACAAATTTCTAAGTATCTTTCAAGTGTACAAATCTTTGATGAATATTTACCTGTACCAGGCATTTCATTATATTGACTAGGGTATCCTGCTGTTCTACTTGAGTTTACAACAACATCTTTTAAGTCTGCCCAATTTGTATTTGCAATAGTAAGTCCACCAAATGTGTCATCATGACAACATACAAATACACCATCTTTAGTTTGTTTAACATCAGTTTCTAATGCTTGATATTGTAAAGTTTCAGCAGCATATAAGAATGCTTCTTCCGTATTAGCAACACCATAGTATGATCCTTGGTGACCAATAAACTGAACTGCATAGTCCCAAACAACTTTAACTGTTCTTTCTAAAGAAGCTTTATTTCCAGCTTTATCACTAACTTCATATTTAACTACATAAGTGCCATATTTTCTATTATTAATTTCATGAGAAACTTTCACTTCATTTATTAAATCTCCATCAACATCATCAGTTGCGATAACACCAGCCATTAAGAAGTCATTTGTAGCTTCTTTATTCCAGTTTAATACTAGTTGTGTAGAAGCAGTACTAGCTAATTCTAATACTGGAGCAACTTTGTCATGTCCATGACATTTATCAGAAGATGTTCCATCACATTCTGGATCTATACATTTACCACATTCTGGGCATGCTGTATGTTCATGCTTTGGTGCATGTCCTGCACATTGATCAGATTCAGCTCCATCACATTCTGGATCTGTACATTTACCGCATTCTGGACATGCTGTATGTTCATGCTTTGGTGCGTGACCTACACATTTATCAGATTCTTCTCCATCACATTCTGGATCTGTACATTTACCACATTCTGGGCAAGCTACATGTTCATGCTTTGGTGCGTGACCTGCACATTTATCTGATTCAGCTCCATCACATTTTGGATCTGTACATTTGCCACAGTCTGGGCAAGCTACATGTTCATGTTTTGGTGCGTGACCTAGACATTTATCAGATTCAGCTCCATCACATTCTGGATCTGTACATTTGCCACAGTCTGGGCAAGCTACATGTTCATGTTTTGGTGCATGACCCATACATTTTTCGTCACTAGTTCCATCACAGTCTTCTGCAATACATTTTCCACAGTCTGGGCATGCAGTATGTTCGTGTTTAGGATGTTTATTTCCATTACACCCTTTACTATTACAACCAATTAATGAAACTACCATGACTAACATTATTAGACATAATAAAGCCTTTTTCATTTTTATTCATTCTCCCTTCGTTTATTAGGTTAATATTATTATATAATATATTTTTTCAGATTGTTTAAAATTATATAATTTAAATTATTATTAATAAAAAAAACAGCTTTACATATATGTAAAGCTGGTAAAAAATAAACTTTTAAACAAACAATTATATACGATCATATATATACTTAAATTCTATGGGATTTTTAGAAATGTACGGAAAATTGGAAAAATTATTTCCGCATTATGAAGTTTCATCAATAGCTTATTTTTACTTTTAAAGGTCTAGACTACTTAAAATAAAACTCATAAATTAACAAGTTATTGTTGTCTTCATCATATCCAATAGCAACGTATTCATAATCTTTATTAATTGATTGTGGATTATATTCTTTTGTGTCAAAACAATATATCATAAATTTTTCATAGTTTGTTGTTTGTAAAATGAATAGTGTTGGTACCATCTCATTAATTGTTAATTCATCAATCCATTTTTCATCAAATATTAGGTTTGTGCTTTCACTAAATCTTACAACAGTTTCATATTTCAATAAAGTATTATCCGATGATGTCTGTTTACCTCTTGTCCAATCACTAGTTACAATGGTAAATTCTTCTGGAAAATCAACATCAATAGCCTTTTCAAGACTATATAAATAATCTTTATCTTCTTTATATTGTCCAATACTTAAAACTGACATAGAGCCAAACAAAAATAAAAATATTGAAAATATTAAACCAATTAATATATTTGATCTATATTGATATTTTTTTGACTTTAAAAATAAGCCATATGCTACATTTCCTAATGATATAGGCAATATAAGAAACATAACCCATATCATTTTTATGGATCTATAAAGTCCTTCAAATGATGTGATAACTTTATATTTTTCTTTACTTAATGTTATTATAATTAAACCTATATATAAAGTCAAACACGTTAGTATATTTAAAATAACTTTTACAAACTTATAGATTCCTTTAGTTTTGACTAATGGTATTTCTTCAATCATTTTTACAGAATCAAAAGATTCAAGTACTACTTCTTCCCCTGATATTTTTTTACATATTTTCTTCAATAAAGGTATTTTAGTATTTTCTAAAATATCATTATCACAAATGTTTGAATCTATCATCGCTTTAATTTTAACAATTGTTTCTTTTTGAACATTAAACTGACTATGTTTTAAATTCATTACTTTATCAAAACAAAAATCAGCTTCTTCTTTATTATTTTCTGCTAAAGCAATTATATATCTAGAATAATATAACTCTTTAGATTTTTTTAGCAATGAATTATTAATTATTAATTCTTTTGCTTTTGGTGCTTCATCATTATACATATAAAATAATGCCAAGTATACTAAACATATATTATTTATATATTTAAAATAATTCTTATCAATCTTACTAGTTAAAAAATCAATTACAATTTGATATTCATTAGAATTAAAACCATTGTTAACTGCTTTTAAAATTTTTATACTTTCAATAAAACTTAAAATTGTTGAACAAATAATCATTATAACAATGCCAAGAATAAATATTATTGCTTTATTAATAATAATTGAAACAAAAAATAGTGAAAATAATATAATTGTCTGAGCGATAATTGTGATAGTACTCTTTTTTAATGTCATAATCTTCTCCTCAATGTTTTACTTTTATATATAAATTTATAAAATTTCATAGTCTCATTTCTATTTTTAGTTTTCTATCTCACTAAGTCCTATGATTAATTATACCATACTACAGAAAAATTTACTACAAAATAAAAAACTGGCTTGTTTGTTCAACAAACCAGATAGGGATCTATTGGTGGACTAGGGGCATACCCTACGATACCCGTGTCCGCAATCTTAAAAAATCAATAAAATCCCGTAATTTTTAAATTTTACGGGATTTTTAAACTATTGAAACGGGATTACTTTAGTATTATGCGGAAAACTGGAAATTTTAATTCCGAACTTTGAAATTTCAATAAACCCAATTCTTTTTAAAAGAAAGCTTATATGTTGGCTTATTTAGATATTAAGTTGCCAAATATAGACTTATTATTTTCAACCTCATTTTTAATGGTAGTTGATAATAATGACCAGTTATAACAATATTTATCATCAATTGGTTGACCATTTTTAATATATATTTGATCTTTTGATAATTCTTTTGTTATTGT
Organism: Bacilli bacterium; assembly: GCA_017937305.1. Lineage (GTDB taxonomy): Bacteria > Bacillota_I > Bacilli_A > ML615J-28 > CAG-313 > UBA1737. The sequence goes on from JAGBDV010000002.1 coordinate 138,026, forward strand.
GATATACCAATCTTGGCGTTGAACTAAGTTCATAAAATTAATACAAATATAATCATTATAAAATGAATAACAATTAAATGGTCCATAAAACCATAATTTTCCATTTTCATCTCGCAAATCACCTAATTCAATTTTCTCATATTTAAAATCATAATCTTTAATTAAAAAACTGAAATGTTTCATTAGTGAAATTGTTTTATCGCATACTATTTTTTTGTTTATATTTTCAACATATTGGTATGTTTCAAAACCATCAATCCAAAAAGTTTTATCTAATAATTTGGGTTTTAGTATTTTAATGACTTTTTTGATTTTAAATCCTTCTTTTGTATCTCTAAAACCTTCTTTTTCTTTTAGAAATTCAATAGCTTTTTTAGCATTTTCAGATGAACTATAAATTCCAATTGTTTTAAATTCTATATGATCAATTAATCTATATTTGTGAGTAAGTTTATAATATATCATTTTCTTTCTTCCTTTTATTATTGTTATAGTTTTTCAAACCTAAACTTGTCTTTAAAGTCATTATAACATTCTTCACAAATCCAGCGATAATTATCTAATGTACAATAGAATTTTTGTTTTTTATTGTCTTCTGGCTTTGTCATACAAAATTCACAGTGTTCATGAAAATATTCTGGATTATCTAATGTTTTTAAATAATCACTTGGAATAATCTCTTTTAATTTAGCAAACAGTAAATAATCTTCTTGCCCAGTTAATCTCCAGTCATCAGTTTTAATAATATTTATTACTAATGTTAAAATTTCAAATACTTTTTCAATAACATCTTTAGATGCTTTTATTTTTTCATCAGAAAATATTGGCTTAGTATTTAAAAATATATCTCCTCTATCAGTAACTATTTTTATGTTTTTATTACCTTTAGCAACTAGTTTTAATAAAACATTCCCAAATGCTTTATAATATATTTTAAATACTGCTATTTGATAAGCAGTACCTTCAATAATACTATTTATCCTTTCAATGTATTCTAATTCTTTTTTTCTTCTTTTTAAAAAACACATATAATTCCTCTATTCTTCTAATAAATCATAAAATTCTATGTTTTTATTGTAAACAGCATAATGTTTAGAGTGTTTTTCCGTCACATTAATTAATAAGCACCATTGTTCATTTTCTTCATCATAATGATTATATCCATTTGCAATAAACACTTCTATTTTTACTCCATTATCAAATTCTATTATTAAATCGTTTGTATTAGATACTTTTATGTCAGTTACAACACCATTTACAATTTCATCTTTATATTTTTCAAAGAAATAATATTCATCATTATTCTCTGATTCTTTCTGATCCCAAGTTTGATAATCAAAAGTAGTAAATAAAATATCATCATTTTTACTAATTCTTGTTAATGCTTGACAATGTATAGCATCTTTTCCAAAATCTAGCATTACCATTTGACAAGCAAATTTTAATATATTTAACTTTTGACCAATTAGTCTTTTTAAATTTTGAATTAATTCTTTTTTCATATTATTATTTACCACTCTTATTCCTTAAATTTGAAATTTCTATATTTATAATTTCAGGTTTATTTCTATCAAATGTCTCATATACTTTTATATCATCATTATAAATTATTTCTAGTTCATAAAATATTCTTAAACATTCATTAATATCGTTTATTTTATTATCATCTAGATAAAATTCTTTATTATAAAATGGTCCATTTTTCCTCTTTACTTCAAAACTAATTTCAAACTTATAATTAATTCCTTTTTTAGATTTTACATATATTGTCTCAGGGACTTCAGCATTTTTTAACCAAAATTCAAAATCTTGAATAGATAAATCTATTGGTTTATATTTAAATTTGTAGCCTTTACGTTTAATATTTATTAAAGCTTTATTATCTGATACGTGCATTAAACTTACAAAAAACATTAATAACATCCAAATAAAGGTAAACATAGGTATTAATAATATAAATCTAAATACATTTCCAATTGGTATTAAATTACATATAAAAAATAATACTATAGGAGCAATACTTGCTAAAAGAAAATTTAATGTGACTTTTTTATAACTAGTAGAATCAGTATCACCTGTAAAAATTTCATATAAAAATTTTTTCATAATATTCGCTCCTTTCTTTTTTAATAAACCTATGAGCTTTCATAGTCTCATTTCTATTTTTAGTTTTCTATCTCACTAAGTCCTATGACTCATTATACCATACTATACAAAAACTTACTACAAAATTAAAAACTGGCTTGTTTTTTCAACAAACCAGACTAGCATATTATTGGCTAATAACTGTAATTTTGATACAAGATCAAGAAAATGTTTTCTTTAACACATCAACAAAAATATTGTTTTTTAATTTATACGAATAAACAGCCGAACAATACGGAGATCCCGAAAACTGTAATAATCCATCGGAATATATGTAATATGAACCATAGAATTCCGTTCTTTCATCCGTAGACTGATAGTCGGAGGCACTGTTATAAAAGACCAAGTATATATAGCCGTTTTGAGATGATGATGGAGAATGTTCTATTCCCTCATTTGACTCGGATATTATTTTGTATAACTCTTTCGCCTCTTCTCCTTCTATTGTTGTTTCTTGATCAAGATAAGAGGCATAACATTTGAAATGGTTTAACTCAAGGATGTGTTCGTATGAAAAGTCAACGGTATCATATTCGGTAGATTTATTAAATTGGCATCCGCTGAACAGATTTAGCAACAATATACTCACAAATAGAATACTGATTTTTTTCATTGGATCGCCTCCTTTTAATTTCTTTATGTTTATTGTACCACAAAAAATCAAAACCCGCAACCCTTTGTATCAAAATTGCTGTTTATGTTTGGTGGACTAGGGGCGTACCCTACGATACCCGTGTCCGAAACCTTAAAAAATCAATAAAATCCCGTAATTTTTGAATTTTACGGGATTTTTAAACTATTGAAACGGGATTACTTTAGCATTGTACGGAAAATTAGAAAAATAACTCCTTGATCTTGATAGTGTAGTAAGCAAAAAATTTTATATTTAAAATATCGAAGTAATGTTGTTTTTAATTAATATCAATCATTTAAATCTTCATTATATTTGGAATAATAATATTTCATAATTTCAATAATATTATTAAATTCCTTTTTAAAATATAAAGAACTAAAACGAATATGTCCCCATTTAATTGTGCCTTTTTGCTTATTTAATTTATTTAATAACTTGGTATTTTTAATATATTTAGCCGGGTCTTTTAACAAAATACAAATAAAATATGTGTTATCTGCATAAGGTATAATGTTGATTGCTTTTATATCTTCCCATTTAATTGTGCCTACAGAATTATGATTCATTTCCTCCTGTAAACCACATTCATTAATTATTAAAACAGGTTTTTCGTTAAATATCTCTTTAAAATATGCTATTGTACATAAACCACATACTGGGGCACATACAATACCAATTACAGCAATATATAGAGGAACCTCTGATGTTATAAAAGAAAGATCTGCAAAATAAAGTATAATAGGTAATGTAGTAATTATTGTTGCAAAAAACATCATTACAGTTAACTTTATGCTTGTTGATCTTTTTCTTGGAATTATTATTTCTTTTTCCATTCATTTCACTCCTAGGTATTTTTATTTAAATCTTTGCCTATGAACTTTCATAGTCTCAATTTTATTTTTAGTTTTCAATCTCACTAATTCCTATACCTAATTATACCACACATACAAAAAATTTACTACAAAATTAAAAACTGGCTTGTTTTTTCAACAAACCAGACTAGCATATTATTGGTGGACTAGGGGAATTTCTGACTGTATACGCGTCATTTTTATTAACATCACAAATAAATCCTGGTTTCTATATGAAAACCGGGAATTTTAATTATTGAAATGAAATACTTTAACAAAGTACGCAAAATTTCAGAATTTAAATTAAAATGTTAAGTTTTCTTCATTAAGATAATTAAATTATTTATTTTTTATAATTTCTTGTTCATCAACAACTTTAATTCCAAGTGATAAAATTTTTTCTTCCCATAAAGTTTTCTTATCACCTAATGATGAAGCACAATTTAACATATCATGATACTTGCAAATTAGTTTTCCTGATTTATTATAAAAGTTTAATATTATCCCACCACTTTTTATATTAAATGGTAATTTGATTTTTAAAATTATATCATCAAAATTTATGTCGTATGAATAAGTCTTATTAAACCTATTTGTAATCATTATTCGATTATTTTCTATTATTAAATGATTATTCTTCACTTGAAGCCACTTAATATAAATTGAAACCATACCAATTAAACTTATTATTAAAAAAATAATTAGTCCCCAATGAAAAAATAGACCAAAAATAGAAATAAAAAGTAATATTATCAATGTAATTAGAGCAATCAAATATTCATTCTTTCGATTCTTTAACGTATTAGAACGCCTAGTTTTCCAATCGTCAAATAAAATAATATTATCTTCCATATTATCACCTCTTTGCTTTATTATACCACACAATCCAAAAAGTTAATACAAAAGAAAAAAACCACTTCATTTTTCAACAAAGTGGCGTGTATTCTAATGGTGGACTAGGGGCGTACCCTACGATACCCGTGTCCGAAACCTTAAAAAATTAATAAAATTCCGTAATTTTTGAATTTCACGGGATTTTTAAACTATTGAAACGGGATTACTTTAGAAATGTACGGAAAATTGGAAAATTCATTTCCGCACTATGAAATTTCAGTTTCACCTAATATATATTAATGATATTCTATTTTTTGATGAAAAATATATTTTCTTCGTACTTATTATAGTATTCAACTTGTATTAAAAACTCATCAATTTCTTTTTTAGTTGGTTCACTTTTCTTTGCATTTAAGAAATATAATGTACTTTCATCAATATTAAATAGTTTAGTTACCTCATCATCATATATATTAATTACTGCTTTTTTATTGTTTATTTGATAGATTAAATATATTGCTCCATCATCTTTTACACAATCATCATATATTACTTTCAATTCATTTTCTGAGACAGTATCAGCTAATACATCAAAAAATATTTCTCCATACTTATCATTTTCTACTAATTCTAAACCAGATGTATATGTTCTGTTATTTTTGACATATATAGTATCTTTAAATAATTTATATATTTCCTCTCTAGGTTTATCTAATTTTGTTTCTTTAGGAGAAAACTCAAATTGTTTTATAACCTCTTCTACTTGTTCATCTGTTAATCCATATTTTTCTTTATTTTCTTCAACATATTTTCTTATGTTTTTTACAGGTTTATTTTTATACATTAAAATAATACCAACAATAATTAATGTAATAAATGCTACTATAGTTCCAGTAATTCCAAATATATATACTTCTGGAATAAATTCTTCTTTATATTGCTCTAAAGAAAATATTAATTTCCCGTTATGCTCAAAATTTACAATTTCATGATAAGATCCACGAATCCATAAATTATCTGCATAGTAAATTTTTATATAATCTCCCTCTTTAAAATCATGTTCTCTTACATATTTAGCATGTATGTAAAACTCTTTATCACAATCTTTAATTAAAAAATCATAATTTGTCCTTTTACCTTTTGGGGGCTGAACTCTAATAACTTCTCCCTCAATATAATTAATTTCATTTAACTCACTATTTATAATTTTATTTTGATTATAAAAATCAAAAGGTAAAAACATTAAAAAGAATAAAACAAGAAATGAAAATAAAAAACAAACAAACGAACTTGTATGATTAATTAAAAAGTTATCAATTTTATTCATTTTTGACGCTCCTTATTTTTTATTAATTTATAAATCTTTTTAATAATTTCTTTATTTTTCTCTTCATTAGGTAATTTTGATAAAAAATCAATATACCCTGCTCTTTGTATACTTTTTCCATTATATGATATTACAATACAACCGTTTCTACCTAGATTTAAGGATTCTATATTTTCAAGTAAAATTACCTTTTTTGAAAATTCAACGAATATTATTTTATCCTCTTCAAGGATAACACCTCTACAATTAACCCAAATAACAATTAATATAAATAAAATGCTTATTACTATTATACAAAATAAAGCATATATATTAAAACTGTATATAAGACCTATAACAAAAGAAGGTATTGTTAATAAGAGAAAAAAGCTCAATATTCTAGTAATTTTAGAATGAAATTTAATAACTTCTCTTTTCATTTTTATCACTTCCTGAATTAATTATACCACATACAACACAAATTTACTACAAAATTAAAAACTGGCTTGTTTTTTCAACAAACCAGATAGGGATCTAATGGTGGACTAGGGTGGATTGAACCCGTGTCAAATGCTTTGATTTATTATAGGCCAATAAATACTGCTAACATTAGGAATCCAATTGAGATTACCATTAAAAGTAGTTGAAATAATATTGTCTTTTTAAACCATTCTGCAAAGCTTACGTTTGCTAGACCAAGTCCTACAAGTAGTGTTCCACATGTTGGGTATAAAACGTTTGTATAACCATCTGCAAATAGATATGTTAAGATAATAACAGTCTTACTGATTCCATCGATTGGTGCAAGTGTTAACATTGGAATGATTAATACTGCTTTTGCGGAAGCACTTGGAATAAAGAATTCAATAATTAGTACAAATACATATAAAATTAATACTGCTAAATATGGTGACATATTTGTAACAGAATTATAGAAATAGTAGAAGATTGTATGTAAGATGTTACCTTCTTGAGCAATATATGTTATTCCAAAAGCAATCATTATTATTAAGATAGAAGGGAATACATCTTTTACTCCTTCTAAAAAGCTTTTTCCTAGTTCTTTATATGTACCAAGTAATTTTTTTCCAATAATAACAGTTCCAAGAATAAATGCAACTGCCATAAATACCATTGCAAGTGATCTTAAGGCTGGTATACAAGTTGTAATAATAACTGATAAAAGTGCAATTGAGAATAGTGCAATAATCATTTTTGCTTTTTTAATATCTTCAGTGTGTTCTTCTTTTGTTACCATGAAAAATTCTTGATCATCAAATTTCTCAGTTGCTAGTTTTTCATCTTTTTTTGCAAGATATGTTAGGAATAACGATGTTATTACATACATTACACCAAATATAATACATCTATACCACAATCCATCTGTTACATTTGTACCTGCTGCAATTGATGCTGTTCCTATTGTAAGTGGATTAGTAATTGCTGTAGTAAAACCTACACCTGATGCTATTAAAATAAATGAAATAGCAGTAAAACTAGACCAGTTGAGTACTGTGCAGAGGATTGCAAAAACCGGGTATAGAATAAGTAGTTGTTCTTGTAAGCCAAATACTGCTGATAAAATCATTATAATCGCAGTTATTGCCCAAATTGCAATAAATCTTTTTGATTTAAGTTTGACCATGATTACTCTAACTAAAGATACAAGACCACCACTTTTTTCTAGTACTTTAAATGTTCCACCAAGTACAAGTAGAAGTGCGATAATCATAATCATATTTGAACTGCTACTTCCAAAAAATAATGCCTCTAAAGGAGCAATTATCCATCTATAAAATGGAATACGTGATGTATTTTCTGCATCGGTTAATTCTCTATATGAATCAATTACAATTTGCTTATTTAAAGATTCATCAGTTGTATATTCATAAAATGGTTGTCCTATTTTTGATGTATCCGTTGTATATATAGTATATCTTCCTGCAGGAATAACATATGTCAAAACTCCAACTGTAATTAACACAAGTAGTAGTATTGCGATAACTGTAATAAAGCTTTTAAGTCCTATTTTTAATTTTACATTTAATTTATCTGATTTATTCATATATATCACCTTTATTATATTCATATACATCTGCACATGCAGATCTCCATTTTTCATCATAAAGATTATGAATTTCTTCTGATGCAATGGTCCATTTAATTAAACATTGATTAGGTTTATTTGGAATTAGTAAATAATATTCATTATTATAATAAAATTCTAGATAACCTTTTGTTGAAAGCGTAAGCGAATAAAGTGATTTTGCATTAAAATCAAACTTAATAATCTCATCATTTAAAGACCCTTCAAAAACTAGCCCTTGTTTATTAAGTGTTGCAGTACCAATAGAAAGTATTTCTCTATTTTTTGGCTCTTTTCTAATTCTATCTAGTTTTAATGTTGCTAAAGTTCCACTTAATATTAATTCAAAATTATCATCTTTTATTTCATTTACAACACATCTACGTTGCCATTTATACCATTTATCGATATCTATAGGTAATTTGTTACAATTAATTCTTTCTAAATCATAATACTCATTAACTTTTATTTTTAAACCACAATGTTTACATATAATCAAATCATCTTCTGTATATAAATTAAATTCAGTATTACAATCTGGGCACTTATATAAAATTTTTTCTATTCCAAAAGCATTAGGTTTTTTACCTATATATATATTTCTTGCAGTTTTATTATATTCAAAGTCATTATATTTAATTTTCTCTAATAATTTATTATAAATTTCTTCTTCAGTAAGGTTTTCTAGTGCTTCAGGTGTAAATACTAAGCTATATTCAATTCCAATATATCCTTTTTTTCGGTCTTTTGAGTAACGATTTGTCGCAAGATATGCTCCTTTTGATGTAGAAACTACTACTGTTGCTTTACTTTTTTTAATTAATTGCGCTGTTGCAGGATTAATTGGTTGCGTGCTTCCACTAGTAGATTGAATACCTTCTGGGAAAATACCTATTGTTCCGTTATTTTTTAAGATTTTTAAAATATTTTTTGTACAAACAATATCAGGTTGATATAAATATTTAGATATAACACCTAATTTAATAAATAAACCATATATACCTCTTTTTAAAATATTTTGATATCCACATACCATATTTACATCATTTCTTTTAAATCCATAAAGCATATAAATAAACTCTAATCTTGATGCATGAGATGAAAGTAATATAATTGGCCCTTTTTTAATTGATTTTGGGTCAAAATCATAATTAAACTTTACTTTATATGCTTTGTTTAAAATTCCAAGTAAACGCATTACTATAAACATTAAGATAGTATTAGGTTTTTTTATCTTTCTATTTACAAGTCTTGTTTTTAAATCCTTTTTCATGATTTTTTCAATCCTTTTCTAACACTCTTACCTAATTATACCATAGAAAAAAAGTTTTTACTATTTTTTTCATTATTTTAAAGAAAAAAAGCCTAATATATATATAATATTAGGCATTGTATCTTTTTTGGTGGATCTGACGAGAGTCGAACTCGTGTCCAAACTAGCGCAAATTTCGCTTTCTACATACTTAGTTTATTAATTTGGTCTTATAAACTATTAGAAAATAAACAAAACTAATAATTTACCAGCTCTAAATCTCGAATCATAGGTCAAGCATTCCTAATCTTCAAAGTCTGCTATTTGACCCATATATCTCTCACAGACAAAGAAATATATGAGTTAACCTGTAAAACAGGGCCGCTTAGCTAACTAGCAAGCGAAAGAATAATTTGTATTTCCGTTTATTTAAAACCTAAGGTTTTAACGTGCCTGCCCACGGTATGCTTACTCAACCATAACTAATCTGTCGAAACCAATTACAGACCCATTACATATATAATTATACTAAATTTATATTGAATTGTCAATATTGAATGCTTAAATATATATATTTTTTCATTGTTTTTTTATTTTCAAAACAATTTTTGTAGTAAATTTATTAATTTTATGGTAAAATAATTACTAACTAGAGGTAAATAAGATGAAATTACTAAAACAACTTTCTGTAATTGCTGGTTTTTCGATAATAGGAGAGATTATTTCTTATCTTTTAAAAGAACTACTAGATATATTTATACCTGGATCATTAATCGGTATGATAATTTTATTTATTTTATTAACTACTAAAGTAATAAAATATGATTTTGTTGATGATGTAGGTGAATTTTTTGTAAACAACATGGGATTTTTCTTCGTTCCTGTTGCAGTATCTATTATGAATTACTTTGGAATACTTGCTCCAATATGGTGGAAATTGCTTTTAATTATTATCATAAGCTTCTTTTTAACGTTTGTAAGCGTTGGTTTAAGTGTAAAACTTACAATGTTTATTCAAGACAAGTTAAGAGGTGATATAGATGATTAATATATTTACTTCACCAGTCTTTTATATATGTCTGACGCTTGGACTTTATTCATTATTCTCATTTTTAAGAGGAATTATTAAGAATCAGCTATTTAATCCACTACTTTTAACAAGCATTTCAATCATTTTATACCTTTTAGTTATTAAAAGTATCACAGGATATGCTACTAAAGAAACTGTAGATATATATACCAACGCATTAAACTTCGTTAATTTTATGTTAAGTCCGCTTACAGTGTGTTTAGCACTTCCAATTTATACAAGACGTCATATAATTAAACAATATTGGCTTCCAATTTTAGTAGGAACTATTATTGGATGTGCAGTTTCAATGAGTAGTGTCTTTATTTTAGGGCATTTCTTTGGATTAAATAAAGAAATGATATATTCACTCTTACCAAAATCTGTTACAACGGCTATTGCGAAAGAAATTTCACAAGATATTGGGGGAATTCCTGAAATAACTATAGCTTCTGTTATTGTTACTGGTATATGCGGTGCGTTATTCGGGCCAATTTTAACAAAAATATTTAAACTTGACCGTTCAGCATCTATTGGTATGGCTTTTGGAGCATCAAGTCATGCTGTGGGTACATCAAAAGCAGTAGAAATATCTACTCGTGCTGGTGCAATTAGTTCTGTTGCAATTGTTACTAGTGGTATTTTAACTGTTATTATTGCACTATTCTTATAAAATCAACCTAGAAGATATATATACTTCTAGGTTTTTTTTGTTTTTTAAGAAAATATATATATTTTTTTAACTTTTATTTATTAAAATTACACATTATTTTATAAAAATTAAAAAGAGCAATTTTAAATTTTTTTTTAATTATATAAGTGAAGAAAGGAAATTTGAAAATAGAAAATAAAAAGTAAAATCGATTAAACATATATATGTTTATGAGAAATATAGGCTAAGCTATGCCTTATAGACTACTTATTAAGATGTAGTTTCTATAAAAAAATGCCTCCTTAAGGAGGCAGATGTTAATTATCAAATGGGTTTAATGATTTTTTAGGATCAAATCTTAAAATATATTCAGCAATTAAATCAATTAGCATATCAACGTCTTTTAAATTGCATACCTCTATTGAGGAATGCATATATCTAAGTGGTATACTTAGTAAATAACATGGTACTCCTTCAAAATGTGTATACATTGAGTCAGTATCTGTATATGTTCTTGATGGTGCTGTTTCAATTTGATATGGAATATTTAAGTCTTCGCATATATTTATCATGTCTTTATGGATAACTTTATTCATTAGAGAACCTTCTGTTAATGCAGGTCCCTTTCCTAAATAAACATCATTGAATAAATTTTCACGATAATTAATATCAGCTGCGTATGTTACATCAAGGCTGATAGCGCATGTAGGGTTAACTTTTGCAACTGCAGAATGTGCCCCGCGTCCTGTAGTTTCTTCACCTACAGTTGTTGCAAGATATATTCCAAGATCAGTTTTACCCTTCACTTTCTTGATTGCTTCTAAGAATATATATACTGCAAGCTTGTCATCTAAAGCTTTTGCAGATAAAAAGTCATTTGCAAGATATGTATAAGATCTATCAACCATAACAGGATTTCCCACCCTAACTAGTTTTTTAGCTTCTTCTACACTTGAAGCACCAAGATCTAAAATTAAATCAGTAGCTTTAATACCTTTATCCATATTTGGAAGATATCCAATTACACCTGGTACTTCTTTAGTATCAGTTAGTACTTTTACACTTTGACCGGCATACATATATGGTCTCGCGCCGCCAATTTGTTCAAGTCTACATGTTCCATCAGCATTTATTTTATTAATAACCATACCAATTTCATCAATATGAGCTGCAAAAAGAATTTTTGTTTCTGATTTTGGATTTAAAACATGAACTACATTGTAATTTTGTTGAGTGATAACCTCTTCAAAAATATCTTTTGTAGCTTCAATTAATTTCTTTTGAATATTAAGTTCATATCCGGATGGAGAATGAGTGCTTAATAATAATTCTAGTAGTTTTCTATCGTTCATTTTTCTTTCTTCTTTCGTTTATATATATTATTTTTCGTTTTTAAATAGATATTCATCAATTTTTTTCTTAATGTTTTCTGGAATTTCACGTTTTACAGGGAAAACATTAGCATTTATTAGTTTCTTAGATATATATTCTAAGAATGAATATGTTTTTTCTAGTGACTCTTTTGAAATAAAACTCATTGTATCATGTCTATTGTGAATATGTGCAGCACCAGGTCGACCAAATCTCATTAGATTGATTGCAGGAATACCTTTATCTGAAAATGGAATTGAATCAGAAGAATATATATCTTGTTTTGTAACAATTGGGAATGAAATTTCATTAGATAAATAATCTACATAGTCAACTAATGCTTGTTCTGCCATTATGTTTGCATATTCAGTGCCTAAAATAGTCCCCGCAACGTCTACATTAATATTAAAAATAATTTTATTTAATTCTTCTTCTGTTTGCGCATTTACATATGCTTTAGAACCAAGTAAGCCTCTTTCTTCTGAACCACACCAGATAAATTTCAATGTTCTTTTTGGTGTATTTTTAACAAAATATTCATATAATTTCATAATTAATACGCTTCCAGCCCCATTATCATATGCTCCTTTAGAAAATTCAACCGAATCATAGTGTGCTGTAATAGTAATTATTTCGTCTGGATATATATTTCCTTTAATTTCTGAGATAACATTATGCGAAGTTTGAATAAATTCATCTTGAGAAAGCTCTAAAGTTACTTCTTTAGGGTTGTCATTTAAAAGTTCAATAGCTGTTTTTGTACGCATATGAACACCAGGAATGATTCCTTTATTTCTTAAAACATCACGAAGTTCTTTATTTTCTAAATCACTATTTGCAGGTGTATCAGTTATGTCACCACTATAAGAAATAAATCCTTTCGCACCATATTTTAATAGTTTTTTATATGTTGGGACATTTATTACACCATTAATTAGTACAATTTTATCCTTAATTTCATATTTATCAGTATCAAGATTAGTTTCCATGTAATATAGAGGTGCAGTAATTAAGGCACTTCCACTTCCTTTTATTCCACTTACTTCATAAGTTTTTCCATTAGAGAATAGTACTGCTTTATTGAGTTTATATCCGGATACTTCAAATGGCCATATTTCAGCATTTTTACCAAATGAATCAACTGTTTCTTTTAAGATATTTGCACATTTAAATTCTTCATTTGATCCTGATACTCTTGTAAAAGCTATTTTTTCTAGTAAATTATATATATCTAGACTCATATTATGCTCCTTTTGTTACAATTCCAATGATTACTAAGTCTTCATTTGAATCATTTATTACAGAATGTGCATGATTTTCTTTACAAACGTTAATCATTCCTGGAAGTAATTCTTTTGTTTCTCCTTCAACTATTACCTTTCCACATCCTTCTAGTACATAAATAATTTCTTCATCACCAATATGTGTATGAAGTCCGATTGAAGATGCCGGATGAATTACAATTTTTGCAAACATATTATATTGTTTTGGTAAATCTTGTAGTTTATAAAGAGTACAAGTTCCATTTCCTCCTCTTAAATTATTAACTGTTACTGGTTCAATATTCTTAAATTTAGTTAACATATGATTTCTCCTTTATTTTTATCTAATATCATTATATCACTAAATATATTTTTTATCTTTAAAAATAGCAATTTTAATTAAATATCTATAAATGTAAGCTAAACATTGTTTTTATTTCTAATTTTAAGGCTTAAAATAGGGGCATTTTTGAATTTTAATTAATTTTATTATTAATTAGTTATTTTTTTATTTGTCTTTTAAAAATAAATTGTTTTTAAGGGTTATTTAAATTTAATGTTTTTTATATAAAAATTTAAGTTTTTTAAAACTTTATTTATTAATAATTTCCTATATTATGAAATTAATATTTATTATTTATTTGTTCTTTTAAAAATATTAATGTATAATAAAGATAATAAAATATTTAAAAGGAGGAATTATGATAAATAAAAAGAATTATATTTTTAAAACAGCTATATTAGCTTTTGTTTTAATTAGTTGTTTAATTTTAAACAGTTGTAAGGGGTGTAATAAAAAAGTTGATTCTACACCAACTTTAGAAATTAATGAACTTACAGAAGATGTTTATGTTGGGTATCCTATTGAATTAAGTTTCACTTCTTCAATTGAAAACTGTGAAGTTTTGTGGAATGTTGATAATACAAAACTTGCAAAAATAGAAGGCAATATTCTTAATCCAAAAAAAGCAGGTACCATAACTGTTACTGCAACTTGTGTAGAAGATGAATCATTATTTGATACATTAACAATTGAAATAAAAAAATATAAAGCTGACAGTTTAGAAATAAGCGTTCCTAAATATACAATTATGATGGGCGAATCAATTAATTTAAGTGCAACAGTATATCCATTAAACGTACCACAAGATGTAAACTGGTATATTATGGATAACAAAGAAGAATGGGATGTTGCAGAATTAAACGGTAATACTTTAACAGGTATTAAATATGGTAAAGTTTATGTTACTGCAAAATCTCCACTTAGTTATGAAGCTCAACAAACAATTATAATTGAAGTATTACATCCATTGTTAGAAAACGAAGATATTTACGAAGCTAAATATATTCGTGGCGCATTTGGAGAAGACGCATCAAGTATGTATACAATTCAATATTCAACATATAATTCTAAATCATACGCTTTAGTTACTACTAGCGATGATCCAGAATTTGCAAACGCAAAAGAATATTATGGTGAAGGTTATTACTTCGAGGATTTAGGAGAACTTTTAATTGGAAAATTTGAAGGAAGAAATATATGGCGTATTGAGATGACCGATTTAGAAAGCGATACAGAATACCTTTATAAGATTAATAAAGGTAACGATACTTATTCTGATGTTTATACTTTTAAAACTGCAGGAAAAAACACTCCAACTTCTTTCTTATTCCTTACTGACACTCACTACTATACAGGAACAACAGGAACTACTGCTTCAGCAGCTGTATCAGAAGAAATTGTAACGGAAGCTTTAAATTACAATCCTAACATTAGTTTTATTATGGATGCAGGAGATTTAATAGACACTGGTGGTAATAGTAATATTTGGGATATTTATTTCAAATATGCTAATTCTCTAAAACAACTTCCATTTATAAGTGTTCCTGGAAACCATGAATATTATTTTAACCAAACAGGCCAAGGCGATAATTCTTACTTTAAGATTTTTAATCCAGGTCCTGATAATGGTCCATCTGGTTTAAAAGGTTCTACTGGATGGTTTAAACATAATGATACATTATTTATCATGGTTGATAATATTAGAGGTACTGCATACGATGAACAAATGCAGTGGATGGCTGATCTTTTAGAAAATCAAGATTATAATTATTCTATCGTAATGTTCCACATTCCTGTTAACTTTGATAATACAGATTACGATGAACGATTCTTAAAATTATTTGATAAATATTCTGTTGATTTGGTTTTAACAGGACATTATCATTCAGAAACACTTACTGAATATTTATATGATGGCGAAAAAACTACTGATCCATATCTTGGAACTTGTTATTTAACTGGTGCATACTCAGGCATTAAAGGTGCATCTAGCGCTGATAACGCAATTAACACCGCAAGAGGATACATAATCGATGTAACTGATGAAGCTATTAACATTCAAATCATTTATGCAAATGGTAAACTAGGTAAATCTTGGAGTATTACTAACAGACGTGCTGATGTTGAATATCCATTTAATGGTGATTATTTAATGGGAAGTATTGATTATAAATATAATGAAGAAACTAGTGAACTTACATTCTTCTGGCCAAAAGAATTCTATGGAAACACTAAACGTATCGAATTTAGTGAAAACTTCCGTGGTGAAATTAATGATTATGTTGTATTCCCAAGTCCTTCTTATACTTCAATTACATTTGATAATGTACAAAAAGGATTATCATACTTAGTAATTTTAAAAGTTTACTTTAATGACGGAAACGAAATTTATAGAGACTTTAGGTTTAACTTATTTGAAGATTTTAATTTAGATGTTAAAAAGACAAGTGATGATACACTTTCAGTTTCATTTGATCCACTTGATGAATCGTTACGTTATAAAGTAAGTACAATTCAAGTTCACGTATATGATGAGTTAGATAATCTTAAAGAAACTCTTGTCGAATTTGCATATTTACAAAACGGTGAATATGTTACTTCATGTGAAGTTAACGGACTAAGTTTCCCTAGTAAATACATAGTAAGAATAGATGCAGTAGATAGTAATGGAAAAATCATTTATGTTTCTTATGGCATTCCTGCTACACTCTATGAATAAAAAATAAAACTGTTAACCAATTGGTTAACAGTTTTTTACTGCTTATTAATGTTTTTACTTATTATCTGTTATAGAATTCAACGATTAAGTTTTCTTTAATTTCAGGTAAGAATTCTGAACGTTCAGGCATACGAACGAATGTACCAACACCTGTTTGTTCATCATATTGAACATAAGGAACTCTTGCAACTGTGTTTTCTAAAGCTTCTTTACAGATAGATAAACCTTTTGAAGTTTCTTTTAAACAAATAGTTTGACCAGGTTTACATAAATATGAAGGAATATCTACTTTCTTTCCATCAACTAAGATATGTCCGTGGTTAACTAATTGTCTAGCTTGTCTACGAGTTGTAGCTAAACCTAAACGATAAACTAGGTTGTCTAATCTTGATTCTAACATGAATAAGAAATTTTCACCATGTTTACCAGGAAGTTTACCTGCTTTAATAAATGTATTATAGAATTGTTTTTCGTTCATTCCATAAACATTACGAACTTTTTGTTTTTCTTGTAATTGTAAACCATATTCAGATAGTTTAACTCTTCTTTGGCCATGTTGACCTGGAGCATAAGCTCTCTTTTGTAATTCTTTGCCGTTTTCTAAGATTGAGAATTTTAATCTTCTTGCAACCTTCCAGCTTGGACCTGTATAACGTGCCATTTTGTTTTTTCTCCTTTAATTATCATTTTTTTATTTGTGAGATAAAAACTTCAAATAAAACCATAGGATAGGTAATCTTATTGTTTTCGCCTAAGCAGCGGGACTACTAACATCCGAATAAATTCGTGATTATCTAAAATCTACAATCAAGTTGAATGCTGCTTTTATCTGCACCTTTAATATTATACTCTTTTTTTAGTAAAAAGTCAAATGATTGACTTATACATTACCGTCATTTAATGTATAACTAATACTTGTAGTTTCTGATTTTCCAAATAAATCATTTTCACCTACATAAACATAGAATGTATATACTTTATTTTCTTCAAGTGTAAATGTAAATTCTAGTTTTTCTGTATAGTATGTTGAAGATGTCTCTCCTTCAACTTCATAATATATAGAATATTCTTTAGCATACATTACAGCATTCCAAGAAAGAGTAACTTTATTATTTTCTACTTTTGATACTTTTAAAGCGGTTGGTGTTTCAAAATGAACTTGTCTAGATAAATATTTACTTACCATTACCCAACCAATTGAAAGAACAATTAATACTGCAAGTATTATTGCACCTTTAATCATATCTGGGTCTTTATATTGCTTTGAAAGTAATTTGATTCTTTCTTCAATAAATTCAGATTCATTCTTAATAACAACATTGCATAAAGCACCTTCATCGCTATGTTTTTTAAGTAGATATAAAGTGTCTCTTACTTTTACTTCAGTATCTTCATTTTTTACTGCATAGCCTCTTGCTTTTTTAATATATATGGTTGCAAGTCTTTGATATGAATCACCAAGTGTATTTAATAATTGATCGTTTTCTTTTTTTAATTGTTGATATCTCTTCATAATTTATCCTATTCTTATTTATTTATACTTATTATATCACAGAACTTACTTATATACAAAAAAAAGATATTCTAATATATCATTAGAATATCTATTTTAATTCAAAAATTTATTTGGTTTACTTTACAGCAGCTTTAACTAATACTTTAAAATCAGCAGCATTTAAGCTTGCACCACCGATTAAAGCTCCATCAATGTTAGGTTGTGCCATAAGTTCATCAATGTTAGAAGTTTTAACACTTCCACCATATTGGATACGAATAGCTTCCGAAACTTCTGAAGAATATAATTCTTTAATAACATTACGAATAAATCCGCAAGTTTCATCTGCAATAGCAGGTGTTGCAGTTTTTCCTGTACCAATAGCCCAGATTGGTTCATAAGCAATTACTAATTCTTTTGCTTGAGATTCTGATAAACCTGCTAAGTCTGCTACGATTTGTCCTTTAATTAAATCTTTCCAACTTCCATCTTCTCTTTGTTCTAAGTATTCACCTACACAAAGAATCGGAACTAAATTATGTGCAAATGCAGCATGTAATTTTTTATTACAAGATTCATCAGTTTCATTAAACATAGCTCTTCTTTCAGAGTGTCCAATAATTACATATGATACTTCTAAAGATTCAAGCATTACAGGAGCAACCTCACCAGTGAAAGCACCGCTTTCTTCAAAGTGCATGTTTTGAGCACCAATTCTTAAGTTTTCTCCTTGACGTTTTACTAAATCACGAAGAACTGTAAATGGAGCACATACAACACTATCAACTAAATCTTTTGATGGTAAATCATTATTTACTTGATAAATGAATTCTAATGCTTCATCACGAGTTTTAAACATCTTCCAGTTTCCAGCAATAATAGGTTTTCTCATTTTAATACCTCTTATTTGTCATCTAAGCAAGCAACGCCTGGAAGAGTTTTACCTTCTAAGTATTCTAAGCTTGCTCCACCACCTGTAGAGATGTGAGAGAATTTAGCTTCATAACCCATTGAAATTGCAGCAGCAGCAGAGTCACCACCACCAATGATTGTAGTAGCACCTTCTAAGTTTGCAAGAGTTTCACAAATAGCTTTTGTACCAACAGCAAATCTTTCAACTTCAAATACACCAGCAGGACCATTCCATACAACTGTCTTAGCACCTTCTAATTGGCTAGCATAGAATTTAATTGTTTCAGGACCACAGTCAAGACCTTGCCAATCAGCAGGAATTTCAGTAGCTTTAACAACTTTAGTATCACAAGCAGCAATAGCACCGAAGAAATCTTCAGCACATGCTTCATCAGTTGGATTAGCAGCAACTACGTCTACTGGTAAAATAATTTTACCATTAGCTTTTTCAAGTAATCCTTTAGCGTAATCTACGAAATCAGCTTCACATTTAGATTTACCAACTTCATAACCTAAAGCTTTAAAGAATGTATAAGCCATAGCACCACAAATCATAACTTTATCTGCTTTGTTTAGTAAGTTTTCAATAACTGAAATCTTATCAGAAACTTTAGCACCACCTAAGATTGCAACAAATGGATGTACTGGATTATCAACAGCACCACCAATAAAGTTGATTTCTTTTTCAAGTAAGAATCCACTTACACTTTCGCCTTTAACGTTTGCAGCAATACCTGTGTTAGATGCAGCATCACGGTGAGCTGTACCAAATGCATCATTTACGAATACATCACCAAGGCTTGCCCAATAAGCGCCAAGTTCAGGGTTGTTTTTAGATTCTTTTTTGCCATCTAAATCTTCGTAACGAGTGTTTTGGAACATAACAACTTCACCAGCATTCATGTTGTTGATTGCTTCTTCTAATTCTGCACCACGAGTTGCATTAACAAATTTAACTGGTTTACCAAGTAATTCAGCAAGTTTAACTGCTACAGGAGCAAGGTCATTTTTAGCTAAATCTTTTTCTTCTTTAACACGTCCTAAGTGAGAGAAAAGAATAACTTTAGCACCTTGTTCTAATGCATAGTTAATTGTAGGTAAAGCTTGAACAATACGGTTAGTATCAGTAATAACGCCATTTTTCATTGGAACGTTAAAGTCAACACGCATTAATACTTTTTTACCAGTTAATACAATATCTCTAATATTTTTCTTAGCCATAATATTTTTCCTCTTTCATTAATTTAATTTGATTTTCCTTAATTTTCAAGCACTTCTTTAAATATCGTTTCATTCTATCAAGCGATATATCTAAATATATCGTCTTTTCGTTAATAAAGGTAATGACCAAGTGATCATTAACCTCATTAACTTTTTTGATATTACATATATTAATATAAATTTGATTCCAAGCTTTTGAATTATATATTGGTTGCAATATTAATCCCTCATTGATATATATTGGAACAAACTTAAATATTTTATATACTTGTTTAATTGCTTCAACTCTACCTTCTATAGTGGTTAAGAGTTTTAAGCATTCGATATTTATTATATTATATATTGAATCGTTTACTATTAATTCTTTTTGAACTTTAACAATATTTGTAGAATTACCATCTCTTTTTAGATATAGCACTTCTACATCAAGCATTTAATTAGTCTCTCTTAATTCTTACTTGAGTTTCAGGATCAAAGAAGTGACATTTGTTCATATTTAATGCAAGTCTAATTGTGTCACCCATATGAACGTCAACACGTGCAGGAACTTTAGCAGTTAAATTTTGACCAGCACGATCAGTACCAGGAAGTTTAACAGTAATTTGAGATTCAGCACCTAATAATTCAGATACGTCAACTTTACGTTCAACAACCCATTGAGGATATTTTTCCATATCTTCTTCACTATCAAATACAGCTTCAGGACGGATACCTAAAATAATGTCTTTGTCAATGAAGTTCTTTTCTTTTAATAATGCTAATTGTTTTTCAGGAACAGCAAGTCTTACTACACCAAATTTTTGGTTACCACATTCGAAGATACCATCTTCACCAACACGACCATTGATAAAGTTCATTGGAGGAGTACCGATGAATCCACCTACGAATACGTTAGCAGGGTTGTCATAAATATCTTTTGGAGCACCAATTTGTTGAATCCAACCATCTTTCATAACAACGATTCTTGATGCCATTGTCATAGCTTCGATTTGGTCATGTGTTACGTAGATAGTTGTTGTACCTAGTGATTCATGAATCTTAATTAATTCTGATCTCATTTGTACACGTAGTTTAGCATCTAGATTTGATAAAGGTTCATCCATTAAGAATACTTTTGCGTCACGAACGATAGCACGGCCTAACGCAACACGTTGTCTTTGACCACCTGATAAAGCGGCAGGTTTACGATCTAAGTATGGTTTTAAACCTAATTTTTCAGCAGCGTTTTGAACACGACGATCGATTTCATCACGACTGAATTTTCTTAATTTTAAACCAAATGCCATGTTATCATAAACTGTCATATGTGGGTATAGAGCGTATGATTGGAATACCATCGCAATGTTTCTGTCTTTTGGAGCTACGTCATTCATAACTTCATCATCAATTAATAATTGACCAGAAGTGATTTCTTCTAAACCTGCAACCATACGAAGTGTAGTTGTTTTACCACAACCTGAAGGTCCTACGAAAACAATAAATTCACGGTCTTTGATTTTTAAATTGAAATCAAATACTGCTTGTACATTGTTGTCATAAATTTTGTTAATGTTCTTTAATTCAACTGTTGCCATATATAATTAATTTCCTTTCTTATTGGCTATTTTAGCCTATTTTTTTATTTTACACTAATATTATACCAGATGTGTTATTAATTATCTATAAACAATTTGTTGTTTTATTTTTTCTTTTTTTAACAATTTGTATTTAACGAACTATAAAATAAAAAGAACTACTTTATCTAGTAGCTCTTTTCTTCAATACTAAAATACTTTGTGAATAAAGTTCTGTGAATCTATTTTCAAATTCATAAATATCTCTATCAATTATTCTTTCACTATTTTCTTCAGGATCTGCAAGATATATTTTACCATAAGTAAAACTATATCCAACGATAACTAACGAGTGATCATTACCAGGCCAATATAATTTTTTACCATTTATATCCCAAATAGTAGAACCATGTTTCTTATGGTACATATGTTCTTTATTTCCCATTGTACACCATACAATTACTGGAATACCACTACTTACAAAACTCAATAGTTCATATAGTGGCATATTAGTTGTATTAATTACGTAATATATATCTTGTAGATTATTTGCTTTTAAATAATTATTTAGTGCATTTACACTAACTGAAGACATACAACCCCATCCGTCGTTATATATATCTCCAATAAAAGAATCCCAAAAAGAATCTTTTCCAGGTTCTCCCATTTTCATATATGATGCCATTTCATTTTTAGTAATATTTTTATTTAAAATATAACTTAATAAAATTGCACATGCTGTTGCTTCACAGCCAGTCTTTAAAGCAAGATCATTTCCATTAGTTATATATTGAGGAATATTTTTTACCTTTAATATTTTATTTGGAGTTACTTGTTTTCTACGGTAATTATTTTCATATACAAATAACGATAATGAATTACCTAAATAACTTCTATTATACCCACTATGATTATCAAATTCTTTTAACTTTAAAAACTTAATTTTATGCCCATCAGTTATGTAATTATCTTTTACATCAATAAATTCAGGATGTTCAGCAATTATATATTTAGTAGACTTTTCAACAAAACGATTACAAGAAACTGTGATTGCGCAGTCACTTAAACTATTTACATTATTATTAATTTTAACAATTCCGTTTATTTCATTTTGATAAATATATATAGTTACGTTTTTATTATCACACTTAAAACCATTTAATCTTACACTATCATAGATTATATTATGTTCAATATGTAAACTAGTATTAAAAGCACCTATTCCTTCAATTAAAATATCACCAATCATACAGTTTCTAATTAAAGAAAATTTATTGGGATTAGTTATTATTAAACTCTCTTCAATAATACAATTATAAATCTCTACATTACTATTAACATACATGTTACGACAATAATATCCATCTAATTTGCAATTATAATTGATATATAAGTTTTTTATTTTAGAATCTTTATTAATATATTTTAAATCTTCTTTTGAATTAATCGTATAATCGAATAAACCATACATTATTATTAGTTTCCTTTATACAATATTAGTAAATAAATTGCACATGCGTGATTAAATTTTTGTAAGTTAAAGCCAGTTTCTTTATAAATATATTCAAATTTATTTAATAAACTATTACGGTTAATGTATAAATCTTTTGCTGTTTTAGAAACATTTAAGTCGTTCTTAAAATAAGTTAAGATAATATCTTTTGTAATGGAATCTTTTAAAATAGGTTTTAATAAACATTCTTCAATTATAGTTATATATTCTTTTATAATTTCGCTATTATTTGAAAGCAATACTCCTGCAACATCAGTATATAATTCTTCATTATTACTCAAGAATACTTTAATTACACCTAAATAATTTCTAATCATCGATCCTTTAATTTCGTTAGTAAATGTAATTCCGTCATGTAATTTAAAATTAATACCTAAATCATCAGATAATGTAGAGATAAACGAACTAATATCGCTATTATAACTTTCAAAACAAAATGCGACATATAAATTATCTATTAAGATTAATTCTACTTCTTTATAGAAACTTAATAATAATTCTTTAAACTCTGGATAAGTTGAATCAATTACTAAAATTTTAGCTTTTTTATTTTTAAAAGGATATGGTCTATTTTCAAATAAATATTCATATATTTTTTGTATAGATCCACAATTATTATATATTCTTTTTTCAATGTATGAAGACTTAATTAAATGATATTCATTTTCAGAAATTGTTTTTTCAATTCCAAAAACTTCATCATTATAGTTGTTTGAATAGAAATAATAATATTTGTTGTAATCAAATTCTTTTATGTTTTGGATTATTTTATTCTTATAAATTTTTATTAATTTTTCTACCATAAATATCACCTAACTATATTTTATCACAAATTTTATTTTTTGAAAAGTTTAATATATATATTTTATTTTACTGCTTCTATTTTTAAAATAATTATTGACATATCATCTTTTACTTTTCTTTTAGTTGACAATGTATATTCTAAGATTGCATAAGCAATTTTTTGCGGAATTTCTTCTTTTATATTTTTAATTAAGTCTAATAATTTTTGTTCATCAAGCACATTTTCAAATATTCCATCACTACTAAATAGGATTAAATCGTTATCTTTTAATTTTATTTCTGTATGTATTATTTCTTCTTCAATTCCAAGCGGAAGAGAACTATTTTCTATTTTAGTATAAGTTAAATCATCATGAAATATATATGTATTAGAAGCTCCTAATTTAAAAATATTTGCAGTCATGTTACTTCTATTAATATCTATGGCATCTAGCGTACTATATCTTTCGGTATATCCTTGCAAAATATATAAAAGATTTAATATTTCAATATTTGTGTTAACAGAGGTAGAACAATAACATAATGAATCTAATGCTTCTAAAACTCTTCTACTATCCTCGAATGCAAGAAACCCTTTTCCCATACCATCAGATATTGCTGCAAGAAAATGACCGTTTTGATAACTTTTGATTAAATGATTATCCCCGCATAATTCTGTTTGTGCTGATGATAAACTACCATATCCATATTTAATGTGTATCATTTGTTTAGGGATAATTGTCAAAGTTATTTCTTCATCAGTAATTTTTTGTTCAGTTTGACATTGTAATTTAAAAGAATTTTCTATAAATATACTAAGTTCA
The DNA here is from genome assembly GCA_017937305.1 of Bacilli bacterium. Lineage (GTDB taxonomy): Bacteria > Bacillota_I > Bacilli_A > ML615J-28 > CAG-313 > UBA1737. The sequence continues at coordinate 162,851 of JAGBDV010000002.1, forward strand.
TCAATTATATTTTTATTAGTTTTGTTTAAAAATATTTTTATTAAAAAATCATCTTCAAAAAGTTTTATATATTTAATTTCTTTAATATCAAATGTTGAATCATAAAGCTTATTGTGAAAATTTTTAATAATGCTTCTTTTAATTATTTTTTTACTTTTTATTTCTTCTTGATATTTATTTAATACTATTTTTATTTCATTAAGTACTGCTAATAAGATAATGTTTGTTGAATCTTTTTCTTTGATCATTTGGTTTGAAAGAGTTTCTGCTGTTTGGGTTATTCCTTGAATTGATGGACAGTTTTTCTTAAACTTTTGATCGACTTCTTTTTTTTCAATTAAGTGTTTAAAATTATATACAATATCTGTTTTATTTTCTTTAAAACATTCATTTTGCTTGTTACATAAATTACAGTGTCTATCAGTTATACAAGTTAAAGCTTTAGTCATTTGTTCACTATATTTTTTTTTGCTTTTAAATGTAGTTGCAAAGAAATCTAAAAATGATGAAAATACATTATATTCTAACGCGATAGAACTATCTATAATTAAATGATAGTAATCGTTATTCATTTTATTTATTGTTTTTTCTTTATAAAAAATTAGCCACAATGTTTCAAATATCATTGATGTTATCATTAAAGTATATAGATATATATCTTTAAATACTGTAGAAGTTAAATTAAATATTATTAATAGAAGATTTATTATGAAGAATAAGTAATTATAATCTAAAAAGAATAAACATCCCATTATTAAAATTAATAAGCTTTCTATATATCCAAATCCTAAAAAAGAAATTAAAAAAATAATAAACATTAAAACTAATGAATTAATGTTTTTATATTTTTTTGCATAGAACATTGAAAAATATGAAGAAGTAATTAATCCAACAGGAATAATAGATAAGTTAAATTTATAACTTCCAAGGACACTCATTATAACAATTAATTGTTCAGGGTATAGAGCAGGATTTTTTATATAATTATTTAAATATAAAAAGTCTTCAATTATTAAAAATAAATATATCATGACACTTACTAATATATAAAATATATTATTAATATTAAAATTAGTATCAGCTAATAAAAATAATGATAAAATGTTCAATAAGATTAAAATTAGTATTTCTAATAATAATTTTATCTTTTTAATTTTATTAAAACTTTGGAGTAATAATACTAGAAAAATTACTAATAAAATTAGTATTATAATACTTATCAAATTAGAAGTGTTGGATAAAATTACGGCTATTGTTAATGTTGGAATTATATAAAAAAGATTCTTTATATCTTTTTTTAAGTAATAAATTAATACAGGAATAATTAGTGAATATCCAATTCCAAAATTAACGGTCAAACCTAACCCAAAACTTATTATAATTAAATTAATTTTTTTCATGATAACCTCCTAATTAACTAAAAAAATTATATCTAATTATGATTGGAAAAAAGAGAAAAAAAAGTAGAAGAGCTATTCTTCTACTTTTCTTCTATTATTTTTTTGATTCTTTTTGTTACATCAAGTCTAGATATTATTATTATTCTTTTACAAGTAACACATTCCAACTTAAAATCAATACCAGTTCTTAAAACATTCCATTGTTTTCCTCCACATGGATGAGGTTTTTTAAATTCTATTATTGAACCTAGCTTTACTTCTGTAATATCAACCATTATTTATTCTCTCCTATTATTTCTAGAGCAAGAGCCTTATACTCCTTTGCCCCTCTTGAATTTATTGAATATTCTAATAAACTAATACCATGAGATGGTGCAACTTGAATATGTGTGGAATATGTAATTATAGTTTTAAAGATTTTATTTGGGAATAAAAATTTAACTTTATCAACTATATCATAACCAACTGTAGTACGGTTGTCTAACTTTGTAATTAATATTCCCTCTATTTCAATATCTTTTTCTTTTTGAACTTTATCTATTTTATTAATCATTTGAGTTAAAGCATCATATGCATAAAAACTACATTCAACAGGAATTAACACCGAATCACTTGCATATAAAGCATTATCTACAATTAAACCTAAAGAAGGGGGACAGTCAATTAAAATATAATCAAAATCATTTTTTATTCTTTTTAGTTTTTGAGCAAGTAAGTATTCTTTGTTTTCAATTGTATATAATGATTCTTCAACACTTGCAAGTTTTATTGTTGCGGGGATGATTGAAAGATTAGGTGTTGAAGTTTTCATAATAGCTTTAGTTAAAAGTCCAATATGAGTGAAAAAATCAGCAATATCAAATAAAATATCTTCACGATTAATTCCTAGCCCTTTAGTAGCGTTTGCTTGTTGATCGAAGTCAACTATTAAAACTTTTTTATTTTCAAAAGCTAAAGCAGCACCTAAATTTATTGTAGTAGTAGTTTTCCCAACCCCACCTTTTTGATTAACAATTGAAATTATTTTGCCCATTTTGATTCCTTTCTTAAAGAGGATTTTTCTTTATTTTAGCATATAATCTAGGATAAATATCCGGTGTACTTTCAGTCTTTTTATACACTAGAATTGATCTTTCTCCTAGTTTTAAAGGTAGTTCTAATAGAACTTTTTTAGTTAATTTTACTTTTAATTTACCTACCGCTCGGCAAGCATTATCGATTTCTTCTTGATATGAAGAACCTTTTAAAGCTATAAATAAGCCATTTATTTTAACAAAAGGAACACATATTTCAGATAAAATATTTAGTGATGCAACTGCTCTTGCAGTAACAATATCAAAGGATTCACGATATTTTTTTACGGCATCTTCAGCTCTTTCATTAATTACATATATATCTTTTAATTCTAATCGATCTATTACACTTTGTAAAAATTTACATCTTTTTCCAATAGGTTCAATTAGTGTTACTTTTAAATTAGGATAAACTATTTTTATAACTAGACCAGGAAAACCAGCTCCTGTTCCTATATCCGCAAGTTTTAATTCTTTAGTTAAATCAACTACTTTTGACATTAATAAACTATCATAAAAATGTTTAATATAAGCTTCTTCTAATTCAACAATAGTTGTAAGATTCATTACTTTAGAAGTTTCGTACAACATTTCATAGTATATATATAAAGAATCAAGTACGGATTGTTCTTTAATTTCAAACGTTTCTATAAGTAATCTTTCTAATTCTAATCGATTCATTTCTTTCGTCTACTTTCTAAATAAACTAATAAAATAGATATATCAGCGGGATTAACTCCGCTTATTCTATTTGCTTGAGCAATTGTAAATGGTCTAACTTGTTTTAATTTTTCTCTTGCTTCACTTGCAAGATTTGGTATTTCGTCATAATTGATATCTGCAGGAATAGCTACAGTTTCTAATTTTAGAACGCGTTTCGCTTCTTTATAAGCTTTATCAATATATCCTTGATATTTAATTTCAATATCAATTTGGTCACTATTTGGATATACTAATGGATTTTCTAAATTACACATTTTTACAATATCAGAATAATGAACCTCAGGACGTTTCATTAAATCTTTCGCAGAAATACCATCTTTTAATATTGGAGAATTGATAGTTTCTAAGTATTCATTAATCTCTTTTTTAGGTGTGATTCTTAAATGTTCTAATCTTTCTTTTTCAAGTCTAATCAACTCTATTTTATTAATAAACTTATTATATCTATCATCTTTAATCAATCCAACACGTCTACCATATTCTGTACATCTTTGATCGGCATTATCATGTCTAAGTAATAATCGATATTCAGCACGAGAAGTTAGCATTCTATATGGATCGATTACACCTTTTGTAACTAAATCATCAATTAATACACCAATATAAGCTTCATCTCTTTTTAGTATTATCGGATCAATTCCTCTAATTTTACAGCTTGCATTAATACCAGCGATAATTCCTTGAGCAGCAGCTTCTTCATACCCACTAGTACCATTCACTTGGCCACCAAAGTATAAACCTTCAACGAGTTTTGATTCTAATGTTGGATAAAGTTGCATTGGATTAATTGCATCATATTCAATAGCATATGCATATTTTGCAATTTTTGCATTTTCAAATCCTGGTAGAGTTTTTATCATTTCTTCTTGAACTTCATGAGGCATAGAAGTAGAAAAGCCTTGAATATAAGTTTCATTTAGTGATAAACTTTCTGGCTCTAAGAAAATTTGATGTCTTTCTTTATCTCTGAATCTTTCAAGTTTAGTCTCAATTGAAGGACAATATCTAGGGCCAGCTCCTGTAACTAATCCAGAATACATACTTGATTCATTCATATGATCCCAAATTACTTTATGAGTAGCAGCATTTGTCCATATTAAATAGCAAGGTACTTGTTTTTCAAATGGTAACATTTCAGAAGGGTCAGTGTCATAACTAAATGTAAGTGGAAGATTAGTTCCTTCTTCTAATACTGCTTGCGAAAAATCAATTGTATCTGTGTAAATACGAGGTGGAGTACCTGTTTTTAATCTTAATAATTCAAATCCTAAATCGCGAAGAGATTTAGATAATCCATAGTTAGTATCTTCCCCATCAGGACCAGCAGGTTCTGAATGATTCCCCCACATAATACATGATGATAAATATGTACCTGTAGTTAATATTACTGTTTTACTAAATATAGATAATCCATCTTCTAATTTAACACCTTTAATTATGTTATCTTTAACAATAAGACTATCGACTAATGAAATATATATATCTAGATTTTCTTGTTCACTACAAATTTTTTGCATATACGATGCATATTCTAATTTATCTGATTGTACACGCATTGCCCATACTGCAGGTCCTTTTGACAGGTTTAGCATTTTTACTTGAAGAGCAGTCTTATCAGCGGTTTTAGCCATTTGACCACCTAACGCATCAATTTCTCTTACTAATATCCCTTTAGCTGGGCCTCCTACAGATGGATTACAAGGCATGTTTCCAATACGTTCAAAAGAACCACAAATCATTAAAGTTTTAAGACCTATTCTTGCAGGGGCAAGTGCAGCTTCAATTCCTGCGTGTCCGCCTCCTACTACAATAACATCATATAGTTCTTTTAAATTTTCAATGTCTAATCTATTTAATCTATTTCCCATATTATCCTCTAACTTTTTAGCACCCAAGCTATAACTACTATTGCAATAATAGCCAGAACACCAAGCGAAATTCCAATTAATTTTGTCATAGATTTTTTAAATTTATTTTGCTTTTCAATTTTCTTTTTAAATGCAATTTCTTGCTTTCTAGCTTCAGTCATTGGAAGCTCATGCATACAAAAATCGCAAGTTAAAGCATCATAATTATTTTCTGAATGACAATGTGGACATAACATAAAAATCACCTTTTTTCTATAAATATATATATATTTTATCATATTTATAAAAAAAAGTAAAATCACTTACCTACAAATTAAAAGAAGTCTAAGTGATAACTCACATAGACTTCAGTAGTTAATTATTTTACAATTTCACCCATAACACCTGGAACCATTCCAGCTGCGTTAGATTCATCAGTATCAATGTGCATTGCAAGTGCATAAGTATCGTTTACACGAACAACTACATCACCGAAAATTAGACTTCTTTCAGGAGTATTAACTTTAACACTTACGATTTCTTTATCAACTACACCAAGTTCTTTTGCATCAGCAACTGTAGCATGAATATGTCTTTTAGCAACGATAACACCTTTTTCAAGTGTAACTTCACCAGCAGGACCAACCAAAGTACAACCAGGAGTGCCATCTAATACACCAGATTCACGAACAGCAATTCCAAGACCAATACTACGAGCATCAGTAGCAGATAATTCAACTTGACTTTCTTTTCTAAAAGGACCTAAAATAGAAACACCAGGTAAATCTTTTTTAGTACCTTTAACAACTACTCTTTCTTCACAAGCATATTGACCAGGTTGAGATAAATCTTTTTTCTTAGTTAGTGTTGCATTTTCTCCAAATAACACTTTAAAATCAGCTTCAGATAAATGTACGTGGCGAGCTGAAGTTTCAACAATAAATGTTTTTGCCATAATTAATAATACCTCTTTCTTTTTTTTATACATATATATTATAACAAATTTATTATGATTGGTCAAAAGTAAAAGCCTAAAAAGATTGCAAACACTAATCTTTTATAGTATAATATATATATAGAAAGAGAGAAAATTATGAAACTTGGTTTAATATCACTTGGATGTGCAAAAAACAGAATCGACTCTGAACTTTTTCTTGGAGTTGCAAAACAATATAATATAGAGCTAACCTCTTCACTTGATAATGCAGACATAATAGTTGTTAACACTTGTGGTTTTATCGAATCCGCAAAACAAGAAGCAATAGATACAATCCTTGAAGTATGTGACTATAAGGAAAAGAAAATTGTAGTCATGGGGTGTTTAGTTGAAAGATATCAAGAAAGTCTAGAAAAAAGTATTCCTGAAGTTGACTTTTATTTCCCAATTAGAGATTATGAAAATATCGATGACTTATTTAAAAAACTAACTAATTCTTCATCATCATATAAAATGGATTATACAAAAAGAGTAGTAACCACTTCTTCTCACAGTGTATATCTAAGGATTGCAGAAGGGTGTGATAACAAGTGTGCATACTGTGCTATTCCTTTAATTAGAGGGAAATTTAGAAGCCGTAATTTTGATTCACTAATTGAAGAAGCTAAAGTACTAGTTGAAAATGGAGCTAAAGAAATCACATTGATTGCTCAAGATACAACAAGATATGGAACAGACTTTAAAGATAAAGATCCAAGACGTCTAGAACATTTGTTACGTGCAATATCAGAAATTGAAGGAATAGAATGGGTAAGAGTTCTTTATTTATATCCTGATGAAATAACAGAAGAAATTCTTTTAGAAATAAAAGAAAATAAAAAAGTCGCAAAATATTTTGATATACCTATTCAACATGCCTCAAATAAAATGCTTAAAGCAATGAATCGTAGAGGTTCTAAGGAGTTAATAAAACAACATATTAATTATATTAGAAATTATATTCCTGATGCTATAATAAGAACAACATTAATTGCAGGTTTTCCAACTGAAGAAGAATCTGATTTTATTGAATTATTAGAACTTGTAAAAGAAACAAAATTTGAACGTCTAGGATGTTTTACTTTTTCTAATGAAGAAGATACTGCATCATATGATATGTATCCAAAAGTTCATTCTAGAACAGCCAAAAGAAGATATAATTCTATTATGAAAGAACAGGAGCATATTTCTCTTAATTTTAATCAGTCATTAATAGGTAAAAAATATAATTGTATTATTGATGATTATGATTTTGATAAATTCGCATATGTTGGTAGAAATTATATGTATGCTCCAGATGATGTAGATGGGTGTATATATATTTATAGTCCAATTGAATTAGAAATTGGTAGTATTGTGAATGTAGAAATTATTGATGCTTCTGCATATGATTTAGAAGCTAAACTAATAAATATTAAAAAAGATGGTACTTTATTTTAAAAGCACCATCTTTTATTTTATCATTTCTTTTAGCCCTTGAAGTATTTTCACCATTGACCATGTGTCTTGGCGACAATATTTTCTTAAAGCTAAATATTTATTTTGGTATTCTTCTTCTGTTAATTGCGGCAACATTCCATATACTAATATAGCTTCAGTTCCGTTTTGTACTTCTAAATCTTTATATGTTAAATCAGTAAAAATAGGAAGAAGTTTCTTAATGGAAAAAGATGCATGCAAGTTTTTATCATAAAAGTTAAACTTAGGTTTCCCTTTTATTGAATAATTTGGATCATAATGTTGATATAATTTTTCACTTGCATGAATAACGTCTTCTAAATCAAAAACAGAATCATAAATTAGTTTTAATTCTTCTTTTAAATCAGGAAATAAATTCATTAATTCTAATATTCTAGTTTTTTCAAACACTGCGTGATATGCAAGAACAGTTCCACCATTTGATAAATCAATATCTTGAATCATTTTTTCAGCTAAGTCCCTACGATGATCTAAATGATCTGGAGCTAGATATTCATAATGGTAATTACCAGTTGAATTATCTATTTCACAATCTCCATAAGTTTTTTCTACGTGTAAAGAATATTGAAATAGTGATTGTGAATAAGGTTTTTCGCCATAAAATCTAGGTAATGGACAATTATAACTTTCAAAATCTAAGTGATAAAGTGGATATTTAATTTTATCAATTAAAAAGTTTAAATTATCTTTATCCACATATTGAGAATCTTTTTCATAACATTCATACTCAATTATTTGATCAATTCCTATAATATAAGGAAGAGCTTCTTTCATAGTATATATACCATTATTAATTAAGTCATACATATTAATCGACTTACGCTCTTTTTTTGAATTTAATTCTGTAATGTGTTTGAAACAATAATGTTTTCCAGTAAATTCAAAAATGCTACCATCGGTAAGCACTGGTTTATGACATATATTAAAGAATTTACATTGATCAGTTTTTTTATATTTACAGTGATCACCAAGACAATTATTTACTATTTTTAAATGTTTACTTCTTTCATCAAATAATTCTCTTTCTTGATATATAGTTTCTTGATAAATATTAGTTAAATAATTCACATCATAAATTTTAAATAAGTCTTCACCATTTACTGTTTCATATACGGGTTTGCCATCTTTTGTTTTTCCATCATATATATATTCATGGTTTAAGACCACTAAATAATATTCAATATCTGGAACATTTTCTCCAATTGACTTAAAAGATTCTTCGATTATATGTCTTTGAACCGCCACATCATATAAATACTTTCCTACATCAGAATATCTATTAAGTGGTGTTTTTAATTTATCTAACAATATTTCTTTTGTAATGTATTTATCATCAATAGTTTGATTAATATAATTATTTCCAATATATTCCATTATTTTAGTTATATTGTTCTTTTTAAAGACAGGGTATGAATTTGATCCTTTTTTGAAAATAAAGTGTAATTCATCAATTTTACTGCTAGTAGTAGACTTAACTTCAAAAACTTTTATTTTATTATTTTCTTCTATATATATATCTAAATAACAATAATACTTATCCCCGTTATGAAAATATTCAAACTTCTTTTGTTCATAAGTATTTTTGGATGAAATTACTTTTTTATTGAATATTTTTTCAATATATTTACTAGCTAAATATTCTACTTCAGTAAAGATTTCTCTAAATGCCTCTAATTGAGCTGAAGTAGTAATAGTTAAATCTTCGCCTGTTTCTTCATCAAACATACTATTAAATATTGTTGACTCAAGTTCTAATATCTCATCATCAAATGCATCATCTTTAACTTTTGAAAGTTCTTCTTTTATTTCCTCAAGATTAAAGCCATTTATTTCTTTTACATCATGAAATCCCCTATTAATATACATATTATATAAAGATGGAGCGTTTTGACATCTAGATAGTACTTTAAATAATGTTTTAGAAATATTCATTTTTATCTCCTCTTTAATAATTGTTCTACTGCACCTGGGGCTTTAAGAATACTTTTATATATTTTATTAACTTCATAATCTTTTAATAAATTACCGTTTGTTACGTATTTATTATTTTTACAAATAAATATAAAATCATATAAACAAATATCTATTTCTTCTAAATAATTAATATCATTTAATAGTAAAACTTTAATATCTAAATAACCGTTTGTTAAATTAATCACTTGATTATTTTTAATAATTAATTCTGAAATTTCAGAATTATTATTAAACTTTCCAATATGAATATATGTATTAATAATGTCTAATATATTATATTTATGATTTGCTTTATATGGAATATCACATAATTCATCAATTATTTTTATTTCGCTAAAGTCTATTTTTGATTCGAAAGGAACACCATATGCTGAAATTTTTAATTTCTTGTTTTTATTCATTAATCTATATAAGTAGCTAGATATATAATAAACACTTTTTACTTTGCTTAAATATTTTATAAATTCTTTGTATTTTAGATTTAATAATAGATCAATATTTGAATAGTCGCTAATAATTAGCGGATTATGAGGTTTATAATTAATTTTTTTACTAGATTCTTCATCCATTTCAAAAGCTGTTTCAATTACTTTTATTTTCTCTCCTAGTTCATAAGTAATAACTTCTGCATATTTTTTTGATAAAAAAGAAACATCTGCGTTAAAAGGGACTATTCCAACAACATTACTTCCTTCAAAAACACCATCATTTATATTATAAAATAACGCTTTATCTTTGCAAACACTTAAACATTTTTTACATGCATAACATTTTGTATTATCAAAATTTAAAGTTTCATTATCTATAGATAAAGCACCAAATTCACAAACATTAATACAATTTTTACATAAGGTACATTTATTCAAATCATATTTAATTATGTTTGAAAATGTAATTGGTTCATTCATACTATCACCTCGTATTACAATTATAACATATTTCTAAAAATATTCAATTATCATGTATAATTTTTTATTTACTTATTATAATATATATATAACATTCATATTGAAAGGATATTATATGGAAAGAGAAAATAAAACAAAAAGAAAAAGAGAAAAATGTTCAGATTGTTATTATAATGGAAATTGTATTATTCCCTTAAGTAAATGTAAATACATAATAGAAAAGAAAAAAGATATCTTATAAAAAGATATCTTATTTTTTTAACTGGTGGCTAGAGCCGGAATCGAACCAGCGACACACGGATTTTCAATCCGTTGCTCTACCAACTGAGCTATCCAGCCAATTAAAATGGCGGTCCCAACGGGACTCGAACCCGCGATCTCCAGTGTGACAGACTGACATGTTAACCAACTACACCATAGGACCAATGGTGGCGGGAGAAGGACTTGAACCAACGACCTCCGGGTTATGAGCCCGGCGAGCTACCAACTGCTCCATCCCGCTAAAAAAAATGGCGGAGAAAGAGGGATTCGAACCCCCGCGGCTGTTACACCCTGCTGGTTTTCAAGACCAGTCCCTTCAACCGGACTTGGGTATTTCTCCGTATTTTTTATATGAATAAATGGTGGACCTTCTAGGACTCGAACCTAGGACCGACCGGTTATGAGCCGGGAGCTCTCACCAACTGAGCTAAAGGTCCCAAACTAAAGTATTAGAATGGTAGCGGCGGAGGGACTTGAACCCCCGACCTTCCGGGTATGAACCGGACGCTATAGCCAACTAAGCTACACCGCCATCTATTTTTTGTAAAATGGTGGATCCAAAGGGGCTCGAACCCTCGACCCCCTGCGTGCAAGGCAGGTGCTCTCCCAGCTGAGCTATAGACCCACTAGTTATAAAAATTGGTGCCTAAGGCCGGAATCGAACCGGCACGGTATTGCTACCACAGGATTTTAAGTCCTGCGCGTCTACCTATTCCGCCACTCAGGCACAATTAAGATGGTGACCCCGAAGCGATTCGAACGCTCGACCCACTGATTAAAAGTCAGTTGCTCTACCGACTGAGCTACGGAGTCAATAAAAGAATGGTGCCGACTATAGGAATTGAACCCACAACCTACTGATTACAAGTCAGTTGCTCTACCAATTGAGCTAAGTCGGCACATGGTGGAGGATGACGGGATCGAACCGCCGACCCTCTGCTTGTAAGGCAGATGCTCTCCCAGCTGAGCTAATCCTCCATTTGTACAATTTTAATCATAACACCATTCGGTTGTTTTTTTATGAATATAGAAAGGAGCTGGCGACGCCCTATTTTTGCTGTTTCCAACTATCGTCGGCATTAGGGTGCTTAACTTCTGTGTTCGGCATGGGAACAGGTGTGTCCACCCCACCAATGTCACCAAACTCTCTTTCAAAATTGGATATTACTTATTCGCTAATTATTTATAAGGAAAAGTCCTCGTCCTATTAGTATCAGTCAACTCAACATGTCACCATGCTTACATCTCTGACCTATCAACCTCATCATCTCTAAGGGGACTTACTTACTTGCGTAACAGGAAATCTCATCTTAAGGGGGGCTTCACGCTTAGATGCTTTCAGCGTTTATCCCGTCCGAACGTAGCTACCCAGCAGTGGCCCTGGCAGGCCAACTGGTTCACCAGCGGTTCGTTCATTCTGGTCCTCTCGTACTAAGAACAACTCCCTTCAAATTTCCTACGCCCACGACAGATAGGGACCAAACTGTCTCACGACGTTTTGAACCCAG
>JAGBDV010000022.1 GCA_017937305.1 Bacilli bacterium
ATATAATATCATTCTTGAGGAATATAGGTCAAACAGTACCAATAAGACAAAAAATCAAGTTATAAAACTTGATTTAATGCTTCTTATAAAACAAGAGCGGAAGCTCTTAGATGATTTTTTTAAAAAAATCATTTTGTTCTTTAACAAGCCCTTCATAAATCGCATTAATTGCTTTTTCAAATTGAGAATTCTCAACACCAACAATAATACTTAATTCTTGTGAAGCTTGAGCAATAACTTTAATGTTAATTCCATTCTTACCAAAAATAGAGAATAGTTTTGCACTAATACCTGGTTTTAAAGCCATATTACGACCTACTACTGCTACTAAGGCAATACCTTGTTCTACTATTACATCAGTAACTATTGGTAAAGCTTTAATTTCTGCTACTACTTCATATAAACGTTTACTAATTTCAGAAGATGAAATAATTAAACTAAAACTATCAATGCTTGATGGCATATGTTCAACATTAATATTATATTTTGCAAGAACATCTAAAACATCTCTAATAACTTCAAGTTTTGGAGTCTTTTGATTCTTTATAATTGTAATAGATAAATAATCTTTCTTTCCTGCAATACCAGTAATAATCTCAGTAGTATCTAAAGGATTTGAAGTAATAATAGTACCAGCATCAAGTGGACTATTTGTATTTTTAACATTAATAGGAATATCTAATTCTTGAACAGGGAAAATGGTATCTTCATGTAAAACATTTGCTCCCATATAAGATAACTCTCTTAATTCATCATATGATATTTCTTTTATTTGTTTAGGATTATTAACAATTCTAGGATCTGTTACTAAGAATCCTGATACATCTGTCCAGTTTTCATATATTGTAGCAGATGACGCTTTTGCAAGAATACTACCTGTAACATCAGATCCACCACGAGATAGTAAATGAATCTTACCATCAGGATAAGAACCATAAAAACCAGGAACTACAATTTTCTTATTTTCTTTTAAAATATTTTGTAATGCATCGTAAGTTTTAGCTTCATTAATTTTACCATCATAATCAAAGAAAATTAAATTGGCAGCATCAATAAATGTAAACCCTAAATAATTAGCCATAAGTTTAGCGGCTAAGAATTCGCCACGACTAACTAAATATTCTTCATCTATTTTAGAAGAAAAGAAAGATTCAATAATTTTAAACTCTTCTTCTAAATTAATATTTAAACCTAAATCACTTGCTACTTCAAAATATCTATTTTTTACAATATTAAATACTGATAAAGCATCAACACCGTATTTAAGATGAGCACCAGTTAAATATAATAAATCAGTAATTTTATGATCTTCTTTATTTCTTTTACCAAGTGCAGATACAACTACAATGCTTCTTTTAATATCAGATTCAATTATATTTTTAACTTTTTTAAATTGGTTACTATCAGCTAAGCTTGAACCACCAAATTTTACTACTTTTTGCATTTGTCAATATCTAGCGCCATTGCAATTTGTACTGCATTAGACGCTGCTCCTTTTCTAATATTATCAGCAACTGAATATAGTAAAATACCATTATCGCAAGATAAGTCTCTTCTTATTCTACCTACATATACATTATCTTGATTAGCTGCTACAATTGAATTTGGATAAATATGGTTTTTACCATCATCATATAAAATAATACCTGGATAATTATTTAATGCATCTTTAACTTCATCAAGTGTAAATTCTTTTTCTAGTTCTACTTGAATCATTACACCATGACAAGCTTCAACAGGTACTCTAATACAAGTTGCAGAAACTAGTAAATTATCCATATGAAGAATCTTTCTTGTTTCATTTACCATCTTCATTTCTTCTTTAGTATATCCATTATTTAAAAATTCATCAATTTCAGGAATACATGTTTTAGAAATATCATGAGGGTAAAACTCAGGACTTTCTCCATTTTTACATCTTATTAAATCATTAACACCTTTTTGTCCACTACCAGATACAGATTGATATGTTGTATAAACAACTCGTTTTAAACCAAATTTATCTTGAAGTGGTTTTAAAGGAAGTACTGATTGAATAGTAGAACAGTTAGGATTCGCAATAATATTTGATTTTTGGTACGCATCTTCTATATTAATTTCAGGTACAATTAATGCACAATTATCATCCATTCTCCATGCACTAGAATTATCAATTACGATTGCACCTTTTGCTTCAGCAATAGGACAATATTCTTTTGATACGCTACCACCAGCAGAGAATAATGCAATATCAATATCATCAAAAGCATCATGAGTAAGTTCAACAATTGTATATTCTTTGCCTTTAAATTCTACTTTTTTTCCTGCACTTCTTTTTGATGCATATAAAACTAAATTATTAATTGGAAAATCATATTCTGCAAGTACTTTTAAAAATGTTCTTCCAACTAAACCTGTTGCACCAACAACAGCTACATTATATTTTTTCATGTCAATCACCTCTTGTTAATTAATCTTATAGCTATTTTTATTTTGATAGCCTACAAGATATCTATCTTCTAATATATCTACAATATCAAGTACAATAGCACTTGCAGTAGGTAAACTTCCAGCACCTTTGCCAATAAAAGTTAAAGTATCATTTGGATATGTTTCTAAAATAACTGCATTAAATTCATTATTTACATTATTGAAAAAATGAGTATTATCAAGTATTTTAGGTTCAACACATACTTCAATATGATCATCAACTTTAACACTTTCACAAACAAACTTAATAACTTTGTTATTTAATTTAGCATTTTCTACATCTTCTTTTGTAATATTAGTAATACCTTTTTGTTTAATTAAATTAATATCAACAAATGTATCCCAAGCAAGATCAGATAGAATTGCAATCTTTCTCATCATATCATAGCCTTCTAAATCAGCAGTAGGATCACTTTCTGCAAATCCTAATTTTTGAGCCATCTTTAATGCCTCTTCAAAAGAAAGGCCTTCAAACATCTTTGTTAATATAAAATTAGTAGTTCCATTTAAAATACCAGAGATTTTAGAAATCTTATTAACTTTCTTTAACTCTTTAATATTTTTAATAATAGGAATGCCTCCACCTACACTAGCTTCATAAGCTAGGGAAACATTAAATCTATTAGCCCATGAAGTTAGATATTCAATATCTTTTGCGATAACTTCTTTATTAGCAGTTACTACATGTTTTTCATATTGTATAGATTTTAAAATCATTTCTTTAGCAAAATCATATCCACCAAGTACTTCAACAACTAAATCTATTTTTTTATTTCTAAAGATTTCTTCACAATTATCTGTAAAAAGTTCTAGATAATTTGGATCAAATTTTTCTTTTCTTTCTAATATCTTAACTACATTAATATTGGGCATATTCTTACAAATCTCAAATACACCTTTACCAATTACGCCATAGCCAAGAATTGCAATATTCATCTTTTTCATTATTCCACTCCCATAATGTCTACAGATTTAACACCATTAATATTTGATAAATCTTCTTTTAACTTTTCAATTGAACAATTAAGTTCACTTACATCTATTGCAACAGTAATATATGCAGTACCATCAAGTGGTGTATCTTGATTAATAGAAATTATATTTCCTACTCTTTCATATACAATTGATAACATTGAAGAAAGAATTCCTTTTTCATCAATTGTTTTAACAACAAAAATTGCCTTATTACCACTATCTTTAGAAGGTCTAAAGATATAATCTTTATATTTATAATAAGTAGATCTACTGATATTTTGTTCCTTACATGCATCAGAAATACTATAGTTTTTATCATTTATAAGTTCTCTTGCTTTAATTACTTGTTCAAAGTATTCAGGTAAAACACTTTTATGAACAATAAAATATTCATTACTTTTCATAAATATATGCTCCCTTATAATTTACAGATTGTTCAAGAACTAACCAATCATCAAAATTAATATTTAAAGATTCTTTACTTATAAGTAAAATTGTAGGACCAGCTCCACTAATCATGCATGCAGCATTACTTTGTTTTGCAAACTTAATAAAATAATCACTTCCATTTATTAAAGGAAAACGATAATCTTGATGAAGTTTATCAACATTAGCAGCTTTTAATAACTCCATATCACCATATTCTAAAGCTTTAATTAATGCAACACTATGAGATATATTACTTACTGCATCACTCATTGAAATACTCTTTGGAAGTACGCTTCGTGCAACACTTGTTTTAAGTTCAAATGAAGGAATACAAACTGTAAATTTAAAACATTCACTTACATTACATTTAACAGTATAATATTTATCATTTTTAAAACTACAAGTTAAACCACCATATATTAGCGGTGCAACATTATCTGGATGTCCTTCAATCTTTGATGCTATTTGAAATACTTCATCAGTTGATAAAACATTACCCAATATATCATTTGCAATCATAACACCACTTACAATACATGAAGCGCTTGAACCAAGTCCACGGGATGATGGAATATTTTGAACTAATTGTTTTAATTTAATTGGAATAATTTCTTTATTAAGATAGTTAAAAACCTCTTCATAACTTTTAATAATTAGATTATTAAAAGGATTAGAATATTTTTCAGAAAATTCAAAGATTTCATATTCATTTGATACTTCAAAACTATATTCATTATATAAATTAAAACAAATACCAAATGAATCAAAACCAGGCCCAAGATTTGCAGAAGTTGCAAATGTTCTAATTATTTTCATCAATTTCACCTATTAACTTTCTTAAGTTACTTTCCATATCACTTTTTTTCCATACTACTTTATCATACTTATAATTATAAATATCACTTAATATAGCTGGTACTTCCATAGATACCTTATTTGCAATTTTTTCAATTAATTCAAGACCTTCTTCTTGAAAATTAAATACTTCATTTACAGTTTCTACAAACTTAAATGGACTAGCAGTTGATACAACAATAGTTTTACCTGTTAAATTATCCTTTAAGTTTTCATAAGCTTCATAACCAACAGCAGTATGAGGATCAATTAAATAATTATATTTATCATAACAATTCTTAATAGCTTTTACAGTGTCTTCCTTAGATACACTATATGCTAAAAAGTCGTTTAATTTATCATGATATAGCCTTGGTAATGTAAACTTACCTGTTTCTTTTAAATCATTCATTAAAGTACTTACTAAAGTTTCATTATTATTAGTAATTATATATAATAATCTTTCTAAATTTGATGATATTAAAATATCCATTGCAGGAGAATTTGTTAAATAAAACTCTCTATTTTTATCATATGTATAAGTTTTAAAGAAATCAGTTAATACGTTATTCTCATTACTTGCACATACAATTTTATCAATATAAAGTCCCATTTGTTTAGCGATATAGCAAGCTAAAATGTTACCAAAGTTTCCAGTTGGAACTACATAATTTATTTTATCTCCAAATTTAATTTCACCTTTATTTACTAAATTTAAATAACTATAAAAATAATAAATAATTTGAGGAATTAGTCTACCAATATTAATAGAATTAGCAGATGATAGTTCATAATTATTAAGTTTAATATCACTTGTAAAAACTTTCTTAACTAGGTTTTGGCAATCATCAAAATTACCTTCTACACTTACTGCAATAGCATTCTTGCCAGTATAATATTGCATTTGGGAAGCTTGGAAATTACTTACCCCATTTGTAGGATAAAGTACAACTATAAACACATTATCAACATCTTTAAATCCAGAAAGTGCAGCACCTCCTGTATCACCACTTGTTGCAGTAAGAATTAGAGTCTTTTTAGGAAAGTTAGAAATCTTCTTTGATTCTACCATTAAATGTGGTAAAACAGTTAGAGCCATATCTTTAAAAGCAAGAGTAGGGCCATGGAATAATTCTAAAAACGAAAGTTTATCAAAAGATTTAATTTCAACAATTTCATTCTTAAAATTATTTTTATTATAAGCTCCTTCAATAATTTTATTAACATCTTTAAAATCATTTAAAAAATATTTTAATACATTTTCTGCAACTTCTTTATATGATTTACTTAAAAAAGATTCATTAAAGTTAAAGTCATTAAAACTATTAACTATAAATAAACCTCCATCATCACTTATTCCTTTTAAAATACAATTTGATGCATTTAAGTCTAATTTTCTTCTTGTACTAGTATACATAGTTCCACCTCTTTTGTTTAATATTATACCATATTTTGTCTTCTATTGCAAGACAAATGTATTTATTTCACATACAAAAATATTGCTTTTTATTTTATTTTTTAAAACAAATATGATATACTATTTACATATTATAAAAGGAGTATACTTATGACTAATCAATATTTATTAAACATTTATGAAAATGTAAAACAAAAAGACAAAAATGAACCAGAATTTTTACAAGCTGTTTATGAAGTATTAAATTCAATTGAACCATATGTAAATGAACATCCTGAACTTGAAAAAAATGGAATCATTGAAAGATTTGTAGAACCAGAACGTCTAATCTCATTTAGAGTTCCTTGGGTAGATGATGAAGGTAAAGTTCATGTAAATAGAGGTTACCGTGTACAATTTAACTCTGCAATTGGCCCTTATAAAGGTGGTATTAGACTACACCCATCAGTTAACCCAAGTATTATGAAATTCTTAGGATTTGAACAAACATTAAAAAACTCACTTACAGGTTTACCTATGGGTGGAGGAAAAGGTGGAAGTGACTTTGATCCAAGAGGAAAAAGTGATTTAGAAGTAATGAGATTCTGTCAAAGTTTTATCACTGAACTATTCCGTCATATTGGTCCTGACACTGATGTACCTGCAGGTGATATCGGTACTGGTGCAAGAGAAGTTGGATATATGTTTGGTCAATACAAACGTCTTAAAAATGAATGGACAGGCGTATTTACTGGTAAAGGCTTAAGCTATGGTGGATCTATTGGTAGAACTAGTGCAACAGGATATGGACTTTGCTACTTCACTAATAAAATGTTAAATGTAATGAAAAATACATCATTTGAAGGAAAGAAAGTAATTATATCAGGATCTGGTAATGTAGGTATTTATGCAGCTATTAAAGCTAAACAACTTGGTGCAACAGTTGTTGCATTAAGCGATATTAGTGGTTATGTATACAAAGAATCTGGAATTGATTTAACTCTTGCAAGAGAAATTAAAGAAGCAAAACGTGGACTACTTAAAGACTATGCAGAACTAGATAAAGAATGTACATTTAATCCTAACCCAAAACTATTATGGCAAGTTAAATGTGACATTGCACTTCCTTGTGCTACACAAAATGAAATTGACTTAGATGATGTTAAAGCACTTGTTGCAAATGGTGTAATTGCTGTTGCAGAAGGTGCAAATATGCCATGTACTCTTGAAGCTACAAATTATCTAATTCAAAATGAAATTTGTTTTGCCCCTGCAAAAGCTGCAAATGCAGGTGGTGTAATGGTATCAGGATTTGAAATGAGTCAAAACTCAATGAGACTATCTTGGACTGAAGAGGAAGTTGATCAAAAGTTAAAAGGTCAAATGGAAAATATCTTTATAGAAGTTTACGAATGTGCTAAACATTATGATAATATGTATAATACTGTTTTAGGTGCAAATATTTCAGGATTTAAGAAAGTTTCTCAAGCAATGCTTGCACAAGGCGTATGTTAAAAAAATAAAATGGAGGTTTTAAACCTCCATTTTTTAATCATCAAAAGTAATCTTATCCATTTCTTCAAATTTATTAAGTAAGAAATCAACAGTAAGATTCTTCTTTTCTTCACCTTTTACATCATAAATAATTTTACCACCATACATCATAATTAAACGATCTCCATATTTTATAGCATCACGCATATTATGAGTAATCATAAGAGTAGTAAGCTTATTTTCTGTAACAATTTTTTCAGTGATTTCTAGAACAATTCTTGCAGTCTTAGGATCTAGTGCTGCAGTATGTTCATCAAGTAATAAAATCTTTGGTGTTTGAAGTGTAGCCATTAAAAGAGTAATAGCTTGACGTTGTCCACCTGATAATAAACCAACTTTTTGAAGTAGTCTATCTTCTAATCCTAAATTTAAGGATTTAATCATTTCGTAATATTTTTTTCTTTCTTCTTTGTGAAAGCCCCATTTAAGCGTATTCTTACGCATTCTTCTACTTGCTATAGACATATTTTCTTCAATGGAAATCATGCCTGCAGTTCCCATATTAGGATCTTGGAATACTCTACCTAAATACTTAGCGCGCTTATGTTCAGGAAGTTTAGTAACTTCTTCTCCATCAATATAAAGATGACCAGAATCAAGTTCATGAACACCTGAAATAACATTCATAAGTGTAGATTTACCACTACCATTACCACCAATAATTGTAACCCATTCGCCTTCTTCAATTTCAAGATCTAAGTGATCCATTGCAATTCTTTGATCGGATTCATGACCAGTTAAATTAAAGATTTTTAAACCTTTTTCTAATTTAAGCATTGACATGTTTTTTTCCTCCTTTGAAAAGCATTTTTCTTAACTGAGGAACAGCTAATACAATTAAAATTAATAATGCATATAATAATTTTTGATAGTGTGAAGGAAGCCCTAATTGAATAGCAACTACAACAATTAAGTAGTAAACTACTGCACCAAGAAGTACTGAAATAATCCAGTTCTTAAATGTCCTTTTACCAAATATTCCTTCACCAATGATGATTGATGCAAGACCAATAACTAATACACCAACACCCATAGTACTACTTGCAGATTTTTGAGTTTGAGCAAATAAAGATCCACTAAGTGCAATTAGTGCATTTGAAATTCCTAAACCTAAGATAATCATTGCATTAGTATTAATACCTTGAGCTCGAGCCATTTTAGCATTAATACCTGTTGCTCTAACACCCATACCAATTTCTGTACCAAAGAACCAATAAATTAATAAACCAATAATAATAACAATTAATAATGAAATAAAAATCATATTATAATTATTCTTAGAAAATACAGCTAAGAAAGTATCATAAATTCTTACAATTGGTTCTTTATTAACATTATACCCATTTAAGTTAACTAATGCAGAATAACCACTTTCATTGTATGAGATAATATAATCTTTAACACCATTAATATTAGTTTGTGTAACTGTAGGAGCAAGCCCCATAATTACAAGATTAATACTAAATAATCCTGTCATAGTAATAATACCAGCAAGTAAAGATGTAATCTTAAGTTTAGTATGAATTAATCCAGTAATAATACCTGCTAAGAAGCCTGCAAACATTCCCATAAATGTTGCAAGAAAAGGATTCCAACCTAATACTAATAATACGGCACTTAATGCTCCACCTAAAGTAAATGAACCTTCACAAGACAAGTCTGCAATATCTAACACACGATATGAAATGAAAATACCTAGTGCCAAAAGTGCATATGGAAGACCTGTCTTGAACATATCGATTAAAATGTACTGCATAATATCTTATTTATTTAATTTATCCTTTATTGATTGTGGAACTTCAATTCCTAATTTTTCGATAGAACTATCATTAATAGCAACTTCTAATCCAGTTGCATCAACGCTTGTTGATGGTACTTCACTACAAGGCGTACCACCTAAAATTTTAGCTGCCATTTCACCTGTTAAGTAACCAAGTGATTTATAGTTAATTGAATATGTAATTGTTCCACCAGCAGCAACCATGCCAGATTCACCAGCAACAGTAGGAACACCTAATTCATCTGCAACTGCACCAACAGCTGGCATATTTGCAGCGATAAGATTATCTGTAGGTAAATAGATAGCACCAACTTTTTCTGTTTGAATTAAAGCAGTTGTAGCAGCAGAAATTTCAATTGCCTCAGAAACAGTTTTTACAACAACTTCAACATTCTTTTTAGCAGCTTGTGCTTTTACCATTTCAGCTTGAACTTGAGAGTTAGGTTCAGCAACATTATATAAAACACCAAGTTTTGTAATGCCAGGTGCAAGTTCTAAAATTAAATCAACTTGATCAGCAACTGGATTCATATCGTTTGTGCCTGTAATATCAGTTGGTTTATTAACATCAGACATTAAACCAGCAGATACTGGATCAGTAACAGCAGTAAATAAAATTGTAATATCAATTTCTTCAGCATCTCTTGCACTTTGTAATGCAACAGCAGCTGGAGTTCCAATACCTAAAACGATATCAGACTTACGAATAAGTTCAGTTGCCATTGAATTCATTGTTGTAGAATCACCTTCTGGATTTTTAACAACAAATTCAGCATCTTCATAACCATTAGCTTTTAAAGCTTCAATAAATCCTTCTTTCGCATTATCTAATGCACTATGTGTAGCAGTAAGTAAAATACCAACTGTAACCTTTTCATCTTTGTTACAACCTACTGAACAAAATGCAGATAAAACAACCACTAATAATAAAATAATTTTTTTAAACATGTAAATTTCCTCCTGTATTATAAAAGAAAAAAGTTATTACTTAAAGTAATAACTAAGTGTCGCAAGTTATTACCTCAAGATTGTAAGTGTAATAACTAGCAATATATCTCTTTCACGACTAAAAAGCCAAGAGAGCTTGTTAATTAAAACACACTAATTCTTGGAAATAATAATATGCGTAAAAATATGTATTGTTTAGTGTAAGCATAATAATTTCCTTTCCTCTCTTCTCTTTTTTATATTATACTCCTATTCAATATAAATTGTCAAATATTTGCACTTAAACTTAAGAAAAATTCATGTACACATATAATATGAGTACATGAATTTACTTTTTATTATTTAGAAATAACAATATCAAATGAAGCAGGATACTTAGTTGCACTTGTTACAAACACAATGAAACGATAAGTAACACCAGCTTCAGCTGTAAATGTATGATTAAAATTAATATTTACTTTACTATCAACATTTCCTGAAACATCAGATTTTGCAATATCAGTTTCAACACTACCTAAGAATCCAATATATGGATCAATTGCGTTAAGTGCAAGTTTATCTACTGCAAGAGACTTAATACTATAAGTACCAGCTTCACTTGGTGTAAAAGAATAGAATTTAACTCCTAAAACTCCTTGAGCATCATATGTTACTGTAACTGCATTTTCACTCACAACATATGGATTATCTAAAGTACCTTCACCACTTAATTCATTTAACGCAATAAGTTTAATTTCAACTTTCTTATTATCTTTGTTTGTTGTGTATGCATTAGGATCATAAGTATATCCTGATGGAATGCCATCAATATGAATGTAATAACTCTTAGAATCTTCAAGTTCATTATATGCTACACCTGCATTATTTACCGCAACAGGTAATAGACAAATATCTCCTGTACACCATTGAACTGTTACACCACTTGTTACAGGTTCACCGTTTGGATAAATAACTTTAACTGAATAAGCATTTGGATCATCAATGTTTAAAGTAAGACTAGCTTTAAAATCTTGATAATTAATAATAATTGTATACATACCTGGAGTAGAAAGTTTATTAAAATCTTCTTCACTAAGCATACTCTTAGTAACTTGTTCTACTGTAACATCACCTTTTTCCATAATAACTTCAAACTTAATTTGATTAAGTGATGCTTCTACTTCATTAACATTAATAACTTGTGGAATTGTTTCTTCTAATATTTTAATTGTTGAAATTTTATTTTTACAAGCAGTTAAACTAACTAAACTTAATAATACTATAAATAATGATATAACCTTTTTCATATCGTTCTCCTTTTATTATATATATATTATACTATTATTTTTATAAAAAAACAAGTTATATGAGAAAAAGAGATACTACAAACGTAGTATCTCAATTACTATTTTTATTATTTAGCGATAGTTAAAGTAATAACTTGATCTTCACCACTAACAGCTAATAGTACAACAATTTCTAAAGCTTGGCCAGCTTCTAATGTAACAGTTGCAGTTGGTTGATACCAAACATCAGCAACTTCAATCATTAAAATAGCTACAGTTTCATCAACAGTAATTGTATAAGTACCAGCTTCTTCAGCAGTAAAAGTAACAGCATTACCCCAATATGAAGCATTAACTTTGTTTTCACCAACTACAGGAGTAGTAGTAACAGTATTTTCTTCTTGAGCAACGCCAAGGTATTCAAGTTCTAATTCATTAGAAGCATCAGTAAATACTGTCTTAGCTGTTAATACTGAACCATTAATTGTAGCAGATAATTCAACTGCAGCACCAAATACAGCAACTACATCACTGAATGTAACAACGCCATCAACATTAGCATATTTGAATGAACCTTCATAAGCACCATTCATTAATGAATAAGAACCAGTTCCATCAACAGCAAATGTAAATACCATTGCAAATTCCATACCATTCATTGGATGAACAAATGTAGCATTATAGTTTCCACTTAAAGCACCTTCAACAGCTTCAGTTTCTTCAACTTTAACTAATTCACCTTGTCCCCAACCATTGTATAAGCATACAAGGTTGAATTGGTCACCAAGTTCTACACTGAATGGACAGTTATAACTACCTGGATTTAATGGCATTACTGATAAGTAACCAGCAGCATATTCATATGAGAAGTAACCTTCACCAGTACCAACATAAGCACCTTCATAAGCAATTGTTAATTGACCCTTAACAGCACCTTCAGATTCAGGAACAAATTCATATATAGCAGTACCTAACATCATGCTAGAGAATTGATATTTACCATTTAAGATTTCAGCTACACTTGGAGCTTCTTTAACAGTAACTTTAATTGTTGCAGTAAGTTCTGGATTAACTACAGATTCAAGATTAATTACATATTCTCCTGCAGTTTCACTTGAGAATTCTAAGAATTCATAACCTTCAACAATTGTACCATTTTCAACTGTTGCTTTAACACCAGGGTTAGCACCATCATTTACAATAGCACCAAATTGAAGAACTTGACCAACATAAATAGTAGCAGAATCAGCAATTACTAATTCATAATAATTATTATCATAAACAGCCGCATTAAGTTCAGTTAATTCACTGTATGCTACAGATAATTTAAATGTGTAAGAAACACTTGTAGAAGCAATTGTAACGTTATATGTACCTACTTTATAAGCAGTAATGCTAATAACACCTTCATAGTAATCACCAAATACACTCCATGTTTCAAATCCTTCAGCATCAGTAAATGTAAGTTTAATTTGATCTACACTTGCATTAGCAGTTTCAGGTAATAAGTTACCAACATTTAATAAAAGAGCTTCTTTCATTGGAGCAACTAATTCAGCACCATTTTCTAATTTGTTACCTTCAGCATCTAAAACATCAAATGATTGAATTAATAAGTCTTCTGCAGGATATGGATTTACAGCATCTCTTTCACCAACTTCTTGACTTACAGTTACAACACGTGTAAAGTCTGGAGTTTCAGCAAATTCTGTAGGTTGAACATATTCACCAGATTCATCATCATAAATGAACATATAACCTTTCATATTAATTAAAGCACTAGAAATAACTTCAGTTTCAGCATTTAATGTAAAGTTAACTTCGACAAAATAATAATAGAAATTATCAATCACAATTTCAAATGAGAATGCATAAGTATTTTCTTCTTGAACTTCAACAGGTAATACTTCTTTATAGTTAAGAGCACTTTCTGATTGAGCAACTAAAGCAAATGTATCAACTAATCCTTCAACACCATACATATCATAACTATAGTTAAGAACAGCACGGAAGTCAACACCTAATAGATTAGTTTCAAGTGGTTCATAAGCAGGTTCAATATAAGGATTACCTTCCCAGTTAATGCCTTCAACTAAACCAAATACAGCACCATCTTCTAATAATGAATAATAGTAAGTTTCGTTTTCGTTTGCAACCTTAGTATAGTTTTCACCAAATTCATAAGTGTTTGCATTCACATAACCATCATTATCAATTACAGCATTACCACTAGCAACTTTATCTGCATTCTTAACACCAGCAGCAACTGCATCAGCAATTGAAGTATAAAGGTTAGCAGAAACATTTACTTTATATTCGTAAACGCATTCGCCTTTAACAAGTTTAACTGTGTTTTCACCAACTTTAGCAAATGCACCAGTATATTCTTTACCAGCAGCAACTAATACTACTTCATAAGAAGCAAGATCAGCATCAGCAACTTTTCCACTTTCATAAGTTTCTTTTGCAATAGCACCTTCGAATGAAACAGTTTCACCAATCTTATATTCAGCTTTTAAGTTTTCAACTTCTAAAGAAACAACTTTGTCATCAACAACTTTGATTTCATAACTTTGAGTTAAACCTTTATAAGAAACGATTACTGTATAAGTACCAGCTTTGCTCATATCAGCTTCTTGAGAAACTGTAGCTTGAGCAGTAACATCTTCAGTACTTGCATCGCTTAATTTAGCAACAACTTTTAAATCACCAGTATTAAATTCTTCACCAACATAGAATTCAACATCTTGACCAGAAAGTTCAATACTTTCAAGTGTAGGAAGTTGACTACATGCAGCAACTACTACTGCAAAGAATCCAACTAGTAAAAATAAGAATATTTTTTTCATATTTTTTCCTCCTATTAATTTACAAATTAATTATTCTTAAATTTGTATTTATATCTTATTATAACATATAAGTTTTATTAATTTTATAAAAAAACTTTATTTTTTAAATAAATATACTATTTCATTAATTTTCTACATAATATCCGCATGCAAACAACCATTGGTTTTCTTCTGCAGCGTACACTCCTGTAGATTCAACAAATCCATTACCATCAAAGAATAATCTTTGTGATATACTAAATTTTTGTAAAAATTCTTTCATTTCCATTGTAACAAAACATACACCATCACTATTACAAATAGCAGCATATGATTGTTCAATAAATATTTTGTAATTTTCAGTACCCTTAGATACTGTTAAATTCTTATTACCATGAGATTCAATTAAGTTTAATGATTCATCATAATAAGCACAAGGTTTGGTAATTTTAGCACATAAAATTGGACCAAAAGTTTGATTAATATTATCATACACATGCCAGAAACCAGTTTCTTCATTATATTTAAAACCAGCACCTACTAATAATCCAGTTCCATTCGTAGTTGAATTATAATAACTTCCAACCCCACCATCTGAATTAACAAAAGTATATTTTGTTGCACTAAAGTCTGGAGTATTAATGGCAGTACCAACAACAAGAGGTTTATCACAATGAGGACAATTAGTTAGCCCTTCATAATCAAACACCGGCATATGACATGCATTACAAATATCATATTCGTGAATTTGTTCTGCAACCATTGTTTTAGAAACGATATTGTCTATAAAATGTTCACCTTCATAACTAACAGAAAAATCAACATTAATTGGATATACACCTGATTTTGAATCAGCGTATATTGCAAAAGTATATACATTACCAAGTTGTTCTTCTGAAAGTTTTACAACCCATTTAACATTCTTAGTAAAGCCACCTTTTAATGAAGCACCACCAGTATCAAGTCCAGACTGACTTGGAACTGTAGGTTTATAAGCAAATGTACCTTGATAAATATCTACTTTAGGATTTACACTATCTTCATAAATATTTACCATTGTTTCAAGTACATAATAACCAGCTTTTGAAGGATTAAATTCATAATAAACTTTTTGTAAAGCCTTTTTTATAGTAGCACGATAAACACCAGTTGTAGACATTTGATATTCTTTATAAAGAGCTGTCCCTTGACCTTTTGATATACGTGCAAGCTTAAATAATTCAATTTCAACTACAGGATTATCATTATCTGCAGCGTATATATTTGGATTATAGGAATATCCTTCTGGAGCATTTACTAAATACACATTAAAATCACCATCAAGCGTCTTTTTTGCAGTACCATCTGATGAAATAGTTTCAGTATGTCTTGAATAATCATCAGCCCATACAACTTGAATAACTTCATCTTTTGCAGGGACATAAACTTTTTTATTATAAATTAAAGATACACTAAATTCTACTCCATCTTCTATAGGTGGATTATCAGGATTAGGTTTTTCTCCATTTCCTGGATCAACAATAGGATTATCGATATCTCCACTACCATCATTTGGATTATCTTCAATTCTACCACAAGAACAAAGAGAAATAACAAAAAATATTAATAATAAATAACTAACGATTTTCTTCATATTATTTACCTCCTCCTTTATAGTATCCTTTTCTTCTAAATAAAGCTTTAATATCATTTAACGTAAGCTTTCTAATGATTACATCAATTACTACTAAGATTACACAAATAATCATAAGAAGTGGTGTAAAATCATAGATAAACTTTTGAACATTAGAATTATCGTTTACTAATTCTAATTTTCCATCTTCAGAAACTTTACCATTATTACTTACCATATAATAAAGATTAGATGCTTCAAAAATAGTAAAGCTATTATATTCTGGTAAATAAGAAATAGTAAATGTATAACTAGATGTATAAACCATTTCACCAAATGTATATGTAAGTTCTACTAAATAATCTCCAACTAAATCAGTATTAAATATACCACTATAAATATCAGTATTAAATACTAATTCTTGTTCTTTAATAGTTCCATCAGGAGATGTAACTTTTGCAAATAAAGTAGAATTAACATTTAAACTAGGAGCTTCTACACTTATTAATGTATTAGTACCTTGATTAGTAACTTCAACAATAAATGCTGAATCAATTCTTTCTTTAGGTTTATTTACATCATCAATATTAGAAAGTGTTTTAACACCTAATGAATCATTTTTCCAATGACTTATCCACTCACCTGAAATATTAGATGCAAAGCTTGATACTTTACCATTACCATAGGACCAATAAGTATATAAAGGAACTTTATATGAATCACCTACTATATCAGTATAAGTAGCTTCTAAAATAACTTTCGAACTAGACTTCTTATTATTGTTATATAAACCTTTAATATTAGGAAGATTTTCTATACCTTCAACTAAGGATTCTTTCTTTAACAATACTTCAACACTTGACTCATTAGACTCAAGAATTGTTTCTGTTAATGAATTCATTACACCATTTAGTACTAGTGCATCTGCATCATCAACATCTTTAATATAATAGTAATAACCTCTACCTAAAGATGCAAGTTCTTTCATAAGATCAGTTCCATCAGTACTAATAGTATGAATTGTCGATAACATAATATTAGCTTGTGCCATCTTTTTAACGATTGCTCTAGCAGAAGCAGCTTGTTCTCCATATGGAAGACCATCAGAAATTAAGATTACTTCATTTTTCTCATATGGAAGACTTGTAACCATTTCATAAGTATAATTTAAGGCAGAGCCCATAAATGTACCTTGATATGCTTCTAAATTCTTAATCACTTCTTTTATTGCTTCTCTTTCTGAAGCAGGAGACTGTAAAAAGACTGTTCTAACCTCACCATAGAAACCAATTACCATTACATTTACATCATCATCTAAATTATCTAAAATTGAACAAGCAGTAGCTTTTGCAATATTTAATCTATCAATTTGCTCCATACTACGAGATATATCTAAACATAATGTAACTAATTTTCCTTCATTATCGTCATTACCAAATTTAACTGGTAACATATTATTTAAAACTGAAAGAGTTGGATCATCATAATTGTTTTGAATATAAGTATTACCAAAAGTAATTAAACTCTTACCAAACTTAGAAACTAATGTATCAAGACTATCAATAAATTGTGAATAGTTATTTAAGTTTCTAATATCAACATTTGATAAAACAAATTCATCATATTTGCTTAAATCTTCAATTGTATAAGGAACATCTTTTTTATTATTAAAATCAATTTCACATGTATCCCCATATAACTCAATTGCAGCTTGTTTATCACTTTCAACTTCAGTTATAAATAACATCTTTACTTTTTCAGATACAGTTTGATTAAATAAATATGAGTTATTAAATTTAGATGTATCATCATCACTTGATATTTTAAGTTCATAGTTAAACTCTCCACTAACGCTTGTATCTAAATCAAAAGAAATTGAATTATAACCTTTTACAAGAGTTACTGCTTTTTCTCTTAATAGCGTATCATCTTTATATAAAGATACAAATGCTTTAGCAGTATTATTAGCTTGAATAACTGCGTAAACTTGTTCTTCATTATTAAGATAAGTAGATTCTACATAATCTATTTCATTTATTTGAACTTCTTTTTCTTCTTCTTTAATATTATTATCAAGATATATCGCATCAACATAAATATTATCAACAGCTAAACCTTGAACAACACTAATAATATTACTTTCTTTAGTTTCTTCACCATCAGAAATAATTACAATTCTTTTAATAACATCATCATTAAATAATGTTGCAGTAAACTCTAATGCTTCTTTAATATTTGTAGCACTTTTATCTACTTTAGATTCTGTAACACTTCTTAATTCTTCACCAATATTAGTTAATACTTCATAGTCTTTACCAAAACATACAATACCAATCTTAGAATTTCTAGGAGCATTTTTTTCTAATTCTTCAATATAATCATCAATTAGATTTAAATTCTTATTAGATGAATAAGATACATCAGCTAAAACATAAATATTAGTTTCAGTAATAACCATTTCAAACGTTGTTTTTGCAAGACATAAAGTAACAAATATAGCAATTACAATATGAATAATAAAAGATAAAACATTATGAATTGTACGATTATCTTTTCTTACTGCATAAACAAACGAACCAATTACAATTAATAATAGTGGTATTCCTATTATTAATAACCAAGGATTATCGAAGTTGATATTGTTCATAACAATACACCATCCAATCCGCCATATAAATAACAGCTAAAATAACAAATAAAACAATCAATTTATCATAAATACCATCACGATAATTGTTTTCTTTTACACCTTGAAGATTTAATATTATAGCAGAATCATTCGAATATTGTTCTTCTTTAGGCATATTTACAAAGATACTAAAGTTAGTTTCATTATCACCATTCATAACTTTAATGTTATAAATACCAACTTCAGTAGTAGTAAAACTAGTAACTTCATTAGAAACATCTAAATAAGTTACATTCTTATTTGGGGATTCTACTCTAATGCTATCACAATTAGATAAAACATTAATTGATACAGTTTCACCACAAATATAAGAAGAATCTTCTAAAATTGTAGGGAAAGAG
The DNA here is from genome assembly GCA_017937305.1 of Bacilli bacterium. Classification (GTDB taxonomy): domain Bacteria; phylum Bacillota_I; class Bacilli_A; order ML615J-28; family CAG-313; genus UBA1737. Next base: position 19,121 of record JAGBDV010000022.1, read on the forward strand.
TAATCTAATAAATTTTTAGATAAAGTAATATAATCCATCAATAAAGGCATGTTTGAATCATGCAAATCAAATGCAAACACAACTTCACGAGTTCCCATATCAGTAAGACCAGTAAAGATTAATGGATTACCTTCATGAGTTAATAAAACAGTAAAGTTTTTGTATAACCCGTATTTATAATACTTATTAACATAAATTTGTTCTTTAATTAAACCATTTGTAAGTGTTCTATATACTTTAGTTGAATTCTTTGGATAATTTGCAGCAATGCCAGCTTCATCTAAAACCTCATCTTGAACACTAAATCCAGATGAATCAATCGAATTACTTACCCCAAATAACCATACAGTTCCATCACTTGGTAGAGCACTTGGAGTATATGAATCAAATACATAAAGACTAAATCCAGTTATTGAAGATGTATAATCATCTCTTTTAATAACAGTAATATCAGTATTTCCAACACTACTAATTATAGACTCTAAATAGAAAGGTCGATCACTTACAATTAAAGTTTTGAATGCATGAGTCTTTTCTGTGTTAAATAAAATTTCTTTATTATCTAAATCTAAATTATCATCATTTGCAATTCTAATTTCTAAAGTATCATATGTATTAACATCAACATAAGTAGAAAAATCTTTTACAACACCCTTAGTACAAACAGCATCTTTTGTAGCTTTTAATTCATTATTAACATACACTTCAATACTAAGTAGTGCATCACTTTCATAAGAAATTACACTTGCAGAAACTTGCATATTATTACCATCTACTAAAGTAGATGTATTGTATACTGCATAGTTTTCTTCATGATTAGACACATTAACTACATTAATATTAGTTGAAGTATAATTCTTATCTGTAATTAGATAAGTTTCTAGTGATTTATTTTCATTAAAATACTTTTGAACATGTGATACTATTCCATCTAATGAAATTGTAACACCTGTTGCTTTTAAGTTATTAAGTAACTCAATTGATTTTTCTTTATCACTAAATTTTTCATAAACAACTCTAGATGTATCACCTACATATATTAATGTATATGTGCTACCATCTTGACTAGAGTTAATTAATTCTGCAATTTTTTCTTTACCTAGTTCAATTCTTGTAGTATCCATAGTTTCAAAATTCATACTTCCTGATGCATCAAGAATAAAACAATAATCTTTTGCAGAATTTTTAATTGTAATTACAGGTTGTGCAATTATAATAGATACAATTAAAACCGCTAGAATTTGTAAAATTAAACTAACAATACCACTAATTAAAGTGATTGGTTTTTTCTTTGTTAAGAACTTTTCACTTAGTTTCCAAAGATAAGTAGATGGAACGATTTGTTCTGTGTACTTATTTTTAATTATATAAATAATAATTAAAATTGGAATACCAAGAAGTCCAAGTAAACCTAAAGGATACAATAATCTCATTTTAGTACCCCCATTTCTGGAAGATCTTTAAGAAAGATTTCACTTACAGATTTATCACTTTGCACTAGCATATAAGAAGCATTGCGTGAATTACAATAATTCTTAATACGGTCAACTGTATAATTTAAAGCTTTATGATAAGCAGTAACGATATCTTTAGTAATATTTTTACGATATTGATTATTCACATCTTCTGAATCATAGAAATGTACTTTACCTCTAATATTAGGTTTAATTTCTTCTTTTGATAAAATTTGAAAACAGAATAAATCACGTTTTTTATCTACTAAATAATCAATTGCTTTTTCATAATCGTTATCAGTTAAAAAGTCTGATAATATAATTGACATCCCATCTCCATAGCCAACACGTGTTGGAAGAATTCCTTCACTAATAAAACAATCGTCACTAAATTCAATCTCATTTAGTTTTCCTACTGAATTTAAGAAGGATTCTTTTCCAACAATATTGTTCATTACTTCATGAACTTTATTATTTTTAATATAGTACACTGATACCCTATCCATTTCACAAACAGAAAGGTATGCAAGTGCAGCAGCAATTTTTAAAGCCATTAAAGCCTTTTCTCCACGACCATAGTCCATTGAACGACTTGCATCAATATAAATTCTTGTATGAACTTGACGTTCATCTAAGAATAGTTTTAAATATAGTTTTTCAAATCTCGCATACGCATTCCAGTCTATTTTCGAGATATCATCACCTGGAATATAGTTGCGGTAGTCGGCAAACTCACAAGAAGATCCATATGTCTTACTTTGGTGATTACCACCAAAAAGACCTGCAAGATTATTCTTAAGTAATATTTGTAAAGCTTCAATTTGCTGCAAAAATTCTTCATTTATTGCAAATTTACTCATATTACTTTACTTGTTTTTTATTTTCCTTAATTAATAATTTAATAACGTCTTCAACAGTTAAATGATCATTGATTGCATTGTAATTAACTTTAATTCTATGTCTTAAAACTGGGAATGCTAAAGCGTCAATATCTTCGTATGAAACATTATAGTTACCATGCATTAATGCACGAATCTTAGCAGCTGTAATTAATGCTTGACCAGCACGAGGAGAAGCACCATATTTAACATACTTCTTAGCTACATCATTTGCAGATTCAAGTTCAGGATGAGTTGCAGCAACAAGATGCATTGCATAGTTAAGTACATCATCAACTACAGGAACATCTTTTGCTATATCTCTCATTTTAAGAATTGTAGGTCCATCAACAACTGCATTAGCTGTTTCATCAAGAGTAATTTGTGTCATTTTTACAATATTAGCAAGTTCTTCAATAGTAGGGAACTCCATAATTAATTTAAAGATAAAACGGTCCATTTGTGCTTCAGGTAAAGGATATGTACCATCTTGTTCAATTGGGTTTTCTGTAGCAAGTACAAAGAATGGTTCAGCCATTTTATAAGTAGTATTTGCAACAGTAACTTTATGTTCTTGCATTACTTCAAGCATTGCTGATTGAGTCTTTGGAGTAGCACGGTTAATTTCATCTGCTAGAATTAAGTTTGCAAAAATAGGTCCTTCTTGGAATACAGTTTGCATTCTACCATTTTCATCTTTTTGAATAATATTAGTACCAGTAACATCTGATGGCATTAAGTCTGGTGTGAACTGAATTCTAGAGAATGGTAAATTTAATACTTTACCTAAAGACCTTACTAAACGAGTTTTACCTACACCAGGAACACCTTCTAATAGTACATTACCACCTGCAATTATTGCAATAATTACATTTTCAACAACATCATCTTGACCTACTAAGTCTTTTCTAATTTCATTTTTAATGTTTTCTATAGTTTGACTAAATAAACTTACATTATTTTCCATATTTCTTTTCTCCTATTCTGAATCTTCTTCTTCAATAAATCCAAATAAAATGTCAAAGTATTTATCAAAGAACTCTTTATAATCTTCTGGAAGTGTTCCGTCATTAAACATTCCAACTAAATCACCATAATATTTTGAAATAACTTCCCCATATTTTACAGATCCTTTTTCGATATCAAACATAATATCATCACTACCAAATAATTCTTCACCAGTTCCATACCCACCTTGATTATCTCCTTCAGGAATTTTAGGAGGTTCAACAGGATTAATAATAGGCTTATTAGTATCAGGATCATTATTGATATCACTATTTGCTTCATTTAACCCAAATATAACTTTAAGTTGTGAAACTACATATTCGATGATACGTTTATTTTCAGCTTGTATTTTGATAATATCTAAAATACTATCCTTATTATTATTTATTACTAAACTTAAACTTTCATTAACATTACTAGCATCTTCACAATTTTTTATTTCTGTAGCAAACTTTAATAAAGCTGCAGTTAATGCTTCATTTTGATTTAAATTAGATCTTGAAATAATTGCTCTAAAATCATTATCAAGTTCAACTATTGCTTCTTTTACTGTGGCAGGATCTCCTGCTAAATAAACATAGAAATTTTCAATACAATTAGTAATATTACTAACATTTAACGTGTTAATTTGTACAGCTAATTCTTTTACCAATGGACTTCCTGATTCTTTTAATTCATGATAAACTTCATTATTTGAATTAGTTAAATCTAGTCTTAAGGAAGTATCATTTATTACTTCATTAACTAATATTTTCATTTCACTTTCAAGTTCAACAACTTCTAGTGAAATAAGTAAACTCTTTAAATTTTGAACAACAGGATCTTTTAAATCCTTATTAATATTAGAATTCTCAACTACCTCAATTAAATCAAGTAGAGCCCTTACTGTCCAATTATCTAAATCATATGATGGCTGTTCAATAATAGGTGGTCCATCAGGCGTATCTTCAATAGAGGCAACAACAATTGTTGTAACACCTAAAGCTAAAGCTATTGAAACTAGCACAAAGAAGAAAACACTAAATTTCATTGCAAACTTCTTTAATGAAATATTAGATAATATCTTTAACGTATCTTCTCTTTGATAGTTAGTCATTGGATTATCAACATTTTCATATTCAACCATTGTTTGAACTTTTTGTTTTAAATCTAATTGCTTATCAATTCTTTTTGCAACTTTAAGCTTTCTAGGGAATAAAATTAAGAATAATAAACCAAATAATATGATCATAACACCATAAGATATAAAAATTAATTGTAAAACAAAAAATTCATTGACATTAATCTTTTTAATTTCAACTATTAAGTATGGAACAGTAAAGCAAAGCAATCCTACTGCAACAGCTATACCCACACTTTTGATAATTGCTTCTAATAATATTTTCTTTTTAAATTTATTAAAGCTTTCATTCATATTATCAACTCATTTCTACTTAATTAAATTTTCAATTTCTGCTCTTAATTCACTTTCAGTCATACTTCCATGTGTAACTTTTGTAATTACACCTTCTTGATCTACTATTACTGTTACAGGCCATGCTTTTAAACCTCCTAGTAATGTATAGTAAGAATCATTAGGATCATCATAACCAAATAAAATTGAGAAACCTTCAAATTGATTTTCAATAAATTTTTTAACATTATCAGGATTATTCTTATATCCTGATGCTTCATGAATAGCAATTACACTTACATAATCACTATATTCTTCATATAAACTATTAAAATGAGGTAGTTCTTGAACACATGGTGTACAAGTAGTATACCAGAAATTAATAATTGTAACTTTTCCTCTGTTTTCTGCAACACTAAATGTATCAGTAGAATTAATAATTCCTATTTCTTTATTAATACAAATATTACCTACTTCATTACCAACTGTAAGTCCAAGTAGTGTATAATTAATAATTTCAAAATACTCAGAATCTGTAATAAAACCACTTTGATTAATTAAAATCTTATCATTAAAATCAAGGAATACAGAATAAGGACAATTTTTATCTTTACTAAATTTCTTTAATAATTTACCATCTACATCTTCTGCAAAATAAACATTTTCTATGTTAATATCTACTTTATTTTCTGAAAGTAATATAATATTAAGTTTTTCATTACTATAGCTATTTATTTTATTAATATCTAAATCTTTTTGATCATTAAAGAAATAAAGTAATGTTGCGTTAGAATCTACTTTAATATCAAATGTCTTATTATCATAATCAGTAATAATTAAATCATCTACAATATCATAAGTCTTATAAGTATTAGGACCAATATTTACAAGTACCATTACTGTAGTAAGTGATACAAGCATTAAAACATATGTAATTATATTAAAGTTCTTTTTACTAATCTTAAATACTTTTTTAGTATTTACTTCATCCACTGTTGAAACTTTTACTTCTTGTTCTTTTTGTCTTGCTTCGTCTTCTTTAATAATTTGTGATATCATTTTCCATTTAATGGCTTTACAACCACAAACTTTCATACAGTCACCACATTGAATGCATTCATGGTCACCAACTTCCTTAACATCCATTTTACATGTATTAATACATGCATTACAGTGATTGCAAGCTGATTTATCAACCTTTACACCAAGAATAGAAAGTTTATTAAAAATACCATAAATTGCACCAAGTGGACAGAAGAATCTACAGAAGAATCTATAAATAAAAATAGATGCGACAATAAAGATAATAAGTAAGAAAAACTTCCATGTAAATAATGTTCCAAGCATTTCAAAGAATGTGGTATTTGCTTTATTCATAAGTAAGAATATTGCACCTTCAAAAGTACCAGCAGGACAAATGTACTTACAAAATCCTGGAAGTGGAAGTCCTTTTTCTTGGAATGCATAAATAAGTGGAAGACCAATTACTAAAACAAATAATAATACATATTTAAAATAAGATAAACATCTTGTTATTTTACTTTTTCTAACCTTTGGAGTTTTAATCTTAAATAATAATTCCTGTAAAAGTCCAACTGGACATAAGAACCCACAAATAGTACGACCAAAAATAATACAATATAATAATATAATACCAAAAACATATGTAGGAAGTTTTGTTTTACTTTCAGCTAAAGCATTTTGAATTGAACCAAGTGGACAAGCCCCTATTGCACCAGGACATGAATAGCAGTTTAATCCTGGAAGACATACTGCTTTAGATTTACCTTGGAATATTTCACCAGTTACAAAACCTTTCATATAAGCATTATAAAGTAGTGCAGAATAAAGTTGTATTACTTTTCTTTTACTAGGTTTTAATTTACTAAAGAATTGTTTTACTTTTTTCATAATTTTATCCTACCCAAGTCCAATACATTCTGTACAAATATTAACTGCTTTTTGAAGTGTATCTTCTGCACCACCATTAAATACACCAACAACTATAAATACTACTGCAATAACAACTATACAAAGTTGACAAATTAATTTAATCATCTTTTTCTTTTTAGATAATATTTCTTCTTTATTTACTTTACCATTGTTTTTAATAACTTCTCTTAAAATATCACATGAAGCTTTCGCAGAATATTCAATATAAAATGAATAACCAATAAATGCACCAAATGAGATAATAGCCCAAGGCATTAAATGAATTGCCATTTGTTTAGCTTGGTCAAATAAATCACCAGTTGGGTCAAAATGTTTTATGTTCAATAAGTAACCAAGTCCCATTAATGACGATAAAACAATAATTATAATTAATACTATTTCAACAATTAAATTTTTCTTTTTTATACTCTTTAATTTATTAGAAACCATTTCGTCATTAATCATTGGGCAAATTCTTTCTAAATTAGCAAGTTTTGTTACGTTAGATACTTTAGAAATATTTTTATATTTAAAATCATTAATATTAAAATATATAAAAGAACCAATAATCACAAGGATCCACAAAATAATTACAGGTAATATTTCTAAAATATATTGACCACAAATATCTCTTGTAAATACTTTACTATTGCCAAAATAAATTCTTAATATTTGAACTATAAATGCAATACCTAATATAATTGTTTGAAAACTTGTTACAAGTAAAATAACTTTATTTAATTTATTACTTTTATTCATAGTTTTCTCCTTTCATTTTTTAAGAAGTAGGGCCCAAGATTATTTGGGCCCTAATCTTTTTTTAATTAGATTGTTCTGGACCTAAATATTTATAATAATAACATAATTTAACCCAAGAATATTCAACACCTTCAAATGTGTATTTATCCATTAATAAAGAAAGTACTTTTGCGAACTTTTCATCAACTTTTACACATCCATAAAGTTCAGAATTTTCATCTGTAACCATATTATCTTCAACATATTTAGTAACATAATCTGTATAATTTACAAGTCCTAAAGTCTCTAAATCTTCAGCTGTAAATTTAACATAAGTATAACCATTTTCTTCAGTATAGCCATTTTCACCTATAGTAGCTACTTGGTAATACTCATTATTAGCATCATAACATACATAATAACGAATCATTTCATTATTTTCATCAAAGTATGTTACACGGTAATAGCCTTCCTCATCAACAAGTGGTTGACCAAATTCATCTTCACTATAATCAAATGCATTATATTTTTCACTTAATGCAGTAAGAAGAGAAACACCAGTAATATTGTTAATATACATCATATCACAATATACATAATCATCACTTGCAGGACTATCTTTAACAACATAATAACCTTCAGTATTAAGTTCAACATCAACTAAATTACCAGCTATTATATCTGACATTTCATCATCACTTGAAGTGAAGAATCCAGGAGATGCAATTGTTAATAATTCTTTTGTTTCTGCTACAAAGCTTAATTCAACATTAATTTCACTATATTCATTAATATCATAGAAGACAGCTCTAAATAAATATAATTCACCTTTTTCTAAATAGATATATAGAACAAAGTCTTCATCTAAAACTTGACCATTAGATTGAATAGCAGCAAATTCTCTTAAGCCATAGTCAGCTTCTTGAATAACCACACCATCAGAGTCACATGCCCAACCTAATGTTTCAACACTTTCAACACCATAGAATTTGTAAACACCACTTACTTCTGGAACAAAACCAAAGATTAAACCACGTGGTAAAATAATTCTATCAATCATTCCGCTTGCAGTAGCAGGTTCATTAATACCATTTCCATCAAACATGATTGGTTCAAAAGGCATTACACCGACAGTAGGAAGACCAAGTTCAACACCATTTGTTCCATATGCAGAATAATAAACACAAACTTCTAACCATTGATTAGGGTTAGTTGCAGCAATTGGATCACCAAGTGCTTTACATACTTCTTTTAATGCTTTTGCAAGTTTTTCTGTAACAGGAGTATAACCAACTTCTGAGTTAGATGCATATACAGAATATTCTTCAATTACTTTATTATAATCAACACCATCTGCACCAATACATTTACCTTCTAAGCTAATTTCATATAATGTAGAGTTATTCCATCTAGTACCACTTAACATATCTGCAAGTAAGTATGGACCAGTTTTTGTTCCTACATGATAGTAACCATCTTCTTCATTATATACTACATTTACATAGCTTTGATAACTCATTGTAATTTGATTAATAGCACCAGTAGCACATTCTCTAAAGATATAAGTTTCTTTATCAATATCATCTTCTTTTAAGATACGCATATTAGTAATAAATACTGCATCTTCACCACTTGAATAAGAATTGTCTTTAATATAACAGAAACCAACTTCATATTCTTTTTCTTCTAAAGCTAAGAATGCATAAGAAGTTTCCCAATCAGCACTCTTACCAACTATAGAAGTTGCAATAGCATCATCTACAATAACATATAAATAGTCGTATTCTTCAGTAGAAGCAAAATAATCAAATGTTAATACTTCACCAACTTCTAAGTATACTGTTACGTATACAATTGAAAATGATGGATGTAAATCTTGGTTAGAAGGTTTAATAGTCTTTTTACCTTTAAACTCTTCAACAACCCAAGGCCATGAGTATTCTGCATCATCATTATCTTCAGGAGCATAAGTACCATCAAATTTTGAGCCATCATAGTTTGTACCATTAATAGCATCTTCTAATACACTTGATTCTTCTTGAGTAATATCAGGTTTAATCATTAATTCTTCATCAGTCATTTGCCCAGTATATTTAGGATAATAATCTTCACCTAAATATTTATCAAATGTTTGAGTCCACTTATCAGTAGCAGTAACAGCACCAACACCAATTTCGGCAATTAAACCAAAGCTATCAATAACAAAAGTTGTAGGATATGCATTAACAGCAAATTGAGTAGTAAGTAGTGGATCAAATGTTAAGTTTTGTTTATCACCATCTAAATCAAGTGCAACATCAAATGTAAGTCCCATTTGATTTTTGAAACTAATAATTTCTTCTAATGTATCTCCACCACCAGCAATAGTAGGGTTAATAGCGATTATTGCAACATCATCTTTGTAGTTTTTAGTATTTCCATATTCATCAACATATGTAGATTCATATGCTTCTACCATGTATGGGAATTCATAATAACATGCAGAACATGTAGTATACCAGAAGTTAAGAATAACAACTTTCTTTTCTTCTAATAATGTATATAAATTTAGTTCTTTTCCATCAGTACTTGTAAGTGTAAAATCATACATTACATCACCAAGTTCATAACTTGTAAAGATGTCTCCTTCTTTACCAGCTAATGAATCAATTTCAGCTTCAACTTCAATTGGAGTACCAATTAAATCTGTTTCAAACATTTCTTGATTTAAATAATATCCTTCTTTTCCTTCAACTACAACATCATATTTATTAGGATATTGACTAGTTTTAAAAGTACCTTCTTTTCCAGTATAACCTTCAGCAACAACATCATCACCTTTATAGAACATTACATAGCAGTCATTTAATGGCTTTCCTGCGATATCTTTAATAACTACAGAATAATCAATTTTTTCTGGATCTTGATTATCGCCACCAGATTTTACTTTAACTACAATTGTTAATTCCACTTCAAAACCTTCATAAGCTACTTTAACAGTATGAGTACCTTCTGTATTAAGTTTTGCAAGATCTGCTGCAGAAATCATTGAAGTACTTAAATTGATAGTTTCACTATTATTATCAGACTTTAATACTTTAATTTGAATATCATCTAGTTTATCTAAAACTTCATTTGTATAAATAGATTCTGGAACTGAAGATTTTACAATTTCAATAGATTCAATTACAGGATCTTTTTCTTTTTTACAACTCTTACAACCAGCAACACTAAATAATAATACAAACGCAAATACTAAAGCACATACTTTAATAATTCTTTTCATTTGTTTATTTACTTATTTCTTATAAATAAGCCCTTTCTTTTTTTATTTTAACCATAAATATATCAAAATCATTGCAAGAAGAAAACATCCAAGAACTAATAATAACTTTGGAAAATAAGCCTTAAAAGCAGCTTTAATTAGAGTCCAACGTTCTTCTTTAGTCACCATTACACTTGGTGTTTTTTCTTTTTTGTTATTCCACTTTGCATCAACGTTCATATCATAAATTGTATGACCATCGTCAATATATTCTTTATTTTTATTTTTCTTATTCATAATGTTTAATAATTATTGTTCTTTACTTTCTTCATTATTCTTTACGATAGTATCATAAATAGACATGTTTGCCATAATCTCTTGATCATATAAATGACATGCGACAAAATGTTTAGGTGTATGTTCAATAAACTTTGGTGCAACAACTTTACATGCACTCATACACTTAGCACATCTTGTGTGGAATTTACATCCTTTTGGAGGGTTTGCAGGAGAAGGAATATCTCCACCCAAT
>JAGBDV010000023.1 GCA_017937305.1 Bacilli bacterium
GCATCATCACCATTAACCATTACAACACAATCATCACCTGAACAACAATCAGGTTGTTGTTTAATAATTATAGTATCACCAGACATATATTCAGGATACATGCTATCACCCTCTATTTTTAAAGCAAAATAATCATTTCCACCTTTTATCATTGATGCAGGTATTTCTACATATCCTAAAGTATCTTCAATTGCTTCAATAGGTATTCCAGCAGGTACTTTTCCCAATAATGGGATTTTTACATTTTTAATATTAGTTTCAATATATCGAGCATTGTCAATATCAATTTCGCTTGGGTCTTTTTCTTCAAACCACTCTCTATCCATATCGACATCATATCCCATTAACCATGCTTCACTAACTCCTAAAGTTCTTGCTATAATATCTAGCTTATCTTGTTTTGCTTTGAAAGCTCCTGATAGGTAATTACTAATTAATGATTTATTGATGTGTGTTTTATTTGCTAAATCAACTGGTTTCATATTGTTATATTCTAGTGCTATTTTTAGTCTATTAGCAAAAGTGTCTTCTAACATTTATATTCACCTCACAATATTATTATATACCAAAGTTTAGAAAATAACAACAAAAATAGAAATAAAAATATAAAAAAGTTTAGAAAAACAAAATTTAGGTATTGACAATTTTGAAAATAGCAACTATACTTAAAATAGAGTTGCGAAAATAAGAACTCCAACTCATTGTATGAAAGGAGAGTAAATATGAATAGTGAATTTAATTATTCTAAATTGAAAGGCAAAATTAGGGAATTAGATATGACATTAAGTGAATATGCTAATGCAATTGGAATAACAGAACAAACATTGAATTTAAGATTTCAAGATAAAAGACCTTTTAAGCAAGATGAAATTATTAAAACAATGGAATTATTTAATGAGTCAGTAGAAAATATACACATATATTTTTTTACAAAAAAAGTTGCGAAAAACGAAACAAATTAGTCTGGAAAACTAAAAAACTATTAAACAAATATAAGAAAGGATTTTTTATGAAAGAAGAAAAAAAGATAACTATTAAAAAAGCTTCTTCCTTAATGAATAAATCCGAGCAATTCGTGAGGGTGGGTTTACAAAGAGGCATATTGCCATTTGGAAATGCTGTAAAACTTTCTTCAAGATGGAGTTATTACATATCACCTAAATTATTTTATGAATACATAGGAAATGAAAAAAAGGAGGAGCAAAATGTCTAAAATAAATAATTACGATTTTGATTTGATTATATCTAGTGAGGATTTTAAGAAGAATAGAGAAAAGTGTTTAAATTTAAATAAAAAAAATATAAAAAATAAAAAAACAAAGCAATTGAAACAAATAGGTTTAGGAGTATTGATTTTAATTATTATTATTACTTTTGTTGCTTTAATAAATGTACTTAACAATGATATGGAAGAACACATTGAGAGAGTATCTAATGAATGTGCAATGCAAGGATATGGTATTACTGCCAAATATACAAAAGAGGGAGATAAATATTATGTCTGTAAAAAGTGAAATATGGAAACCTATTATTGGTTATGAGGATAAATACATGATAAGCAATTTTGGTAGAGTTAAGAGTTTGTCTACTTATGAAAATAATCAACACTCAATGCAGGAAAAAATATTAAAACCTATTGTGTATAGTAATGGTTATTGTGTAGTTTCACTGAGAAAAAAAAGGTTTTTTGTACATAGATTAGTTGCAACACACTTTTTATTGCCTATAAAGGATAAATTGCAAGTTAATCATATTGATGGTGATAAGAAAAATAATCGAGTTGATAATTTAGAATGGGTAAATGCAAGTGAAAATCTTAAACATGCTTTTAAAATGGGATTAAAGCACTCTAGTAATAAGCAAAAACAAGCAATGTTGTTAGTTAATAGAAATAAGAGAAAAAAAGTAAGTATGCTTTTAAATGGGGTCAGTTTAAACATTTTTAATTCAATCACAGAAGCAGAACATTATTTAGGTGTAAATAGGTCGCATATTAGTGATGTTTGCAAAGGAAAAAGAAATAAGGCATTAGGATTTGAATGGAAATATGTGGGTGAATGTTATGAAAAATAAGAAAAGAAGCCAAATATCAGATGTTATTGCCCATTTAAGAAAATATAAAACTATTACTTCTAATGAAGCTATTAGAAGATATGGTGCAACTCGTTTATCAGGGATTATCTTTTTATTAAAAGAAAGAGGTTTTGGTATTTCAACAGAAATTGCTTATGGTAAAAATCGTTATGGAAATATTACACATTATGCAATTTATCATTTAGAAAAGGACATTGAAGAGGAGGATAATTTATGATTTTAAAAATATTAGAATTTTTTGGGATTATTATTTTAGTTAGTTTAGGGGTGTTTATTTTAATAGTTTTAGCAATATGTATGTTTAAAGAAATTGCTAAGTTGACAAGGAAGTGATGCATCATGGCTGAAAGAAGAATGTTTACTAAAAAAATAACAGATAGTGATGCATTTATAGAATTGTCAAGTTCTACACAGGCATTATATTTCCATCTTAATCAAGGTGCAGATGATGATGGATTTAATAATCAAGTTCAAAATGCTATGTTTAAAGCTCATGCAAGTATAGATGATTTAAAAGTTCTATTAATGAAAAATTTTATTATCAGATTTGAGAGTGGTGTAATTGTAATAAAACATTGGAGGATGCATAACACCTTAAGAAAAGATAGATATACACCTACAAGTTTTCAAGAAGAATTAAGTGGTTTAGATATTAAAGACAATGGTTCTTATACCTTAATTGATGATGGTTGCCATTTGGTTGCCAAAAGGTTGCCACAGGATAGTATAGGTAAGGTAAGTAAAGATAAGTTAAGTATAGATAAGGATAGTATAACTAATGAGTGTGTTCCTGATGAGCCACAATTTCCTGAAATTCCTAAAAAAGCATTAATAGAACAATACAGTAAAGAATTTGATAAACTTTGGGAGCATTATCCAAATAAAAAAGGTAAAGAAGAAGCAAGAAAGAAATATATATCAGCTAGAAAAGATGGAACTGCTTATGAAGAAGTTGCATCAGGACTAAAAAAATATATTGAATATTGCAAAGCAGAAAATATTGAAACTAAATATATAAAACATGGTTCTACATGGTTTAATCAAAAATGTTGGAATGATGTTTATGAGGTTAAGACTCAGCCAAAGAAGATTGATACTCAAATGGAAATATTAAAGGGGGTACATAATGGAACAATCAAAGTTGATTAGTATTGTAATTGCAAAATTTAAAGTAGCATACCCTTATTATTTTAAAGAATTAACAGATGAGGAGTTTTTAGGACTTATTGCTATGTATCAAGAAGAACTTGCTGAGTACAATGATTTAACTATATCAACTGCAGTTAAATCAATTATTAGAAAAAATAAATTTATGCCAACATTAAAAGAATTACTTGATGAATGTGAGCAATCTAAAACATTTAGAGGTAATGCAATATTAGAAGTGATGAAAAATGATGGTTATTTTAAAAGAGGTGTAGAAGAATTATCAGACCAACATGCTACTAGAAATTATGAGAAAGCTTTAAGTTGGTTAGAAAATGGCATTATACCAAATTGGCTATTAGAAGATATGAAAATGTATGGTTATGTTGAAGATAAGCCACTCTTATCTCAGAATAGTTGCAATTATATAGAAATGAAAGGATAAGAGGTGAGTATATGACAATTAAAGAATTATCTAAATATCGTGATTTGAAAATTGAAATTCCACAATTACAAGATAGAATTACTGAATTAGAACAAACAATAGTTGGTTCATCTAAAATAACAGGTATGCCATCTAGTGGAGGAACAACAAGTAATCCTACTGAAAGAATAGGATTAAAATTAGTAAAATTAAGAACTAACTTGTTAAAAAAGATGGAAGAGTTAATTGATAGAGAAACAAAAATTGAAGATTTTCTTGAAACTGTAGATGATGCAAAAGTAAGAATTATTATTAGAAAAAGATTTTTTGAGGGTAAAAGTTGGAATGATATAGGTCGAGAATTAAGTTTTGAAAGAACAACACCTTATTATCATTTAAAAAAATATTTAAAAGAAAGAGGTGCAAGTGATGAGAAAGCTAAAGCATGTAGTTGACTTATTTAAGTTAAATAAAATCCAATTAATTCAGAGAATAAATACTCTTGAATTAGAAAAATCAACATTAGAAGAAACTATCAAAGATGAATTATATAAAACATTTATGGATAAGTTAAAAGAACCTCAAGAACTTGCAAGATATAAGAAAGATAATAAAAACTTAAGAATGAAAGTTAAGACTCTTAAGCAAATATTAAAAGGTGACCATGATGCAAGGTGAAATATTAAGCATAGAAACTGCTCAAAAAATTGCAAATCTAGAAAAAGACAATAAGAAACTATCTGATATGGTTTGTACTTTTGATAAAGAAGTAAATAGATTATATAACATTATAAAAGTTGCTTATGAATATGTTGATAAACAATTATTTGCAGAATATGTTCAAGAAAAAGATTTAAAGAAAATATTAGGGGCAGGTCTTAATAAAGACACAGAAGAAGATTATGCCTAGACCATATAATAATAATTTTAATAATAAATTTGACATGGATAATTCAAAGACTCTAATGTATCGTGATGAAAATGATTTTATTAGAAAATTAAGAAGTTTAAAAACTTATTGCCCACAATCATATAAAGATTTTATATTTAATTTTTCAAAAGAAAGTTATTTTGAATTAGTAGATGGAAGATATTCAAAAGATATATTCACATCTAATGAATTTAGATTTATATATGGTCAAATAAGACTTATTTATAGCATCAAAGATAGAACAATTATTATAGAAGATTTAGAACCATCTCAGTTTTTATTAGATGGTTATATGACAAAACTAGAAACATATAAGACTATGTTTTATAGAAATAAGAAAGACAAATTTAAGATAGATTTAATGTTCTCATTAAAAGAAAATAGTAGAAAGGAAATAATATTATGAGTTCAATGTTAAGAAGTATCAAAAAAAATCAAGAAAAACAAGAAAATAAAGTTAAATATGGTAAAACAGGAAAGCATAGATGCCCAAAGTGTCATCAAATATCATTATGGATACCTGATAAGCATGGAAAATTAAAATGTGTAAGGTGTGGTGATTAATGTTATTTATATTAGGAGTATTTGTCGGCATTACAATCATGTGTATTCTTCAAGTAGGGAGAGATGATTGATGCAAGAAGAAAAGCAAGAATATTTTGATGTAGAGAGTGTATCACAGGCATTTGCAAGAGTCGGTGAAGCATGTGCAAAGGCAATGAACTCTATTATTGATGTTTTTAGAGATATTGTTCCTAGAGTATTAAATGCAATAACACCTGTATATTCAGAATTGATTAAAAAAAGAATATCAAGAAAAAGATTTATTAAATTATTGATGGCAGAGGGCATACAAAGAAATGAAGCTCAAAAGATAGCAATAAAATATCATAAAGAACAAGGTTATTATTGTATGTTTGATGTCTATAAAGAAACTAAAAATAAGAGGTGAAATAATGAGTGATAGATTAGATAAAATATTATGTACTATTGGAATATTATTATTCTTTGCATTTGTTTGTTTTGTAATATATATGGCTTATGATTTTGCAAATGATTACAGATGTTCCAATATGCCAATTAATGAATTTTTTCAAGATGAAAAATGTGAGAAGTATTGGAGGTATAGGAAAGATGAACAATAAAATTGATATTGTTGATATAAAAACAAAAGTAAAAAAAGAAGAATTAGAATTTTTTTTAGATAATGGACTTATTTATTGTAAAGATAAAAAAAGTGATGAAGTTGTATCGGTAGGTAAATATATTGCATTAAAAATAAAAAATGATGGAATTTACATTATAGAAAATGGAAAATGTTCACAATTTGGATATTATAAAAATTCAGGAGGTGTTAGTAATGGATAACAAAGAAAGAGATTTAGAATATTATAATGTTCCAACATATATCGAAAAAGCAGTTAAAAAATTATTTAAATTAAAAAATCATGAAAAAGAATTAGCATTGCAAATTAAAGATTATATGACAACACATAATATTCCTACTGACACACCATTGCATTTATTAAAATATATTCCTCAAGATGAAGTTGACCCAAATCAGATGCAATTGGATATATAGGAGGATATATGAATTTATATAGAATTAAAATTAGTGATTATGGTTATGTAAAAGCAATAGTATTTGATGTTGAACCATGTTTAAGAGTTATGCCAACATTTGAAAAAACAGAGGCAGGTGTTTATGAAGAAGATAAGGCAAAATATTATTGCAATACATTAAATTATGAAAATCAAGGTAAAAATATAATTTTTTCATTAGAAAAAGTCAATAAAGAAATAGTTGATAATAATTTTATTGAGTTAGTAAAAGAAAACCCTGAATTGCCAATATATGCTTGGGTAAATAGTGAAGTAGTTGAGGATGATTATCATAGTTGGTTAGGTCAATTTACAACTACAAGAATAAGAGAGTATGCTAAAGTAGAAGAATATAATTGCTATGGTATGGATATTGTCTTTAAAGATGATGATGAAGAATATTTTGAATATTTAATAAATACAGATAAATACAAAGATTTATCTGATGAAGAAGCTAAAAAACAAGTAGAAGAATATATTAGTAAATTAGAATTTAAAAAAGCTATATTTGTTGATGTAGTTGCTCCAATTATATGAGGTGACATCAATGAAGAAAAAAACACATAAGGTTCTTATAAGAGGAGAAGATAAACCTTATTTAAAAGATGTAAATGGATATTTTACTTGGTTAAATGATATACGAGTATTTATTTATTATGATAGCAATTGGAGAGATTGGTATGTAATAGATTTAGATACAGGGCAATCATTTGCTCAAGGTAAATCAATGGCTACAGCTAAAATAGATGCATTTAATAATATGGAAAAATTAAAAAATTATAAAGCTACTGAAAAATATAGATATAAAAGATTTTTATATCAAGAGTTATTAAAGGAGGCATTATGATAACTGTTAAATATAAAGACTCTGATAAAGGTTATGTTTTTAAAACAAAATCAATATTAAAACAAGAGCAATTAAATAATTTATATAATCAATTAAAAAAAGGACTAGAAAATGGTATTTTGATATATCCATCTGAAACACTTGAGTTAGTTGATACATATAACATATATACAACAACAGAGAGTATTTCAACAATATTAGATGAGGGGAAAAACAATGCTAACATTGCCAATTAAAAAGAAATGGTTTGATATGATAAAATCAGGCATAAAAAAAGAAGAATATCGTGAAATAAAACCATATTATGACAGTAGATTTTATCATTTAAAAGTAGAACCTATAATAGATGGAAAAGAATATTCTATGTATGTTGAAAGCCCTAAATATATAATTTTTAGAAATGGCTATTCATCAAATAGTCCATCTATTAAATGTAAAGTTGAAATTACAACAGGATTTGGAAAAGAAGAATGGGGAGCAGAACCAAATAAGGAATATTTTATATTAAAAATATTAAGTGTGGAGGAATTAAAATAATGAAAAATGATGAATTTATAAAAATATGTAAAGAAACAATTGTTAATTATTTTAACAATAAAGTAGAAATAACAGATAATAAAAAAATAACAGAAGAAGATGTATTTATTGTTTGGAGTTGCAAAACACTTCAAAATAATAAAGCTATGGTAAGTACAACTATATCAGATGGAATGTACTATGAACTTACATATAATGGAGATAAGCAAGAATTATATTTAGATGCATATAAAAAATGGGAAAATGTCTGTTATGAAATAAAAAACTAAATGGGGTGCTATCATGAGTAGAACTTTTAGAGTGAATTTTGGTAGAAAGACAGTAAGACCATTTGAACAACATGATATTAATAATATGCTTGTAATATGTAAAAAAGCAAGAAATCAAGCAGAAGAAGACTCAAATGATGAGCAAAGATATTTATGGGATAGAAATTATATGATTTTAGTAATTGGAATGAATTTAGCATTTAGAATTGAAGATATTTTACAATTAAGAGTTGATAATTTCAAAAATGGTGGTGTATATACAAGAGAATTTAAAACAAATAAAGAACAATCTTTTGAATTGCATCCATCTTTATACAAGGATATTCAAGAATATATCAAAAGAAATAACTTGATTGATGGTGAATATTTATTTAGAAGTAGAAAAGGTCTTAATAAACCAATAACAAGGCAAAGAGCATGGCAAGTTATTAAGGAATTAGCTGATAATGTTAAAGTATCATATCCTGTTGGATGTCACTCTTTAAGGAAATATTTTGCTAGACAATACTATGAACAAACAGGTGATATTATAGGTTTAAAAGAAATGTTAAATCACTCTAACGAAAGAGTCACTTTATTATATATTTGTTGGAATACTGATGATAAAAATCAAAAAAGAAAGAGTTTTTATTTAGGAAGTTAGTATGATGACTAGAAGTGGTATGCAGTAGCATATCACTTAATTTAAAACATAGCAATTTTACAAAATGAAAAAAAGTAAATTCAATAAAAAAATAACACTTTCCTGATAACAGGAAAATGATTATAAAATCTAGGAAAAATTAAGATTTTAATGCAAAAAAATGAATTTAACAGAATTATGTCATTTAGTTAAATTCATATAGGTAGGAAATAGAAAGGAATTAGGTGTAATTTTATGCATTGTGGAGATAATAGAGATTATAAAAAAGAATATGAAGAGTTTTGGAAAGATATAGTAGAAAATGATGATGGTACTCTTAATAAAGACCAAGTTATGAGAGAATTAAGTGATTATTCTATGGTTATGGATAATTGTGCTAGAGCATATTGTTTAATGACTCATCAAAGAATATCAAAACAAAATACAATGTTCTTTGAAGTAGAAAATATCTTTAATGATTTATTTATTGATAAGGAATTATGTGCAGATGATTTAATTAATACAGTAATTACAAAAGATATGTCTCATGATGAGATAATTAAAGCTATAAGAGAATATCTTGGTTATTATGAATAAAATTAATTGAAGAGGATGAAAAATCACAAAACTCACACTAAAAAGGTGATATAATGTATTGTAGAAGCAAAGGCAATAGAAATATTGTCTTTTTCTGTGTTTATATGAGAGTATGATAAATAAATAAGATATAGCACCTTATTCTTAAAAATATCATATATATTCTCCTCATCGTACTCTCATATAAGCATAGAGAGGTGCTATGCTTAGTAAGGGAGAGACATATATGTTAAAAAGTTGTAATAGGTGTGGAAAGATACATGATTTTAATAAAACATGTTATAAAAATAGGCAAGTAAGAGGCAAAACTAAGGCAGATGAGTTTAGAAAAACTAATAAATGGCATCAAAAGAGTCTTGATATTAGAGAAAGAGATAAGAATTTGTGTAGATGTTGTATTGCAGATATATTCAATACACAACATATTTTTAACTTTAATAAGCTAGAAGTGCATCATATTACACCACTAGAAGAGGATTTTAATAAGAGATTAGATGATGATAACCTTATTACTTTGTGTTGTTATCATCATAAATTAGCAGAAAACAATATCATACCTAGATATATACTAGAAAAATTAACTGCTCCAGAGTGTAATTTACTTGAAATTAGGCAAGAGGTAGAGGGAATAACCATCCCCCCTACCTTTTAATTTTAAAAAAATAAAAGTTTTTAAAACCTACTGCCCACCTAAAAGTGTGAAAAATGCCTAAAATGAAAATTTCAACATCAACTATGTAAGAAAGAGAGGTGATAAATATGTCTAGACCAGCTAAAGCTATTGATACTAATTCAATGAAAATGAGTAAAGAAGAAAGAAAAGCTCGTGAAGAAAATGAAAAAAAATTAAGAGGTTCAAATGATGAGTTGAAACCATTTAAATATCTTAATAAAAGACAGAAAGCAATCTTTAATGATATTTTAAAAAATCTTAATAAAGACATTTTAAGTAATTTGGATATTTACTTATTAAATCAGACTGCTATTACTATTGAGAGATTAGAGAGTCTTGAAAAAGAAATTAATAGTGCTAGTAAGATTACTGATGAAAATGGTAAAAAGAAAGATAAGTTAGATGTTAAGTTAATTGCATCTTTAAAGTCTGTTAGAGACATGTACTCAAAAGATTTCTTTAGGTGTTGTAATGAGTTATCTTTATCACCACAAGCTAGAGCAAAAATATCTATTAGTGCAACCACCCCTGAAAAGAAAACATTAATGGATATTTTAAATGAAGAAGATGATGATTAATATGTTAGAAAATCATCCTAGTTATGTTTATGCAAGACAGATAGTTGATGGAACAATAAAACCACCACCACTATATTATGAGCTTAATGGTGAAAAGATATTTGTATCTCCTAAGTATGTAAAAAAGCAATGTAGTATATTTTTAGATATTGCAGATGGTAAATCTAGTAAATATGTTATTGATGAAAAAAGAATTAATAAGATAGATAAAATTTGTAAAATATTAGTAATGGCAAAAGGTATTAAAACAGGAGAAAAGATTTACAAAGCATTATCAGGTTATCAATGGTTATTAATTGTTGCTAGTTTATGTACTGTTTATAGAGAAAATAAAAAGAGAAGAAGATATGAAACAGTAATATTGGAAATCTGCAGAAAGAATGGTAAGACATTTATAGTAGCATTTTTAATGTTATTGTTATTTTACTTAGAACCTAAATTTTCTAGGTTCTTTTCAGTTGCACCTGATGGAGCATTGGCAAAAGAAATAAAACAAGCACTTGAACCATTAATCAAGGCAAATGCAAGTGTGTTTGAAGAGGGAGAATTTAAGATATTAAGGGATTGTATAAGACATATTCCTACTGATACAGTATATACCCCTCTTAACTATTCAAAAGATAGAATGGATGGTAAAGAACCTACAGTATTTGTTGCAGATGAAGTTGGTGCATTGCCTACTGCTTATGCCATAGAGTCAATGAGGTCAGGGCAATTATTAGTAATAAATAAACTAGGTTTTATAATTTCAACTAAATATCCGACAATAGATAATCCAATGGAGGATGAAGTAGGATATGCAAAAAAAGTATTAGATGGAATTATTGAGGATGAGACTGTATTTGCATTATTGTATGAACCAAATGAAACTAAAAATTGGGCAACAGATGATAATATAATTTTACAATCAAATCCATTAGCAATAGAAATACCTGCAGTTTATAAAGATTTATTAGATAAGAGAAGAAAAGCAATAGAAAGAGAAAAGTTAAGAGAAAACTTTTTAACAAAGCATTGCAATATTATCTATCAAGGTGCAGGTACTGAAAGTTTTATTGATGTGACAGAAGTTCAAAAATGTAGAGTAGATAAGATAGATTGGTCAGGTAAAGAAGTATTTATTGGTGTTGACCTGTCTATGACTAATGATAACTGCTCAGTAGCAATGACAAGTTGTGATGATGATGTAATAATTGCAGAGGCAATATCATTTATACCTGATGGAAGAATAGAAGAAAAAAATCAATTTGAAAAAATAAATTATTATGATTTTATAAATGCTATGAAATGTATTGCATGTGGAGATAAGACAGTTGATTATAAAGTTATAGAAGATTTTGTGTTTGCAATAGAAGATAAATATGATGTTGTTGTTATGGCAATAGGTTATGATAGATATAATGCACTATCATCTGCTCAAAAGTGGGATGAGAAATATAATACAGTATGTATTAGACAACACTCTGACACATTGCATCCACCAACAAAGTTATTGTATGAAAAAATAATGAATGGTAAGTTTAGATATGAGGATAATAAATTATTGGAAATTAATTTTCAAAATGCTAAATGTGTGTATGATACCAACATGAACAGATATGTTAATAAGAAAAAATCTAATGGAAAAATAGACATGGTTGTTGCATTAATTAATAGTATTTATCTATTACAACAAGAGGTTTTATTAGAGAATGGAAACTTTTTTGTTCAGGTTGTTTAGTTTTCACATTTTTCACACTCTATCTATGATATAATGTAAATGTGGAAGAATGAAAAACTTATATAACAGGCAGAAATGCTTGTTTTTTGTTGTGAAGAAAAGAGGTGAGAGCAATGGGATTATTTGACATTTTCAGAAAAAGAGAAGAAGCTACAGAAAATACCACAACAGAACAAAATAATGAGACTCCAAGTGATTTATTATTAAAGAGTCTATTAAGGGGTGAGCAACTAACAAAAGATAAAGCATTATCAATACCTGCAATATCAAGTGCAGTTGATAGATTATCTAATGCTATTGCAATGTTGCCTATTAAATTGTATAAGTATGAAACAAAAGAAAATGAAGATGGTAAGAAAGAAATAAAAGTAGTAGAAGTGTTTGATGATGTTAGAACTAAAATTTTAAATCATGAGACAGGAGATACTCTTGACCCTTTTCAATTAAAAAAATCTATTGTAAAAGATTATTTAACTGATAAAGGTTCATACATCTACATTGAAAAGCAATTTAATGATTTTGTTTCATTGAGATATGTTAATCCTGATAATGTCTCATTTGCAAAAAACTTTGACCCAATATTCAAAGATGCAAAGTATTTAATAAATGGAAGAAGTTATGAAACTTATAATTTCTTAACTATTTTAAGAAATACTCAAGATGGAACAGAGGGCAAAAGTGCAGTTGATGAAATATCAAGTTCAATAGAGACTGCTTTTACTACTATCTTATACGAGCTTGGTCTTGTTAAGAAAGGTGGAGGAAAAAAAGGTTTTTTAACTGCCACAAAGAAATTAGGTAAAGAGGAAATTAAAGCATTAAAAGAAGCTTGGAGCAAGTATTATGGAAATGGTACTAATGAGGATAATGTAATTATTTTAAATGATGGTTTGGAATTCAAAGAGGGAGCAAATTCATCAGTTGAATTACAAATGAATGAAAGAAAAAAGACTTTAAAAGATGATATTAAAGATGTATTTCACATTTACGATGATTATGATACCACTATTAAAGATGGTGTTATTCCTATCATAAGTGCTATTGAACATGCATTGAACAAAAACTTTTTATTAGAAAAAGAAAAAGGTATTTATTATTTTGCATTTGATACTAAAAAAATCACAAGAGGTTCATTAAAAGAAAGATATGAAGCTTATAAAATTGCATCAGAAACAGGATGGATGAGTAAGAATGAAATCCGTTATGCAGAAGATTATGATGCAATAGATGGACTTGATGTTGTAAGTTTGAACCTTGCTAATGTTTTATATGATATTAAAACAGGTCAATATTATACACCTAACACAGGTTCAGTAATGGATATGAGCAAGGGAACAGGAGGTGATAATAATGAAAGTGGAAATTAGGAATGATAAAGTCATTATAGATGGTTATGTAAATGCAGTTGAAAGATTTTCAAAACCTTTATATGACAAAAAAGGAAAGTTCATAGAAAGAATTATGCCATCAGTTTTTAGAAGAGCCATAGAAAAGAATGATGCAATAAAAGTTTTATTAAATCATGATTACGACATGGAACTTGCCAACACTAAAGATGGTTCAGCTAATCTATATGAAGATAATATAGGTTTAAGAGCTATAGTGGAAATTACAGAACCAACAGTAATTGAAAAGGCAAAGAAGAAAAAATTGAGAGGTTGGTCTTTTGGTTTTTCTTGTAATAAGGAAGAGGAAACTATAAATGAAGATGGTCTTAGAGAAAGAACTGTAAGAGATATTGAATTGATAGAAGTATCTATTATAGATGATAGAAAGACACCAGCATATATAGGAACAAGTATTGAGATGAGAGATGATGATTTCACTCTTATTGAATATAGAAGTGAAGAGTTTGAAGAAGACTCTTTTTCTTATGAAGAACAATCAGAAAAAGAGCAAGACTTTGATAGTATGACTGCATCACAAAAGAGAGAAATCCTACATAGTGCTTATAAACAAGCATTTAATGAGGGATGGTTAGAAGATTATGATGATAAATATGTCTATGGAACTATCAAAGAATATGATGCTTTATACAAAATGCCTTACTCAATAGTTGATGGAACTGTCAACATTGATACAAATAATCAAGTTAAAGTAGTTCGAGGTGGCTATAAAGAAGTAAGGGAAGATAATCAAGTGCCTGAGCAACCACAAAATGTGGATGTTGAAAAAATAGATTACTCAAAGTATGAAAAAATGTTAGATGAGATAAGGAGGAAATAACATGAACATTAAGAAATTAAATGAAGAAAGAGCTGAAAAGCAAAAACAAATGGAAGATTTACTTTCAGGAGTAAAAGCAGAAGAAAGAGCTTTTACAGAAGATGAAGATAAATTATTCAGTGAACTAAAAAATGGCATTGAATTAATTAATAAAACTTTAAGTGCTTTTGAAGAAAGCAGAAAGTTAGAAGAAGAAACTCCAGCAGATGGAGAAGAAAAAAAGGAGGAAGAAGAAATGAACGAAGAAGAAAGAGCAATTGAAATTGAAACTCGTGATGTTGAAGATTTTGCTAGTTTCATTAGAACTAATATCTTAAGTGAAAGAGCTGAGGGAACTAATTTTTCTCAAGGTACTAATGGTGTAATTGTTCCAACAACAATTGCTAAAAAAATCATTATGACTGCTTATAATATGTCACCAGTATTAGAAAAAGCAACTAAATATAATACAAAAGGAAAATTAGAAATTCCTGTATATGGTGCAGATGAAAATGGTAAGGATATTACTGTTGGATATGGTGAAGATTTTGAAGAGTTAATCGAAAGTGCAGGTAAATTTACATCTGTTTCATTAGATGACTATTTAATCGGAGCATTAGCTAAATTAGGTAATAAATTAATCAATAATACTGATATTGATTTAGTAAATATTGTTATTAATATTATTGCTGAATATGTAAAATTATTCTTAGAGGGAGAAGCATTAAATGGTACTGCTGATAAGATAAAAGGATGTCAAGGTATTACTAGAAAAGTTGTATTAGATACTCCTGTTTTAACTTATGATGATTTAGTAAAAGTTAAAAATAAAGTAATTCAATCATTCAGAAAAGGGTCTATTTGGGTAATGAACCAAGAAACTCAAACTGCAGTTGAATTATTAAAAGATGCTAATGAAAGACCATTATTCACTAATGACCCATCAGGAGAATTTGATGGTATGGTTTTAGGATACCCTGTTTATGTATCTGATAATATGCCAAACATTGAAGCAGGAAAGACTCCTATTATATTTGGTAACTTTAGTGGTTTAGCTCTTAAGAAAACTAAAGATTTAGAAATCCAAGTATTAAAAGAAGTATATGCAACTCAACATGCAACAGGTGTTGTAGCATGGCTTGAAGCTGATATTCAAGTAGAACATCTTCAAAAATTATCTAAGTTAGAAATTAAAGGTGCTTAATAATGTTTATTGTTTTAAAATCTTTTACTAATGGAACAATAACTGCATCAAAAAATAAAGTTATTGAAATAAAAGATAAAAAAGTATCTGAAAATCTTTTAAAAGCAGGAGTAATTGCTCCATATTCAAAAAAAGAGCAAACAAATGCTGAGAAAGATAAAGAAATTGTTGAATTAAATAAAACAATTGCAGATATGCAAATTATAATTGACACTTTAACTGCAGAAAAAGCAGAATTAGAAGCTAAATTAGAAGAAAAAACTTCTGATTTGGCTTCAACTTCATCTGAAAATGATGGAGCAGATGCTGATGGTGCAGATGATAGTGCAAAATCAACTGAAAATAATGATAATTTAGATAATAAAGATGGAGAAACACCATCAAAAGAAGATAATAAATAAGAGTAAGGTAATTTTATTGTTCAGGCAGACTCCTCATGAAAGGAGGAATAGTGATGATTACTAAAGTTAGTGAAATAACTTCAAAAGATGTTGCTGATTATATTAGATTGGCTGAACCATCCGATGAAGATAAAAAATATTTAGAAACTATATTAAAAGTTGCAAAGGATTTCATAAAAAACAATACAGGTCAGGAAGATTTAGACAAATATACTGATTTTATTATTGTTGTTTATGTATTATGTCAAGATATGTATGATAATAGGTCTTATTATGTAGATAATACAAATGTCAATAAAGTTGTTCAGACTATATTAGACATGCATTCGGTGGATTTATTATGAGTAAAGTCATAAATGCAGGTAAATACAATAAAAAGATTGAAATTATTGAAGTAGATGGTGCAAAGGATAGTTCAGGGTTTCCAACAGGAACTCAAAAGACTATCCTTTCAACTTTTGCAAGTTTAAAAACTACAAAAGGATTTACTTTAATAGCAAACAATACTGATTTTGAGAAAGCATATACTAATTTTACAATTAGGTATCCTAAGACAACAATAACAAGAGATATGTTAATAAAATTCAATGGAAAACTTTATTCTATTGAATATTTAAATAATGTTAATGAAGCAAATATAGAGCTAGAGATGCAATGCAAATTGGTGGTTAAATAATGGCTAGATTTCAAATGGAATTGCCAAATGATTTAATAAAAGAATTTGAGAAATTAGAAAAAAATACAGAGCAAATGATGGGAGAAATGACAAAGGCAGGAGCAGAGGTTGTTATGGCTAATGTTAAAAAGAATATTCCATCAAGTTTTTTAGACTCTGATATTATGAATTGTTTAAAATTAACTAGAGTATATAAGACTCCTAGTGATGATGGTATTAATACTAAAATTGGTTTTTATGGTTATTTTAAAAATCATTTAGGAGTTAAAACACCTGCACCATTAGTTGTTAATGTTTTTGAGCATGGAAGTTCTAAGGTTTCTAAAAAGCCATTTTTTAGAAAATCTTTTAAAAAGTCTCAAATTGAAAAAGCAATGCTTGAAACTCAGAAGCAATATATTAAGGAGGACTAATGAACGAATTAATAGAAAAAATATTTGTGGAATTCACAGTAGATGAAAAAGTAATTCCTGTATCTTTTTTAAGATATGATGGAAAAGAAGAAACTTTTATAACATATCAACAAATGGATATTGATGGAGCATTAGGTGCAGATGATGAAATAATCGGTTATGTTGATTATTATGATTTTGATATATATTCAAAAGGCAATTATCTTAATATAGTTAAAGAATTAAAAAAAATATTGAAAGAGAATGGTTTTATATGGCAACCTAGTAAAACTTCAAATGATATGTTTGAGGATGATACAGGTTATTATCATAAGACTTTATGCTTTGCAATAGAAAGGATGGAATAATATGGCAAAGATAGGATTAAATAATTTTAGATATTCTATACTTACAGAAGCAGAAGATGGAGCTCCTACTTATGCAGGAGCTAAAAAACCAGCTAAAGCAATTGACTGTAAGGTAAATATTGAAAACAATAGTGCTGAGCTTTATGCTGATGATGGATTAGCAGAAAGTGATTATAGTTTCAAAAAAGGTACTGCATCAATTACAATTGATGAAGACAATGATGAAATGATGTCAGAAATGCTAGGACATACTATTGATAAAGAAACAGGTGAAATGGTTAGAAAAGATACTGATACTGCACCATTTATCGGTTTTGGAAGAATAATTTCAAAATTAGTTGGAGGAGTTCAAAAATATAAAGTTGAATTCTTGCCAAAAGTTAAATTTGCTGAGCCATCTCAAGAAGATACTACTAAAGGTGAAAGTGTTGAATTTAAAACAACTACACTTGAGGGAACTGTTATGAAACTTGCTGATGGTACTTGGTCTAGAACTAAAACATTTACTGATAAACAAGAAGCTATTACTTACTTAGAGTCATTATTAGCAAAAACTGCTTAGGTGATAAAAAATGAAAGTAAAAGTAATTGAAATGTTTTGGGATAAATACAATCCAAAAACATTGCATAAGGTAAATGATGTTTTAGAGAATGTCACAGATGAAAGATATTCTGAAATTAAAGAATTAGTTGAAATTATAGAAAATAAAAAAGAAGAAAAGAAACTCGAAGAAAGAGTGAAATAATCTGCTAGAAGAGTGTTAGGAGTAATCTTAACACTCTTTTTTTTATTAGAAAATGGAGGAGAATTATGAAAGATTATAAATTTGATTTTAATGCCAATGGTAAAAACTATAGTCTAGTTTTTAATTTAAATGTTATGCAAGCCATTCAAGAAGAATATGGAACAATCCAAGCATGGGGAGCTTTAACTGATAGAAATTCAGTTGATGAAATTGATGCTAAAGCATTAATTTTTGGTTTAAAAGAGATGTTGAATGAGGCAATTGATATTGCAAATGAAACAAGAGAACCATCAGCAAAAGAACCATTTTTAAATTCTAAACAAGTTGGAAGAATAATAACTCAAATTGGTCTTAAAGAAAGTGCTGAACAATTAAATCAATTAATTATTGAAAGTACAAAATCAGAAGAAAAAAACGCATAATCCACGATGAAGATGAGATAGATGACCCTACCATTAACTTCTCGTGGTTTTATTTTATAGGAATTAACAAATTAGGATTATCGGTTAAGGAAGTAGGGAGATTAACTTTAAGAAAATTCAATAGTTTGTATCAATGTTATAAAGATAATTTTGATTTGGAATTGAAATTAAGAAGTTCTAACACAACTTATGAAGATTTAAAAAATAAAGCTTATGAAGATGAAGAGTGGTTTTAAGCATAAAGAAAGGAGGTAATCAAAATGGCTGGATTTGGTGGAAGTGTAAAACTTACAGGTGAAAGTGAGTATCGTAAAGCACTTAAAGATATTACTTCCAATTTGAGGTTAGTGACAAGTGAATTGAAATTAACTAATACTGAGTTTATGAGTGGAGATAAATCTATCAAAGATGCAAAAGCATCATACGAGTCAATGAATAAAACAATGCAAGAACAAAAAGCAAAAGTTAATGAATTGAGAGAGGCACTTGTAAAAGCAGAAAAAGAATATGGAAGCAATAATGAGTCTGTAAGAACATTAAAAACACAATTAAATAATGCAGAGAGCCAATTGAGACAAATGGAAGATGCAACAAATAAAAGCACCAAAGAATTAAAAGAAATGAAAAAAGGCATGGATGATGCAGGACAAGGTGCAATAACACTTGGTGATTTAATTAAATCTAATTTAATTAGTGAAGCTATAACAAGTGGATTTAAAGGCATAGTAAGTGCAGTTAAGTCAGTAGGTTCTGCAATGTTAGATGTTGGTAAAAATGCAGTTGAAAGTTATGCTGAATATGAGCAATTGGTAGGTGGTGTAGAAACACTATTTAAAGATAGTTCTAATGTAGTTCAGAACTATGCTAATAATGCTTATAAGACTGCAGGATTATCTGCAAATGAATATATGTCAACAGTCACATCATTCTCTGCAAGTTTACTGCAGAGTCTAAATGGAGATACTGCAAAATCTGCAGAGGTTGCAGATATGGCTATTACAGATATGGCAGATAATGCAAATAAGATGGGTACGAGTATGGAAAGTATCCAAACTGCTTATCAAGGATTTGCAAAGCAAAATTATACTATGTTAGACAACTTAAAATTAGGTTATGGTGGAACAAAATCAGAAATGGAAAGATTGCTCGCAGATGCAACTGCAATTAGTGGTGTCAAATATGACATTAGTAATTTAAATGATGTTTATCAAGCAATCCATGTTATTCAAGGTGAATTAGGAATAACAGGAACAACTGCTAAAGAAGCAAGTTCAACTATTTCAGGTTCAGTTTCTGCAGTAAAATCTGCATGGCAAAATCTTTTAACAGGTGTTGCTGATGATAATGCTAATTTTAGTGAATTAATAGATAATTTTGTTGAAAGCATTGCAGTAGCAGGTGAGAATTTAATACCTAGAATAAGTGTAGTAATTGAGGGATTAAGTCAATTGGTTGTTAGATTAGCTGAAAACTTAGTTCAACAACTACCTACACTATTAACAACAGGACAAAACATGCTACAAACATTAATTAATGGAATTGTATCAATGATGCCAACATTAATGCCAATGGTTGTTAATTTAGTAAATACATTAAGTAATTTTATAGTATCTAATTTGCCTACAATTATAAATACAGGTATTCAATTGTTATTGTCATTAGTACAGGGAATAGCTCAGTCATTGCCTGAGTTAATACCAACAGTAATTGATGCAGTTATAACCATAACTGAGAACTTATTAGATAATATTGATTTAATTATTGATGCAGGAATTCAATTAATTTTAGGACTTGCTGATGGACTTATTGAGGCACTACCTAAATTGATTGATAAAATACCTGTAATAATAGATAAATTAATAGTTGCTATAACTAACAACTTGCCTAAACTTGTTAGTGCAGGTATTACATTAATAGTTAAATTAGCAGGAGGATTAATACAAGCTATTCCTCAATTAGTATCAAAAATTCCACAAATAATTTCATCATTAGTTAGTGGATTTGGTAATTATGTTAAGAATATGGCTGATGTCGGTCTTAACTTAGTAAAAGGTATTTGGGATGGTATTAGCAACTCTTTACAATGGATAAAAGACAAAATAAAGGGTTGGGTTGGTAATGTCACTAAGTTTATCAAAAAATTATTTGGTATTAATTCACCATCAAAACTAATGCAAGATGAAGTTGGTGTTTATTTAGCTGAGGGTATTGGAGTAGGATTTGAAGATGGAATGAAAGATGTAAATAAAACCATCCAAAACTCAATACCTACTGAATTTGATGTTGGAGTAAATACATCAATATCTTCAATTGCATCTAGCAAAAATTCAATTGCATCTCAAAGTGCATCATTTGCTAATGCAGTTAAAAATGCATTAACAGGTATGCATGTTGTATTAGATGGAGATAAAGTTGGAGAAATAGTTATAAGTAATGTTGAGGAGGTAATTTATTCATGAGAGATTATATAATTTTTAAAAATATAAAAAGTAGCTCATTAGATGGGCTTATGATATGTGAATTGCCTCCAATAACAAAACCTGAAATGAGAACATCTATTATAGAAATAGATGGAAAAGATGGTGACATTATTGAAGAATTAGGTTATGCATCTTATCAAAAAACACTTCAAATAGGATTAACAAGAAATTTTGATATAAATCAGATTATCAAATATTTTAGTGGTAGTGGTGATTTAGTTTTATCAAATGAACCTGATAAGGTTTATAAAGCAACTATTTACTCAAAAGTAGATTATGAGAAATTATTGAGATTTAAAACTGCAGAAGTAGAATTTCATGTTCAACCATATAAATATTTATTAAATGAAGCTCCATTTGAGCTTAATATAACAAATGAGACTGAATTAAAAGTTTCAAATGTAGGATTAGAGAAATCTAAGCCAATAATTACATTGTATGGTGAGGGAGAAATCCAAATTTCTATCAATGGGAGTGATATATTTTCAATTAATATAGATGATGAATATGTTGTTGTTAATTCTATAGAAGAAGAGGCATATAAAGAAAATGTTTTGAAGAATAGAAATATGTTAGGAGAGTTTCCTATATTAGAAATTGGAATTAATACTATTAAATGGACAGGTAATTTAAAAAAAATTATCATTGAGCCAAAGAGTAGGTGGATATAATGATTAGTATTTATCCATCAACAGAAAAAACATTTTCAAATAATGGTATAAAAATATTAAAACCATTAAAAGCTTTGATTAGAAAAGAAGATAATGGAGATTTTTATATTGATTTAAAAGATACTATTGATAATATTGATTATTATCAAGCAGGAATGATAATTAGAACTGATACTCCTTGGGGTTATCAAGCATTTAGATTATCTAATCCAAAAATTGAAAATAATAAAATTTCAATTAAAGCAAAACATGTTTATTTTGATAGTAAGCAATATGTGATTAAAGATAGTTATGTTGTAGATAAAAATTGCAATGATGCTTTAGACCATTTGAATAATGCATGTGATGAAATTACTCCATTTACATTTATTTCAGATATTTCAATTATAGACTCTTATAGATGTGTTAGAAAAACCCTAGAAGAAGCTGTTAGTGAAGTAATTAATAGGTGGGGTGGTCATTTAGATAGAGATAACTTTAATGTTGCAGTAAGGGCTAAAATAGGGCAAGATAGAGGCATTACTATTTCTTATATGAAAAACATTAAGAAAATGAAAACTGATGAAGTATGGGATAAAGTAGTGACTAAAATAATGCCTGTTGGAAAAGATGGACTTTTGCTTCCTGAGGTTTATTTATCTATTGAAGAAGATTTATATGATATACCTTATAAAGCAATAGTTCAAATAGACCAAAATGAAATAACAGAAGATAGTTATAAAGTAAATGATATTTTAGATGTTGAAGCATATCAAGAGGCACTAATAAATGACTTGAGACAAAAAGGAACTGCATATTTGGAAGAAAATAAATATCCCAAAGTAAATTATAGTGTTGATGCTTATATAAAAGATGTTGCAGATATAGGTGATACTATATATGTTAAGCATCCTAAATGTAAGGTTGATTTAACAACTAATGTTATTGCAATTGAATATGATTGTATATTAAAAAGATATACTAAGATAGAATTTGGTAATTTTAAAAGTAAATTAAAGAATTTAATATCTAATATATCATCCACAGTAGAACATGCAGTCAAAAAGACTAATGAAGAAACAGTTGCTAAGTTGGAAAATGAATTAATAGATGCAACTAATCAAATCAAAAATGCAATGGGAAATTCTTATTGTATTTATGATGGAGATAAAATCTTAGTTTTAGATAAATTGCCTAAAGAAGAAGCTAAATATGTCTTGATGATAAATAATGGAGGTATTGGTTTTAGTTCTACAGGAATAAATGGAACATTTAATAGTGCATGGACTATTGATGGTACATTAAATATGCAAAAAATAAATGTAATCAATTTAGTTGCCGACATGATAAAAGGTGGAACATTAAAACTTGGTTCTAATCTAAATGAAGCAGGTAAAATGGAGTTATATGATGAAGCTAATAAGTTAATTTGTTTAATAGATAAAACAGGATTAACTTTTTTTAATGAAGATAATTCATATATAAAGATAAATCCTGATGTAGGTTTTGCAGGATATGATGCAAATGGAAATAAAACATATTGGGTAGATGGTGATGAATTTCATCAAAAAAAATCAGTTGTTGAAGAAGAAATAACAATTGCATCTAAATTAAGAATGATACCAATAACAACAGATACAAATGATGGTATTGGTTTTGTTTCAGTTGTGTAGGGAGGTGACTAATTATGGCAAGTATAAATCCAAGTTATTTAGATTGTAAAAATAGTCCACATGTATCAGGAAAAACAGATAATCATTGTCGATTAACAATCACAAAAATTACTCAAACAAATGGTGCAACTAACCAAACAACTGTTGATTGGAAGATAACAGTAGAGGGGACACCTTATTCTTATCTATATGCTCTTTATGTTTCTTTAGGTGGAAAAGTATTATATGACCACCACACAGGAGGAGCAATAAAAACTAGTTGGAATTCTGGTGATGTTATTGCAAGTGGGTCAACTACATTTAATAATAATACAGATGGTTCATTAACTTTAAATGCTTATATTAAGCAGATGTTCTTTTATGGTAATGGAGATACTACTCGTTGGACTAATCCAAAATTTTATCAAGATAATTCAACTAATATGGTGTGTTCAACAATTCCAAGAGTTTCATCAGTTAGTGCAGGAAGTGGAAATATTGGAGGTAGTCTTGCAATCAATGTTTCAAGACATAGTTCCAATTTTACACATACATTAACTTATGCATTTGGCAATTTAACAGGTACAATAGCAACAGGTGTTGGTACATCTTATAATTGGACTATACCAACAAGTTTTTATGCTCAAATACCTAGTGCTAATTCAGGAGTTGGAACAATTACTTGTAAAACATATTCAGGTAGTACATTAGTTGGAACAAGTACATGTTCATTTACTGCTAAAGTCACTAATTCAAATCCTACTTTTACATCATCACAATTAAGTTATTTAGATAGTAATGCATCTATTGTTGCAATAACAGGTAATAATCAACATATTGTAAGAAATAAATCTAACTTAAAAGTGACATTTACTGATGCAACTGCCAAAAATTCTGCAAAGATTAGTAAATATGAGATAACTTTCAATGGAAATACTACAAGTAAAACTGCAGGAAGCACTATTGATTATGGAATTGTTAATTCAAGTCAAAATTTAACTGTATCAGTTAAAGCAATTGATACTAGAGGTAATAGTACAACTATTTCAAAGACAATAACAATCTTAGATTGGGTGCTACCATCTGCAGTTATTAAGGCAACTCGTGTTAATAACTATGAAGATGAAACCAATTTAAAGGTTTCAGTCACTATTTCAAGTGTAAATAGTAAAAATGGTATTAATTCTATTAAATACCATTATAAAAAAGTAGGTACATCGAGTTATAGTGAGTATGTATCATTAACTAATAATGAAGAAACAACAGTAGTATTAAATAAGTTATATGCTTGGGATTTTCAAGTAGTAATAACTGATAAATTTGGTAGTACAACTTATAACTTTGTTATTGCAAAAGGTACACCAATAATGTTTATTGATACTATTCTTCAAGCAATAGGTATAAACTGCTTTCCTACAGAAGAAAATGGCTTGAGTGTAAGTGGGTTTAGTTTCTTTGATTTGTTTCCTATTGGAGCAGTAAGAATGACAACAAATGATGTTAATCCATCAAAATATTTTAAAGGAACATGGACTTTACTAGCATCAGGTAAGTTCTTTAGTGGAGTAGATATAACATTTTACTTATGGAGTCGTACAAGTTAAGGAGGGAGATATGTATGGAAAATAAAAAGTTTAATGTTTTAATTAATTTTAATGGTTCAGATAGCATCACATCAGATGCAATAACCATTGTAAGTGGAGATTATAATTCAGTAGAATTAGAATTTCAAATAAGTAAAGATAGCTTATTACAAATGTTTTATTTGATAAGACCAGATGGAACACAATATGTGACTGCTATCAATAATAATAAAGTCTTAATAGATACTGCAGATATTTTTAATGTAGTAGGTAGATACCATTATGGAGTGACAATCTATGATGAAGATAGCAAATTGACTAATGCATCAAGAGGAGTTATTGATGTTATAAGTGGTTTAGAAGTTGCATCAGAAGAAGTTGAAAATGATAATAATTATAAAATATTAGATGATTTAATAAATAAAGTATTATCATTAGAAAGTACATATAATGCAAATGCAACTGCTAAAACTAATGAATTTAACACAAATGCTCAAAATAAATTAAATGAATTCAATGCAAATGCAGGTTCTTATGTAAAGACAGTATTAGTTAATGGAGTTCAACAAACAATTACTAATAATACTGTTAATATTAATACAGAAGAAAAAAGAGTGTATGGTATTAGAAGAAAAAGAGCAAATAATACATCTAGTACATGGGAAAGAACTGATAATTCAGTTGGATTAGTTGCTAATGCTACTAAAGATGGTTCTGCAGTAGAAAATGATTTTAAATATATCTATCCATGGAGTAAAATTATTTCATATAATTATGACACAACAAATAAACAAGTTGTTGCAGAATATGGAGACCCTAACTTCAAATTTGATGGTTCAAATGGTGAAGTTTTAACTCGTTTTCCTAAATTCTACTATAAAGTATGGCAAGAT
The DNA here is from genome assembly GCA_017937305.1 of Bacilli bacterium. GTDB lineage: Bacteria > Bacillota_I > Bacilli_A > ML615J-28 > CAG-313 > UBA1737. The sequence continues at coordinate 25,713 of JAGBDV010000023.1, forward strand.
GATACTTATGATTATATACAAATTAGTGAATTCCCATTAGATGGCTTTATTTTATCTCCTGAGTTCTCATTAGGAAGATATGGAACATCAGTTAAAGATGGTGTTGCTCATTCAAGAAGTGGTGCAGATTTAGAAGTTCAAAGAAATATCTCTAGTTTTAGAACTATTTCAAAAGCAGTAGGTGATGGATTTACACAAAATGATTATCATTATTTCTTATATCAATTACTATATTTAGTTGAATATGCAGATTATAACTCTCAAAAAGTTCTTGGTAGTGGAGTGACAACTATGAGAGTTAGTGATAATGATAAAGCATTAGTTGCTGAAACAGGTGCTAATAGAATTATTGTAGATGCTACAGTAGGAAGTTATTTTTTAGTAGGTCAACAAATTCATATTGGAACATCTACTGCATGGAATTGGTCAAAAGCAAAATATAGAACAATTACAAGCATAGAAAGTTATAATAATAATGGTGTGACTTGTAGTGCAATTTATTTTGATGGAGATGCAGTTGATATAGCAGTTGGCAATGTTATTTGGAGTTCTTGTCAAAGAACAGGAGGTACAGATAGCTTAGGTATGCAGGATGGATGCTTGTCAAATGATGGAAAACATAGTATACTATGTAATGGTGTTGAAGACCCATTTGGAAATGCATGGGAATTTATAGATGGGTTTAATGTTAAAGATGGTGTAATGTATGTGTCTTATAATCCTGAAACTTATGTTTCTGATAAGTTTGATGGTGACTATGAACAATTAGGTTATGCTATCTGTCAAACAACTAATTCTTGGGCAAAAGTGTTGGGATATGATGAAAATAATCCTCTTATAAGAATGACAACAGAAGTTGGTGGTTCTAATTCTACCAACATGTGTGACTTCTATTATATTAATGTAGAAGGTAATCGAGTGTTGTTGGCTGGGGGCGCTTATAATAACAATACTGATGCTGGCTTGTGGTACTTCAATGTGAATAACACATCGAGTTATACTTTTTACTCCCTCGGGTCTCGACTTCTTAGATACCAAGATTAGTGGGGGAATGGGGGTGACCAACCCCCAAAATAAAAAAACCGACATTAGTCGGAAAATTAAAAATTTGTTTTTTGATATAGGGATTTGTTGTGTGGACTCGGTGGCATTGTGAGCTCTGTTTTGTAGTGTTGTTGGCTGGGGGCAATTATAATAACAATACTAATGCTGGCTTGTGGTACTTCAATATGAATAACACATCAAGTAATACTAATTACAACATCGGGTCTCGACCACTTATATATGTAGAAAAAATATTACACACCATTTTCCTTGCCACTTGGCAAAAATTAGTCGTTATGGGCTGGGCTAGTAGGTTAAATCTCGAAAGCTCGGTAGACAAATATAAGAATAAGGTGCAAAAATGAAAAGAGTAGGATATTTATTTGATAAAGTGACTCAATTAGGAAATATAGAGTCAGCTATCATGAAAGCATCTAAGGGAAAAACTAAAAGAAAGAGTGTAGATAAAGTTCTAGACTCACCAACATATTATGCATTGCAAATACAGAAGATGTTGAAAGAAAAAAGTTATGTTCCAAGCCCATATATAGAAATGAAAATACATGATGGAGTCAGAAAGAAAGAGAGAATTATATATAAACCTCAATTTTATCCTGACCAATGCATCCATTGGGCATTAATGCTTCAAATTGAACCAATATTGATGAAAAAGATGTATCATTGGAATTGTGCATCAATAAAAGGTCGAGGATTACATCATGGTATGAGACATTTAAAGAAAATATTAGTAGATGATAGAAAATATACTAAATATTGTCTTAAATTAGATGTAAAAAAGTTTTATCCTAGTATTGACAAAGAAATATTAAAAAACAAATTTAGAAAGATTATTAAGGATGCTGACATCCTTTGGCTTATAGACTCTATTATAGATAGTTCTGAAAGTGGAGTTCCAATTGGAAATTATACTTCACAATGGTTTGCTAATTTTTATTTATGTGATTTAGATAAGTTTATTAAAGAGGAATTAAAAGTTAAATATTATGTAAGATATATGGATGATATGGTGCTTTTTTCTAATAATAAGAAAGAATTACATAAGATAAGAGTAAAAATTGAAGACTTCCTTGCAAATGAGCATTTAAAATTAAAAGAAAATTGGCAATTGTTCAAAACAGATAGCAGACCATTAGACTTTTTAGGTTATCGTTTTTATAGAGGTTATACTACTCTTAGAAAAAGTAATTTTTTAAGAATTAAGAGGAGAATAAAAAAGATATACAAAAAAGGTGAATTGAATTTTCATGATGCTTGTGCAGTATTGAGCTATAATGGGTGGGTTATCCATAGTAATTGCTATAACTACACTCAGAAATACATGAAACCTTATGTGAATTTTGCTGAATGTAAGGAGGTTATAAGAAATGAAACAAGAAAGCGACAAAATTCCAAGCAGTAAATTTGAGATTGAGAATATTGAAGACAATCGTTGTGAGGTTGTCTTTTTTGATACTCAAAATCTCCAAGAAGAAGTAAAAGTTGATGAGAATGGTGTAGAAACAAAATCTTATACTTATTATTCTTATAGAACAAGTATGCCATATCATGATAACCTAGAAACCTATTTAAATGACAATTACGAGACTTTATTTGAGTCAGTAAAGGAAATGGATAGGAAAGAAAAAGAAGCTGAAATAAGGGCAAAAAGAGACGCTTTATTGGTGGAAAGTGACAAACAAATGGTATTTGATAGATTAGGATTTGAACTTCCTGAAAATATCACTTCTGCTACTATGTTAAGTGCAGTTATATCATTTTTTGGGACATTAAAAAATATTTTCTCAAATGATTGGGCAATTTATAGACAAAATTTGAGAGATTTAACAAAGCAAGAGGGATTTCCTTATGATGTTAAATTTCCTGAAAAACCAAAGGATAAATAAGGCATGGATACTATTCAAATTGGGCTAGTTTTTACTATTTTAGGTGGCATTATTGGATATGCTACTTTTTATATGAATAGTAAGAAAAATACTAAGCAAGAAACAAAAGAAGAAACTACTGTAATCACTAGCATTGGTACTAAATTAGACTTAATTAGTAAAAATGTAGATGAAATAAGACTTGACAACAAAGATTTTAATAAATCTATGCACCAATTAGGGGAAAGAATATCTGCAGTTGAACAATCTACCAAATCAGCTCACCATAGAATTGATAGTTTAGAAGAATTACATAGAAAATAGGAGGGATATTATGAAACAAGCTTTTATTAAATTACTAAAAGTAAAGACAATTTTGTCTTTGCTTTTTAGTATCACCACTTGTTATCTTGCTATAAGTGGAAAAATCCAAATGGAGACATTTATGGCTTTAACAATGGCAATTATAACTTATTATTTTAACAAGAAAGATACTGAATAAAGTGTCTTTTTATTTTAATTATTTTTAAGATTAGGAGGAATGAAAAAATGGAAGAAAAAATAATTGAAACAGAAGAAATCATTGAAGAAGAGTACATAGAAGTAGTTGGTGATACTGCAGAAGTGTATGAAGAAAAAGAAGAGGAGGTTCAATAATGGGAAAAGTAATGACTAATGTTGAATTTGTAAAAATTGCAAAAGATATTGCTACTAAATACAAAACACTTTATATAATGGGGTGTTTTGGTTCACCTATGAATAATACTAATAAGAATAGATATTGTAATAATCATTCATACAATAAACAAAGTTCTAGAACTAATAAAATTAAAAATGCTAGTGCTGATACCTTTGGTTTTGACTGTGTATGCTTAATTAAAGGTATTTTATGGGGATGGAATGGTAATGTAAATAAAACCTATGGTGGAGCAGTTTATAATTCTAATGGAGTTCCTGATAAGAGTGCAAATCAAATTATGGATTATTGCACTAATGTCTCTAAAGATTTTAGCAATATAGAAATTGGTGAAATTGTTTGGATGAATGGTCATGTTGGAATTGCTATAGGTGATGGTCTTGCAGTTGAATGTACTCCAATTTGGAAAGATGGTGTTCAAATTACTGCAATAGGTAATATTGGTAAAAAGAGTGGTTATAATACTAGAACATGGACTAGTCACGGAAAATTAAAATTCATTGATTATGTTAGTTCAACACCATCTACTACACCATCAACACCATCAAACAATAACCAAGATACTTCAAATGGTTATACAGGTAAGTTCAAAGAGGGAGATAAAGTAATAATTAATGGTGCTTTATATATTAGTAGCACTGCATCTGCTCCAAATGGTTCTGTATCTAATAGAGAAACAATAATAACAAGAGTTGCTAAAAATACTGCTCATCCTTATAATACAACAGGAGATTTAGGTTGGATGAATGAAGCAGATATAAAATTAGTAGCAACACCAAGTCAACCAAAAGAAGATTTATTGACAATTGTTAAAAGAACTATTAGAGGTGATTTTGGTAATCAACCTGAAAGACAAAAAAAGATTGAAGCTTTAGGTTATGATTATAATCAAGTAAGAGACCAAGTAAATAAAAATTATGCTAATGGCACTACTAGATGGGATAATATTAAATTATATTAAAAAATGTGAGGGTTTCCTCACTTTTTTTGTGCCTAAAATTACATATTTTTATAAAATAATATATCTAAAAAGTTTTTAGAATAGCCAACAGGTAGCCAACAAAAACCTTTTAATTCCTTTATTTATCAAATACCACAATTCTCAAAACGATAGATTGCGTACCACAGTTCTACCCTATAAACTCAATGTTTATGGGGTTTTCTTTTGTTTAAGATACCTCTAAATGTCTGCTAATTTGTGTGTGTAGCCAACAAGTAGCCAACAGGTAGCCAACAAAAAAATAAGTAAAAAGAGATGTTTTTTGCATCTCTTATATTTTTATATATTTAATTAATATTATCTGATAAACTTTCACTTATTGTTTTTGATATTTTGGTAATTATTTCTTTTGCCTCTTTTTTACTTGGTGGGTTAGTAATAATTACTTTTAATTTCTTTTTTAAATTGGAACATTCTTTTTGTTTCATAATAATCCTTTCTTTTATCTTAATAGATTAACTGCTTCAATTAATTCTTCTATATCTTTATGTGTATAAACTTTGTCAGTAATATCTTTACTAGCATGACCCAATATTCTTTTTATACATAATTTATTTGCATCTGTTCTATCCATTCGTGTTGCAAATGTATGTCTTGTGTCATGTGGCTTGTGATTAGGATTAAATTCAATTTGTTCTATTATCTTTTCCCATTTTTCATGATAATAGTTCCAATATAACATTTGTTTTCCCTCGTGGTTATATATTAAATATTCACTACCAATTTTTATAGCATTATCATACCATTTTTTTACAAGTGGCAATATTCTATCATGAATAGGGATAATTCTATTTTTCCCTGCATCTGTTTTAGAACCACCTCTCATGTATTTTTTATCAATAAATACATTTTCAATTTTTATATCTAATAATTCACCAACTCTCATACCTGTATAAATAAGTATTAAAATTGTATCAATAAAATCCATTCTAGAGACATTTTCCCAAAGTTTGTTTATTTCTTCTTCTTCAAATGGAATTCTCTCTAATTTGGTTGTTTTTTTGCCTATATCGAGGTATGAAGAGTATTTTTTAATATTTAGGTCATTCTTTATTGCATAATCGTATAATTGGTTAAAAAACACTTTAAATGCCTTTTTAGCACTCCATTTATCACCCATAGAGTCAACTATAGATTGTAATTGATTTATTTTAATATCAACAAATGCCTCTTCTTCTATATCTTTGCAATAGTTCCAACACATTCTATATACAACTTGAGTTTTAGGTGCAATTTTAGGAAATTTTTCATTTTTCCATTTTTCATGTAATTCATTTAAAGTGATTTTCTTTGCATCTATGTCATAAGGATTTTCATTAAATAGAGCTAATTCTTGCAGAGCTTGAGTTCTAGTTTCAAAATATCCTACAATCTTTCTTATTTGTTTTCCATTGTCATCCCAACCTACAGTTTTTCTAACCATATAAGGTTTTCTTCTTTTTCCTGAAAGTTTCTCAATAGAACCATAATTATTAGGTAATTTCATATATCAAAATCCTCCTATTTTATTGTAATTTTTAGTAATATTTGATATAATGAAATAGAAAAATCCATAACATTATATCTTATATTTTGTTTTTTAGTTTTCCAGACTAATTTGTGATTTTTCATTTGACTTACTGTTCGAGCAGTAGGTCTTTTTTTTATCTTTTTAGTTTTCTTCTTACTTCAATTGCAATTCCAATAATTTTGACAGGTTTTGTCAATATATCATATTCATTGAAATAATAAGGTTCATATTCATTGTTTAATGGTTTTAAGATAATACTTTTATCTTGCTTAATAACTCTTTTAAATGTAGCATCATCACCATTAACCATTACAACACAATCATCACCTGAACAACAATCAGGTTGTTGTTTAATAATTATAGTATCACCAGACATATATTCAGGATACATGCTATCACCCTCTATTTTTAAAGCAAAATAATCATTTCCA
>JAGBDV010000024.1 GCA_017937305.1 Bacilli bacterium
ATATAATATCATTCTTGAGGAATATAGGTCAAACAGTACCAATAAGACAAAAAATCAAGTTATAAAACTTGATTTAATGCTTCTTATAAAACAAGAGCGGAAGCTCTTAGATGATTTTTTTAAAAAAATCATTTTGTTCTTATCCAAAATATTTTACTAAATTGCTATTTTTATATTTATGATCAAGAGTAACATCTTTAAACTCTAAATTAAAATAATTTAATAAGATGTTTTCTATATCTTTTTGATGTTCTAAAATATTTTCATCTTCTACTTCACATGTAAATAATGGTTTTTTAAGATTTAAATATTCATCAAATTCAAAAACATAATTTTTAATTTTAATTCTATATCTATTTTTTATAACACAAGATTTAACTTCTTCTTTTAAAATCTCATTATAAAGTTCTTCACTAATTTCTTTTTCATATTCAACTCTAGAATATAATCCTTTAGTTTTAAGTGTAATTACATACGAAATTTGATTAGTTTTAATTAATCTAATTCTTTTAGTATGAATACCATTTAAAGATTCTAAATTAAAAAGGGTTAGAATTTTATCAAGTGTATTAACAGGCTCAAAATATCTTTGTTCAATATACATAGGATTTGGTAAATTAATAGGTAGTTTATCAATTAAATATTTAACTTCTGTTTCAATCATTATTCCCACTTCCTATTCTTTTTAAACCATTCTGTATCTTTTAATATTATATTATTATTAGAACAATTAACAACTAGTCCTGTATTATTTGATGTTATTACAATATTACCATTCATAGATTCAAATCCTGTATCAGTAATTAATGTAGTAACAAATACTTGATCTGTATATTTACAAATACGTGAAATAAAGTCTTGTGCAGGGAACATATTTAATGGATTATCTGTATATTCATCACTTCCAGCACAACAGCAAACACAAACGACATTTGGATCAATAACACTTAATAACTCTTCACTTCCTGCAGTATAAGAACCATGATGTCCAGCTTTATAAACATCTACCTTAGATAATTCATTATATTCTACTAACTTCTTTTCTCCTTCATCTTCAAGGTCTCCTGTAAGTAAGAATTTTTTATTGCCATGTGTAATAAGTACACATACAGAATAGTTGTTTTCGTTACTTGTCTTATGATCATAATAATAGTTATAAAGAATTTCTAATGTAACTTCATCACTAAGATTAAAAATACGCGTTGCGCCATTTTCATTATTATAACATTCTAAAGCTGTATAATGTGTGGCACCTAAACTTACTTCATTATCTCTTTTAGTTACATAATTATTATAAACTTGAGATGTTGCGTTAGTCATTGGGAAATCAATAATTGTTTTTACTTCATATAAATCAAAAATACCAGGATCATTTTTTGTTCCTACAAACCCAGCAATATGGTCTTGATGAGCATGTGTTGCAATAACATACTCTAAAACATTATCATTAACGTAATTATTTATAAAGTTACTAATAGTAGTTGAACTAGAATTTCTAGATCCTGCGTCAATAAGTAAATCTGTATTTCCTGCTTTTACATAAATTGCATCTCCAGTATATTTATTACCTGTTTCTAAAAACGCTACTGTAAGCTCTCCAGATACAATTATGTCATCATTATCTTTTTCATCGTCTTTAATTTCACTATCTACAAATCCTAAATCATAAATATTGTAATAATCAATAATAAATAGTCCTGCAGCAATAAAAATAAAGATTAATAAAATTACAATAAATGCAGTTGGGTTTTTTCGTGCAAATTTCTTTACATGTTTTTGTACTTTTTTTGATGCCATTTAAGTTCTCCTTTTTTTCTCTTAATTATATTATATCATAAAAAGATATTTTTTAAAAATAAAATAGTTCCTAAATTAATAGGAACTATTTTTATAATTTAATTATTTTCTAGGGAATTTGATGTTAGCATGTGCAGCTGCTAAACGTGCAATTGGAACACGGAATGGAGAGCATGACACATAGTCTAAACCAGCACGATGACAGAATTCGATTGATTCAGGGTCACCACCATGTTCACCACAGATACCACAGTGAATGTCAGAACGTGTTTCATGACCTGATTTAACAGCCATTTCAACAAGTTTACCAACACCATTTTGGTCTAAGTGAGCAAATGGATCGCTTTCAAATACTTTTCTAGCGTAATATTCTTCTAAGAACTTACCAGCATCATCACGGCTGAAGCCGAAAGTCATTTGAGTTAAGTCATTAGTACCAAAACTGAAGAATTCAGCAACTTCAGCAATTTCACCAGCTGTTAAAGCACCACGTGGTACTTCAATCATTGTACCGAATTTGTATTCTAGATTAACACCAGCTTCAGCGATAACTGCATCTGCAGTAGCTTTAACTACTTCATGAACATACTTAAGTTCTTTAACATCACCAACAAGTGGGATCATGATTTCAGGAGTTACATTGTAACCTTCTTTGTTAACAGCGATTGCAGCTTCAATTACAGCTCTTGTTTGCATTTCAGCAATTTCAGGGTATGTAATTGATAAACGGCATCCACGGTGACCTAGCATTGGGTTAAATTCATGTAACCCTTCAACTGTTGCTTTAATCTTTTCAAATGGTAAGCCCATTTCTTTAGCAAGTTCAGCCATTTCTTCATCAGTATGAGGAACGAATTCATGTAGAGGTGGATCTAGGTAACGAACTGTAACACTCTTACCTTCCATAGCTTTATAAATACCAATGAAGTCTTGACGTTGCATTGGAAGTAATTTAGCTAAAGCCTTTTTACGATCTTCAACGTTGTCAGCAACGATCATTTCACGGATAGCCATGATACGATCACCTTCAAAGAACATATGTTCAGTACGGCATAGACCAACACCTTCAGCACCAAAGTCATTAGCAACTTTAGCATCACGAGGATTGTCAGCATTTGTTCTAACTTTTAATGCACGATATTTATCAGCCCAACCCATTAATACTGCGAAATCACCAGAAATTTCAGCATCAACAGTAGCGATAGCTTCACCATAAACATAACCTGTAGAACCATCACATGAAATCCATGCACCTTCTTCATAACGTACACCATTAACTTCGAAGTATTTTTCTTCTTCATTAACTCTGATTTCACCAGCACCAGCAACACATGGAGTACCCATACCACGAGCAACTACTGCAGCATGGCTTGTCATACCACCACGACCAGTTAAGATACCTTGAGAAGCAATCATACCTTCGATGTCTTCTGGAGAAGTTTCCATACGAACAAGTACAACTTTCTTACCAGCAGCATTCCATTCTTTAGCAACTTCAGCACTAAATACAGCTTGACCACAAGCAGCACCTGGAGAAGCAGCTAAACCTTTAGTAATAGGTTTTGCAGCTTTTAAAGCTTTTTGATCAAATCCTTTGTGTAATAATGCATCAAGTGATTTAGGTTCAACCATAAGTACTGCTTCTTGTTCAGTGATTAAACCTTCTTTAACTAAATCAATAGCAATCTTTAATGCAGCTTGAGCAGTTCTCTTACCGTTACGAGTTTGTAACATGAATAATTTACCATTTTCAATAGTAAATTCCATATCTTGCATGTCACGGTAGTGTTTTTCAAGTTTTAATGCAACTTCTTTAAATTGAGCATAAACTGCAGGATTATCTTGTTCTAAGTGAGCGATAGGTTGAGGAGTTCTAATACCTGCAACTACGTCTTCACCTTGAGCATTAAATAAGTATTCACCATAAAGTACATTTTCACCAGTAGATGGGTTTCTTGAGAATGCAACACCTGTACCAGATGTTGGACCCATGTTACCAAATACCATTGATTGAACGTTTACAGCTGTACCCCAAGAGTAAGGAATACCATTTAAACGACGGTAAACATTTGCACGAGGGTTATCCCATGATCTAAATACTGCTTTAACAGCTTCAATTAATTGTTCGTTTGGATCTTGAGGGAATGGTTCACCTTTTAATTCAGCATAACGAACTAAGAATTTTTCAACGATTCCTTTTAAATCATCAGCATCAAGTTCAGTATCTAATTTTACACCTTTTTCTTCTTTTCTTGCATCCATGATTGCTTCAAAGTTAGCCTTGTCAATTTCCATAACAACATCAGCAAACATTTGAATGAAACGACGATATGAGTCATAAGCAAAACGAGGATTATTAGTAAGTTTAGCTAAGCCTTCAACAGAAACATTATTTAAACCTAAGTTTAAGATTGTATCCATCATACCAGGCATTGATGCTCTTGCACCACTTCTTACAGAAACTAGTAATGGGTTAGCGTTGTCACCAAATTTTTTGCCTTGTTGTCCTTCAACAACTTTTAAAGCAGCGAAAATTTGATCAACTACTTCTTGTGCTAAAACTTTTCCATCATCATAGTATTTTGTACAAGCTTCAGTTGTAACTGTAAAACCATGAGGAACTGGAAGTCCTAAACCTGTCATTTCAGCAAGGTTAGCACCTTTACCACCAAGAAGATTACGCATTGTAGCATTACCTTCTGCGAATAAATAAACAAATTTACTCATATTTTTCTCCTTTATTTAATATTGTGTATTTTCACGATATTTATTATATCATATTTTAAGCTTTAATTTAAAAAAATTGCTTTAATAATAAAAAAACTAACTAATAAAATTAGTTAGTTTTAATCTAAAGAACGTTTTTTATAATATTTTAATGTTTCAACTTCTTCTAAATTTGGTAAATTACTTGAAGTAGTAACAATTGTAAAATTATCGCTAACATCAGCAAATATATCTTTACCAAATGATTTACAGTTTTCACCGATATAGCAATAATCTAGATTATCATTATACGCAAAAGCCAAATCACCAAGTGATTCAACACTTTCTGGTAGTGTAATACTAGTTAAATCACAATCTTTAAATGCAGATTGACCAATACTCTTAAGCTTATTATTAAATGTAATAGTAGTTAATTTTTCACATCCTGCAAATACTAAATTTCCAATTTCTTCAACATTACTACCAAATACAACTTTTGTTATTTTAGTATTATAATAAAATGCTTTGTGATAAATAGTTTTAACAGTATTAGGAATGATTACATTAAATGATTCCGTACTATCAACTTTATTATTAGGATACTTAATTAAAACTGTAAAATCTTTGTTATATAAAACACCATCTTTTGATGAATAAACTGGGTTTTCTTCATCTACAATTATTGCAGCAGCTTTACTTAAAGAACTTAAGAAATTATCTCCAAGGCTACCACCATTTAATACTCCTTCATTATTAGGATCTGAACCAATATATTCTACATTTTTTCCAATTCGAATTGTCACACAGCTATTCCATGATGCAAAGTTATTAGAATCTTTATGACTTAATAGTTTTTTAACAGGAATATTATCAATTGTATCAGGAACTTCTACAGATGATAATGATGTATCATATAATCTTAAAATTGAATAATATGATTCATCACTTGATAATTCAAGTTGGAACATTTCACTATATTTAATATATTCATCACTCTTTTTCTTAGAGTCATCGGGTCCACTATTAGCTAGTTTAATTCCTACTAATATCGACAATACAACTATTAAAGTACTAAATAAAATTACTGTAACAATAAATCCTTTTTTATTCATTTTTTACCTCATTAATAAATTATTAACTATATTATAACAAATTATTCATATTATTTAAATAAATATAACTTATTTTTTTAATAAATAATACAGATTCTTTATTTTCTTATCGTCAATATTATATTTAAAGTACTTAACTACTAAAAAACACCATATCAAAAATAAACCATATATTTTTAATAATAAAAGAATTATTAACATCATAAAAAGGCAAAAAAAATCAATTTTTTTAATTATTACAAAAGTATAATTATCATCATAAATACTACTTAACAAATCATTTAGAATCCTAAAACCATCAAGTGGAATAATAGGAATTAAATTAAAGATTATAATAAATAAATTATAAAACAATAAATAGTTTAAACTCTTAACACCACTTATTTTTATTAATAAAATGATTATTAAATTAGATATAACTCCTGCAAAATTGATTACTAATCTTTTTGATAAACTAATATTTTTATCATTAATTTCTAAAATCCCACCTATAATACTTAATTCAAGATTTTTTACATCTACTTTAAATAATCTTAAAAAAATATAATGGCTAAATTCATGAATTAAAATGGATAAAATAATCCCTACTATTTTAAAAAAACTTCCAGTAAATAAACTTAAGATTAATAAGAATATTAAAGAATAATGTATCTTAATTTTGGCTATTTTCATAATAACTTAATGGTTTATTATCTTTTAAGATTATAAGTTCAAATTTATATTTTTCATCATCAAATACCGCTTTTCCTATTACATCTTTTTGATTTACATAGCTATAAATATGAACATCGATACTTTCTAAATTACAATATTTATAAATTAAATTATCTGAAGATTGAATGTAAATATTATATAATTCATTTCTTTTTTCTATCTTAATAACTATTCCATCAACAAGGGACTCTACCCCCGCAAATGAAGAGTTGGAAATATAATTAACTTCATTTTCAAATTTCACCTCTTCATAGAAAGCTTGTGAGTAAACAGTAAGTTCTCCTTTATTAAATAGATTTGTATTGAATAAATTATCGATAGTTTTGCTGATACTTAAAAAATTAATGTTTTCAAGAATTTTAACATTAATGTCATTATTAGAAGTATTAAAATATGTTAATAAAAGTAAGATAATACTACTAAAAAAGATTCTAATAAACACTTTATCTATAAATTTTAAATGTTTTTTCTTTTCTTTTAAGTACTTCTTTTGCAGTAATTTTTGTCTTTTTTTATCATTTAAATATGAATTCATATTACCACCAATTAAGTATATGAATTTTAAATATTAATTAGAACACTTTTATATCTTTTATATTTTTACGCATACTAAAATATTCATCACCAATTATTACATGATCGATAACCTCAAAATTTATTATTTTACTTTTTTTAACTAACTCAATTGTTAATTTAATATCTGCAATAGATGGAGTTGGATCACCTGATGGATGGTTATGAACTAAAATAAAATTTGTAGATGATAATTTATAAGCCCATTTAAATATCAAATTTGAATCAATTAAAGTAGATGATATTGTACCTATTGTTAGGTTTTTAACACTTATTACTTTACCTTTTAAATCTAAGTAAATTACATATAAGTGTTCTTGTTTTAAATCTTTTACTCTTGGATAAAAGTATTCATAAATTTCTTTAGGATTACTAAATGTGAATTTATTTTGTTTATATTCATTTATTCTTCTTCCAAGTTCAACACAAGCTAGAATGGTTATTGCTTTAGACTCACCAATACCTTTAATATTAGTTAATTCTTGAATTGTTAAACTAGATAAATCTGTAATATCTTCTAATAAGTAAATTACTTTTTTAGCAACTTCTAAGACATTTTCATCCTTATTACCAGTTCTAAGTAATATTGCAAGTAGTTCAATATTAGATAACTTTTCACTCCCTTCTAATAATAATTTTTCTCTTGGTCGTTCACATAATGGAACTTCTTTTAAAATCATTTTATCCCCCCTAAAGCAAAAAGAATTAGCATAAAACTAATTCTTTTTTTGATAATTTAATAATAAAGGTCTTATTTCACTAATTAAATATAAACTACCAATAAACAGTGTAAATTCACTTCTATTATTAAAACAATAATCAATTACTTGATTCATGTCTTGAATAATTTTTTTATTTAAACTATTAGATAGTTCATATAATTCATTTGATGTAGCACTTCTTTTATATGTATATTTAGTAAAAACTAACTCATTAAAAGAATTATCTAGTAATTCTATCATTGATTTTTTATCTTTATCAGAAGATATTGATATTACTACACGCTTATTATTAAAAGATAAAGTATCAACAAATTCACATACACGTTTAATACAATCGATATTATGTCCACCATCAATATAAATTAACGGATCATTTGATACACATTCAAGTCTACCAGGCCAAGTTGTAGAAATAAGCCCTTCATATAATAATTCGCAAGAAACCTTTAAATTGCTTTTTTTATTTAAATAATTTACAACTTCTATTGCAAGAACACTATTCTCAATTTGATGAACCCCAGGAAGTTTAATTACTAAATTTTCAAAATCTTTATATGAGAATTCGGATGAATCTAAACCTATATTTTTAATTTTCAACCTCTTAAAATCGACTTTTATAAAATCTGATTGAAACAATTTACATTTAGTAATCATTTGATTAATTAATGCCTCTTCTTTAACAGCAGTAAATAAAGGAACTTCATTTTTTACAATACCTAGTTTTTCATTTAAAATAAGTTCTTTAGTATTACCTAATTGTTCAAGATGATCAAATCCTACACTTGTAATTACTGAAGCAATTGGCGTAATAACATTTGTTGCATCAAGTCTTCCTCCGATTCCAACTTCAATTATTGCAATATCAACCTTTAAATCAGCAAAATATAAAAATGCAAGTAATGTGATAAATTCAAAAAAGCCAGGTAGTTCATGTCCAGTTTGTTCAATTAAATCATATTTTGAAAGAATTAAATTGCCATATTTTAATAAATCTTCATCTGAAATATATTCATTATTGTAAGATATTCTTTCATTAAACTTAATCACATATGGAGATGTAAATGTAGCTACATTATATCCATTTTTTAAATAAATATTTTTTAAATATGATACAGTACTTCCTTTTCCATTAGTACCAGTAACATGAATTGATTTAAATTTTTCTTCAGGATGATCAAATAGTGAAACAAAATAATACATATTTTCTAAAGAAACTTTTTTAGAAAATCTTTTTCTTGTTTCTACAAATTCGATAAATGAATTTATATCATTAAAGAATATCATTATTATTTACCAACGTATTTATTAAGAGTTGTTTCAACTTCAGAAAGTTGTAATTTATAATCTTCTAATTTTTTACGTTCAGCTTCTACTTTTTGGGTTGGAGCCTTTTCTACAAATCTTGGATTTGATAGCATTCCTTCACAACGAGCAATTTCAGAAATAAGTTTTTCTTTTTGAATCTTTAATTTTTCAATTTCTTCTTCCATATTAACTAACTCTTTTAAAGGAACGATTACAGTACAGTCGCTTAATACACTAACTACTGCATCATCTTTTTTAGATTCAGCATCAAGTAGTACTTCTAAAGTTTCAAAATTTAAAAATTTTGCAAGATATTCATCATATGTTTTAGTAAATAATTCTAATCCTAAAGATTTAGTATCTTCTAAAATAATATTAATTTTCTTGCTGTTACCAACATTCTTTTCAGCACGAATATTACGAACAGTTGTAATAATATTAAATAAACGATTAATTTCATCCACATTAAATGGTTTTAATGCGTTATTAGCAATTGGCCAATCACTTACCATAATTGAACCTTCATAGAAATGTTGATAAATTTCCTCTGTTACAAATGGCATAAATGGATGAAGTAATTTAATAATAGTAGTTAAAACTTGTTTTAAAATAGCACAAGTATTTTGTTTTTGATCGGTTGTACCTGTTGCAAAAGTAACTTTAGTAAGTTCTAGATACCATGATGCAAAATCATTCCAAGTAAAGTTATAAATAAGTCTAGCTACTTCACCTAGTTCATAATCTTCATATCTTGCATCAACACCTTCTATTAAAGTTTTTTCTGCATTTAAAATCCATTCATCAATTTTAGTAAGATTATTATAATCAATGATTCTTCCATCATAGTCAACTTTTTCAAAATTCATTTGAATAAATCTAGAAACATTCCAAATTTTATTAATATAGTTCCAAGATGATGCCATCTTTTCACTTGAGAAAGTTAAATCTTGACCAGGTGTAGCATTTGTAGTTAAGAAATAACGCATTGCATCACAACCATATTGATCAATTAAGTCAAAAGGATCAATACCATTACCTAGTGATTTTGACATTTTACGACCTTGTTCATCTCGAATCAATCCATGAATAAAACATTTCTTAAATGGTCTTTTACCAGTGAAATGACGCCCTTGAAGAGCCATTCTAGATACCCAGAATGTAATAATATCATAACCAGTAACTAAACAGTCAGTCGGATAGTAGCGATCTAAATCAGGTGTTTTTTCAGGCCATCCAAGTGTTGAAAAAGGCCATAGAGCACTTGAGAACCAAGTATCAAGTACATCTTCATCTTGAATCCATCCATCACCTTCAGGTGCAGTTTCACCTACATAAATTTCATCGCCTTTATACCATGCAGGAATACGGTGTCCCCACCAAAGTTGACGAGAAACACACCAGTCTTGAACTTCTTCACAGTCAAACCATTGAACTAGTGTTTTATTAAAACGACTAGGAACAAACTCAATTGCTTCATCGCTTGCTTGCATCTTAACAACATCTTCTGCTAGAGGTTTCATTTTAATAAACCATTGTTTTGAAAGTCTAGGTTCTACTACAACACCAGTACGTTCAGAGTGCCCTACAGAGTGAATCATTTTTTCAACGCATGGGCAAAGTCCTTTTTCAGTTAAATCCTTAACTACTGCTTTACGACATTCAAAACGGTCCATTCCTTCATATTTTCCAGCAAGGTGGTTCATTGTACCATCTTCATTCATACAAATGATTCTTTCTAGATTATGACGGTTTCCTACTTCAAAGTCATTTGGATCATGTGCTGGAGTAACTTTAACAACACCAGTACCAAAGCCAATTTCTACATATTCATCACTAATAACAGTAATTTTACGATCAGTTCCTGGAATATAAACTTCTTTACCAATAGCATCTTTATATCTTTCATCATTAGGATGAACCATTAATGCACTATCACCAAACATAGTTTCTGGACGTGTAGTTGCAATTTCTAGTCCGCCACTTCCATCTACAAATGGATAAATAAAGTGGTAGAATGCTCCTTCAATATCTTTATATTCTACTTCAACGTTAGATAAAGCAGTTTTAGCTTGTACATCCCAGTTGATAATTTTTTCACCGCGATATAAAAGACCTTCATTATATAAAGATACAAATACAGTATTAACTGCTTTATGAAGCCCTTCATCTAAAGTAAATCGTTCTTTAGAATAATCAAGTGAAAGACCAAGAGCAGCCCATTGTGATCTAATATATGTAGCATATTCATGTTTCCAATCCCATGCAACTTCTAAGAATTTTTCACGACCTAAATCATAACGACTTATACCTTGACTCTTTAATTTTGCATCAATCTTTGCTTGAGTTGCAATACCAGCATGGTCCATACCAGGAAGCCATAATGCATCGTAACCTTGCATTCTTTTTCTTCTAATTAAAATATCTTGAAGAGTAGTATCCCATGCATGACCTAAATGTAATTTACCAGTTACATTTGGAGGTGGAATAACAATTGTATAAGGAATTTTTGTGTTGTCACCACTAGTGAAATATCCTTCTTTTAACCATTCATCATATTTGCCCGCTTCTACTAATTTAAAATCGTATTTTGGAGCCATAAGTTCTTTTTTCATAGTTTCTTTTTCCTTTCTTTTTAGGCAAATAAAAAATTCGCCCTTAATTGTTTTAAGGACGAATCAATATTCGTGGTACCACCTTAATTTAGAAGATTAATTAAAAATATCTTCCCTCATTATCTGTTAACGCCAGCTACGTTTATCAGTACTATTATTTCCCAATAACATCTCCTAGGCTACCTTCAATTAATAACTTGATATTCTTTCACCAACCGAATATTCTCTAATTACTATTATTAATTTACTCTTCCTATTCATAGACTTTATTATAAATACGCAATTATTATATCAAAAATTAAACTTAATTTAAAGAATTTTGCTAATAAAGTTCATTTTTAATAATATAATCATATACTTCTTCACAAACAATCTCTTTATTAATTTCATTTCTAAATTCTGTTGAAGAAACATCAGAAACCTCAAAATCAACAATTTCAAACTTTTCTAAAGATTTATTTAAATATTCATTATTATTTAATAAACTTCTTACATCATCATTACCTCTATTAAAAACAATGAAATTATTTTCTCTTAATAGTTCATCAAAATGTTTCCATAAATGGAGTTTATCAATACAATCAGATCCTAAAACAAAAGTAGGGTGATTAAGTAATCTTAAAGTATGATAAGTTCCTTTAAAATCATTTTGATTCTCAAGGTCTAAAATCTTAACATTATTAAATTCTTTAGTGATTATTTCTAACATCTTTACACGATGTTTAAATGAGTCCAAAACTTTACCTGCAAATGAATAATTA
Organism: Bacilli bacterium; assembly: GCA_017937305.1. Taxonomy (GTDB): domain Bacteria; phylum Bacillota_I; class Bacilli_A; order ML615J-28; family CAG-313; genus UBA1737. The sequence continues at coordinate 12,303 of JAGBDV010000024.1, forward strand.
TCACCATTAGGTAAAATTAATACTTCATCATAATTTAAAGATAAATATTTAATTATTTCATAGTGTGCAATTGTAGGAGGATTAAAAGATCCACCAAATAAAACAGTTCTTTTTTCTTTTTCTAATATTTTAGAAACTGCAAGTCTTGCAGTAAGATTAGCATTAGCAAAATTACTAGCCCCAGAATAGGCATCACCAATTACAAAAACATTATTATTTTCTAGTTCTGATACATAACCTTTTTCATTAATTAATGATGGGTAATTTTCCCTTATAAATTTAAGGTCAGAATTAGCTCCTATTGCTTCAATAATAATATCACATTCAATAAGAACTTCTTCATCAGTTTCTTTAAAATTAAGACGTTTCCCACCATCATCTACTAACATAGTTTTAACAAACTTTATTTGTTTTTTCTTTCCAATTGTTTTTATATCTTTTGGAGCAAGTAATTCAAGAATATTTATGCCTTCTTCTTTTGCGAGTTTAATTTCATTTAATGCAGCTGGAGAATTTTTAATATCCCTTCTGTAAGCGATTGAAACATTATTACCAAGACGTTTAACCACTCGAGCGACGTCATAAGCGGTATTCCCACCACCTAAAACAATACAATCTAAATCATGAAAATTTATTTTATTCTTTTTAGCAAGTTCTAAAATTTCAAGTGCATCATAAGTATCACTATTATTATATAATCTTTTTGCAATACTTGCACCTGTTGCAACAATTATATAATCAAATTTAGATAAAGAATCTATATTTTCTAATTCAGTATTTAAATGTAAATCAAGACCTAAAGCCATTATTCTATTAACCCATTTATTAAAATAAGTCATATCATATCTAAATGAAGGCATATATTTATGAAGCACACCACCAAGTGATGCTTCTTTTTCATATAGTGAAACATTAAATCCTTTTTCTAATAGTAGTTCAGCACTAACCATTCCTGCTACTCCACCACCAATAATTAAAACTGATTTATCTCTTGTTTTCATTTTATTAATTGGTTTTTCAAGACGTCTAATCCCTAATTCATAGCATACATTACAAGTTAATACTGGATATTTTTTATTATTACATCCTCCTAAGCAACCTCTATTATGATCACATAAGATACCTGTAATAAAACCAATACTATTATAATTATATTCAAGTTCAACAGCTTTTTCTATCTTATTTTGTTTAATTAAATTTATTAATTCTTTTAAATCTGTATTTACGTAGCAAGAATTATTGCATCCAGGCTTTTTACAATTTAAACAATTATTAATATTACATAATACTTTTTCCATAATGACACCTATAATTATTTTATTGCTTTTAGTATACCATAAAATTTAATAAATTTAATTTTTTAACTTATTAATTATTAATTTTTTAAAAGTTTCTCCTCTTTCTTCATACGAAGAAAACTGATCAAAACTTTGAGCAGCAGGTGAAAATAAAATTACTAACTTCTTTTTAATATCTAAATTTTCTATTACATCTTTTAAAGAGTTAAATATTTTACATTTAATTAGTTTATTAATTAGTTCTTTGTTCTCTCCATAACAATAAACCTTATAATTATCTAAAGCCTTTATAATATTTACATTTTGAATAATTTCATCATAATCAATTTTACCACCCATTATTACTATTATTTCATAATCTTTATAATTTTTCAGACAATACTTAATACCCTCATTTAAGGCGTTAAAGCTCGTAGATTTTGAATCATTAATAACAATTAAATCATTTTTATTTATAACTTCTTCCATTCTATTAGGAAGATTTTTAAAGTCCAATATTATTTCTTTATAATTATTAATCTCTAATAAACTTAAAAGAATAAATAAACTTAAGAAATTTTCTTTATTATAATCATATTTAAAAAATTCTATATTAGAAACATCTAACTTTTTATCTTTAAAAATTAACAAATTATCTTCATTTATTGCATCAGATTTTCCAGAGTTTGAAAAGGTAAAAATCTTAAAAAGAACATTTTGTCTTCTTACATAACGAGATAACACCTCATTAATTATTAAAGTATCACTAGAATCCATATTTTTTAAAGGATTTAATTTAGAAGCTAAATAATTATTAAAACTATGATGATGATTTAAATGGTGATTAAATATATTTAATATAATAAAATATTTAGGTTTAAATTTATCAATATATTCTAATTGATAACTTGACAATTCTACAATTAAAAAATCAAGTTGTACATTAATAAATTTAAAAATAGGAATGCCAATATTACCACAAACATAAACTTTATATTTTTCTTTCATAATATTATATAACAAATTACAAGTAGTTGTTTTACCACAACTTCCTGTTATACCAATATAATTTATGTCAGATCGCAATAAATAAAATAGTTCAATATCATTAATTACTTTTATTTTTAATCTTTTGCACTGCAATAAAAAGATTGTGTCATTAGGTATTCCAGGTGATTTTATTACGATAAAACCATCATCTAAATAACTTAATTCATTATCATCAGTTTTTAAATAATAATCAACTTCATTTTGAATAAAAAACTCTTCAACACTCTTATTACTTATTCCTTCTTTATATAAAATAAATTTTTTACTTAAAAGAACATTATTCCAAGCCATACGCCAATTACAGTCATTATTAATTGTAACACCCCAAATGCAATATCAATTTCGATTTCTTTAAAGCCAGAAAGTTCTAAATGATGATGAATAGGAGTCATTTTAAATAATCTATCCCCTTTTGTTTTCTTAAAAAACCATACTTGTAAAATAACGGTAATAACTTCTAAGAAATATACAAAACCAATAAAGATTAATAAAATCTCAACGTGTAAAATTATGCTCATCATGACAAGTCCTGCTCCAAGCAGTAACGAGCCAATATTTCCCATAAAAACTTTTGCAGGTGGTAAGTTGAAAACTAAGAAAGCTATTAAAGGAATAATTATGCTAAAACTTAAAATTACTACACTTACTTCTCCTTTATAAATACCTAATATACCAAAACCTAAATATGAAATAATTGAACATAATCCTAAAAGACCATCAATGCCATCTGTTAAGTTAGTTGCATTGGTGACGCCTACTAATAAAAACATTATAAAAATACCAAATAAAAACTTTAGATCAATAAATATTCCAAAGAAATTTAAACTATTAGATTTATAAATTGATAAATAAATAAAATATACAATTATCGAAACTAAAAGCTGTAATAAAAACTTTAAACTTGGCTTTATGCCATCATTGTTATGCTTAAAGATAATTAAATAATCATCTATAAAGCCAATTACAGCATAAAGAATAATAGGAATTATTAATAGTAAACTTTCTGCTATATTAATATGATAAATATTTTTAAACTCAATTATTAATAAACTATAAAAAATTAAAATACATATTAATAAAATAATTCCTCCCATTGTAGGAGTTCCACTTTTTTTAAGGTGTTCTTTTGGCCCAAGGCTTCTTATACTCTGACCATATTTAAGTTTTTTTAAAAGAGGTAAAAAATATATAAACATTAATGTACTAAAAGCAATAAATAAAATACCATCAAATATTATATAATTATTATAATTCATTTGTAATCACCTCATTTACTAATTTTAAATCTTCTTTTCCCATCCCTATTACTGCTAAAATATCTTCTTCATTAAGCATACTTATTCCAAACTTAATTGCATCTTTTCTATTAACAACAACAATATAATTACTTTTATTATAATACGTTAACATTTGATTAATAATGTCAATAGTATTTTCACTTCGACTATTATCTTTTGTAAAAATACAAAAGTCACCGTATTTCTCACATAATTTACCAATTATTGGGCGTTTACTTTTGTCTCTATCCCCACCACACCCTATAATTATATAAAGCTTATTTTTACAATTATTTCTTAAATGGATTAATAACCTTTCTACTTCTTTTTCCGTATGTGCAAAATCAATAATTATTTTACTATCTAAATAATTTATAATATTTTGCCTACCTGGTACTTTAAAATTATTTGTTAATGCAAGTTCTAAGTAATCATTTGAAATATTTAATATTTTTACAATAGCGTTTACAGCACTAATATTTTCCGCATTAAAATCACCACTCAGAGATGTTATAAACCATTTATCTTCTAATTTAATACTCATCTTCTCTAAAGAAGGTTCTAAATAGGAAATTTTATAATCACCTTCATTAATTCCAAAAGTATATAAATTATTCACAATTTTTTTAATTTCATCTTTATGATCTAAATTATAATTTACTAAAGCAATTGAATCTTTTTTTAGTTGTTTAAATAATTTTAATTTTGCATTAAAATATTCGTTCATACTTTTATGATAATCAAGATGATCACAAGAAATATTTAAAAAGACAGCTAAATCAAAAACAATCCCCTCTAAACGATTATCCATTAACCCTTGACTGCTAACTTCAATTATTATATAATCGTAATCATATTTACTAATTAAATCATAAATAATTTCAATATTTGGAGTAGTATTTACAGTATCTAAATATTCTTCTTTTTTACTTTGAAATACATAATTACCATTGCTAGAAATTAATAAAAGATTATTATATTTATATTTTAACGTCTCATATAAAAGAGTTGCAGTAGTGGTTTTACCACAAGTGCCTGTAATCCCTATCACATAACTATTTAAATCTTTATAAAAAAGTTTTAAAGCTTTATAATAAAAAGATTTCACATCTTTTACATAAATAGTAATTCCATCAAAATCTATATATTTATCACTTATTATTACTTTAATTCCCTTATTAATTGCATCACTTAAATACTGATCATTCATATTAATATACAATGTATTTTTATTGCATTTTCTAGAATCACATGTGATATTTAAAATTTCTAAATTAACCCTTTCATTAATTTTAATATTTAATTTATTTAATAAATCAACTAATTTCATTTTTAATACCTCATTTATATTAAAGTCTATGCAAAAAATAATTAATTAATGAATAAAAAAAGCTAGATTTATTAATCTAGCCCTTCAAGTTTTATAGTAACTTTATTTATTAATTCAAGATTTGATTCATCAGTAATAATGCTTTTAAAACTTTGTTCATTTCCTTTAAATACAATTTCTTTTAACATAGTAAGTCCTGTTAAAGAATTTTTATTAATATATTTTATATTTTTACCAAACTCAATTTTTTCAATCTTATTAGAAGCAGAAAAAGCATTTTCTGGGATACTTTCACACGCATCTCCAATAATTACAGTTTTTAAACTACTAGGTACCGTTCCAAAAATAACATCAAAACTCATATTATTATCTGGTGATGTACCAAAATATGGAATTCTAATAGTTTCAAGCGAACTACAACCTCTAAAACTACCTGCAGTAATTGTCGTAACACCATCATGAATAATTAATGTTTTTAAACTACTACATCCAGCTAAACAACTTCCACCAAATAATTTTACTGATTCAGGAATATTAATTTCTTCTAATGCAGTACAGCCATTAAATACACCATCATAAACAGCTCTAAGATTATTTGGTAGTACAACTTTCTTTAAGGATGTACATCCTGAAAAACAAGAATGTGACATAAAATTAATAGTACTCGATAATTGTAAATCTACTAAATTAACACATTTATTAAAACATGATGCAGATAAATCAGTAAGTCCTTCATTAACAACTACTTTTCTTATATTTGTACATTCTTGGAAACATCCAGAACCAATAGTTCTTAGTGAATTTGGAAAAATAACTTCTTCTAAACTTGAACATTGTTCAAATGCTCCACCACATAATTCTTCTAAATTATCATTGAAATTAACTTCTTTTAGTAAATTACAATTAGTGAAGCAACCTGCATTAATAATTCTTAAAGAATCATTAAACGTAATTGATTCTAAAGAAGTGCAATTATTAAACGATTGATCTTCTAAAACTTCTAAATGTTTTGGTAAAACAATACTTTTTAAACTACAGTTAGAAAAAGCCTTAACCCCAATATTAGTAATTGAATCACTAAAATCAAACGATTCTAAACTTCGGCAGTTTAAAAAGCATTCATTGCCAATAGTTGTAATTGAATCAGTATTTTTTATTTCTTTTAATGCTTTACAATTTTTAAATGTGCCAGCATTTAATATTGTTAAATTTCTTGGAAGTTCAACCGTAACTAATCCATTTGCAAATATAAAGGCTTCTTTTTCAAGTTCTGTATTTGGATTTAAAAAAGATACTTTTTTAATTGTAGCATTAAAATAAAAGCTTTGAGATTTAACAAGATTAATAAATTCACTTAGAATTACTTCTTCAACAGTTGATGTTCTAAAAGCTTCACTTTCAATACAAGTAACACGTTTATTTTGATAATACAATGGAGTTGTAATCTTTAAATCAGTGCCATTATATTTTGTTATCGCATAAGTATCATTGTTTAATAATTTATATGAATACGATAAGTCATCTTCATTATGAACAGTATTTAAATCTAAAAAAGCCTCTACATCATATTCATAGTCTTGATTATACAAAATATAGTATTGATATAATTCTTGATAATTATTTAAACCAATCTTATCAGAACACTCTTCTGTTCCATCAGAATAAATAGTTTTAACACAAAAATCATCAGTAATAATAACTTTTTCTACTTCTAAGATAGGATCAATATCATCACCATCGTTAGGATTTTTATTACAATTACAACTTGACATCAATACAAGTAATAATACAGGAAATAATAATAAATATTTTTTCATCATGCACCTCATAATTATTCACTTATATTATACATCAAAAAATTATTTTTTTCATCATTTAACAACTTTTATTCTCCTGTATATATTATAACATTTCCACCTTCAATTAGTCTTTCACCAGGAGCTGGCACTTGAGAAACTACTATATTTCCATTTCCTTCAATAATAAAATTGTATTTATTGGTGTATGGTAAACTTTTTACTTTCATTCCTAAATAATCATCCACTAAAAAAATTCTTTTATCAATATAATATCTTGCATCTAAAGAAATACCATCATTCGAAGGTTTAATATTTAAAATTGGAAAACTTTCTTGTAATGCTTCTTTAACTATTGGAGCACAAACAACACCACCATATTGAATTGTATTTTTAGGATTCGTAATCGCAAGGTAAATTAAAACTTCAGGATCATTCATTGGTGCAATTCCCATAAAAGATAAAATATATTTACCACTTACATAACCACCATTTTCTGCAATTTGAGCTGTACCTGTTTTACCACCTACTCGGTAACCATCAATAAATGCTCCTCTAGCAGTCCCTCTAGATGCTACACTTTCTAATGCATATTTTACTTTTTCAGATGTTTCATTACTGATTACTCTTCTAATCATTTCAGCTTCCTTCTTTAAAATGAGTTCATCTTCTCTTACTATTTTTGATAGGACGTATGGTTTATGTAAAATTCCTCCATTAACTGCTGCAGATGCTGCATTAACAAGCTGTATAGCAGTAACGGCATTACCTTGACCAAAACTTGCTGTTGCAAGTTCAACATTACCAATTTTTTCTTCATTAAATAAAATTCCAGAAGATTCTCCTAATAAATCAATACCAGTTTTACTTCCTAATCCAAAGTTTTTAATATATTTAAAAAGCTTATCTTTTCCTAGTCTCATTCCAATTGTCATAAAACCAGGGTTACACGAATTTTCAATAACTTGAAGAAAGGTTTCAGTTCCATGGCCTCCAACTTTCCAGTCTTTTATTCTTACTCCATCAATAATTAAATATCCTGGATCATTATATGTTTCATCCATTTTAAATACATTTTCTTCAAGTCCTGCTGCATAAGTAATAATTTTTTGAACACTACCAGGTTCATAGTTTTTCCAAATTGGTAAATTTCTATTATAAACTTCTTCACTATAATCCAAATAATTTTCAGGATTAAAAGTAGGTCTTGAAGCCATTCCTAAAACTTCAGATGTTTTTGGATTAACTGCAATCATTATTGCTTCATCATAATTGTATTTTACAAATGCATTATCAAGTAACCTTTCTAAAATCAGTTGAATATTTAAATCGATTGTTAAATATACATCAGCCCCTGATAAAGCAGTATTATAGTAACTTGTTAAATCACTAATTAAATTACCATGAGCATCTGTATAAATGTTTAATCCACCATACCCACCTTTTAAATATTGATCATAAATATATTCTATTCCTGTAATTCCTTGATTATCACTTCCAACAACACCAATGATTGGAGCAAGAATATCATTATAAGGATAACTTCTTTTACTATCACTTACTACATAAACTCCTTTGATATTTTTATTAATAATTTTAATTGCTTTATCTACACTAATGTATCTACCTGATGGTTTAAGTATCTCTACTGATACTTTTTTATTTAAATGTTTTAATATTTCTTTTTTGCTAACTTCTAGTACTTCACTTAAAAAATTTGCAGCATAATCTTTATCTTCTATTTGTTTTGGAATAACAACAACTGTTGGAGCTAAATAACTTCCAACAATTAAGTTTCCATTTCGATCATAAATATTTCCTCTAACCCCTTTAGTTGGAGCAGTTCTAGTCCATAAATCAAGTGCTAAATTATAATAATCTTGTCCTTTTACAATTTTTACATACGAAAGTCTTGTAAATAAAAAGATAAACCCGATTAATATAATTATATAAATCATCACAATTCTTTTAGTTTTATATAAACGATATTGCTTCAAAATATTCACCATTATTATTTATTTAAAAATTAAAACTTTTATTACAATTATTGAAGAATATTTTATTATTTGCTATAATAATTTGTGTAAAAAGGAGAATAATTTATGTTATATACAATTAAAAATAATTATTTAGAAGTACAAATTTCTGATAATGGAGCAGAAATTAAATCAATTAAATATTTAGGAAAAGATTATCTACACAATTCTGATCCAAAATATTGGGGTCGTAGTGCTCCGCTTCTTTGGCCTAATATAGGAACAATTAAAAATGGTACTGCTTCGATTAATGGAATCAATTATCCAATGAAAAAACATGGTTTCTTAAGAGATACACTTTGTAGTTTAGAATCTATAGAAGATAATAAAATAGTATTTAAAGTAGAATCAAGTGTCGATACTTTAAAACTTTATCCCTATGAATTTAAAATTTTAATTACATATGAATTAATTGAAAAATCAATTCATAGTTACTTAGAATTCTTTAACTATTCTATAAACAAAATGCCATTTAATTTAGGATTACATCCTGCATTTAAAATACCACTAAATGAAAATGAATCTTTTGAGGATTATAAAGTTATCTTTGATGTTCCAGGATCATATAATATTCCTACTGTAAATTTAAATGATGGTACTATTGATTATACTAAAACAATTAGAACATTCAATGATTTAAAAGAACTACCACTAAATTACAGTGACTATGATTTTGATGCATTAGTATTTGAAAATATTAAATCACATCAAATAACATTAACAAATAAAGATGAAACAAGTGGTGTTATATTTAATTTTGAAGACTTCCCAATGCTTGGTATTTGGACTCCAAATCATATTAAATCACCATTTATTTGCCTAGAACCTTGGATTGGTTGTGCTGATGCCCCACAATCTAATGGCGATTTTGAAACTAAAAGAGATTTAATTTATGTAGAACCTAATTGTTCTAAAACAATTAAATATTCATTAAAATTTTTCTAAAACAAAAAAAGCTATTACCACATACCTTAAGTATGTAAGTAATAGCTTTTATTTTTTATTATAATTTTTCAATTCCTCGCATCTTAGCAGAATGACTACGATTGTTTTCCAATAATTCTTCTTCGCTAGGTAAAATTACTTTACTATTTACAAGTTTATATTCTAATTTCATATAATCAGGTACAAAAGGAAGTCCTTTTGGAATATCAAGAGTCGTATACTTTTTAAACAGTTGTTTTACAATTCTATCTTCTAATGATTGGAAAGTAATCACAACAACTCGTCCACCTGTATTAAGTAATTTCACAGCATCTTCTAAACTGTTCTTTAGAACATCTAGTTCACCATTAACTTCTATTCGTAAAGCTTGAAATGTTTGTTTTGCAGGATGACCTGATTTTCTTAAAACAGAAGCAGGTAAAGATTTTTTAATTACTTCAACAAGTTCAAAAGTTGTTTCAATTTTGTTTACCCCTCTTGCCTTAACAATTCCTCTTGCAATACTAGGTGCAAATTTTTCTTCACCATATTCATAAAGAATTTTTTTAAGTTCATTTTCTGAATAAAAATTGATAACATCATATGCAGATAAATTTGCATCTTGATTCATTCTCATATCTAATGGGCCATCAAAACGATAACTAAAACCTCGTTCAGGTATATCAAATTGAAAACTTGATACCCCTAAATCATAAATAACGCCATCAACACGTTCAATTCCTAGTTCTAATAATGATGATTTAATATTAGAAAAGTTTGTATTAATAATTGTATATTTGTCTTCATACCCTTCTAAACGAGCTTTAGCTTTTGAAATTGCATATTTATCTTGGTCAAACGCGTATAAATGACCTGAGGTAAGTTTCTTTACAATTTCTAAAGAATGTCCACCACCACCTAGAGTACAGTCAACATAAATACCATTTGGATTAATATTTAACATTTCAATACTTTCATTCAACAAAACTGAATAGTGCTTATAGTTATCCATATTTAAGCCTCCTAATTTTTATTAAAAAAAACGCATCCACTGATGCGCTTTTACTAGGATTTCTCCTAAACGAATCATTAAAACCCTAATTATTCGTTATCTTTGTTTTCTTTTTGTTTGATTTCTTTAACTTGTTTTCCGTTGTAGAAACCACATTCTGGACAAACACGGTGACTTAATTTTAATTCACCACAGTTTGAACAAACTACCATTCCAGGAACTTCTAGTTTGTAATGTGTACGACGTTTTAATTTACGAGTCTTAGAAACACGACGTTGTTGAGCAATTGCACCCATTGTCTAGTACCTCTTTCTAATTTTCTTCTTCTTCAATTCTACCATCAGAATATGAAATAACATAATCATCTTCATCTAGTTCGAATTCTTCTTCTAATGAAATACCTCTTGATTTTAATACTTCATACGCATCAGGTCGGGTTACATTGATGGGTTTATCAATAATAATATTTGACCAAGCCATTTGATAAGTATCGATAGTATTCTTTTCGATTAAGATATAATCATCAGATTCTTGTGTAGAATAAATTTCATCATAATCTTCTTCAAATAAATACTCAACAGGATCTAAAGTTAAAGCACATTGTAAAACTAATTTTACAGATAATTTATAAGTAAATTGGTAAGTTTCATCATCTAATCTATTTATACTACCAGTTATATTTACTGGACCAATTTCATAGATGTCTTCAATGTCTTCAATTTCCTTACTTAAATCCAATGTTTCTTCAAAATAATGAGGAAACTTATTTATTTTTAGTAGTTGCTGTAACGACCATTTCATAAAATCACCTACACTGCTAAAATATTATACCACAAATCAAAATAAAACTCAAGTATAACGAATTATTATTTTCTACAGCATATTAAATAAATTGTCATTTACTCCATTTTTCATTATTTCACGAACAATATTATCTTCTTGTGCTTTATCAATAGGTTTGCCTGCAAGTTTAGAAACATCTTTAATTACATTACGAATGTTTTCTTCATTTGATAAATCCATATTTTTTACTTTTTCAACTAGTTCAAAAACAGCTTCGGGTTGAATATTGTTATCCGTAATAAACTGTAAAGCTTTATTAAAATTCAATCTAATCACCTCTTAATCAAATTATATGAATCAAATAGAAAAAAATGAATAAAGATATTTTCTTTATTCATCTTTTAATGATCTTTTCATAAGTTGATTAATAGCTGTTTTAACAGGTTTTCTGTTATATAAAACATCATATACTGCATCAATAATAGGAGTTTCAATATTATTAACTCTTGCATATTGATATGCAGCAACAACAGTTCTTGCTCCTTCTACAACCATTGTCATAGAAGCTATTGTTTCTTCTAAGTTCTTTCCTGTAGCAAGACGGTACCCTGCTTGAAAATTTCTAGAATGCTCACTAGTTGTCGTTACAACTAAATCACCAACACCAGTTAACCCATAAATAGTCTCTTCACTTGCACCAAAAGCAACGACAAATCTACGCATTTCTACTAGTGCTCTTGAAATAAGACCTGCTTTTGCATTATCGCCAAGTCCGCAACCTGTAAGCATTCCTGATGCAATAGCATAAATATTCTTTAAGGCACCACAAATTTCTGATCCTTTTAAATCATAACTAGTATATACTCTAAAATATTTACTGTTATTAAATAAAGATTGAACAGTCTTTGCAGCTTGTTTATTTAGACTAACAGCGCAAATAATTGTTAAAAGTTGGTTAATAACCTCTTCAGCATGCGAAGGTCCTGTTAATGCAACGAAATCTTCAATAAAATTATTATTAATTTCTTGATATACAATTTCAGAAACTCTTAAGTATGTATCAGGTTCTAAACCTTTACTAGCGTTAACGAATAAACATCTATGCGTTAAAACTAAATTCATCTGTTTTAAAACACTTCTTATTACTTTAGTAGGTACAGCAATTACAACTACTAAAGCTTCAGATAATGCCAACTCTAAACTATTTGTAGCAGATACATTTAAAGGTAATGTTCCAACCGGTAATTTGCTTTTATTAGTATGATTTTCATTAATTTCATTAACAATATCAATAGATCTATCAAAGATAATAACATCATGATTATTATCACCAAGAATTCTTGCAAGAGCACTGCCCCAACTTCCGCCACCAATAACTGTAACTTTCATTTAGTCCTCTTTCTTTCTTAAAATAAATTTAATTGGAGTACCTTCAAAGCTAAAGGCTTCACGTAATTTATTTTCTAAATATCTTTGATATGAAAAATGAAGATAATTTGGATCATTTACAAATAATACAAATGATGGAGGATTCTTCTCAACTTGAGATGCATAATATATTTTTAATCTATCACCATTAAAAAATGGAGCTTGTTGAATTAAAGTAGCATCAAGTAATACATCATTTAAAACATTTGTTGCAACACGTCTTGTATAGTTTTGGTAAACTATTTTAATTTGTTCAAATACTGTATGGACTCTTTGATTTTTAAGTGCTGATACAAATACAATAGGAGCATAATCTAAGAATACAAAATGAGACTTAATTTTCTTAATCCATTCTTGCATAGACTTATCATTTTTTTCAACTGCATCCCATTTGTTAACTACAATAATCACAGCTTTATTTGCATCCATTGCATAACCAGCAACACGTTTATCTTGTTCTTCAATTTCCTTAGTAGCATCAAGAAGTAATAATACAACACTTGATCTTTCAATCGCTTTAATAGCTCTTAAGAAACTATATTTTTCAGCATTCTCATAAATCTTACCAGTTTTTCTAATACCCGCTGTATCAATTACAACATAATCTGATCCATCTCTTGTAAATGGAGTATCAATTGCATCACGAGTTGTACCTGCGATATCACTTACAATGACACGTTCTGTTCCTAAAATAGCATTAGTAAGTGAACTTTTACCAACATTAGGTTGACCAATTAAACAAAACTCAATTGTGTCATCATATTTTTTACTTTTCTTTTCTGGTAATAACTCAACTATTTTATCTAATAAATCACCTATACCAATACCGTGTAACGTACTTATTGCAAATACTTCTTCCACCCCAAAATTATAAAATTCATAGATATTATCCATGAATTTTACGTCGTCTATTTTGTTTGCAGCCACGATAACAGGTTTTTTAGATTTATGAAGAATAGTCATTACATCGCTATCTTCTTTTGTAATTCCTACACGTCCATCACAAACGAATATAATTACATCTGCTTCATCAATAGCTAGTTCAGCTTGAGCTCTAATTTCAAACATGAATGGAACATCAGAAAGTTCAATTCCACCTGTATCAATTATTGCAAATTGCTGATCTAGCCATTCACATTTAGCATATAAGCGATCACGAGTAACTCCACTTGCATCATCTGTTATAGCAAGTTTATCACCAGCTAAACGATTGAATAGACTTGATTTTCCAACATTTGGACGTCCAACAATCGCAACTGTTCCGTGTCTCATATTAAATTCTTCCTATCTTTTATTCTTCTTTTAAAGCATCACCAAGAAGATCACCAATAGTGCTTCCTGTATTTTCTTTGTCTTGTTCTTTCATATAAGAATCAAATGATTCTCTTTCTTTTGCAAGTTCAACAGCTTTAACTGAAACTACTAATTTTGCACGATTAGGATCGCATTCAAGAACCATAGCATTTACTTTAGTTCCTGCAGCATATTCATCAGTTACATTAGTAACACGTTTAGCACTTGAAACTTCATTTACAGGTAAGAAACCAGTAACAGTTTTGTAAACAACTTCAGCCCCACGTTCAACGTCTTTAACAACTTCAACTTCTACAAGGTCACCTTTATGAAGTTTAATTCCGCTCCATGCATTTTCAATAGTTTCACGATGAGATAAGCTAACTCTAAATTTCTTATCATCAATATTCATAACTTTAACTAAGATTTTGTCACCTTCGTTAACTACACCTTCATATTTTTCATTTACTAACCAAGAGTATTCCATCTTAGGCATTAAGCCAGAATATTCAGGAGTAAGTTCGATGATTAATCCAGCAGGAATAATCTTTTTAACTGTACCTTCGAATACATCACCAACGTGATACTTTTCTTTTAAAACTTCCCATGGATGAGTAGTTAAAGCTTTCATTGAAAGACCAATTTTTTCTTCTTCAACTTTAATAACTTTAACAGTAACTTTTTTACCTACTGATAAAACTTTTTTAACATCTTTAACAGGGAAATGGTCAATTTCAGATGCATGTAATAAACCACTAACAAGTCCTAATTTAACAATAGCACCATAAGCAAGAATTGAAACAACTTCACCTTCTAATACTTGACCAACTTCAATAGCACCATAAGCTGCTTCTTTAGCTAGTCTTTTTTGTTTCTTTTCAGCAGCAACTTGGCTAACTGAAATGAAGTGACGTTCTTCATTTACATATAATACAATAACAGGAATTTCTTCACCTTTTAATTGTTTTAAAGCTTCTTCACTAAGTGATGAATGTTTATAAGATAAGAATAATTTAGTATTATTGTAAGTAAGTTCAGCACCATTTTTAGTTGTTCTTAGAACTTTTGCATTGATAACTTCATCAGCTTCTTTAATCGCATGGAATGCAGCAATTTTTTCTTGTAATGCTTGTTCTTTAGCTAAAGCTTGTTCTTTTTCGTAAGCAAGTTTTGTTGATAGATATAATACAACAACATCAGGGTGTTTCTTATCTTTACCAATAGACTTAACTTGAGCAGTATATTCTGCACCTTCAGTATATTCTACGTATAGTTTACTTGTTGGCATTTCAAGCATATCTTCTGCGTAGATTACAGCTTTTACTCCTTCTTCAATTTCTAAGTAAACAGCATTGCTGTTTGATCCTGTAACAGTACCTGTAACTGTTTGGCCTACAAAGTACTTTTCATTTTTTTCGCTCATTTTAATTAAGCCCCTTTCATTCACTAATTTAATAATTTCACTAACTACCTCATCGATTGTCATATCTGATGAATCGACAACGATAGCGTCCTCAGCACATTTTAGAGGACTGATTTTTCGCGTTGAATCTTTATGATCTCTAGTTTCGATTTCAAGCATAGTTTCTTCCAATGACTTGAATACTCCACTTTGTTCGCGCTCAAGCATTCTTCTCTTAGCACGACATTCAACGGATGCAATTAAGTAGATTTTAAGTTCAGCATTAGGAAGAACTACAGTGCCAATATCTCGTCCATCCATAATTACACTCTTAGAATCACTTATTTTTCGTTGATAATCAACTAAATAACTTCTAACAACACCAATTTTTGATGGAGTAGAAACGTTCTCAGTTACTTCAACAGTTCTAATAGCTTCAGATACATCTTCACCATCCATGATAAATCTACCATTACAAATATCAAGTTCAGTAGATGATAAAAATCCATAAGCATTTTCATCTTCCATATCAATGCCTAGTCTTAAAGCTTTTAAAGTAATTGCTCGATACATTGCTCCAGTATCAATATATTCAATTTGTAATTCTTTTGCAATAATTTTTGCAATAGTACTTTTACCAGCTCCAGCTGGACCGTCAATAGCAATTTTAAACATATTTAGTCACCTCAACTCATTTAGTATAACATAATTCTCTTTTTTTATCAAGAAAGTTAGTTAAAAATAATTCTACTCTGTTCGTAATGCAACAACAGGGTCTTTTCTTGCAGCAAAGCCTGAAGGAATTAAACCTGCAATAAATGTTAATAAAATACTAATTGCAACTAAAATCACTGCTGCAATAGGTGGTAAGTAAGCACTTAAATAACTAATACCAGTTAAATTATGAAGAATAATATTAATTGGAATAATTAAAAGCAATGTAACAATAATACCTAAAGCCCCAGCTATAAATCCTACTGTAACAGTTTCAGCATTAAATACTCTTGAAATATCTTTCTTAGAAGCTCCAATAGCTCTTAAAATACCAATTTCTTTTGTTCTTTCAAGTACTGAAATATAAGTAATTATACCAATCATAATTGACGATACAACAAGTGAAATAGAAACAAAAGCAACTAAAACATAACTTATTGCATTAACAATAATTGTAACTGAAGAAAGTAAAACACCAACTAAATCACTATAAACAATTCTATCTTCTTCAGCTTGCTTATTGTTATATAGAGCAATTTCATTAGTTATTAATTTTTTAGAATCAAAATCTTTAGGATAAATATTAATACTATTAGGGTTATCTAAATCAATACATCCTAAATCCTTTAAAACACCATCATAATCTTTAAGCATATAAGTATTTGCAAAAAGTGCTACACTCTTTGGATCTTTTTGATCATATTTTCCATTATAGAACTTCATTGCAAGATCTTGATTACTAAGTTGACTTAAAATAAACATGTAATCAAGTTCTGTATATGGATTATCAAAATCACGATTCCAAATTAGGTTTGTTTGAGTGTTATTTTGTTGTAGTTTAACAACATCACTATTGTTAACATCTTTAATATATCCAAGCATTAATTCTTTCTTATAAAGAATTCCACCTACAGATATTGCACTTTGAGACTCTTCAGAAGGCTTAGCAATACCTACAACTTTAATTTCATTTGTTGTAGTATCTAATAAAGAATTAATCTCATCATTTGATTTTTGCTTAATAGTACCACTAGAAGCAGTATATAAATCAGAATTTAACAATACTTTATAAGAATAGCTACATAACTGTTCATATGTATATTTTGTTTCTTTAAGTTCTTCTGGTTTAGGATTATTAGCAGGATCATTTTTATGTTTTTCACTTGCAATAACAAAATCAATAACTTCTTGAACATCCCTAATACCAAGTGCATATAAAGTATAATCCGAAATGCGATTATTTTCATCAACCAAAATTAATACTTCATTTGGATTTTTAGGATAATCGCCATGTAATAAATCATATTGTGATTGAATTAATTCATCATTTCCAATCATTTGAGTAAATACTGTATTCATCGAATTAGAACCATATGTTGGAGTAACAAGTCCAGCTGATAAAATAGTTGAAATTAACTCAGTTGGATTTGAATGCGTCTTTTTATATTTATAAGTTCCATCTTCATTAGTAACTTTATAATAAGTATTAAGTGTAGTTGAATAATTATAAACGACATCACTTGAGTTAGTTTTAATTGATGATTCATCAGATTCAATATACTCTTTAAATTTAGAAATATTGTTTTCTTTTTGAGAATTTTGCAGTGAATCAATTAATTTAATCATAAAGTTATTTGATTCAACATATCCATCTTCTGCAGGCTTACTTTCATGTTCTAAAAATGATTGCATCATTGATGTTGTATCATTAGTAGTTTTTTCAATAGTTATAGGATAAGATGCCATTGTGCTTTCTTCAACAGTAGCAATATAATTAGTAACACCTTGTGACACTGATAAGATTAATGCAATACCAATAATTCCAATACTACCCGCAAAAGCAGTAAGAATCGTACGTCCTTTTTTAGTCATTAAGTTATTAAAAGAAAGCGAAAGAGCTGTTAAGAAAGACATTGATTTATTTTTAGCAATCTTCTTTGGTTTATCTTTTTCAACTTCTTCTTTAATAGGAGTATACGGATTTGTATCTCCAATAATTTTACCATCTAAAAGTTTTACAATACGATTAGCATAAGTATCAGCAATTTCTGGATTATGTGTAACCATAATTACTAGCTTTTCTTTAGCAATCTCTTTTAAGATATCCATGATTTGAATACTTGTTTCAGAATCTAATGCCCCAGTTGGTTCATCAGCAAGTAAAATATCTGGATTATTAACTAAAGCTCTTGCAATAGCAACTCTTTGCATTTGGCCACCAGACATTTGGTTAGGTTTTTTGTATAATTGATCAGCAAGCCCTACTTTTGTTACTGCTTCAATTGCTCTTTGTTTTCTTTCAGTCTTTGAAACACCAGATAACGTAAGAGCTAGCTCAACATTAGATAATACAGTTTGATGTGGAATTAAATTATAACTTTGGAATACAAAACCAATTGAATGATTACGATACGCATCCCAATTAGCATCTTTATATTCTTTAGTGGATATTCCGTTAATAATTAAATCCCCATCAGTATACTTATCTAGTCCACCAATAATATTTAGTAATGTTGTTTTACCACAACCAGATTGACCAAGAATAGCAACAAACTCAGATTTTCTAAATGCAATACTAATTCCTCTTAAAGCAGTTAAACTAGTATTACCTGTTTGGTATTCTTTAACAATATTTTTAAGTTCTAACATCTTTATCTCCTCACATAATAATTTGACATTATTATAACTATCATTTGTTAACTTATTATAAACTAAAATATCATTTTTTTCAAACCCTTTACATTAAAAAAAAGATTATAGTAGCACTACTATAATCTTCTATATTTTAAATTAAATCATTATCATTTCTAGAAATAACAATTCGTTCTGGTTTCATCTTATCATCATTAACAAAACGCTTACCATTATCGGCAATTGCAATTCTTAAAATAGTATAATCAATATCTACCTTACCTTCATTACAGAAGATCCAGCACGCAAGACTTGATTTAGCATTAACGCCATGAATAACATCCATATTAATTGCATTATGCATATTTGACTTAACAACTTTTAAGTACATCTTACCAACATGGTTTTTCTTACCCTTTAAGATTTCATCAGGTCTCATACGTTTAATATTACCTCTATTAGTAAGAAGTAAAACAATATCTTTTTCAGTAACATATTTAGCACCTACAACGAAGTCTTTTGGTCTACTCTTAAGTTCAATAGATTTTACACCAAATGATGATGGTTCAATTATACTAATTTCTTTAGCATCATAACGATTCATATAACCATCATAAGTTGCAATAACAACCTCGGCATTTTCACCAGTAATAACGTCAACACTAACAACTTCATCTCCTTCTCGAAGTTTAGTAGCCATTAATGCTTTAGAGTAACGATTAACCTTAAGACTAGAAATCTTCATTCTCTTAATTAATCCTTGTTTAGTTGCAAGAAGAACATATTTATCTTCATCAAAATCTGCAACAGGGAATGAGAAAATTACTTTTTCATTAGGTTCCATTGAAATTAATGTACTTACATGATAACCTAAATCTTTATGTTTAGATTCAGGAATCTTATGAATTGGTAAGAAGATATAGTTTCCTAAGTTAGTAAATTGTAATAATACATCAACTGTAGTAACAGAATAAATATCTGTTAAAACGTCACCATCTTTAAGTTTTGTCTGTTCTCCCTCACCTAGAGTTCCAAATGCACGCATAGAAATACGCTTTAAATAACCATCATGAGTTATTAATAACATTACATCTTCTTTAGTAATTACATCCTCAGTCTTGACTTCAACATCTGTTACTTCTTCTTCAATTTGAGTTAAACGAGGTTTATCAATAATTTCTTTTGTATGAAGTAACTCTTCAATGATTGCATTATTTAAAGCTGTATGACTTGATAAGATTGATTTTAATTTTCTAACTTCTTGGTCTAGTTCTTTAGATTCTTGTTTTAATGCAAAAATATCAGTATTTGTTAAACGATAAAGTTGTAACATAACAATAGCTTCAGCTTGAATTTCAGAGAACCCATATTTAGAAATAATATTTTCTTTAGCATCAGCTTTATTTTTTGAGTTTTTAATTGTTGTAATAACAGCATCTAAAATAGATACCATTGCGATTAACCCAGCAACAATTTCTTGACGTTTTAAAGCACGCTCTAAATCAAAGTTACATTTATTACGCATCACTTCTTTTTGATGATCAATATACGCATCAATAAAATCAATTAATCCCATATAACATGGTTTACCACGAACAATCGCAACCATATTAAAGTTATAACTAACTTGAAGTTCTGTAGTCTTAAATAAGAAATTTAAAATGTATTCAGGATTTACATCACGTCTTACATCAATAACAATACGAAGACCTGTTCTATCAGTTTCATCTCGAATCATCTTAACGCCATCAACATTTCTAGCTTGAATTTGATCACTCATCTTTTTTAATAGTTGTGCTTTATTAACATCAAATGGAATCTCAGTAATTATAATTCTAGGATCAGCTTTTGAAGTATCAATAAAAGTTTTACCTTTTAATATTACTTTACCACGACCAGTAGTATAAGCTTGTTTTAAACCATCAATCCCTTGTACAATACCTCCAGTTGGAAAATCTGGACCTTTTACAATTTCGAGTAATTCTTCAAGGGTACATTTACGATTTTTCATGCGATAAATTACTGCATCGATACATTCTCCTGGATTATGTGGTGGAATTTCTGTAGCATAACCTGCCGAAATACCACTAGCACCATTAACTAAAAGATTAGGAAATTTAGCAGGAAGTACAATTGGTTCTAACTCTTCATCATCAAAGTTAGGAACTAAGCCTACTGTACGTTTATTAATATCTTCAAGTAACATTTCTGAGTTTTTACTCATTCTTGCTTCAGTATAACGCATTGCCGCAGCAGGATCACCATCGATTGAACCATTATTACCATGCATATCAATAAGTGGCAGTCTAATTTTAAAATCTTGACTCATTCTTACCATTGCATCATATACTGCAGTATCACCATGTGGATGATATTTACCAATAACATCACCAACAATACGAGCACTCTTCTTAAATGCTTTATTAGAATATAAACCAAGTTTGTACATCGCAAATAGAATTCTTCTTTGAACAGGTTTTAACCCATCTCTTGCATCAGGTAAAGCACGGTCTTGAATAATGTATTTAGAATAACGACCGAATCTATCACCCATGATATTTTCAAAGTTTTCTTGAATGATGTTTTCTTCAATAAAATCTGTAATTTTCTTAGATACCTTACTCATCAGCTAATAAGTCCTCCAATATAAAACTATCTTCTGCATCAAAGACAACATTATCTTCAATCCATTCACGACGAGGTTCAACATCGTCCCCCATTAAAATCATCATTCTATCTTCTGCAAGTTCTTCTTCTGCAATAGTAACTCTAATTAGAGTTCGCTTACCAGGACACATTGTTGTTTCCCAAAGCTGTTCTGCATTCATTTCACCTAAACCTTTATAACGTTGAATAGTAACATTTCGTTGATTACCAATCTTCATACGAAGTTCTTCATCAGTCCATGCATATTCAACTAAGTTCTTGTATGCAATTTTATATAACGGTGGAGTAGCAATATAAACTTTTCCTGCATCAATTAAATCTTTCATGTATCTAAAGAAGAAAGTTAAAAGTAATGTTTGAATATGTGCACCATCGGTATCAGCATCGGTCATAATAATAACTTTATCATAGTTTGATTTACTTGCATCAAAATCAGCACCAAATCCAGCACCAATAGCATTAATAATTGAAATAATTTCTTCATTTTTTAAAACTTCTTCAACTTTAACTTTAGCAGTATTTAAAACCTTCCCACGAAGCGGTAAAATAGCTTGGAATGTTCTATCTCTACCTTGTTTAGCAGAACCACCCGCAGAATCCCCTTCGACTAAGAATAATTCATTACGAGATGGATCTTTATATTGAGCAGGTGTAAGCTTACCAATTAAGTTAGCTGGTTTTGAAGTCTTTTGTTTTACCATACGAACTTCATCACGTGCAAGTCTAGCTTTTTCACGAGCTTTTGCGGCAGTAAGTGCTTTTTGAATTAATGATTCAGAAATCTTACCATTTTCTGCCATGAAGTTCTTCATTTGTTCATAAGTAACTGATTCTACAGCTTGTTTAGCTTCAGGTGTACCAAGCTTATTCTTAGTTTGCCCTTCAAATTGTAATAGTTGTTCTGGAATACGAATAGAAACAATTGCCACAATCCCTTCACGAACATCACCACCATCAAGATTAGGATCTTTATCTTTTAAAGCACCAACCATTCTTGCATGTTCATTGAATGCTCTTGTAATACCAGATCTAAAACCTACTTCATGAGTACCACCATCACGAGTACGAATATTATTTACAAACGATAAAACATTTTCATTATATGATTTAGCACAATATTGTAAAGAAATTTCAATATGTATACCAAGTACATCACCAACAAAGAAAGCAGGCTCATTAATTGGTGATTTATCTTTAGTCATCGTTGTAACAAATTCTTTAATACCATTATCAAAAATAAATTCTTCTATTTTTTCAGAACCATCCCTTTTATCTTCTAAAGTAATCTTTAGTCCTTTAATTAAGAAAGCAGATTCTTTCATTCTTTGAGCTATTTGTTTGTAGTCAAAGTTAGTAGATGAGAATATTTTAGCATCTGGTTTAAAATGAATCGTTGTACCAGTCTTTCTAGTATCTCCTAGGTTTTTAGGTTTTTCAATGACTTTACCACCATTACGATAAGTTTGTTGGAAAATCTTACCATCACGATAAATTGTAACAGTCAAATATTCACTTAAAGCATTAACAACAGATGAACCAACACCATGTAGACCACCAGATACTTTATACCCTCCGTTTGCATCAAACTTACCACCTGCATGAAGAGTATTAAAGATTACTTCTGGAGTTGGACGTTTCTCTACTTTATGAATACCTGTAGGAATACCACGACCATTATCAGAAACAGTAATACTATTATCTGGTTCGATAATTACATTAATAAGTGTACCCCATCCTGATAAAGCTTCATCAATTGCGTTATCAACAATTTCCCAAACTAAATGATGTAACCCTCTTGAATCAGTTGATCCAATATACATCCCTGGACGTTTTCTAACCGCTTCTAACCCCTGTAAGACCTGTATCGAATCTTCATCATATGTTTGTTTTACTTTTTTATTTTTATCATCAGTAGCCATATTTAAAAACCTCCAATAATACTTAATTATTTTTATTGTATCATAATTCATTTTTTTTTGCAAGTAATTTGAAAAAAATATAACTAAACCCTATATAAAACGAATAAAGAATTACTTTTAATATTAAAAAAAAATGTCTAATTAAGTATGAAATTATCAAAAAATAATTAATTATTTTATAATCACTTTACTACAATTTTTTAAAAAAATATTATATAATACTTTTAATTAAATAACAGTTAAATGAAAGAGGAAAAATATGAACGGATTAACTATACAAATAATATTTTTAATTATTTCATACCTCTTAGGTTCAATTCCTTGGGCACTTATCATTGGAAAATTAGTAAAAGGTATTGATATAAGAGAGCATGGTAGTAAAAACATGGGTGCTACCAACGCATTTAGAGTTTTAGGATTTAAATATGGACTTTTAGTTTTTGTACTTGATGCATTAAAAGGTGGTTTAATATTATTTATCATGAAACACAATTTCTTTAAATTTGATTTAGGAGACTTTATTATTCATCCTTTATCATATGGAGCTTGTGCATTCTTAGGTCACTTATTTCCTATTTTCGCAAAATTTAAAGGTGGTAAAGGAATGGCAACAGCTTCTGGAATCGTGTTATTCTATCACCCTATTGCATTTACTGCTGGGTTAATTACTTTCTTAATTGTAATTATTACAACAAGATTTGTATCTTTATCTTCTTGTGTAACAGCAATAGCAGTTTTGATTACTTCTTTCTTCTTTAAAGATAATTACTATATTACACTTGGAAATATAACAATTACATATTTTAGTCAAGTTATGGTATTTATTTGTGCATTCTTAATTATTAAGCACATTCCAAACTTTAAAAGAATTATTAATCATACTGAATCAAAAATAAATTTTAAAGCAATAAAAGACAAAGATGTCCCAGCCTTTGTATCAGAGGATGACGAAAAAAAAGATGAATAAAAATTTATTCATCTTTTTTTATTTTCTTATTTATATTTATTCATTTCTTCAAGAACTCTTGTAATGTCACGTTCTGAAGGTTTACGTCCCATTTGACGGAACATTGCTCTAATCATGTCACGATTAATAGGTGGATTCTTTTCTAATTGTTTTTGGAAAATAGTTTTGATAACAAAGAAACCAATTACAAAACCAACTAAAAGACATACAACACCAATAATTAATCCTACCCACCAAGCTATCATATTAAATCTCTCCTTTAATTTTTATGTTGTTAATATTATAACATAAATCAATAAAATATTCAATTAATTAACCAAAATAAATTAAAAATATCTAAATACTTGCGACAAATCATTTTTTATTGTATAATTTTATTGTTATTATTTGACATGGAGGTAAAATATTATGCCAAGAAAAATTACTGACGCTTGCGTAGCATGTGGTGCTTGCGCAGCTGAATGTCCTGTTGAATGTATTCATGAAGGCGATATCTACGCTATTGATGCTGATCAATGTGTAGACTGTGGTGCTTGTGAATCTGCATGTCCAATGGGCGCAATCGTTGAAGAATAATATTATTCTAAAAAAAAGTCTATTTCTTTTGAAATAGACTCTTTTTTTATTTTCTAATCATTATTTCGATAATCTCTTTATCAGTTTCACACATCCCAACACGAGCAAGTTCACCGATTGCTTTGATAGTATTTTCAACACCTTTTTTAATAATACCATCACCACTTACAAATTGATTACCATCTTTAAACATATAATAGCCTAGTACTCCTGCTTCAACACTAGATGCAATTTTTGCAGCGCATGAAGATTTAGCTCCATCACAAACTACTCCACTAATAATAGCTAATGCATTAACTAAAGTATGAGCAACTTCTCTAAATTTGCCTCCTTCTAAATAGGCAATACCAGCACCACAGCCAGCTCCAGCTATTACTACACCACAAAAAGCGGAAAGTTTACCTATACTATGTTTTATATGAATTGTACAAAGATTTGAAACAACAAGTGCACGATATAATAAATTAATTGATAAATTATTTTCCCTTGCAAAAACAATAACAGGAACACTAGCTGTTATTCCTTGGTTACCACTTCCACTATTAATTACAACAGGCAGATCACAACCATTCATTCTTGCATCACTTCCAGATGCAGCGAAGGCTTTCATTTTATCAATAATTGAACAACCATATTTTAAAATAGTTTTACCTATGTTTGCACCATAATTATTTTTTAAACCTTCTTCTGCAATAGCCATGTTGTAGCAAATTTGAAGGTCTAATTTTTCTTTAACATCATTTATATTAACAATATCAGCAAATTTAATAATGTCTTCGATATTTAAGATTGAATGATCAAGTTCAAGTTTTTTTCTTATTACTTCTTTATCATTTTTAAAAACAATTTGATGATTTTTTTCTATTAACACTACATTTGTATGAGCATCTTCAATAATAACTTTTGCATAGTCATTATTGAAATATCCTATTATTTCAATATATAACGTATGATCATTTTCTGCATGATTAATAGTAATAGAAGTATTTTTTATATAATCAGGTATTAATAAAGCTTCTTCGACTTTAACATTTGCAATAACTTCTAACTTTTTAGATGAATCACCTGCAATTATTCCGATAGCGCAAGCAGTATCTATACCACATAAGCCTAAAGTATTAGGTACAGTGACACTTTTTACATTTTTTATAATATTACCACTAACATTAATAATAACTTTGGTTGGTTTATTTCCTAAAGTATCTTTCATTAATGCAGCACAATATGCTATTGCAATAGGTTCAGTACATCCCATTGCAGGAACTAATTCTTCATTAAGAATACGAACATATTCTTGATATTTTTTATGATCAAATTCCATAATTACCTCTAGATTAAAGACATTTAAATGGATTTACATCTTTTTTACTTAAGATAAACTCAACATTAGCAAATTGAGAAGATAGCATATTTTTAATATATTCTTTAAATAAAGCTTCAACACTATGGCTTACTTCAATGATTCCCATATTATATTCTAATGCGTCGATTGCATTATTTTGTTTTACTTCACCAGTAATAATACAGTCGCATCCTAATTTTTTAGCTTGAACAGCAAAATTCCCTCCAGATCCACCTAAAACAGCAACTTTTTTTACAGGTTTATCTAAATCCCCTACAATTCTAATTCCTTCTTCGTTAAATGTTTCTTTAACAAAATAAGCAAATTGAGCAAGTGTTGTCTTTTCAATTTCACCAATACGCATATAAGACTCACTTGTTGGTACTTCAGGGATAGAATATACATTTTTTAATCCTAAAATACTTGCAAGATGATCATTCATCCCATTAAGTGCTGTATCAAAATTAGTGTGCATAGCAAAAATATTTAACTCACTTTTAAATACTTTAAGCATTTTTTTACCAAGTGGACTATTGTAATCTAAATTAAGAATTGGATTAAATAGGAAAGGATGATGGCAGATTAATAAATCAACATTATTATTAATAGCTTCATCTATTACATCATTAGTACCATCTAAACAGATCATTACTTTTTTTACATCTTTAGACATTGATCCAAATTGTAATCCAACTTTACCATAATCAAATGAACTAGCAAGTTCTAATGGGTATTTGTCTAATAAAAAATCTACTATTTCTTTTACTTTCATAATATTTCCTCTATCATTTTGCAATAAGCAACTAATTTATCAGGTGTAACATCTGATTTTTTTATTATATTTTGATATTTATTATATACATCAGTCCATTTTTCAACAAATAATGAACTTTTTTCTTTTCTTAAGATAGGTCCAAATTCCAAATCTAATTCATTATATTGAATAAGTTTACTATCTTTTTTACATAATATTAATTCATAATATTTATTATTTTCTTTAACGATTTTTTCCGATATGATTTCAAACTCATTATCAAATAAATACTTTCTTAATAAAGGTACTTTCGTATTAGCTTCTAATATATATTTATTTACATTACTAGCCTGATGTTTACCTTCTTCTAAGATATTAGCTATCAATTCTCCACCCATTCCGAGTATTGCAACAACATTAACTCTAGAATCTAGTTCTAATAGTCCGCTTGCAAGAGTAAATTTTGCATTAGTCTTATCTAAATATTCATATAAATTCTTTTTTGCTACATTTAAAGGTCCTTCTTTATTGTCAATTAACTGAACAAAAGAAACACCTTTTTTAAATGCAAGATCTGCTAGATACCCATGATCACAACCTATATCTGCTAATTTATCATCAATATCTATCCAATCAAGTGCACTATTTAACCTTACAAGTGAACTCATAATTAATTCCTTTTCTATTTTATTATTTTAAGTCTTGAAGGATGGCGAAGTCTTCTTATTGCTTTAACCTCTAATTGTCTTACACGCTCTCTAGTAATTCCAAATTCTTTTGCAATATCTTCTAAAGTATGAATTGTATTATCTTCAAGACCATATCTTAATTTGATAATACGTTCTTCTCTTGGTGTAAGAGTCTTCAACATTTTATCAATCTTATTGCGATATTCAAGATTTTCTAAATAGGCTACTGGGTTAACTGCAGTAATATCTGGAATAACATCTACTAAAAACGTTTCTTCTTCATTATCAATATTTGAATCAAGTGAAACAACATCTTGAGAAACTTGATAAATGTATTCTAAGCGTTCTAATGACATTCCAAGTGATTCTGCCAACTCTTCATTAGTTGGTTCTTTTTGCAATTTTTGTGTAAGTAGGGTTTTTTCTTTTAAGACTCTGTTTATAACATCTGTCATATGAACTGGTAATCTAACCATTCTCCCCTTATCAGCAATAGCCCTAGAAATTGCTTGACGGATCCACCAAGTACCATAAGTAGAAAATCTAAAGCCTCGTGAGGGGTCATATTTATAGACAGCTTTAATTAATCCAATATTTCCTTCTTGAACTAAATCCATAAAAGTTAAGCCTCGATTAATATATTTTTTTGCAATCGAGACTACTAACCTTAAGTTTGATTCAATTAAAAGTTGTCTTGCTTCAAGTCCAATAAAAGTTATCTTTTTTAATGTTTTTTTCTCTTCCTTTGATAACATTTTATTATTCGCAAGTTCTTTTTCTGCTTTAGATCCTGCTTGAATATCTTTTGCACATTTAATTTCTTGTTGATAATCAAGTAATGGAATCTTACCAATATCGTTTAAATATGTTTTTATTAAATCATTAATATTAATGTTATCATTTACTAAATCAATTTCTTCTAACACTTCACTTGAATATACTTTTAGTAATTCTTCATCACTAGGTTCAATTTCATCTGTAAAGTCGTTAATAACATCAATATTAACAGATTTTAAATATTTTATTACTTCATCAATTATTTCATTATTTTCTGATTCAAATACTTCATAAATAAAACTTTGTGTAACATATTGAAATTGCTCAGAAAAATTTATTAATCGATTAATTTGCCCCTTGTATTTTTTAACGTCAAACATACCCCATTAGTTTCCTTCCTATATATTATTTTCATCTTTTTTAGATGCTGTAAAGTCTTTAATCGCTTTTTCGTCCCCACGAATTACACGATTTTTAATATCTCTTGTTTTTATTTTCTTAATAAATTTCTTTATTGTATCTAAACTTTGCTCAAAATCATCATCATTAGAAATATCAATTAAATCATCATTAATTATTAAATCAATATATTCTTTAAACGAAGGTTCTTCGCTTAATGCATTAATATTATTTGCAGCAAATTTAGATGTATTAATCAATTTAGGATTAGCTAATACTTCTAATTCTAAATTTTGAATAATTGAAAATTCAGTCATTAAATCCTTACCAGGATAAAACTCTTGTGTGTAAGCTAAATATTTATTTAACTTTTTATGGTCATATATTGAATGTTTAATTATAATTTGATAAGCTCTTCTAATAGCTTTCGTAATTTTAATTTCACTTAATTTAACAACTTCTTTTGTAGGTTCTAAAACTACATTATTAACTATTTCATTTTGGTTAGATTGATATTGATGTTTTACATTATTAAAGTCTTTTTTCAAACTATTAATATCAATACCTAAATCACTTGCCATTTGATTTAAATAATAATCTCTAATTGTTTCTTGATTAATTTCACTTAAGAAATTAAAAACAGATTGTTTAAACTCTTCAACACTTGCAATATCATTTTTAATTACTTTATTATATGCAAGCTGGTATAACCAATAATAAACAGGTTTTGCTTTAGAAATTAAATAAGCTTCTAGTTGTTTAGCTCCATATTCTTTAATATATTCATCTGGGTCTTGATTATTAGGAAGCACTACGGCTTCTGGAATAATATTATAACTTGATAACATCTTTGCAGATCTTCTCATAGCCTTAATACCAGCTTCATCACCATCAAAACATAATACTATATTTTTTGTAATCGATAAAATACTATTAATGTGATCTTTTGTTAAAGCAGTTCCCATTGTTGCAACACCATTTTTAATGTCTGCACGATATGCTGCAATAACATCCATAAATCCTTCAAATAAATAAATCTTATCCATTTGTCTTGCAGGTAAAGCTGCATTATGCATATTATATAATACTTCACCCTTATGGAATATTACATTTTCATTAGAATTTATATATTTAGCTTGATTACTAGGAGTATAAATACGACCACTAAAACCTACTATTTTTCCATTACTTGATGCAAGAGGAAACATAACACGAAGTCTAAATATATCATGAATACGATTATTATCTTCTTGTTTAACTAACCCAAGTTCGATTAAATCAAGTTCTGAAAAACCTTTTTTTATTAAAAATTGATATAACCCATCGCTTAAATTAGGAGAAAGACCAATTCTAAACTTTTCAATAATTTCATCAGAAATACCACGATCATGTAAATATTTAAGTGCAGCAACGCCTTCTTCACTGTTTCTTAAATAGAAACTATAAAACTTACAAGCTTCATTCATAATGTTTTCTAATCGCTCTTGTTTAATAGCTTCTTTAGAAATATTAGTATTAATTTTCATACCAATACGTTCTGCAAGTTTAATCGTAGCTTGATCAATTGAAATATTTTCGTATTTAGAAACAAAAGTAATAACATTACCCTTAGTGTTACAACTAAAACAATTAAACATTTTCACTGAATCGCTAACACTCATCGATGGATTTTTATCATCATGGAATGGACAAATACCAAAATAGCTATTACCTTTTCTTGTAAGTGGTAAGTATTCAGAAACTACTTCAACGATACTAATGTCTTGTACAATTTTATTTCTAACATTACTTGGAATCATTTGCCCACCTCCTTTATTAAACTAATATTTATTAAAAATCAAATTTTCCTGCAAAATAAGCCTTTAAATCTTCTACTGCAACAACATCTTGTTTCATAGAATCACGATGACGAACAGTAACTAAACCTTTTTCTAAAGTATCAAAATCAACTGTAACACAGTAAGGTGTACCAATTGAATCTTGACGACGATATCTCTTACCGATTTTACCACTTGTGTCATATTCACAAATAAAATCTTTTGATAATAATTTAAATACTTCAGTAGCTTTTTCATTTAATTTATTAACAAGTGGAAGAACGGCAATTTTCACAGGAGCAAGTGCAGGATGTAAATGTAATACTTCTCTTGTTTCTCCACCTTCTAATACTTCTTCTTCATAAGCATCAGTAAGTACTGCAAGTAATAATCTTTCAACACCAACACTTGGTTCTACAACATATGGAATATATTTTTCATTAGTTTCAGGATCTAAATATTCTAAACTCTCACCTGAATGTTTTTGATGAACACCTAAATCATAATCTGTTCTATCGGCAATACCCCATAGTTCACCCCAACCAAAGAAATATTTAAATTCAACATCAGTTGTTGCTTTAGAATAGAAACATAATTCTTCAGGTTTATGATCTCTAAATCTTACAGATTCATCTTTAAGCCCTAATTTTGATAAGAAATCTAAACAGAATTTCTTCCAATAAGCAAACCATTCTAAGTCAGTATCAGGTTTACAGAAGAATTCTAATTCCATTTGTTCAAATTCACGTGTTCTAAAAATGAAGTTACCTGGAGTAATTTCATTTCTAAATGATTTACCTATT
Source organism: Bacilli bacterium (assembly GCA_017937305.1). Lineage (GTDB taxonomy): Bacteria > Bacillota_I > Bacilli_A > ML615J-28 > CAG-313 > UBA1737. Next base: position 43,966 of record JAGBDV010000024.1, read on the forward strand.
TGTCCGATACCAAATGGTACTTTTTTACGTGTAGTTCTTTGAACATTTTTAAAGTTTACAAAAATACCTTGTGCTGTTTCAGGACGTAAATATACTACTGATTTAGCTTCTTCAACTACACCTTGGTGAGTTTCAAACATTAAGTTAAACTTTCTAATCGGAGTATAATTAACTGCACCACATTTAGGACATGCTACTTTATTTTCCACAATAAAGTTAAATAATTTTTCATTATCCCAACCATCACCAGTTTCAGCACCAAGTGTAAAATCTTCAATTAATTTATCTGCACGATGTCTTGAACCACATGATTTACAGTCAACAAGAGGATCAGAAAAGCCTCCTACATGTCCTGATGCAACCCAAGTTTGAGGATTCATTAAGATTGCAGCATCAATCCCAACATTGTTTGGATGGCATTGAACAAAATCCTTCCACCAAGCTTTTTTAATATTATTTTTTAATTCTACACCAAGTGGACCATAATCCCATGCATTAGCAAGACCACCATAGATTTCACTACCTTGATATACGAATCCTAATTGCTTTAAATATGCAACAAATTTTTCCATAGTCATTTCCATAATTTGCACCTCTTTTTATAATATTTTTTATAATTTGTCTATCTTATTATACCACATATGCATATTTTTTACCAAAAAAAAGAATATAAAGAAATGTATAAAAAATAAAAAAAGAATTTAATACAAAATATGTACTAAATTCTTATTTTTTTACTATTCAATATGTTGTTTTAAACGATTCATTCGTTGGTGATGACGTAATCTTTGAAGAGCTTTAGCTTCAATTTGACGTACTCTTTCACGAGTAACTCCCATAATCTTACCAACTTCTTCTAAAGTATGACTTCTATCTACACCAATTCCATAACGAAGACGAATAACCATTTCTTCACGTGGAGTAAGAGTTTGTAAAACATCATCAATTTCTTCACGATATAATGTTTTTTCAGTATACTCTAACGGATTTAATGTATTTTCATCAGCAACTAAATCAATTAATGTTGAATCTTCTTCATCACCAACTGCATTATCAAAAGAAATAGAATCTTGAGCTACACGTTGTAATTCAACAATTTTTTCAACTGGTAACTTCATTTCATCTGCAATTTCTTCAATAGTTGGTTCACGATGTAATTCTTGAACAAGTCTTCTTCTAGTTCTAGTTAAACGATTAATACATTCATGCATATGCACAGGAATTCTAACATTACGTCCTTTATCAGCAATAGCTCTTGTAATTGATTGACGAATCCACCATGTAGCATAAGTAGAGAACTTAAACCCTCGTGTTGGGTCATATTTTAAAACTGCTTTCATAAGACCCATATTACCTTCTTGAATCAAGTCAGATAAAGGTAACCCTCTAGTCATATAACGTTTTGCAATATGAACAACAAGACGAAGATTGGCTTCAATTAATAAGTCTTGTGCACCTTTACCAATAGAAATCTTTTCTTCTAATTCTTTAATTTCTTCACTTGATAATTTTTTACCTGATTTTTCATATTGTTCCATTTTTTCTTTAGACATAAGACCATCTTGAACTTGTCTTGCAAGTTCTAATTCTTGAGTAATTGTAAGTAAATCTACTTGACCAATTTCATGTAAATACATCTTAACAATGTCATCAGATTGATATGGAGTTGAATCAATATTATCAAAATCAGAAACTTTGATTTCTACTTCTTCTTCAGTAATTAGATCATCATCATTAGGTTCTTGATCATCTAAATCATCAAGATCATCTAAATCATCACCAATATCATCAATAGTGATATCATCTGAAATATCAGGAGAATTAGCATCATCTTTTGTTACTTCATAATTCTTAGATTCTAAGTAAGCAATTACTTCATCTAATAGTTCATCATCATCATTAGAGAATAATTTTGTAATTAAACCAACTGGAATATAACCATGTTCATCCCCATATTTTGTTAGTTCTTCAAGCTGAGTTTTATATAATTCTATATCTATCATTTAATTCTCTCCTTTTTTACAAATATATAACAAAAAAAGATAGTTTTTTTTGAAAATTTGTAGAATTTTTTAACTTTTTATATAAATTTTATTTCATTTAAGAAACTTAAATCAGTACTTTGATACACAATATAAGCAGAAAGAATTAAAAATAATAAAGAAATCAAAACATAATTAATAATTACTTTCGATGTTATGATTGGACCTCTAATTCTAGTTGCAAATAAATCAATTACAGGACTTAGTAATGAAACAACTAAAATTGCTAAACAAACTCCATCAATACCTAGTACTAAACGAATTAATGAAGTTACAATTCCTAATAGAATTGCATAAAGGATCTTACCATTAGGTGTTTTTGGTGATGTAATAAAATCTGTTGCAAGAAAAACAGCACCAAATAAAATACTACCAGAAAAAATATTAAATGTTGGGAACCATACACCGTATAGTGGACCATCTATTTTATTTACAACTGCAACAGCCCAACTTATAATAAATACTGTTCCAACATAAAAGATTGGGACACGCCAATTTATTGATTTTCTAACAACCAAATAAATATATGCTAATACACACAATATTCCGCTTACTTCACCTAAATTGCCTCCTTTAAAACCAATAAACAAATTAAATAAACTACCAAATTGTCTTACAAGACTACTATAAGTTATATTTAAACTGCCTACAGATTTCATAAGTTCACGCATTGCAGAAATAGGGGCAGAAGTTGCAGTAATATTTAAAGTATTAGATAGGATTAATACTTGTTCATTAGTTGCAGCATTAATAGTTTTATAAAAAATTAAATAACATATAACATACCCCATCAAAGCAGGATTAAATTTATTTTTTCCTAATCCTCCAAAAACCATCTTAAATAAAATATTTCCAATAAAACACCCAACAATAATAACATATAAAGGAATTCTTACTGGTAATAACAAACTAATAATTAATCCTATTAAAAATCCAAAACTATAATGAATTTCTTTAATTAATGTTTTTATACCTTTTATTTTTTTAAATAGCAAAATGTAAATAGCTTCAAATAATAGACTAAAGAAAGCACCGATAAAAACATTAATAAATGGCTTAATTAAATAATAAAAGGATCTAATTTCACCATTAATATATGGAATTAACCCATTAATTACAAAACCAAACATTATAAACGAAACAAATACAACTAATTGATCATACATCATTCTAGTAGTTGACATACTACCTGAATCAACAGAACGAATAAATGGTGTTTTACTTATTAAATATTTTTTCATAGCATCACCTACTTCTTTTCTGTTTTTTTTACTTCTTTAGCTACTAGCAATAAATCTTTAGCAAGACCTACTGTTTCACTAACATCAACACGCGATGGACAAATGTATGAGCATAAGCCGCATCTTACACATTTAGTTGTATTTAAGGCTTCTAATGTAGAAAGTTTATTTTTTTCATAAGCTTTCTTAATTAAGGTTGGTGTAAGTTTTACAGGACAAATATCGGCACATTTACCACAGCCTATACAATTTAATGTAATAACAGTTTCACTCTTTAAAAGCACAACAACATTGTTAATACTAGAACTAATTACAAAATCATCATTAGGCATTGACTTTCCAGATAGTGGTCCTCCAGCAATTACGTATGCTTCATCTAAATTTTCAATATAACCACCACATTTTTCAAGTAATGCAGAAAATTTAGTTCCAATTTTAATTCTTAAATTTTTAGGTTGTTTTATTCCTTCTCCACTAATCGTAATTACTTTTTCAATTAATGGTTTATTTTCTTCAACAGCCTCGCATACTGCAATAGCAGTTTGAACATTATTAACTACAACCCCAATTTCACGAGGTAACTGAGCATAAGTTTTTTTAGTAACACGTTCAACAACATGCTTTTCCCATCCAACAGGATATTTATCTTTTAGTAAATAAATACTTATATTAGGTTCATCTTTAAGTTCTTCATTTAATAACGCAACTGCTTCAACTTTAGCCTTTTTTACTGCAATACAACCTTTTTTAGCCCCATTAGCTTTCATAATGTATTTTAATCCACGAATAAGTTTCTTGGCATTTTCTAAAATAGAAACAAAATCACATGTAATATAAGGTTCACATTCTGCTGCATTAATAATTATTAAATTAGCTTTTTGTTTAGGTAAATATTTAACATAAGTTGGAAATCCTGCTCCTCCAAGGCCAACAACACCAGCATTTTTTACTTTATTTATAATTTCATCTCTAGTAAGTTCAGTATTAATACTAGTTGAATAATACGGTTCATCTTTGCCATCGTTAGTAATTTCTAACATTTCAACTATTTTTCCATTACAGTCTAACATTTTCTTAATATCAGAAACAGTACCACTAACTGATGAACACACTGGATGAGCATAACGATCTTCACGATATAAAATAGGTTGTCCCATTAAAACACGAGTCCCTACTTCTAGAATCTTTTTATATTTGATTAAACCATCTTCTAATGGGAAATAAACACAACTTGGATTTAATGCATTTTCAATTGGAGATTTAATTGACAAACGCTTCTTTCCATGTAGCTTAACTCCATGAACTTTGAGAAACATAAAGATTCCTCCTTTATAAACTGTTAAAACAATACTAATATCATTTTACTATTCTATTATATCATATTTTGTAAAATCTTGCGAGAAATTAAGTCATTTAACTAAAAAAACAAAGAAAAAATCTACTCATATCAAAACAAATTAGTTATTGTATGAATAGATTCCAATACTTTTAACTTTATTAACTAAAAAATAAAAAATAAATTCATCTTTTGTTTCTTCATAATTTAATAATTTAATTTCATTAATTTTTTCTAAATAAGATTTTCTATATAATTCTAAATTTTTATAAAAAACACTTACTGCATAATTATATGCTGTTTCATAATCATAAATAAATTTATAAAAATCTTTTTCATAGTAATAAACTTTATATAATTCTAAATAGTTAAATAAATTAAACATTTTATCCAATTTAATATCTTGTTCTAAGTAAAAATCTTTAAAATTCATTAAATAGTTTTTTCCTATTTTAATATTATACTTTTTCTTAAACCTACCAGTAATTCCAAAATCAATTACTTCTTTTTTTACAATTATCTTTTCATATTCAGAAAGCGTTCCTAAAATAAGCCCTTCACAAAAACCGTCTTCATTATTAGGACTAATTAATAAATCTCCTTTTTTCACTGATTGATTTAAATTGACAGATACTATACCACTTTTACAACTTATACTATATATTACCGCATTATAGTTACTTACAATTGGATTTTTGTTTTTTGATTTAATATCTTTTTCTAAAATATCAATTTTTTCAATGTCAATTTCAAGTACACTTCCCTTTTTTTTAATTCCAATATATGAATAATTAGGAAAAGCTGCTCTTAAACATCTAGATACTTCATTAATATCTTCATCTAAAGTATAAAAAAATAATGATTTATTAAGCTTATTTAAAACATAAGTATAAACTCTTTGATCATAAAAATTATTGTTCTTAAATCTTATTTCTCTAATAAAATAACTACTAGAACTAAACATAAAAGTAATTAATAAAAAGGTAATAATAATGATAAATCTTTTTAAGAGTACATTATTTATAAAAACTTTAAATTGATTAGTATATTCAATATCATAATCTATAAGTTTATTTAATTGTTTTTTATTACCATAACATATAATAAAATCATCACTACTAGTTACAAAATAAAACTTTATTTTTAACTTATAAAACAAATTTTTATCTATTTTAAACTGATAATGAAATAGTCTTTCAAATTTAATCAACGATTTTAATTTCAGTAATTTTTCCATAAATTTCAATATAACTTTCATCTAAAATAGTAATTTTAAGTAAACTTCCAATTAATAAATAATTATCAATAAGAATATAATCATCATTAATACTTTTTAATTCTTTAAAGTTTTTAATTATTAAATGTTTATTACTATTTAAGGTTATTTTAACATCATCATTAAACAAAATATCACCTATCATATTATATTAATTAGAAAGGAAAAATATGAAAATAAAAAATAGGTTTATAATTTCTTATAAACCTATTATTTATTGATACTTATCGAGCACGTCCTGCTTTACGAGCAGCTCTTCTTTTTTCTTTACGAACTTCAGCTGGCTTCATATAATGTTGACGTTTTTTAGCTTCCACAAGGGTACCTGCTCTTGAAACATCACGTTTGAAGCGTTTGATAGCATCATCTAGTGAATCATTATCTCTTACGATTGTTTTTGGCATTTTCTCTGGTCCCTCCTTCCGCACCATAAATTTACTTATATATTATACACGAAAATAGTCTATTTGTAAAGCTTTTTGAACTTTTATTTTTATTTTTTAATAATATAGTCTTTTAATTGACCAATTAATAATCTTGCAGCTTTACCACGATGATTTATTTTATATCTTAATTCATCATCGATTTCTGCAAGGGTCATTTTATATTCAGGGATTTCAAAAATAGAAGAATATCCAAAACTTTTTGTACCACGAGGTTCTTCTACTATCTTTCCAACAAGTTCTCCAATTGAACTAATTAAATTTGTACCATCATAAAAGTACATTGCAGTAACAAATTTACAAGCTCTATTAGTTTCATTAACCATTTCTCTAATGATACGTTCTAAATTTTTCTTTGGATCAGTATGTTTCCCATTAACGCTACCATATCTAGCTGATAAAACTCCAGGTGCGTTATTCAATGCTTCTACTAATAAACCTGTATCATCTGAAATAGTTGGTAGTTTAAACTTATCATAATAATACATTACTTTAATATAAGCATTAGCTAAAAAAGTATTACCATCTTCAACTGGTTCTTCTACTTCTTCTAAATCTTTTAATGTTAAAATTTCTACATCATGTAAATTAGCAGCTTTAAACATATTTTGCATTTCAATAAGTTTACCATTATTTCCTGTTGCAAGTAAAATTTTCATAAGACACCTCTTTCTATAAAATATTATAACAAATTTTAAAATTAAATAGCAAAAAAAAGGCTTTATATTCTAAAGCCCAGTATTATCATTTATTTCTAATAAAACTTGATTTAACCCTTGAATTTGAATATTATTAATCTCCATATTATATTTAATGGTTTCTGCAATACTTTTTTTAGTATTTTCACTTAATAAAGTATCGGTTTGTAAATCAATAATTATTGAATCTTTATTAACTACATAATCATATTCTTTAGTTTCATAAAAATCTTTAAGTAACTTACTAACAATAAAATCACATTCATTTTCATCATAATAAACATAAGTAACAGGCTTAATAATTGAACCTAAATATTCTATTACAGTTGTGGTTTTACTTTCAAACACGAATCCACTTTCATATGTTATATTTATTCCCATTTCTTTATTTAATTTATCAAAATAAAAGCCATTTAAACAATTAATATTTTCTCCATCAACCATTAAATTAACACTTTTTATATTATCATCACAAAATGACCAAACAATTTGTTCTAAAGTAGTTCTACCTTCAGACTCTAAAAATTCTTTTGATAAATTTAAAGTTAACACATTTTCATCTAAATTATAGTCTAATAATTTAGTCATCGTATTAATAGTAGTATCATATTTTTCTTTAAATACACCTGTTTCTTTAATAAGTATATCAAACTTTTGATTTATGATATCTTCTTCTATTGATTCTACATATGCATTTACACCTACTAACATATTATTTTCATCAACCATGTATACAGATATTGATTCATTATTAGTTTCATTTAAAACACTATCTGAAGTATTATTTCCAAAAATCTTTTTATATGTGTCTTTCGGAATCAAAAATAAAACAATAATAAAAATAATTAATAATATTAAAAATATAATTTTTTTCTTCATAAAATCACCTCTATAAAAAGGTATTCATAAATCAAAAATATTATTCATAAATACTTGATAAAAACATAACAAAATGCTATAATATAAAAAAAGGAGAATATAATTATGCAAAATTACGCTTTAAACCTATTTAATAACCAAACCTACGCAATGATTTTATATTCTATTTGCACTATTGCATTTTTATTAGTACCATTTATTATTTATTATTTTAAATATCGTCAAGATACTTCACTAATAAATAAATATCTTCAAGTATTCCCAAATTCAGAGGAAGCTTATGCTGCTTATACACGTGACCAAGAAAATTTAAATATTGTAGATCCTTATCGTACTAAATCTTTATTTACAATTATTTATTACTTTTTTGTAATGTATATCTTATCTGAATTTATATCTTCAATTGCAATATCAATATATTTATATGCTAATCAATTTTCATCTGATATTATCAATCCTAACTCAGAATATTTTAACCAAAATGTTTATGAGCATATGCAATCATCACTTAACATTATTCTTCAAATTGTCATTTATGGTATTGCAATAGTAGGTGTAGTAATATTAATGTGGAAACCATTTATGGAAGATCTAAAACGTATTAACAAAAAAACATTTGCTTTTGGTGCAATGGGATTTGGACTATTATATGCAGCAAATATAATTGGAACTATATTCTTAACACTAATTGGCGTAATGAACTTTAAAAGTAATGCTTCAAATCAAGAAGCTATTAACTCAATGTTTAATACATCGGTTCCTAATTTAATTATTTTATTTATCGTTATTGTAATTATGGCTCCAATTCTTGAAGAACTAGTCTTTAGAAAAGCTATATTTAAACAATTTAAAAACAAATATCTTGCACTAATAGTATCTTCATTAGCATTTGGTATGTTACATGTAATATCAAGTGCACTACTAGTTTTTATTAATATTACAAAAGGTGATGCAACATTATTTGATTTCGTATTAGAATTAATTTATGTTATTCCATATTCATTAATGGGATTTGCATTAGGTATTGCATATATTAAATCTAATAATAATATCGCATCTACAATGTTTGCTCACTTTTTAAATAATTTTATAAGTTATATAGGTAGTTTAATCCTTGCATTAAATCCTGATCTTTTAGAATCAATTGAAAATGCTGCTACTATCTTAATAAACTTCTTACATTAAAGAAATAATCTCTCAAAACACATGTTTTGAGAG
>JAGBDV010000004.1 GCA_017937305.1 Bacilli bacterium
ATAAGATTAATGGTCAAGCCATTAAAAAAAAATACACAGTGTGTCAAAATGAGTCGAATGATATAGCTAATTTAACTACCTATTGTCATTTACATAGCACTCAGGTGCGTCGATACTTTGAGTTACGTAGCACTGACACATTTTTTGAAGTCTATTAGTCTTCAAATATGAAGGCTAATTTTTTATTTTGAAGACTATTTTGCTTGAAATATAGTGAAATAATCTATTTTTTATACATTTATGAAACATTTAGATTTAAACAATTGGTGAGACTTACCACGGACTCGAACCCTTAACTTACGGGTGTCAAACCTTTAGTTTTGATGGGACTCGAACCTATAAGAGATAATTGTGGAAATATATTTGGAATTATGGTATAATAACTATTAGATAAATTAGAATTTATATGTCAAACATCTTCACAATATATAGAATAAATGATATAATTAAATTACCATAAAGAGAAGACGAGAGACAAACTCTATGACTCTTCAGCAACCAGCCTATAGGTATGGTGCTAAAGCTTGAATGATGGGTGAATAATAAATGTAATTATCTCTCATCTTTTACGATGGGAGTTTTTATTTTGTTTAGGTAGAAACGAGGTATCATTATGTTATGGTTAATTTTAGCACTTATAGGTGCAATTTCTACATCACTTACAACAATTTTTGCCAAAATTGGAATTAAAGATGTAAAATCAAATTTTGCTACAGCTTATAGGACAGGTGTAGTTATAATTTGTTGTGTTGTAATGTGTTTGATTACTGGTAGTATAAAAGATATTGGTAATTTAACTCTACAAAATTGGATATTTTTAATTTTTTCAGGATTGGCAACTGCTTGTTCATGGCTATGCTATTATAAGGCTATCAAATTAGGAGATATTAATAAAGTAGCTCCTATTGACAAATCAAGCTTTGTATTAACGAGTATTTTGTTTTTAATATTCTTTTTTAATGATACGACTAAAGGAGGAAGCATATTGATAATATGCATGCTTATTTTATCTATTGTATTAATGTTGATTGGAACAATTTTTATGATTAATAAAAAAGATGGACAAAAAACAAAATCAAAAGCTTGGCTAATATATGCAATAGCATCAGCTATATTTGCTAGTCTAGTGGCCTTATTTGTTAAGATAGGGTTAAAAAATATATCTTCTGATTTGGGTACGTTACTTAGAACGATTATTGTTTTTGTATTTGCTTCAATAATAGCATTGTCTAAAAAAGAATATAAAGGTATTTTAAAAATTACAAATAAGAGTTTGATATTCCTTACACTTTCTGGTTTGGCTACGGGTGGAGCATGGTTATGTGAGTACTATGCATTAAATATTGCTGGTGTGAATCCGATAGCAGTAAATTCAATTGGAAAACTCTCTATTTTATTAACTATGTTATTTTCATTTATTGTATTAAAAGAAAAATTCAATAAAAAATCTCTAGTAGGATTAAGTTTATTAACTATAGGTATTATTTTGATAATTATTTTTAGTTTATAATCAAACTATTAAATTCCTATTTAACGATTAGTTAATGAAACTTTTAGTATAATTTAAAATTTATATAGTACTACTAAAAGTTGCATCGTGAAACATTTTGTAGCGTAAAACTAGGATATGAAACATTTAGTAGCGTAAATGCTTAAAATGAAACATTTAGTAGTAATGACACATTTTTTGAAATCTATAGGTCTTCTGAAAAGAGGATCTATTTTTTTATTTATGTAGGTTATTTTGCTTGAAATATAGTGAAATAGTCTCTTTTTTTATAAATTTATGAAACATTTAGATTTAATGACAATAGTTGTAAATACAACTATTGGAGACTGACCACGGACTCGAACCATTGTTTTACGGGTGTCGAACCTTTAGTTCTTGCGGGACTCGAACCTGTAAGAGATTTATAATTTGACTCGTAATATTTACTAATGGTATAATATATATGAAGAAATAAAACTTTTTGTCACTTTTTACTAAGTTAAATTGTTTCATATATGAAAGGCTCAAAAAAATTTTATAGTTATTTGTTATATAGATAGGAGGTAAACTTTAATGAAAAAAATATTAGTTAGTATACTTTTATTTGTATTTTTAAGTTTTTTATCAGGATGTAATATGCAATTAATTGAATTAAGTGATGGTTATTATAATGGGGAACTAGTATGCCAACACATTGCAGTATCTAGTTGGGTTACAGATATTAATATTAAAATAGAAAATAATAATTTATTTATTGATAATGATAAAGTAGGAAAAATAAATTCAGTTGAACTTTCCGATTCAATATTAAATTTTGAAAAGTTATCTTATGCTAATGATTATGAAAGTGAACTTAAAGAATTAGAAAAAGTAAAAAATGGGTATTATGTAAAAGATACAACCTTTTTAGATGATAGTGGAGAAATTTATATTGTTGAAAATAATGGTAAAATGTATCTTTTTATTATTTATAAGTCTGGTTTTAATGATTATGAAATTCTTAAAGGATATTATTTAAATGATGTAGTAAAACTAAACTTTACTGATTATTCTGGTGGATGTATAATAATGCAACATCAAGAAGAAGTTAAGATTGGTTCAAAATATGATTTAACGATGGTTAAAGAATTATTATTTGTTGATGCTTTTATTGATTTAGAGACTCTTACAATATACACAGATTATATTACACCAACAAAGAATATAGAATTAATATCATATAATAACGGAGTATATGATGATTATATTATTGAATATATTATTAAAAATGAAGAATTAGAGTTTTCAAATGGTTTTTATACTTTAGAAGAATTTAAAAAGCATCAATATCAAATTAATGAAGATGAAGTCATAATTGTTTGTGATAATGTTACTTATAAATTTGGTAAATCTTATCAATTAAGTGAGTGCTATTATTTAAAAGAAATAATTAGTAATAAAACTTTATTTGATGATTTAAATAAAGCTAGAAATGATTTAGATATTTTATTTGGTAATAGTACTTATGATTGTAGTTTAATTCAAGTAGAATTATCCGAAAACGGCTTTGTTATTAAGTTATCAGAACATTTTTTGGCAGGATAATACAGGTAGAAGTTTTACAATCTGAAAAGAATAACTCATAATATTAAAAAGTAAATAACCAAACAAAGCTAGTTAACCAAAAAAGTTAGCTGGCTTTTTGAATAGTAGAAATAAATGTGGTATTATTAAAATATAAAAGTTTTTGTCAATTTTTACTAGTTTAAATTGTTTTATATATGAAAGAATAAAAGTTCTCTTAAAAAGAGATAGTATTCTAGTGCATAAATTTAAATTATGTATTATAATATAAATAAGTAAAATAGTTCCAACAAAAAAGGACTTTTATTTGTTATATTAATAGGAGGTAAATTTATATGAAGAAAATATTAGTTAGTTTGTTTTTATTAGTATTTGGACTATGTTTAGTTGGGTGTGATAATTTTGGAATAATTAATATTCCTAGTTCAGATAGCATTTTAATTACAAAATATGATAATACACAAGAAATACAAACAATAATAGTAGAAGAACTTGAAGTTATTGAACATATTACACATAATTTTAACTCTTTAACAGTAAGCAAAATGGATTACATAAAGCCTCATGAAACAATGTATACTTTTATTTTTTATGATTGCACAAATGAAAATGAAAGTAAAGTAGTCAAAAAAGTAGAAGTTGAAACAACTCAATGTTTATCATTTGATGATAGTAATGAAGTTTATGGAATAAATAAAGGGGAAATAGATCTTGAATATATTGATTCATTATTTACAACTTATTTAAACATTGAATGGCAATCTAATGAAACACATCATTGGTATAAATCAAACAGTGACACAATGTATTGTTACGGTGAACACCAAAACTTTGATGCAGATTTAATTTGCGATATTTGTGGTTGTGGATTAGAATTGCAAGTTCCTACAAATCATTTCCTTCGTAATCAATTAGGTTGTGAATGGCTAAACGAAATAAAAGTTGATGATATTAATGAAATTAAAATAATTACTGAAAGTGTAGGAGTTGCTCCAGGTGTGTTAAAAAATATTGCCAGTTCTATAGACAAAACAGTAATTTCAAAAATTTATGAAAATTGTTATTGGTTAGATACTATTCCTATATCAAAAGAAGAAGGTCAAATTTCTGGTGGTAGAGCTACTACTATAAGATTTATATTAAATGATTCAACAGTAAAAGAAATATACATTAATAATGGAAATTATAAAGACCCAAATGCATATTATTACAAATTATTATATATTCCAAAATTTAGTGAAAATGATGAATATGAAAGTAGTTATGGATTTATAACTTATCTAGATACTTTTGAAGTATACACGTTAGATGGATTAAAATTAGGAAGTTTTAGTGGTCTATCAGAATATGAATTTATTAAATATCCTTATGACTACATTGAGGAAAATGAAGATTTAGGTTATATTGAAACTGAATTTGGAAGAATATACATCCATAGCTATGATGTGTTCTATATCAAAGATGGTAATGTTTATGAATTTTATTTAATTACCAGTGAAAGAACTTTTTATGATTTATTCAGTATGGATGACTAAATTTGTTAGTGATTAATGAGGAATAAAAATTATGAAGAAATTTGTATTTATATTTTTATGTTTAATAAGTTTATTTGGCCTTACTGCGTGTAATGCTTCATATGAAGAAAAAAAGTTTTTTTCTGAAGAAGTTTTAAGCCAAGCTAAATTAAATGATATTCCAGTGCCTGCTAATATAGAAAATTCAGTTATTCAGTATGGTAATAAATTATATTTAAAACTTACTGATGATGAATATGTTCAATATGTAGCAAGTGTATTAAATTATTTAAAAACAAAGGAAGATATATATTATTTAGGATATTCTGTAGGAAGTGGATTAGTTGCAGAGATGTTTCCATACAATGAAATAGCTCCATTAACTGAAAATTATAAAGAAACACTAGATAATCATCATTTCTTCTTCTCAAAAGAAAATGGAATAGATGACAAACACTTTTTATCTGCGCCAGTTGAAATAGATATAAAAAGAGTTAACGCAGAACTTACATATAAAAAGTTTCAATATAATACTCAAATTATAATAAATGAAGGTCATTCTGCACAGGCACAATGGAACATTTGTGGTGCTATACATACATTTGATGAAGGAAAAGAATATAAAATCCCTGGTAGTAATAATACAGTAACTGAATATACATGTATTCATTGTGGTAGTACTGAAATGTCAGACTTCATTGGAGATATGAAAATGTATAATATAATTATTGAAGACACAAATGCAGATCATTATATTATTAAAAAAAGTGATAGTGTTCCATCTGGTGTTATAGTAAGCATTGTAACTCAAAAATTAATTGATGCAGATATTAAATTTATTGTTAATGGAACGGAAATAAAACCAAATGAAACTGAAGATGACAAGTGGAGTTATGACTTTATAATGCCTTGTTGCGATGTTGTTATAACAACTGAACTTATTACAGGTTCTCCTAATTTAGAATAGAAAAGAAAGAGGTAAATTTATATGAAGAAAATTATAGTATTATTTGTAAGTGTATTATTAATGTTTTGTATGACAGGGTGCTCTAAAGCAGTGGACTGGGATAAAGATATTAAAAAATTAGAAGATGCAGGATATGTGGTTGAAAATGCTGGAAGTGAAAATTTAGAGGATGCAACTAAAAGTATTAATTCAGAAATTAAACTTGATGGTGGGGATTTTACAGTTGAAGTAGTTAAATATGCTCCTATGGTAAAAGATAAGGATTATGACTATCAATGTATATTAATTCAATTTGCCACTAAGGAACAAGCAAAAAAATATTATGATTTAAGAATAGAAAATCGCATTGAAGGTAGTAAAAATAAATTTTATGTATATGAAGATGTGGTTATTCTTGTCGATAATGCTTTGGCAGTAGAAATTTTAGGATATGATTTCAAGTAATAAAATAAATAAAATAATTATAGTTTTATTTGCTTTATTGTTGTTGCCTCTTTCGGCTTGTAACAAATCAGAGCCAAAAGACATTACTTGTGAAGAAATAATAAAGGTATATGAAGATGCGGGATATATTGTAGAGTATCATCTACATAAAGAAGAGATGACTGATTCAGATGTTATATGTAGTATTTGTATAAAGGATTCCAAAAATTCTAAAGATAACGTTTTATATATTGATAGATACAAAGATGAAGAAACTGCAAGTTCATATGTAAAAGATATGAAGTATAATGTTATAGTTTGGTTTATGTCATCTATATATGGAGAGAGTCGTTGGTTAAAATCAGAACAATATGGTGTTATTCATTATCATACTTATGATAGTAAAATGACAAAACCATTAGAAAGTTTAATGGAATAATAAAAAACAAATAATTCACTAAAGCTAGCTAACAACAAAAAAGTTAGCTGGCTTTTTAAATAGTAGAGATAAATGACGAAATGTGATATAATATTAACAACTAAAAAGGAGTATTACATTATGGCAGATAAATCAATGTGGTTAATTTTTGAGATGTCACCCAAATTTACTTTTGATATTGATAAAATGTTAAATATATTCGAAAAGTTAATTGAAAAACTTAATTTAACTTATAACTATGAATATATGATTTTTAGTAAGACTTATTGGAAAAAAGGTTGGATGAAACATGATGAGTTACTAAAACATAAGGGATCAATATCAGAAATTGATAAAGACACATTATTACAAATTAAAGATGAATGCAATGGTTTCTTTTGGGAATGTAAATATAAAAGAAAGTTCGTAATTCAGATTAGTTTTAGTTCATCCATTAACTTTAATGATAATACAGTAGATTATTATAGAATTGATTTTAATAGATATGATAAAATGTATTCAAATGAATTCATAAAAGAATTAGCACAAATTGTTAAAGAAGGAATTAATGCAAAAGATGAAATTGTAATAAAAAAACCTGAAAAAATAAGTGTTCAGGGTGGGGAAGTTTTAGAAGTAGTATTTAATGATTTTGAATAACACATTACTTACACCACACCAAAGGAAGGGAATATGAATAGAACAATAAGGATAATTTCAATAATAGGAATACTCCTTACATGCACAATGCTAGTAGCGTTTAAATCACAAGAAACAAATACTAAATATATAAGAACAAACTATTTAAGTGAAACACATGGGAAGACTTATGTAATAGAGTCACTTGAAGAATTAGAAGAGTATTATAATGCTAACAAAGAAAATAATACAATAATCAAAATATCAAAAATCAAAAATCATAGTTAAAAAAACTTGCATAATGTATATCAAATGTAATACAATTATAGTGTGAGGTGTTTAAAATGAATAAATCAATAAATAAAACTGAATTAATTCATATTAGAATAGAACCTGATGTAAAAGTTCAGTCAGAAAACATTTTTAAAAGATTAGGTGTTAATACTTCATATGCAGTATCAATGTTTTTAAATCAGGTTATATTAAGAGGAGGTTTTCCCTTTGAGATAGAACTACCTAAAAATAATAACGAAGAATACACTAATCTTGCCATGATCATAGAATCAACCGCTGGAAATGGAAAAGTAAGTGAAAAAAATAAAAATATTTTAAATTTATATTCAAGTGGTCAAATTGATTATGAAACAGCTGTATTCGCTATAAAAAGGAGCTTTATAAATGAGTAAAGATCCATATGTATATGATGATACAAACGTACTTAAGAATCTTGCAAATATTAAAGAACAACATAAATTGGATGATTATGAACCTACGATGGTTAATTTAGGTATAATCAAATTATTAAAATCAGATATCGAAGCAGCCAGGCATTCTTTGAAATCTATAAGCCTTCATAAATGAAGGCTTATTTTTTTATTTATGTAGGGTATTTTGCTTGAAATATAGTGAAATAGTCTTTTTTTACCTGTTTATGAAACATTTAGATTTAATAACAATAGTTGTAAATACAACTATTGGAGACTGACCACGGACTCTAACCAATAAGAGATAGTGGTGGAAATATAGATGAGATTGTGGTATAATAATGTTAGATAAAATAGAATTTTTAAATTAGAAAGGTACCTTTAATGAAGAAAGTTTTAAATAATTACTCAAGTAAAAATGACGTTAATATTAGGCAAATTATTGCATATAAAGATAATGTATTAGAAATTGAAGAATATAGAGAAGGATTTACTAGAGAAGACACAATGAATGTAATGAGTGTTACTAAATCTGTAACTTCTTTATTAGTTGGTATTGCTATTGATAAAGGATACATTAAAAGTGTGGATGATTTTGTAATGAACTATTATAAAGATATTTATACTCCAAAAAGAGGAGAAAAAACTATTTATGAAGTAACAATTAAGCATTTATTAACAATGCTGGCTCCCTATAAAGGAAAAAGCGAACCTTGGAAAAAAGTATGTACATCAGATGATTGGTCTTTAACTATTCTTGATTCATTAGGTGGACGATATGGTATGACAAATGAATTTAGATATCATACACTTGGAACTCAAATATTATTAGGAATAATTAGAATTGCAAGTGGGATGAATGTATTAGAATTTGCAAATGAATATTTATTTAAACCTTTAGGAATTAAGCCAAGAGTAAATGCTAACTGTACATCTAAAGAAGATCAATTTAATTATTTAATGAATAAAAATCCTCATGGAAAGGTTTGGTTTATGGACCCCACTGATATGCCTACAGCTGGATGGGGACTATCTTTGTCAGCTTATGAAATGGCACAAATAGGTTTGCTTGTTTTAAATAATGGAATTTATAATAATGTAAGAATAATTAGCGAAGAATATATAAAAGAAATGACTCAATCATATGTTTCATTAGACTATAAATTTGGTAATCAAGATTATGGATATTTATGGTGGTTACCACATAGAAGTGAAGATGTTATAGCGGCTATAGGTGATGGTGGTAATGTTATTTACATAAATAAAAAACATAATATTGTTGTATCGGTTACTGGCTACTTTAAACCAATGGTATTTGATAGAGTAGAATATATTGAAAAGAATATTGTAGAATCATTAATCAAATAGATAAATTCTTATTTTATCAAGTAAAAAAGAGTATTATTGTTTATGTAATGATAAGTAATAATAGCATGATTATAATTATTTTTTAATGATGAATTTTCCTCTATCGGCAAAATATAACAAAAAATAAAAAAAATATACTTGATATTTTGCCGATAATGTGATATAATAATAGTAACTTGAGGTGTTATTATGAATTTTTTAAGCGTATCTGAAATAGCAAAACTATGGAATCTTTCAGAACGAAGTGTTAGAAATTATTGTGCAGAAGGAAGAATCCCTGGTGCTTATCTTGTTGGTAAAACTTGGATGATACCTAGCGATGCAGTTAAACCTGATAGAAAAGCAAGAGTTAGTAATAATAAAAAACATTACTTGATATTTTAAAATTAGAAAAAGAATCTAATCTTAAAGGCGGAATGTATCACAAGGTTCAAATAGAACTGACATATAACTCTAACCATATAGAAGGAAGTCGTCTTACACATGATCAAACTAGATACATATATGAAACTAATACAATAGGTTTAACTGATGAAGTTATTAATGTTGATGATATTGTTGAAACTGCTAATCATTTTAGATGTATAGATTTAATCATAGATAAAGCTAATCTTAATATTACTGAAAATTTAATAAAACAACTACACTTGATTTTAAAAAACGGGACAACTGATAGTAGAAAAAATTGGTTCGTTGTAGGTGATTATAAAAAACTTCCAAATGAAGTTGGTGGAAGAGTTACAACAAGTCCAGAAAAAGTAGAAGATGAAGTTAAAACTTTAATTGAATGGTATAATAATATTAAAAATAAAACATTAAATGATATAATCGAGTTTCATTATAGATTTGAATACATCCATCCTTTTCAAGATGGTAATGGTAGAGTGGGTAGACTTTTAATGTTTAAGGAATGTCTTAAATATAATATAGTTCCTTTTATAATAGATGAAAAACTAAAGATGTTCTATTATAGAGGACTAAAAGAATGGGAACAAGAAAAAGGATATTTGATTGATACGTGTCTTACAGCACAAGATCAATTTAAAGTTTATCTTGATTATTTTAGAATTGAGTATGATAAGTAACTTTTAGTTTTATAAATTAAAGAAAAAGCACTTTCTGATTTATAAAATGTTAAAAAAGCACTTTTTGTCGTAATGACACATTTTTTAAATCTATAGGTCTTCTGAAAAGAGACCTATTTTTTTATTTTTATAGGATATTTTAGCCAATGATGGTTAGAATATCTTCTTTTTTTATGCATTTATGAAACATTTGATTTAATGTCAATAGTTATATACGACTATTAGAGACTTGTCACTGGCTCTACTCTTTAGTTATACTAGGATTTAAACTTATAATTGTTTTATAATTTGACATCAAATAATTATAAATGATATAATATAGATGAAAGTAATAAACTTTTTGTCACTTTTTTATGTGTTTATCTGTTTTACATATAGAGTAACCAACTGTAAAATAATAGAAGAATTTGATTATATTATAATGAAATTGCTAAAAATTTATGCACTAATGTTAATCTAACTAAAAAGTGTATTGAAGGTAAAAAGAAAATAATAAAAACATTAAGAGAAAGGTGTTAAAATATGTTAAAAGGAAAAAAAGTAGAATTAGATGGGTCAGTTCCAACTTTAAATAATGTAGCTGATATTAAAAATAATACTGTAAAAGATAATGAAAATAAGAATATTAATAGAAATAAACATTTAGTATATATTAAGCTACCCATTGTTTTATTAACTATAAGCATTATTCTTACAATTATTTTATTATTGGTAAATAATCCAAAAGGTTCTGAGTCGTCTGAATTATTGCCTGATAATCCAAGTGGTTCTGAAACATTGCCTGATAATCCAAGTGGTTCTGAAACATTGCCTGATAATCCAAGTGGTTCTGAAACATTGCCTGATAATCCAAGTGGTTCTGATTCAACTGAATTTTATGAAAGACAAGCAGAACTTTCTAAGTTTTATTTAAATGATAATAAAAATTATCTATCAAATTATATTCAATCGCTTGATACTGACGACCTTGATATTTATGAAAGTGAACATACAAAAGATTTGTTAGCGGAAAATCAAAAACAAGAAAATGAAACTGTTGTTGAGAATATTTACTATGAAGTAGAAATTGATTATTCTGATGGATCAGTACCTAATAAAATAGTTGTTAAAAAAAATGAACTTGTTTATCCTAATGTAATTAAAAGAAGTGGTTATTATTTCTTGGGGTGGTTTGTTGATGAAGTGAGGCTAACTCAAGCTATTAGAATTACTAATGATACAAAAATTGTTGCTAAATGGGGGTATAAAGAATCTGTAACAATTGCTGGTAATAAATATGATTATTACAAAGATATAGATGGAGTTGTAATAATTGATGCTATTGTTGCGGATACGGAGGAATTGATTATTCCAAGTCAGTTAAATGGACTTGATGTAATCGGTTTAGCAAGAGAGTCTTTTAATGGATATAATAGTAATAATCATAATATAACTAAAAAAATAGTTGTTCCTGATACAGTAAAAGAAATCCAAGGATTAGCTCTTTCTAATTATGATTTATTGGAAGAAATTTATTTACCTAGTCAATTAGAGGCATTATATCCTAGTGCTTTAACTGGATGTCCTAAATTAAAACATATTTATATTAGTGATAATCCACGTTATAAAGTTATTAATGAAGCTTTGATTGATGAAAAAACAAATACACTTATTAAAGGAACTTTAAATTCAAGCGAAATTCCTGATGGTATCGCTGTTATTGAAGCAAGAGCGTTTTGTGACTATAAATTATTAGAATATATTTCTATTCCTGATAGTGTAAAAGTTATAAAACCCTATGCTTTTAGTAATTGTGATTCACTTGTGACGGTAAAATTACCAAGTGAACTTGAAGTAATAGATGAAAGTTTATTTGCAAATTGTATTAATTTAGAAGAAGTATATATTGGAGAAAAAGTATTAAGTATTGATGAGTTAGCTTTTAAAGGGTGTAATAACTTAAAATCTATTATTGTTCATGAAAATAATCCTGTTTTTTATGCAACAGAATGTTGTTTAATAAATAAGGATGAAATGTCTTTAGTAGTAGGATTTAATGTTAATGATGGTAATGTTTTAATACCTGATGGTGTTAAAATAATTTCTCATAGTGCCTTTTACGGACGTAATTCACTTAAAAAAGTTATTTTAAGTGAAAGTGTAGAATTAATTGAATTTAGTGCATTTGCAGAATGTTTAAACTTAGAATATGTTTATTTAAACGATAATTTAAAATGTTTAGAAGGACTTACATTTCATAATTGTATTAGTCTAAAAGAAGTTGTGATGCCAACATCTATAGATAATATTGGTGAATATATCTTTTGGCGATGTGAAAGTTTAGAACAAATAACTTTACCTAAGAATATTGATACTATTCCACGAGGAATGTTTGATAGCTGTAAAGGTTTAACAACTGTAAACACACAAAGTGTTATCACTACTATCGAAAATAGTGCATTTTATAATTGTAAAAAACTTACTTATTTTGATTTAACAAATGTTCAAACAATTGGTAATGATGCTTTTTCTTGGTGCAAAAGTTTAACAGAAATTGACTTAAGAAATGTAACAAAAATAGGCGCACGTGCATTCTTGGCTTGTAAAGGTCTTACTAAGGTTTATATTCCAGAAACAGTTATTGAAATAGGAAATGGTGGTTTTCAAGATTTAGGTACTGCGGTAATATATTGTGAAGAAGAATCACCTAAACAAACTTGGGCTAGTGATTTTTGCAGTGGGACATACTGTGTATATGGTTGTGAAAATATTTTAGAATATAATGGCTTTACTTTTAAAGTAATAAATAATAATGAACTTGAATTAACAAAATATTCTAATGATGCGTTAAGAATCGTTATTCCGAGTGAAATACAAGGAATGAAAGTGACTTCAATCGGCGAAAAAGCTTTCCATTATAATGATATCGAGGAAGTTATTTTACCAGATACATTAGTTACTATTAAAAGGTATGCTTTTGCAAATTGTGAAAATTTAAAAGAAATAGTTATTCCTGATAAAGTGATTAGTATAGGTGAATATGGATTCTATGGTTGTTTAAACTTAGAAAAAATAAATCTTAATGAAGGCTTACAAAGTTTAGGTAAACATAGTTTTGCAAGGTGTAATTTGACTACGGCAATCATCCCCGCAACATTAACTTATTCTGGTGGAACGGTATTTGCGGAAAATAAATACTTTATGGAATTGATTAATCTTTCAAAAGTATCTAATAGCTCATTTGGTTCAAATCAAATTAATAATTTTGCTACTTTAGATTATACTTCAGGTATTTTCACTATTGATGATGAATTTACATTCTGTTTTGACTTTAGAAATACTAAAATAGTTTTTGTCAAGTATGGCGGTAATGATACTTTTGTTGAACTTCCAAGTAATGTAACTTTTGAATATGCTGGACAAGTTTATAATACTTATATTATTAATTATGAAGCTTTTTCAGATAATGACCGAATTGTTAAACTTGTATTACCTGAAGGTGTTACTGAAATTGAAGATCGAGCATTCTTTGCATGCCATAACTTAACAAGTTTAAGTTTACCACATACACTAACAAAAATAGGAAGAACAGTTGTTGCGAATAATCGACATTTATTTGAAGTATATAATTTATCACAATTATCAGCAAAAGATATAGAAAAATCTGGTGTAACTTATTACGCAAAAGAAGTACATACTGATAGTGCAGTTCCTTCAAAAGTTATAAAAGATAATAACGGTTTAATCTATTATGTAGGTGGAGAAAATAATAACTATATTGTAGGATATGATAAAGTAGATGAACATCTTGTTCTACCAGATCATATAAATAATCAGACATATATTATAGCTAGTTATGTTTTTGATAATAATCAAATTATTAAATCTGTATATCTTCCAGAAGGTATTACAGAAATTCAGAGAAATGCTTTTGCAGATTGTGAAAACATTAAAGAACTTGTTATTCCTGCATCTGTAAATAAGATTTGCTGGTATGCATTTTATAGTATGGGGTCATTAGAAAGTGTAATTTTCGTAGATCCAACGCCATGGATTATTAAAACATCAAGTCAACCTGCATCATATAGGGAAATTGATGTAACTAATCCAAAAGAAACTGCAATAAAGCTTCAAAGAAATTATATGTATGATTGGAATAAAATTATTGATTAATAAAAAACTTTTAAATCAATCTATATCTATTCTATAAATATAATCTATTTTAGCTCTTCCAATATTTGTGGAAAATACAAAAATAAGATGAAGTACGAAATGTAAAAAATCTATAGGTCTTCTTTAAAAGAGGACCTATTTTTTATCTTTTAGGGTATTTTTGCTAAATATGGGTCGGATACCTTATTTTTTTATTCAAATATGAAACCTTTAAGTTTAAGCAATAGGGGAGATTGTAGGCTGACTTCAACCTATAAGAGATAATTGTAGAAACAAATTAGTTATTATGATATAATAATTGTAAGATAAATAAGAATTTATAGGAGCATATATGAATAGCGTAAATAAAACACTATACATTCCTTTATACGGTAAGTCTTATGTGAGCAAAAAGGGATTGTTTCTAGACGATAAAAAAGCTGAAGAAATATGGGCAGCAGAAGGGTTTAAACTTAGAGGAAAATCTAAATCCAAATGGCTTGCTTATTATATGGGTATTCGCTCTTGTGTGTTTGATGAATGGGTTAATCAATTAATGA
Source organism: Bacilli bacterium (assembly GCA_017937305.1). Lineage (GTDB taxonomy): Bacteria > Bacillota_I > Bacilli_A > ML615J-28 > CAG-313 > UBA1737. The sequence goes on from JAGBDV010000004.1 coordinate 14,862, forward strand.
TGGATTTACAAGATGCTGTAGTTATACATATTGGTTGTGGAATGGATAGTCGTGTTATAAGAGTTGGATCTGATAATCATAAGTGGTATGATGTGGATTTTCCAGAGGTTATCACAGAAAGAAGAAAATACTATTCTGAGTCAAAGAACTATCGAATGATTGAAGGGGATGTTAGAGATTGTACATGGCTTACAGCGATTAAAGAAAACAAATCTGCCATCGTCGTTATGGAAGGTGTGAGTATGTACTTAACCGTAGATGAAATGCAAAATTTAGCAAATAGTCTTTGCTTTCATTTTGAAAATATTATGCTTTTGGCGGATTGCTACAGTTCTTTTGCTGCTAAAATATCGAAACATAAAAACCCGATAAACGATGTTGGAGTAACTGATGTTTATGGTATAGATAATCCACAAGCATATCAAAGTGGTAAATTTACTTTTGTAAAAGAACACACAATGATACCTCAAAAATACATTGACAAATTAAAAGGATTTGAAAGGTTTATTTTTGCCAAACTATACGCAGGTTCCTTCTCAAAAAAGCTTTATCGTTTGTTTGAATACGCAAAGAATTAAAAACCTAATTTTATATTATAGAGTCATATAAAGTATCAATTGTTATGTAACGAAATAGTAGGTATAACTGGGTTTTGTCTAATCTTTTACTTATAAAACAGTAGACACTTATAGTTATAGAGTATTGAAAGTTAGTTTGTTGTATAATTATTATTGATGATAAAAAAAATGAAAAACTTGTAATCGTTTTCAAGATTATATTATTTGTATTATAAAAATAATATGATATTATATATGTGTAAAGTAAATATATCCAATATATACCTTCATTAAATGGCGAAGGAGTCTCTACCGTATTGCCTAAATACGACTATTGGAAAAAACTATAATATGTGCATTTTTATGTGCAAATTTTCGTTTTTTTCGGTAGTTTTACAACTATCGATTTTTTATTTTTGTGAGGAAATTATGAAAGAACTTGAACAAAGAATTCTAAAAGATGGTGAGTTTCTAGGAAATGATATTTTAAAAGTTTCTAGTTTTCTTAATCAACAAGTTGATACTGATCTTTTAGTAAAAATGGCAAAAGAAGTTAAAAGATTATTTCCAGAAGAAGTAACTAAAGTATTAACTATTGAAGCTTCTGGTCTACCTTTTGCGTGCATGGTTGCTTTTGAATTTGGAGTTCCATTTGTTTTTGCAAAAAAATCAAAAACATCTAATGTTTCAGGTGAACTTGCAACTGCTTTAGTTCATTCATTTACTCATAACAAAGATAATTTAATTAGTGTTCCTTGTCAATACATTAAGAAGACTGATAAAGTATTAATTATTGATGACTTCTTAGCAAATGGTGAAGCGTTAAGAGGTTTAATTAGTATTGTTGAACAATGTAATGCGAGTGTTGTTGGATGTTGTGTTCAAATTGAAAAAGAATACCAAAATGGTGGTAATGCTTTACGAAACAAGGGTTACAAAGTCATCGCTTTAGCTAGTATTAAAGAGATGGCTGGTAATATAATACAATTTAACTAACAAATGGAGGAAATATGAAAAAGTTATTTAAAGTATTAGTATTAGTTTTATTAGCTGTTTGTACAGTAAATTTAACAGCTTGTGATGGAAATGGAAAAGATGATTCATTTAAAATTGGTTTAATTTGTTTACATGATGAAAGTTCTACATATGATAAGAACTTTATTGATTCTATGTATCGTGCTTTAGACGAACTTGGTTTAGAAAAAAGTCAATTAGAACTTGTTACAGGTATTGGTGAAGATGAAACTTGTTATCAAAAAGCATCTGAACTTGCTCAAACTTGTGATATCGTATTTGCTGACTCTTTTGGTCATGAAGACTTTATGATTCAAGCTGCTAAAGAAAATGAAGAAGTATGGTTCTGCCATTCAACAGGAACAAAAGCCCATACTAAGAACTTAGATAATTATTTCAATGCCTTCGCTTCTATATATGAAGGTAGATATTTAGCAGGTATTGCTGCTGGTATGAAACTTAATGAAATGATCGAAAATGGTGAAATTACAGAAGCTGAAGCTGTTATGGGTTATGTTGGTGCATTCCCTTATGCAGAAGTTGTTTCTGGTTATACATCATTCTATTTAGGTGCAAAGAGTGTTTGCCCATCAGTTACAATGAAAGTTAGATATACTTCAAGTTGGTATGATTATGATAAAGAAAAAGCAGCAGCTGAAGCATTAGTTAATAGTGATAATTGTGTATTAATTAGTCAACATGCTGACTCTTATGGTGCTCCTGAAGCTTGTGAAAGCTTAGGTGTTCCTAACGTTGCATATAATGGATCTACAGCTTCTAAATGTCCTGAAACATATTTAGTTGCAAGTAAAATTGACTGGACTCCATATTATGTTGAAATGATCCAAGCTAAAATGGATGGTGAAGAAGTATCTGCAAAAGATTACACAGGATCACTTAACACAGGTTCTGTTAAATTAGATACACTTGGTAAAAATGTTGCTGAAGGCACTCAAGAAGCATTAGATGCTGCAATTGCTGGTTTAAAGAATGGAACAATTCATGTATTTGATACTAACAACTTTACAGTTAATGGTGAAAAACTAACAAGCTATTTAGCTGACGTTGATGATTTTGGTGATTTTGCACCTGAAACTGAAGTAATTAAAGATGGATATTTCCATGAATCAGAATATCGCTCTGCTCCATACTTTGATTTAAGAATTGATGGAATTACAGAAATTAATAAATAGATAAAGTAATAAAGGCAGAATTTTGTTCTGCCTTTATATTTTTTAAAATTAAATTTCATAGGAGTAAATTATGGAAAATAAAGAAATTAAATTAGAGTTAAGGAACATAAGTAAACACTTTGGGGGTGTTTATGCAAATAAGAATGTTAATTTAAATTTATACAAAGGTGAAATTCTTTCAATCCTTGGAGAAAATGGTTCAGGTAAAACTACTTTAATGAATGTATTATCTGGTATTTATACTCCTGATGAGGGTGAAATTTACATTAATTCTAAACTTGCACATATCCATTCTCCAAAAGATGCTTTTGAATATGGAATTGGAATGGTTCATCAGCATTTTAAACTTGTTGATACATTTACTGCAATTGAAAATATTATTCTTGGTTTAAAGGAAAAATCAAGCCTTAAGGAAGCTTTGGATAAAGCATCTACTATTGCATTAAAATATGGGTTTAAAATTGACTTGAAAAAGAAAATTCATAATATGTCTGTTTCAGAAAAACAAACAGTTGAAATTATTAAAGTATTATATAGAGAAGTAGATATTCTTGTACTTGATGAACCTACTGCTGTATTAACTCCTCAAGAAATTGAAAAACTATTTAACATTATTCGTAAAATGCGTGAGGATAATAAATCTATTATTATTATTACTCATAAATTAAATGAAGTAATGAGTATTTCTGACCGTGTTTCAATACTTAGAAAAGGTGAATATATTGGTACTTTAACTACCAAAGATACTAATGAAAGAGAACTTACTAATTATATGGTAGGTAATAAAGTTGATTTAAAACTTGAAAGACTTAAACTTGCTGCAACAAAACCAACACTTGAAATTAGAAATTTAAATGTTTTAAAAGATGATGGTACACAAGCTATTAAAGATTTAAATTTCTTCTTAAGAGGTGGACAAATCTTAGGTGTTGCAGGAATTGCAGGATGCGGACAAAAAGAACTTTGTGAAGCAATTGTAGGGCTTAGAAAATATAAAGGGGATATTACACATTTTGGTGAATCTATTGTAGGCTATACCCCTGAACGAATTAAAGAAATTGGAATTCGTATGAGTTTTATACCTGAAGACAGATTAGGATTAGGTCTTGCTCCAAATTTATCAATTGTTGATAATCTATTATTGAAAAGTTATAAACAATCTAAAGGTATTTTTGTTGATCGTAAAAGTGCAAGACAAGAAGCTTTAGAAATTATGGAACGTTATAATGTATCTGCAGAATCAATTGATGCTCCTGTAAAAAACTTAAGTGGTGGGAACATTCAAAAGATTTTACTTGGACGTGAAATTGGAACAGATCCAAATGTTATAATTACAGCATATCCTGTTAGAGGTCTTGATATTAATTCATCATATATGATTTATGATATTTTAAATGAAGAAAAAGCTAAAAACACAGCTATTTTATTTATTGGTGAAGATCTAGATGTTCTACTTACTTTCTGTGATAAAATAATGGTTTTATGTGAAGGACGTAACATGGGGATTGTCCATACAAAAGAAACAACAAAAGAAGAAATTGGGTTGATGATGACAGGAGCTAAAAATTTACTTGAAATGTATCCTGAAAAACACTATGGATTTGCAAGTGATTCATTAATCGATAATAATAAAGAGGAGGTGCATGAATAATGGTTGAAGATAAAAAAGTAAGCATGCCTTTATTTTCTGTAGTAAAAAGAGATAATTTACCTAGACTTAAAGCAATCATTATTCGTATTGCAACATTCATTTTAACTTTCTTTTTAGCAATGTTAATTTGTTTCTTTGTTATTAAAGAAAATTACTTTGAAATTATTGGAACGCTATTTAAAGGAGCAACTGTTGTATCTAAAGGTAAAATATTACCTTGGCGTTTATTTATGGATACTGCATTGTTACTTGCTTTTGCTATTGCAATTGTTGCACCATTTAAAATGAAATATTGGAATATGGGTGCGAATGGGCAAGTATTAGTTGGTGCTTTAGCTGCGATTGTTGTAATGTTTTATATGGAAGATTTCGCTGTTAAAAGTTCTTTTAATAACGTATTAGTTATTTTATTAATGCTAGCTGTAAGTATTATTGCAAGTGTTATTTGGGCAGTTATCCCAGCCTTATTTAAAGTATTTTTTAATACTAATGAAACGTTATTTACTTTAATGATGAACTATGTTGCATCGGCACTTGTTGGATATGTAAATTATCAACTTGCTCAAGGTAAAAAAGAATCTCCTGGTATTATTAATTCTGATTCAGAAGCAGGATGGCTTCCTGTTGTATTAGATAAATATTTCTTACCGATATTAATTATTATAATCATTACTGTTATTATATATTTTTATATTAAGAAAACTAAACAAGGCTATGAAGTAGCAGTTGTAGGTGATAGTATTAATACAGCTAAATATGTTGGAATGAATACTAAAAAAATTATTATTAGAACATTAGTTGTTTCAGGGATAATTTGTGGTATTATTGGATTCATTTATTCTTCAGCGATTAACCATTCAATTGACCCTAATACTTGTGGATCATTAGGTTTTACGGCTGTATTAGTTGCATGGTTATCTAACTTTTCTCCAATTATTATTGCTGGTATTTCATTTGTTCTTTCTTTCTTAACACTTGGTACATCAAAAGTATCTTCAACATATCGTTTAGGTAACAATGATTTATCTAATGTAATTATTGGTCTAATTTTCTTTGCAATATTAGTTTGTGAGTTCTTTATTAGATTTAAACTTAAGTTTAATGAAGAAAATAATATATATAAAGCAATTAAAAAAATATTCAAAAAGAATAGAAAGGATGGTGTTGAAGAATGTTAGTACCGTTTTTAAAAGAAACTATTTCAATGGCTATTACTTATCTATTCGGTTCGACAGGGGAAACTGTAATCGAAAAAGGTGGTAACTTAAATTTAGGAATCCCTGGTATTATGTGTCTTGGTGCACTTGGTGGTGTATTAGGAGTAAACACCTATATTACAATCTTTTCTGTTGAAAATATTATGGGTTGGCTTTTAATTTTATTTGCTATTTTTGGTTCATTTATATTTGCTGCACTTGGTGGTTTGATTTATGCAGTATTAACTGTTTCTCTTCAATCTAATCAAAATGTAACTGGTCTTGCACTTACAACATTTGGTGTTGGTTTAATGAAGTTTATTGGTTCTAATATTAATCAAGATAATTTAACAACTGCAAGTAGAAGTATTAGTAAATTATTTAATCAAAGTTTTTATGAAAAATTAGGTTGGTTTGGGGAAATATTCTTATCTCATGGTATATTAGTGTATTTAGCAATTATTATTGCAATCTTAACTACTATATTTTTAAGTAAAACTAGAAAAGGATTATTTTTAAGAAGCATAGGTGAATCTCCACAAACAGCTGATGCTCAAGGATTAAATGTTTCGCTATATAAGTATCTTGCAATATTAATTGGTTCTGGTATTGCAGGACTTGGTGGATTATATTATGTTATGGATAGAAGTGGTGGAACTACTTTTGTTGAAGCTTCTATTGAAGCGTTTGGTTGGATGGCTGTAGCATTAGTAATTTTCTCAATGTGGAAACCTGGAATTGGAATTATTGGTTCACTTTTATTTGGTGGATTATATATCTTACCATCATTCTTAAGTATTTCAAATGTTCAAATAAAATTATTTGATATGTTACCATATGTTGTAACAATATTAGTATTAATTATTACATCAGTAATAAATAGCAAAAATTCACAACCACCAGCATCACTTGGTGTAAATTATTATCGTGAGGAAAGGTAAAAATATGAAAGATTTAAGAGATCCAAATTTTAAAAGAATTACAACTTTAGAACTTGCTAATGAGTTCATTGATAATTCTATAAAAGAATTAAAAGAAAAAATTAAAGACGATCAAGTTATTTTAGCATTATCTGGTGGGGTTGATTCTAATGTTGTTGCTGCCCTTCTTAATAAAGCAATAGGTAAGAATTTAATTTGTATTCATGTTAATCATGGTTTACTTAGAAAAAACGAAAGTGAAGATGTTATTAAAACATTTAAAGAAAAGATGAATTTAAATCTAATTTATTTAGATGTTGAAGACTACTTCTTAGATAAACTAAAAGGTGTAAGTGATCCAGAGACTAAAAGAAAAATTATCGGACATGAATTTATTAATTGCTTTGTAGCTGAAGCAAAAAAACTAAATGGGATAAAATATCTTGCACAAGGAACTATTTATCCTGACATTACTGAAAGTAAAGGAATTAAAGCTCATCATAATGTTGGAGGACTACCAAGTCATTTAAATTTTGAATTAATTGAACCTGTAAGATTACTTTATAAAGATGAAGTAAGAATGATTGGTAAAGCATTAGGACTTCCTGATGAATTAGTATATCGTCAACCTTTCCCTGGACCTGGTCTTGCAGTAAGATGCCCTGGAGAAATTACAAAAGAACGATTAAATTTAGTAAGAGAAACAGACTATATCTTACGTGATGAGTTTAATAAATGTGGGCTTAGCAAAAAAGTATGGCAATATTTCACTATTGTTCCAGATTATAAAACTGTTGGTGTTAAGGACGATAAAAGAACTTATCTTAATTTTGTTGTAATAAGAGCTGTTAATTCAGTCGATGCAACAACTGCTACAGTAGAAGAAATTCCTTATGATGTTTTATTTAAAATTAGAGATCGTATGTTAAGTGAAGTTGAAGGGATTAATAGAGTATTAGTTGATATTACCCCTAAACCTACTGGAACAATTGAATGGGAATAAAATAATGAAATCTAATAGGTAACTAAATTAGTTACCTATTATTTTTTTAAAATAGATATATATAAAAATGTAGAAAAATTATTTATGATAGTGTATAATATTAAAAATAAATTATTTTAAAAAAGGGATGAAATTATGAAATTAGTGCTAATAATAGGAACAGGTGCTGTAGGTAAAATGACAGTTGGTCAAGAGTTAATGAAGATAACAAATCTAAAGTTATTTCACAATCATATGATGATAGAACCAGTAATTGAAATATTTGGTTACTTCAAAGGTGACACAATTCTTAAGTTAAGAGAAGTTGTGTTTAATGATTTTGTAGAAAGTAATAACGAAGGTATGATCCATACTTTGATGTGGGCTTTTGATATGAAGTCAGATTGGGCATATGTGGAATCATTATGTATGAAATTTGATGAAGTATATTGTGTGGAATTAATAGCTTCACAAGAGGTTCGTTTAGAAAGAAATAAGACTATAAATAGATTAAATCATAAGGCATCTAAACGAGATTTAGAAGTATCAGAAAAACGATTATTAAATGAAGAAAATAATCATCGTTTAGTAAGTTATGAAGGTGAAGTTCCTTTTAAAAATTATTTAAGAATTAATAATGAAAGAATTCCTGCAAATGAAGTTGCAGAAATGATTAAACAAAAATTTAATCTTTAAAATGGAGAAAGAAAACATATGAGTAAAACTATAGACATTAAAAAAGTAGACAGCAATTTTTTAAATAATGAAGCAAAAGAAGATATTTTATTTATTGATCCTAAAATAAGTGATTTAGTTAAAATATATGGTTTATATTGGTTTAATGAAGATAGAAGATATCATAGACTTTCAAAAAAGTTAGATAATATTCTTCCTAAATTAGAAGGTAGTGTTGATGTACTTGCAGGAAATAGTAGTGGGGGAATTGTAGCATTTTATTCAAACACTAATGTTTTAAAAATAAAAGTTAAATTAAGTTTTAAGTTCCATATGGGCCATATGCCTTACACTGGACAAGCAGGGTTTGATTTATATATTGGTAATACTTATCAAGATATGAAATTCTATAGAACTAGTAATTTTGACTTTAATAAAAATGAATATGAATTTACATTTTTCAATCATCCATCATTAAACTATAATAATAAATTATATGTTTTAAACTTTCCACTTTACGCAACAGTAGAAGAAATATTAATTGGGGTAAATCCTAATTGTAATATTACTCCTTGTCTTGATTTATTTACAAAAGAAGATAAGATAGTATTTTATGGTACATCAATTACTCAAGGTGGTTGCGCAAGTAGACCAGGAATGAGCTATACTCAAATTCTATCTAGAATGCTTGGGACTGAATGTTTAAATTATGGTTTTTCGGGAAATGGGAAAGGGCACATTGAAATAGCAGAAGCATTAAGTGAAATTAAAAAAGTAAAAATGTTTGTTTTAGATTATGAAGCTAATGCAACGTTCGATAGATTAAAAGCTACACTTGATAATTTTGTTAAATGTTTAAGAGAAAAATATCCAACTGTACCTATTGTAATTATTAGCAAAATAATGATGTACTTAGAATTTCATGATGACGATTATGTTAAAAATGAAAAGAAGATTAGAAGTTATCAAAAGAATTATGTAAAAAATTCAAACGATGAGAATTTATATTACATTGATGGAGCTAAAGTTTTAGGCAAGAATAATATATCTGAAAAAACTGTAGACGGATGTCATCCGACTGATTACGGCTTTATTTCAATGGCTGAATATTTATACCCAATCATAAAAAAAATATTAACTAAATAAGGTAAAAATATGTTAGGTGTATTAGTTAATAGTGTAGCTGTAATATTAGGTGGTTTAATTGGATTAATATTCAAAAGTAAAATATCTGATAAGGTAAGTAAGCCTGTAATGATTGGGCTTGGAGTATGTGTTTTATATATTGGCATTTCAGGCAGTTTAGAAGGAGAAAATGTTTTAATTGCAATAACAGCAATTGTACTAGGAATAATTACTGGTACAGTTTTAAATATTGATGATAATATTAATAAATTAGCAAATAAGGTTGAACAAAAATTTAAGAAAGAAAATTCAGTTGAGTCATTATCTGAAGGTTTTGTTACTGCTACGCTTTTATTTTGTATTGGTGCTATGACTATTACAGGTTCTATTCAAGCAGGACTTGTAAATGATAATTCTATATTAATAACAAAATCTATTTTAGACTTTGTTTCTGCAATAATGCTTGCAGCAAGTCTTGGCCGTGGTGTGTTATTATCTTCGATTTCTTTACTTTTTACTCAAGGATTACTAGTGATTTTATCTAGCGTAATTGCTCCATATATTAATGATAGTTTAATAAATGAAATTACTTGTGTTGGATCATTAATCATCATTTTAATTGGTACTAATCTAATGGGAATAACAAAGGTAAAAGTAGCAGACTTTTTACCTGCAATTATATATACTCCAGTAATTTATTATTTAAGTAATTTTATTATTAATTTATTTAATTAAAAAAAGAATCTTCAATTTGAAGATTCTTTTTACTTTTTAAAAATTTCCATAAATATTTATAAAATAATTGATTATACTATATAAATGAAAAAAGTAATTTGTTATGTTTAAATTATACCAAAAAATAGTAAAAAAAAATATTAATGAATTAGTTGAAAAATTATAAGAAAAAGTGTATAATACATATGAAAACGTATACAGAGTTATGCGTGAATGTTTTTTAACACAAATTCATACAAAAAAGAAAAAGGAGGAATTTATTAAGTATGAAAAAATTTTGTGCTTTCTTAATGATTGCTGTTTTAGCTGTTACTTTAATTGCTTGTAACGGAAATACAGATCAACCTAAGAATGAAGGAAAAACAATTTATTTAAATTATGCTGGTACAGCTTCTGATAAAGCTTTTAATGAAGGATTATTCGAAGACTTTAAAGCTGCTAGAAAAGCTGCTGGCGACAAAAATACATATGTTATTGAATATCTTGAAATCGGACCAGACGTAGTTGACTCTACAGTTCTTGACTGGACAGCTCCAAATGCTCCAGACGTATACGAAGCTGCTTCTGATAAAATCGGTATTCTATATCAAAAAGGCGCTTTAGCTAAATTAGGCGGAAAATATGCTGAATTTATTGAAAACTATATGGCTGGCTTTGGTGCTACATTAGTTACAATGAATGGTTCATATTATGCTTATCCATATACTGGTGATAATACTTATTATTTACAATATGACAAATCTGTATTTGGTGAAGAAGATGTTCAATCTATCGAAACTTTATTAGATAAAGCTCAAGCTGAAGGTTATAAAGTTGCTTACAACCTAGAAACTGCATTCTGGGGTGCTGCTGCATTATTTACATTTGGTGCTGATTACTCTACTTCTTATGATGAAGATGGTAATGTTATCGAAATTAAAGCAAACTTTAATGGTGCTGAAGGATTAAAAGCTGCAAAAGCTATCTACAAAATTATGCAACATCCAGCATGGGTTAATGATTCTGGCGTTCCATCTGCTGAATCAGATGTAAGAGCTACTATCGGTGGTACTTGGGATATTGCTAACTTCAAGAACCGTTATGGTGAAGATTATGGTTGTGCTGTAATGCCAACAGTTACTGTTGATGGTGATACTAAACATTTAGGATGCTTTGTTGGTGGTAAATTCTTAGGTGTTAACCCTCAAGTTTCTAAAGGTGATTCTGATCGTTTAGTTGCTGCTCATGAACTTGCTATGTACTTATCAGGTAAAGAAGCTCAAACTAAGAGATATGAAAACTTTGGTATTGCTCCATGTCATTCTGAAGCTAAACAACATCCAAGCATGGTTAATGACCCTAACATGATCGTTCTTAACGAACAAGCTAAGTTTGGTCATCCACAAGATGCTGTTCCTGCAGCATTCTGGTCAGCTCCAGGTACATTCGTTGGTGGTATTAAAGATGGTACTATTACACTTGAAAATATTCAAGAAGCTATCGATACTCTAAATAATTCTATTATTGGAGCACCTGCTGAATAATTGATCGAATAAAAATTAAAATGTGGCGATAGTACAAAATGTCGTCACATTTTGTATAGAAAGGAGAACTTATGACAACAATAGAATATTTATCTTTACCTTTACATAAAAGACTTTTCCATAAGTTTATTTCGTTTTTCGCATCAATTCCAATGTTTTTTGCAAAAATATTTACAAAGAAGATTCCTCAATTCTTTGTAGGAATATATAAGAAAATAGCTCAAGTATTCTTTAATATTTATTTATTCTTTGTTGATGGTGATTTTAAAACAAAACTTTCATTTGTATTTATGGGCTTTGGTTTATTTACTAGAAAGTCATTTTTAAGAGGTATTTTATACTTTTTATTTCAAGCAGCTTATATATATTTTGCAGTAACAATTGGTATTAGTTCATTAATGAAAATTGGTACTTTTGGACATATTGCACAGTCTAGTTATGTAGATCCAATTGTCGGTATTGAAATTTATACTTATCAAGATGACAGTTTTATGTTATTACTTAATACTATAATTTTCGCTATCTTAACATGCGTATATGTATTCTTATGGTATAACCAATTAAAAGATAGTGTTGAATTACAAAACTTACATCGTATTGGTAAAACAATTAAAGATAAAGAAATCGTTAAAAGTTTAGTTGGTAAAAATTATCATTATGTAATGTTATCAATTCCAACTTTAGGCTTAATTATTTTTACAATTATTCCATTAATATTCATGATTCTTGTTGCGTTTACGAATTATTCATCACAATTCCAACAACCTAAAGAGTTATTTGACTGGGTTGGAAGTTATAATTTCAAGAAGTTATTTGGTCTTGCAGGTGGAGCTGCTTCGCATGAATTTGCTTATGTATTTGGTCAAATACTTATTTGGACTCTTACTTGGGCAGTTTTTGCAACATTTACAAACTATTTCCTTGGAATGATTGTTGCAATGTTAATTAATAAAAAAGGTATTCGTTTAAAGAAATTATGGCGTACAATTTTAATTACAACTATTGCAGTGCCTCAGTTTATTTCATTATTATTTATGTCAAGATTCTTAAGTACTAATGATGGTGCACTAAACCAAATATTACTTGATCTTGGTATAATTACTCAAAATATTAAATTCTTAGAAGATGGAATTATTACAAAAATTACAGTTATCGTAGTTAATATGTGGATAGGTATTCCATATACAATGCTTATGTGTTCAGGTATTTTAATGAACATTCCTCAAGATTTATATGAATCTGCTCGTATTGATGGAGCTAGTCCATTTAAAATGTATGCAAAAATTACACTACCATATATGTTGTTTGTAACTGGTCCATATTTAATTTCAAACTTTGTTGGTAATATTAATAACTTTAATGTTATATATCTATTATCTGGTGGTAATCCACAGTTTACTAACGTTAAAGGCCAAATGATTCAATCTCAATTATTTGGTGCAGGTCAAACTGACTTACTTATTACATGGCTATATAAGATGTGTATGACACAAGTAGAGAAAGACTATGGTGTTGCATCTGTAATTGGTATCTTTGTTTTCGTTGTCGTTGCAACATTCTCGCTTATTACATATAGCCGTTCAAATGCTGTTAAGAATGAAGGAGACTTCCAATAATGAAAAGATTTAAATATTTAAAACCAATAAAGTCAAAAGATCTTTTCTATAATGAAAAGAATTCACGTGGTATGCGATTTAAACAAAAATCTACGAATGTTTTAGTCTATATTGTTTTAACAATTATTTCCCTTATTTGGGTGCTTCCATTTGTTTATTTGATCTTACAATCATTTGCAAAATCGTATTCTCCACAAGTTTTAATTCCAAAAGAATGGACTTTAGATAATTATCGTGCTTTATTTGATACTAATTTTAAGATGATGTTTAATAATAAAGAGATGGTATTTGCAGAAGTTTATCCTTTTGGCAGATGGCTACTTAATACTGTTTTAATTGCACTTGTTGTATCAGTATTACAAACTGTTCTTACATTAATGTCTGCTTATGCATTTTCTAGATTAAACTTTGGATTTAGAAAAAAATATATGAAACTTATTTTAATTATAGGTATGTTCCCTGGTTTCTTAGGAATGATTATTACATTCTATATTTTAAAACAAGTTAATTTATCAACTGGTGTTCCAGGATTATTTGGTTTAGTATTAGTATATATTAGCGGTTCTGTAATGAATTATTATGTGTCTAAAGGATTCTTTGATACAATTTCTAAATCATTAGATGAAGCTGCAATGATTGATGGTGCTAATAAAAATACTATCTTCTGGCGTGTTATTATGCCACTTTCTAAACCAATTATTGTTTATACTATTTTACTTGCCTTTACAGCACCTTGGGGTGATTATATGTTTGCATCTGTAATCGCTGCTGGTGATTCTAGCTTATTTAATGTTGCGGTAGGGTTACAACAACTACTAACTAAAGAGTCAGGGGTAAGTGGATTCCCTATCTTCTGTGCTGCTGGTGTTATTGTTTCAATTCCTATTATGACTTTATTCTTCTTCCTACAAGGTTACTATGTAGAAGGAGTTACTGGTGGAGCAGTTAAAGGATAAGTTATGAAAGTTAGTATAAAATTATTAATTATGTTATTATTAGTTACTTTATGTATTCTTCCAAGTTGCAAATCAAGTTGCAAAAAAGATGAACCAGATCCATATGATAATCCATATGGAAAAAGAATTGAAGAAGATTTAACTACTACAAATATAATAGAAGATAATTATCGTAACTATTATGAAATCTTTGTTAGAAGTTTTAATGATTCAAACATGGATTTAGTTGGTGACTTAAATGGTGTTACTAATAAATTAGATTATATTAAAGATTTAGGGTATAATGGAATTTGGCTAATGCCTATTAATCCATCTAGTTCTTATCATAAATATGATGTTAATGACTATTATAATGTTGATAAAAGTTATGGAACAATTGATGATTTAAAAAATTTAATTAATGAATGTCACAAACGTAATATTAAATTAATTATTGACTTAGTACTTAATCATTCAGGAAAAGCTAATCCTTATTTTGCAAAAGCATGTAGTGCTTATAACAAGTATTTAAAAGGATTAACTTTAACTAGTGAAGAAGAAGCTTATAAAGATTTCTATGTATTCTATCCTACTGCAAAAGATATTCCTTCTAATGTAACTGCTTATAAAGCAGGTCCAAGTTATGATTTCTATTATGAAGGTAATTTTTCAGACAATATGCCTGAATTTAATTTGGATAGTCCTGCAGTAAAAGAAGAATTTAAAAACATTATGAAGTTCTACTTAGATATGGGTATCGATGGATTTAGACTTGATGCAGTAAAATATTTCTACTTTAATAATAATGCTAAATCAATTGAGTTTTTAAGTTGGATTAATAAAACAGTAAAAGAAATTAAACCTGATGCGTATATTGTTGGTGAATGTTTTGATGGTTATGAATTAATTAATGAATATTACAAGAGTGGAATTGATTCACACTTTAATTTCTCTACTAGTGTTGCATATGCATCACAAAGTGGTTTAATTAATGGTGTTAATCCTGAAGGAAGAGGTATTACTTCATATTATAATTCACTTATTTCAAATTATAATATCGGTAATGGACAAGGCATTCCTGCTCCATTTATTGATAATCATGATATGCCAAGATATACTTATCAAACTAATACAGAAAAAAATAAATTCATATTTGGTTTACTTGGAATGATGAATGGGACAATTTTCTCGTATTATGGCGATGAAGTAGGACTATATGGTACTAATAAAGGTAACAATAATGTAGATCAAAATGTTAGAATTCCTATTCAATGGGGTGATTTTGCAAACCTAGATTGTTCGGTAATTAGTGGAGTAACAAGTAAACTTTATCCATATCCGACTGTAAAAGAACAACTTGAAGATTCTAATTCAATACTTAATTATTATAAAAAAGTCTTATTATTAAGAAATCAAAATCCTGAAATAGCAAGAGGTTCTATTGAACTTATTGCAAAAGATAGTAAAGATAATAAAATGTTATTTATTTCAAAAACTTATAACAATAGTAAAATTGGAATAATCTTTAATTTCTCTGAATATGAAAACTTAAATATTGATTATAAAGCTTACGGATTTAACAGCGTTGTTGGTCAAGCAGTAATCGATAGTAGTTACTATGTTGGAGAACAAAGAGATGGAAGTATCATTATACCTCCATATAGCATTGTAATTTTAAAATAGTAAAAGGAGTAATAAATATGGCCGGTTTAAGATTAGAACATATTTATAAAGTATATCCTAATGGTACTAAAGCAGTTTCTGACTTTACAATGGATATCAAAGACAAAGAATTTATTGTTTTTGTAGGTCCATCTGGTTGTGGTAAATCTACAACTTTAAGAATGATTGCAGGGTTAGAAGAAATTAGTGCTGGGGAACTATACATTGATAATCATATTGTGAATGATGTAGAACCAAAAGACCGTGATATCGCAATGGTATTCCAAAATTATGCATTATATCCACATATGACTGTTTATGAAAATATTGCATTTGGTTTAAAATTAAGACATTTACCGAATGAAGAAATTCATAAAAAAGTATTATGGGCTGCACAAGTATTAGATTTAACTGAATACTTAGACCGTAAACCTCGTGCAATGTCTGGTGGTCAACGTCAACGTGTATCTTTAGGTCGTGCAATTATTCGTAACCCTAAAGTAATGTTACTTGATGAACCATTATCAAACTTAGATGCTAAACTTCGTGCGCAAATGCGTAGCGAAATTGCAAAACTACATGAAGATTTGCAAACAACATTTATTTATGTTACACATGACCAAGTAGAAGCTATGACACTTGGTACACGTGTAGTAGTAATGAAATTAGGTAAAATCATGCAAGTGGATACTCCTAAGAATCTTTATGATTATCCAGATAATTTATTTGTTGCTGGATTTATTGGTACTCCACAAATGAATTTCTTTAAAGCTTATTTAAAAAGAGATGGTGAAAATGATGTTATTGAATTCTTAAATTCAACGTCTACTCTAAAAGTTAAGCATTCTTATTTATCAAGAATTAAACCTAAATATTTTGATAGTGATAATGAAGTTACATTTGGATTTAGATGTGAACATATTTCTTTAGATAAAGAAGTAGTTGAATCATCTGATCATTTAATTGATGTTAAGATTTCTCATTTTGAAGAATTAGGTAATGAAACATTAATTTATGCAGAACTATTAAGTGATGATCGCCTATCAAAACCTACTAAAGTAATTATTAAGGGAACTTCTTCATATGGACTTAAACGTGGTGATGTAGTTAAAGCTGCTCTTAATTTAGATAAAGCACACGTATTTGATAGTGTTACTGAACAAACTATTAACCCTCGTATCCCTACTACTAACCTTGCATATGGTAAAGTTGTAAATAATATATTACAATTACATGATTTAAATATTGAACTTCCTAATGCAATTAAGCTAGAAGATAATGATTATAGTGTAATTATCCCTGTTAATGCAATTAACTTAAATAATAATTCAGGTGTTAAAGTTAAATTAGAAAAAGTAGAACAAGTAGATGATCTACGTATTGCTTCTATTAAACTTGGGGATAACTTAATCTTTGCATTTGCTTCTAATGATGTTGATTTAGAAAAAGAGTGTTATATTGAACTTGATTATACTAAGTTAGAATTCTATATTGGTAGTAAACTAGTTCATCAAGCTATTAGTGATTATGATAAAGTTAATGCAATGTTCTTAAATCATGTTACTGCAAAAGAATATGTTGGCGATAGCTATGATAAAGTAGTTGATGAAAGAGTTTTAGCTGTTGAAGAAAAATACCAAGGTTTATTTAAAGAAATTGATGAACAATATGCTAAAGATTTAGAAAATGTTAAATCAGTTGATTCTAAAGCAATTACTCTAAAGAATAAACCATTAATTAGTGAAAAAGAAAATGAAACTACTAAATTAATTAATGAATTAAAACTTAAGTTAAAAGAAGATTTAAAGGCTTTAGAAGAAGCACATAAGATTAATTCAATATGTATTACTCAAGAAGTCAAAGATGCTTATGATAAAGTTTATAATGATGAAATGGAATCATTTAATTCATTTAAACAAATCAATAAAGATCGTGATGCTTATAATAAGCGTGTTCAAGAATTAAAACAATTTAAAGCTAATCATAAGTTAGAAAGAGAAAATGAACTTAATAAACGTCTTAATGCAGAAGCTATTAATTTCGAAACAGAAGCTAATGCGTTAAAAGGTAACTTTAAACGTGAAAAAGAAAATGCATTAAATGAATTAAAGAAATTTAAGAATGATTGTTATAATGAAGCTTATCCAGTTAAGAAACTTGAAAAGGAATATAAAAATACTGTTCTTGCGTTAAGAAAAGAATATGGTGAAGCTTTAATGCATGCTAAGATTATTTTCTTCTTTAAGACTGGTAATTTAGTTACTTTATGTAACGATGAAATTTCTAATAAGATGGTTCAAAGCTTAGGTATTAAAGTATTTAGTAAACAATATTTAGTTGAAATTCCTCACGATGCATATCAAATTGCAGAAGATGGATTTAAAGTTCAAGTATTAGAAGTTCTTGACTATGGTAAAGTTAAGTTTGCTAAATGTCTTTATAAAGATCATCACTATGAAACTAATATTTACATTCAAGTTGAAGATGAAAATATCGGTAGCGAAATATGTGTTAAATATGATATTTCAAGAATTCATATTACTGAAAAAGCTATGGATATTAAGATTTACTAATTAGTGTAGTGAGGTGCAAAAGTGAGAAACATATTTTTAAAGAAATTATATATTCTTGTTTTGCTATTATCGTTTGTATTAATTGTAGGCTGTGATGGAAAAAAACCTGAAAGTGGATATATATCAAAAGAAGAAGTAACATCAGATATTGTTTCTAATTTTGACAATCAATCATTATTTTCAAAATATACAGTAAATGGTAGCTTTAATTATTTTGCTTATGCAGAAGAATTAGTACCAAGCACTATTAATCGTGTTAATAGAGAATTAGATGACTTTATTCTTTCTCCATGGGTATGTACATTCTGTGGAACAACTAATGAATTCGAATCTAGTAATTGTAGTCATGTTGAAGTAAATTCTTCAACTGGTAAAGAAACTCAGTGTATTGGTTCTAGACCTAATGAAAAATTTACATGTTCATACTATTTAAATTTACCACTTCATATTACAAAAGATACTTGGAGTGTTTTAACACCTCAAGGAAAAGTTGATACTAATTATTCTTTAAGTTATCTTTTAGAAGGTAGAATTCATGCTCCAAATTCAGGCTATCCAGAACATGTTTACTATTATAATCGTCCTGAAGGTGGATTTATTTTAAAAGCTTTTGGTGTTAATAAAGCACTAAGAATTATTAATCCAAGCGATGTTGTATGTCATGCTAAATGGAATATTACTGTAGAATATGATGAAAATGGTTACTTGTTAAGTGAAAAATTTGAAACAATTAATTCACATAAAGATCCAGATACAAAGACTGTATATGGTTCTGCTACATATTCATATGCGAATTAAAAGAATTAGTTTACTCGGGTTATTAATAGTTTTATTAATTGCCTTAGTAAGTTGCAGTAAAGAAATTCCTGAAGGTGAAATTAAAGACTTTGTTTTAAGTTTTGATTATGAAGAGTGTTTCGAAAATGTCAAAATTGCTGATTCTACGATGGTATCATCTATTTATAAAGATGGAACTTTAGAAGGATCAATTACTACTTATACATATATATATAAAAGTGATTTAGTTTATCATTATTCAAAGACTATTGTATCTGGAAGTTACTATGGGATTGGTATTGATCAATTTAATTATTATCAAAAAGAGACAATTAGTTATATCAATGAATTAGGAAATGCTGTTTGTTATGAAAAAACTGATGGAATTATTGAAGAGTTAACATATTCTCCAAGTGATGTTGAATATTTAATTAATTCATTCTTCTATACAAAGTTAGAAGCAGGATATCATCAAGGTGGAATGTATTATGGTGATTACATTTCTGCAAATTGTGCTAAGTATTATGATTGCTTTAGCTTACTTGATGATAAAACATTACAATATCAAATTAATACAATGTCAAAAGATGAAAATAAACAAGAAGTTATTACAATGCATAAGTATAGTGTTAATGAATATGGCATGGTGCTAAATTTATCTACTAAAACAATGTATAGACTTAATACAGATACTTATACAGAAACTACTCTTGTGTGTGATTATAATTCACAATTTGAAAAAATATATATATTTAGTTAAGAGGATTATTTATGAAAAAAATACTACTAATTATTTTAGTATTCTTTATGATGATCTTTACTATTACCTCTTGTAAAAACAACACAAATGATGATCCCCCTGGTGGAGGTGGTGGAAGTGGTGATGGCGGTGGTGAAGTTTATGAAGCTGTCGGATTCACTATTCACTTTAATCGTAAAGATGGTAACTACACTAATTGGGGTTTGTGGTTATGGGAAGATGGTAAAGATGGTGGACTATATGAATTTGAAGGAACAGATTCATATGGGGCTTATGTGACTTATGAATTTTCTGAATGGAGCGCAGGATTAGAAGAATCTAAATTAGGTTTTATTGTTAGAAAACTAGATAGTTGGACTAAAGACTATGATTCTGACCGCTTTATTGAATTTTCTAAGTTTACAGTAAACCCTTCTGGTTATTACGATATTTATTTAAAGTCAGGAGATAAGACTATGTATACTAATGCTGCAGGTGAAGTTGCTGATATTGTAGAGCATTTTGAATTATCAAAACCAGTTAATAATTTCTTAGTTTGGTTCCAATTAAATAAAGAATATGAATCATATACTCTTTATTATGATAATAAAGTGCTTGTATCAAGTGCAACTCAAAATTCTGATATTAATGCGTTAATTACAACTAATCAAAAGTTACAATATAATTTAGGTACAGAAATGCCTGATATTACTAAAGAATTTAAGTTAGTTGTTAAGTTTAAATTATCTGGAAAAGAACAAACTGTTTACGCCGATAAATCAACATTATATAAAAACGCAGCTTTTGCTGAAGCATACACATACACTGGTGAACTTGGCGCAATTTATGAATCAAATAAAACAACATTTAGAGTTTGGTCTCCAATTTCAAGTGAAATGAAAGTTAGAATTTATGAAACTGGTACTCCTAAGAGTGCAAACATAAATGGTAGCAAAGTTACATTTGCAAATGGATCAGATGAATATGTTGAGTTTCCAATGCAAAGAATTGAAAATGGTGCTTGGGAATATGTATATGAAGGAAATCACGAAGGTAAGTATTATACTTATGTTGTAACTAATTCAAGTTATCAAAATCGTGAAGTTGTTGACCCATATGCTAAATCTACAGGTATTAATGGTTATCGTGGGATGATTGTTGATTTTAGTAAAACTAATCCTGAAGGATGGGAAAATGTTGTACTACATAATATTCCTTCAACTAGTCTTACAGTATATGAAACTCATGTTGCAGATGTTACTTCTCATGCTTCTTGGGGTGGAACAGATGCTTATGCTAAATTATTTAAAGGTTTATATGAAACAGGTACATCTTATACATCTGGTAATGTGACTGTTTCTACAGGTTTTGATCATATTAAAGAACTAGGTGTAAATGCAGTTCAACTAATTCCAATTTATGACCAAGCAAATGATGAAAGACCTGATAATGATCCTACAAGAACAGATGGTTCTGTTCGTAAATTTAACTGGGGTTATAACCCACTTAACTATAATTCATTAGATGGTATTTATTCAACAAATCCATATGATGGTTATACTAAGATTATTGAATTTAAGGAATTAGTTAAAGCTTATAATGAAGCTGGTATTAATATTATTATGGATGTAGTTTACAACCACGTATCAGGATTAGATGGTAGTAACTTTGATGTTTTAATGCCTAAATATTACTTCCGTTATCGTTCTGGTGTTGCATCAAACGGTTCAGGATGTGGTAATGAAACAGCTTCAGAAATGCCAATGTATCGTAAGTTTATGATTGATTCTACAGAATTCTGGGCTAAAGAATATAAACTTGGTGGATTTAGATTTGACTTAATGGGTGTTCATGATGTTAAAACTATGAATGAACTTACTGCTAATTTACATAATAATGTTAATAAATCTATTACTGTTTATGGTGAACCTTGGACTGGTGGAACTATTGCGTTATCTGGAACTGCTGCATCTCAAAACAACTTAAATCGTTTTGAAGGCTTTGGTCAATTTAATGATAAGATGAGAGATGCTTTAATTAAGGGTGGCTTAAATGGTGTTACTGCTAAAGGTTGGGTTACTAATAATTCAACAGTAAATAGTACTGATTTAACAGAACTTATGAATGGGTTTAAAGGTATTACTTTATCAAAAGAAACTGATCCATCTAAGTCAATAAACTATGTAACATGTCATGATAACTATACTTTATATGACCGTATTAGAGCAAGTGGTACTACAAATGAAGTATTAGTTAAACGTATGGCTATGCTTGCAAATTCATGTGTATTTACTTCACAAGGTATTTCATTTATGTTAGCTGGTGAAGAAATGCTAAGAACTAAAGGTGGCGATTCTAACTCATATGAATCTTCATATGCAGTAAACGCTATTGATTACACTTTAAAAGTTAAACATATGGATATGTTTAATAATTATAAAGCATTAATTGCTTTAAAACAAAATGCCAATGTATTTGGTAAAGATGCAACAGCTATTGCATCAGACGTATCAATTGAAAAGAATGATAATGGTAGTTTAATTATTATGAAAGTCAAAGATACATTAAATAAGGTTGAATATATTATTTGTCATAGTAATGGTGTTAACGGAACTAAAGTTGTTAATTTAGAAGGTTATACTTTATACTTAGATACATTAAATCAAAGTGCATTAGAATTAACTGCTGAAACTAGAGTTTCACCATACCAAACAATTATTGCAATGAAAAGTTATCAATAATTGACATTTAATATAGGAAATAAAATAGAAAAGAAGGAGAATATTAAAAATGAAAACTATTAAAAATTTATTAGTTGTTTGCTTTGCATTACTTGCTCTTGGTGTTATGGCAAGCTGTGTAGAAATTACAAATTGTGAACATGAAACTGGTTCTTGGGCTGCTAATGCTGAAGAACACTGGAAAACTTGTTCTTTATGTAATGAACAAGTAGAAAAAGGCGCTCATAATTTCAGTGAATATGAAGTTATTTCAAAACCAGCAGTTGGTGTTGAAGGTTCTGAAGCTAGAAAATGTAAAGATTGTGGTTATATTGATCGTAGATCTATTCCTGCAATTGAAGTTGAAACTGGTGTAGCTGAAGGTGATTTCGCTGTTTATGCAAAAGTTCCTGCTGATTGGGAAACTGTTAACTGCTACTACTTTGGTGAAGATAAAAATGCTCTTGCTAATACAGTAAGCTGGCCAGGTGCTGCAATGACTTTAGTTAATGCTGAAGAAAACATTTGGGGTTATATCGTTCCTGCTGGTACTGGTTATGTTATTTTCAATAATGGTTCTGCTCAAACAGCTGACTTATTATTTGCTACTTCATTAAACTACTATGTTCTAAGAGAAGGTTCTGATGGCAAATTCGTTGCTGATTACGATCTTTATACTCCAGCTGATGATCAACCAGAATTAAATAAATATCCAAGTGAAATTGCTGAAGAAGTTAAATATACAATTTATGCTCAACTTCCAGCAGCTTGGACTGCTCCTAATGCTTATTGGTGGGGTGGTAAAGGTTCTGATGGTTGGCCAGGAAATGCTTTAATTAATGTTGAAGGTAACGTTTGGACAATTGATTTATCAGAAGCTGCTACAGGTTTAATCTTCAATAATGATGGTTCACAAACTGGTAACATTGAATCACTTCAAGGTTTACATGCTGGTAATGCTTATATCGTTAATGATGATCTAAGTGTTGTTGCTGCTAACTACGAAAATGGTGTATTTACACCACTTGAAGTTGAAGCTGAAATTCCTACTGATTGTTATGTTAAAGGTGGAATGAATAACTGGAGTCCAGTTGCTGAATATCAATTTGCTTATGATGCTGCTACTGACTCTGCAACTCTTACAATTGATCTTGAAGCTGATGTTGAATTTAAAGTAACTGTAGGTCCTGAATGGTCTATCGAATTCAATGCTGGTACAGCTCAATATAATGCTGAACAATTCGCTGATGCTGGTGGAAATATCAAATGTGTTGCAGCTGGTAAATATACATTTACTATTACAGATGTAACTAAAGATTCACGTGCTTTAACAATTGTTGCTGCTGAATAATAAAAATTAAGAATCAGTTCTTTTAACTGATTCTTTTTTTCTATACGTAACTATTTAAAAAAAATATATAATATGTTGAATAATGGAAATTGATATGTTATAATGTTGGTGTATGTTTATAACATATAAATACTAGTAAATATTTTTAATTAGGAGGAAAATTTAAAAATGAAAAAAGTATTTCTATTCGTAGTTGCTTTATTAATGGTTTTTGCTGTTGCTGCATGTAATAACAATAATGATGATAAAAAACCTGGTTATGACTATGATGCAATTCCTGATACAATGGAAGCAGAATCATATAAAATTGCTTTCGTTACTGACATCGGTCAATTAAAAGACAAATCATTCAACCAAGGTACTTGGGAAGGATTAAAGAGATTTGCTCATGAAAATGAAAAATCTTATAAATATTATCAACCTGCAAATGCTAACAATGCTACAGATGATGATAGATACAATGCAATGAAAGCTGCTGTAGAAGGCGGTGCTGAAATTGTTGTTTGTGCTGGTTTCATGCAAGCTTCTGCTTTAGAAAGAATCGCTAAAGAAGCTCCAGAAGTTAAATTTGTATTTGTTGATGGTTGGAACATGGGATTAGAAAATGTAACTGCTATCATTTTCCAAGAAGAACAAGCTGGTTACCTAGCTGGTTATGGTGCTGTTAAAGAAGGTTATACTAAACTTGGATTCACTGGCGGCGGCGGTGGTACTAACCCTGCTTGTCAAAGATTTGGTTATGGTTATATCCAAGGTGCTAATGCAGCAGCTAAAGAATTAGGAATTACTGTTTCTATGAAATATAGCTGGGCTTATGGTGCTTCATTCTCTGCATCTCCAGAACTTAAAGCAATGCTTGAAGGTTGGTATTCAACTGGTACTGAAATCGTATTTGCTTGTGGTGGTTCTATGTGTACAAGTGCATTTGATGCTGCTGCTGCTAACAACGGTAAAGTTATCGGTGTTGACGTTGACCAAGCTGCTGAAAGTCCAACAGTTATCACTTCTGCAATGAAGGGATTAAGAGAAGGTACAATGTATGCATTAGAAAAATTCTATGATGGTAAATGGGCAGAAATTTCTGACAAATCTACTAACTTAGGTGCTAAAGATAATGCTGTTGGTCTTCCAACTGAAGAAGCTTCATGGGGCTTCAAATCATTCAGTGTTGAAGAATACAATGCTTTATTTGAAAAACTTCAAAAAGGTGAAATTACTGTTGCAACTGATGTTGATGGTGCTGAAACTAAAGAATACAGCAATGTAACTCTTGACTGGGTTAAATAATTAAATTAAAAATTAAATCTAATCACAAAAATGTGATTAGATTTTTTTATTTTCGTTTGAAAAAAAATATATTTTATTGTATAATATAAGAGTAAAAATATAATTATTTATATATTGGGAGTTAATATGGAAAATTATGCAATTGAAATGTTAAACATTACAAAGACTTTCTCTGGTAAAGCTGCTAATGATAATATTAGTATTCAACTAAGAAAAGGTGAAATTCATGCGCTACTTGGAGAAAATGGTGCTGGTAAATCAACATTAATGAGTATTTTATTTGGACTTTATCAAGCTGATTCAGGTATCATTAAAAAAGATGGTGAAGTTATTGAAATTAAAGGACCTAAAGATGCTAATAAATATCGTATTGGGATGGTGCATCAACATTTTAAACTTGTAGAAGTATTTACTGTTTTAGAAAATATTATCCTAGGGTGTGAAACTACAAAGTTTGGTTTTATTCAAAAGAAAGAAGCTAAAGAAAAAATCAAAGCCTTATCAGAAGAATATGGTTTAAATGTTGATTTAGATAAATTAATTGAAAATACAACTGTTGGTATGCAACAAAGAGTTGAAATATTAAAAATGTTATATCGTGATAATGACATTTTAATTTTTGATGAGCCTACTGCTGTGTTAACTCCACAAGAAATTGAAGATTTACTAAAAATTATGAAAAATCTTGCAAATAGTGGTAAATCTATTTTATTTATTACTCATAAGATTAATGAGATTTTAGCTGTTGCTGATAGATGTACAGTGCTTAGAAAAGGTAAATATATTGGTACAGTTAATATTAGCGAAACTACTAAATCGGAACTTACTGAAATGATGGTAGGACGTAAGGTTGAATTTGTAGTTCAGAAAAAAGAAAGCGTTCCTGGTGATGTTATTTTAGATGTTAATAATTTAGTTGTTGCAGGAGCAAAAAAGAATAAAAATTCTGTTAATAACGTTTCATTTAAGGTCCGTCAAGGTGAAATTGTATGTATTGCAGGGATTGATGGAAATGGTCAAAGTGAATTAGTATATAGTATTACTGGACTTGAGAAAATTAAATCTGGATCTGTTTTATTAAAAGGTGAAGATATTACTAATGCTAATGTTTATAGAAGAAATAAGCTTGGTATTGGACATATTCCTGAAGACCGTCATAAATACGGTTTAGTACTTGATTTTACTTTAGAAAATAATTTAGTTCTAAAGAAGTTTGAAGAAGAACGTTTCCAAAAATTTAAGTTTATAAAGCGTGATGAAATAAGAGAATATGCAAATAAATTAATTGAAGAGTTTGATATTAGAAGTCCTCAAGGTCCAACTAACCTTGCACGTACGATGTCTGGTGGTAATCAACAAAAAGCAATTATTGCACGTGAGATAGATCTTAATCCTGAATTATTAATTGCAGTACAACCTACTCGTGGACTAGATGTTGGTGCAATTGAATTTATTCATAAACAAATTGTTGCTCAAAGAGATTTAGGTAAAGCTGTATTACTTGTTTCTTTAGAACTTGATGAAGTAATGAATTTAAGTGATCGAATTTTAGTAATGTATGAAGGTGAAATCGTTGGAGAACTTAATCCAAAAGAAACTTCAGTTAAAGAACTAGGCTTATATATGTCTGGTGCAAAACGTAACGTAAAGGAAGGTAACTAGTATGCCAGGATGGTTATGGTTTTTATTACAATTTGTTATTATAGCTTCAATCTTTGCCTATTTTATAATTGCAGGTAAAAAAGCTAAAAAAGAAAATAAAACTACTTGGTTTATGAAGACATGGAAGAAGGATTCTGTAAAAGCTATTACTTCTAGTGTAATGTCGATTATTCTTGGTTTAGTTATTGGTTGTTTAATTTTAGTTATTATGGCAATTATACCTTCTAAAACTTCATCTTTATCTTTAAAGACAGCATTAGATGGAATCCAACTTGTATTCTCTGGTGTATTTAATACAGGTAGAGGAGCAAGTGGTTTAACATTTGGTTTTAATGGTGTAAATTTTGGTGATATGTTATTTAGAGCTACTCCACTTATTCTTACTGGTTTAAGTGTTGCGGTTGCATTTAAGACAGGATTATTTAATATCGGAGCACCTGGACAATATCTTGCATCAACTGCTGTAACTTTAATTTTAGCTCTTGCAATTCCTACAAGTGTTGTACCTCCACTGTTTGTTTGGTTAATTGCATTTTTAGGTGGTATTTTAGCTGGTGCTATATGGGGAGCTGTTCCTGGTTTATTTAAGTCATTCTTAAATGTTAATGAAGTTATTACATGTATAATGATGAACTGGATTGGTGCTAATGTTGTAACTATTTTATTTGATAAAGAAAGTGGTCCTTTTAAATTCTTACTAGACCCTAGTGGTACTAAGAATTTAGCTTATGTATTTAAGACAACTCATAATAATGTTGCAACATCTAAATTTGGTCTTGATTTAATTTTTAAAGGTTCTCAAGTAAATGGTGGTATTATTATTGCAATAATTATTGCGATCTTAATATTTATTATTCTTGATAAAACAACATTTGGCTATAAATTAAAAGCTTGTGGTAGTAATAAAAATGCTGCTAAATATGCAGGTATCAATGATAAAGTTGCAACAATCATTTCAATGGCTATCGCTGGTGGTTTGGCTGGTGCTGGTGCAGCATTATATTATTTATCTGGTAATACAGAATTCGCATGGGAAACATATCAATCGCTTCCTGCAGTTGGATTTAATGGTATTCCTGTTGCGTTACTTGCATGTAATAATCCACTTGGAGTAATATTCTCTGCGACATTTATCTCACTTCTTGATGTAAATGGTATGCAGCTTAAATATATGACACCATATAATGAATATATTACAAGTATTATTTCTGCATTTATTGTATACTTTAGTGCATTTAGTTTATTATTTAGACAAGTACTAGATGGCAGTATTAAAATCAATTTAAAATCAAAATTTAGTAAAAAATCATCAGCTACTGTTGAAATAGTTGATAAAAAAGATGAAAAAGTTGCAAATCAGGAGGTAAGTGAATAATGGTATATTTCGTACAACAAACATTAATTTTCTGTATCCCTCTAATGATCGTTGCACTTGCAGGTGTATTTGCTGAACGAAGTGGTATTATTAATATTGCTTTAGAAGGTATTATGGTATTTGGTGCATTTATTGGTGTATTATTTGTAAGATTATTTTTAAAAGCAGGATTCCCTCCTGAAAATGGACAATTATTATTAATTATGGTAATCATCATTACGATGATATTTGGTGGGTTATTTTCATTACTTCTTGCTTATGCATCTATTAATTTAAAAGCTGACCAAACAATTGGTGGTACTGCATTAAACTTACTTGCTCCAGCACTTGTTTTATTCTTAATTTTAATTATCAGTAAACAAAACGTATTATTTATTGATTCAAAATATTCATCAGCTGATTTATTTATGTTATTCCAAGAAGACTTTGGTCTTGGTACTAAATTACAAAATCCTCTTGGAACAATAGGTAATATTTTGTTCAATAAAGTATATTTAACTACTGTTTATGCAATTGTTATATATATTGTATTATCAGTAATTTTATATAAAACTAAATTTGGTTTACATTTAAGATCTTGTGGTGAACATCCTCAAGCTGCTGATTCACTTGGTATTAACGTATATAAAATGAGATATATTGGAACAGTTATTTCTGGTTGTCTTGCAGCATTTGGTGGTTTTATCTATGCTCTTACTGCAGCAGGTTGTTCATCTAATGGTGACGTTGCGGGTCTTGGTTTCTTAGCACTAGCTGTTATGATCTTTGGTAACTGGAAACCTGTACAAATTGCTCTTGCGGCACTACTGTTTGGTGCGCTTAAATGTATCTCTGTAGGTTATCCATATATTGACTTTAATAATGATGGTGTATATGCTCTTTCAAAACTAGGTATTAGTTCACATGTTTATAGAATTTTACCTTATGTAATTACTCTAATTGTTCTTGCATTTACATCTAAGAAGTCTCGTGCTCCAAAAGCAGAAGGACAACCTTACGATAAAGGCAAACGATAAAGAACAAAAAGATTTTAAAAAAAAATCATCTAAGAGCTTCCGCTCTTGTTTTATAAGAAGCATTAAATCAAGTTTTATAACTTGATTTTTTGTCTTATTGGTACTGTTTGACCTATATTCCTCAAGAATGATATTATATCAGTTCTGTCGGGTTTACC
>JAGBDV010000025.1 GCA_017937305.1 Bacilli bacterium
ACTGTTAACATTAAATACTAATACTAAATCAAATAGAATATAGGCAATAGTTAATATTACTAAAGGTAATTTTTTAACATTGCATCTTTTTGCTACCATCTCTCTGATTATTTCTTCTGATATAATCATCACCGAAAAACATGTTATATTCTTTAAAACACTTAACACACTAATGGAATATGAATTCTTTAGGAATCCCAAAATTAATCCACTCAAGTAACTGAGTAAGAAAAATAACATAGTTACAATTATCGATAACTGAATTGCATTATCGGTTAGCAATGATTTATTCTTCCTTCTACCCAATACTTGATATAGAACAATCAAACTCGCTCCGAAGAAAAGAATTATTGTAATTTCTTCAAATTGTGAAAATCTATCATTAAAAAATATTTTGAAGATAGCAATAAAAGCAAATAATATTAATTCATAAATATATATACTTTTATTCTTCATAAAATCTCCCTATTTATTCTTATTTTTGTACAACTTCTAAAGCAAATGATATATCAAATTGTTTTTCTCCAACTACATCTTGCTTAAAAATATTTTGTAATTTTACTTTTATTTTCTTCTTACTTCTCTTTGGAAGTTCATCACCTTCTAAAACTTTAGTTCCATCTTCATATTCGATAGAATAATCTAAATACTTCTTAGCTTCATCAGATAATGTATACATAACACTGCTTATCCTTGCATTAATATTTCCTTCATTTACTAAATCAACAGTAAATTCATATGAGTCGTTGTAAGAAGTAAGAACTACATCATAATTAATAAAAGTTGATTCGTTATTAATTATGGTAGCTGGCTTTCTTACACTTTCTCCAAAAACACTATTTTGGGAAACTTCTATATTTTCAAAATGAACATTCCACCTTGGCGATTCCCCGATAGTAGTACTACCATTAATTCTCAGTTTTTCTGAACGAACAGCAAAACCAATAGACATAGCAAGTATTGATATCGCAAGTAAAAATATTGTTATGCCAGGATAATTAATTTTTTTCTCCATATTATCACCTTAAATCACAAATAACCACTACTTGCGTAATGGTCATCGTTTATTTTATTTCCTAGAATATTGTTCCGTAAGTCATTTGGAAATCAAATTCAAAACTTTGATTAGTTGCTGGTAAATCATTTACACTAGTAGGCTCATGAGTTTGAACTGTTACTAGTAATTTTTTTACGTTTTCAGAACTTCCTGCAACTTTATGCTTTAACGGATCATTTTGTGCTAAAGCTGTACCATCTAGCCATTTAACTGAATATGTTAAATATGAATTTGAAGCACCAGTTTTATTTTCATCTACTGCAATAGCTTCATTAGTTGCTGTATTTTTAGCAGTTAAAGACCAACCAGTAAGTTTTGCATCAAATGTACCATCATTAACAACATCTACTGTAAAGCTGAATGTATCATGAATAGTCATTTCAGCAGCAAAATTTACTGCTAAATCCCTAACTTCTAATTTAGTGATTTTATCATCAGCAATAGTTGTTGTAGAATATTTTGTTGGATTTTGTAAAAGAATACTCCATTTACTTGATTGAACAGTAGTAACTCCTTTCAACTGTAATTGAGTACTATATGCTGCATAACCTACTGACATAACTATAATTGCCAAAGCAAGTACTATAATAGCAGCATTTTGTGCATAATATCTCTTAGATTTCATTTTCAACTTTCCTCCTCTATTATTTACAATTAAATTATAACAAATAAAAAGATATGTTTCAATAAACACACCTTAAATTTACAAAAAACTAAATATCTTTTATTTTCTTTTTAATTGTTTTTAAGACATTAATTATATCTGGATTATATTTAGTTGCTTCAGTATCCGTAATTGCTTTAAATGTTGTAGTAAAGCTCTTGTTACTCTTACATATTCTAGCAACTATATTTACAATTTGTGCTTCAATAGGTATCTCATTTCCCCTTATATTGCTAGGATATCCCATACCATTATATAATTCGAAGCTATACTTAATAATATTAGATGCAACATTCAATTCATCTTCATCATTAAGATAAT
Source organism: Bacilli bacterium (assembly GCA_017937305.1). Lineage (GTDB taxonomy): Bacteria > Bacillota_I > Bacilli_A > ML615J-28 > CAG-313 > UBA1737. The sequence continues at coordinate 2,043 of JAGBDV010000025.1, forward strand.
TATTCATGATTACCAACCCGAAATCAATTGATTCCTTTATATTTTTAATGGAAACTACAGCATCAATTGGTATAGCAAGAGATCCAATATTATAAAGAGG
>JAGBDV010000005.1 GCA_017937305.1 Bacilli bacterium
AATACTGCACCATATGTTGGTGGATTAATGTTATGTAATGAACATGTTGGTGAATTACATAACATTAATCCACCAACATATGGTGCAGTATTATCAATTAATGATAAGTAATTTGTTAAAGCTTTTATACTAATTTCAATTTCATTTAAAGAAATGCCATCTAATACTGAATCACCTGATTTATGTTTTTTAATAATTTCTAATAAATAATTTAATTCTCTTTTGCATTTTACATAAGAACGAGGAATCGGTGTACCATCTTTATAAGTAGAATTTAAATAAAAATTAAATTTTTTAATATTTTCTCTACTCTTCTTTAATGCATTAAGATAATACTTAGGCATAAATTCATATACTGTATGACCATAATATAAAGTCTTACCACCTGTTGTATCATATAATTGTAAAATTGTTCTACCTAGTGTTGTTTTACCACAGCCAGATTCACCTACAACACCAATTGTTTTTCCTTTTTCAAGTGTGAAAGAAACATCATCTACTGCTTTTAGTGATGTTAGAGTTTTACCAAATAAGTCTTTTGATAAAGGGAAGTATTTCTTTAAATGCTTTACTTCTAAGATTAAATTAGATTTATCATTCATCAGCTTCTCCTTTCTCATCATATAAATAACATGATACGTAATGTGTATTAGAAAGTTTTACTTCACTTGGATAATTTCCATTACATTTATTAATACATTTATTACATCTATTTTTAAAGAAACATGTATTAGGTAAATTGATTGGATTAGGAACTTGACCTGGAATTGAATAAAGTGGTTCATTAGCATCAGATGTAATAAGTGGTTTACTCTTTTGCAACCCAATTGTATAAGGGTGTTTAGGATGTTTGAATATTTCAGTAACTGTACCTTTTTCAATAATCTTACCTGCATACATTACTACTACTTCATCAGCCATTTCCGCTATAACACCTAAGTCATGTGTAATTAGCATAATTGCACAACCAGTCTTCTTTTGAATATCTTTTAAAAGTTCTAATATTTGTGCTTGAATTGTAACGTCTAGTGCAGTTGTTGGTTCATCAGCAATAATTAATTTTGGATCACCTGCTAGTGCCATTGCAATCATGACACGTTGTCTCATACCACCAGATAATTCATGAGGGTAAGAAGCATATACACGTTCTGGCATTGAAATACCAACTAAATTTAACATTTCAATTGTATGTGCTTTAACATCTTCTTTTGACATTTCAGGGTAATGTATAAACATTACTTCATCTAGTTGATAACCAATTGTAAATACAGGATTTAGTGAAGTCATTGGTTCTTGGAAAATCATTGTAATATCTTTTCCACGAACATTAAACATTTCTTTAGTAGGCATTTTCGCAATATTATAAGCTTTCTTTTTACCATCTTCAGAATAGCCTAAATAATCAGAATTAAATCTGATTTCTCCACCAACTACTTGACCTTGAGGAGCTTGAACAAGTTGCATAATTGAAAGTGATGTAACACTTTTACCACAACCAGATTCTCCAACTACACCAATAATTTTATTCTTGGGAATATTAAAACTTACACCATTTACACTTTTTACAGTTCCACTATCAGTAAAGAAATGTGTTTGTAAATTATCAATTTCAATTATATTATTTTCATCATTCATTACAGATGTATATTCTGATACATCCATTTTTTTCTTCTTTAGAGATTCATAATATTTCATTTGTTTAATATTATATGAAATAATTTTACGACTCTCTTTTATTGATAGGTAATTTCCATTTTTCTTTGCCATATTAATCACCTACTTCTTAGATTTAGGGTCCATTGCATCACGCAGACCATCACCAACAAAGTTAAATCCAAGTACTGCAAGAACAATCATGAAACCAGCTGGAAGCCACATATTAGTATGATAACTTAATACTTGTGGGTCATTAGATGTTGCAATCATAGTACCCCAAGCAGCTTTTGGAAGTTGTACACCAAGGCCTAAATAACTAAGTGTTGATTCATATAGAATTACACTACCAAGACCAAGTGTCATTGATACGATTAATTGTGGCATAACATTTGGAATTAAATGTTTAAAAATTCTACGCCATACTGGAAGTCCCATAACCTCTGTAGCAACAATAAATTCTTGTTCTCTTAAAGATAAAATTTGACCACGTACAAGTCTTGCAACACCACTCCAACTAAAGATTGTTATTATAACCATTAAAACATAAATTCTTTGATCAGCAGTAAGTCCCCAAGAATCAATTAATGCAGATGCAATTAACAAAATTGGAAGAGTTGGAATACAGTTAAATATATCTACAACACGCATTATTATTTGATCAACCCAACCACCAAAATATCCAGCTAAAGCACCAAGAATAATACCAATAATAGTTTCTAATATTACAACAATAAATCCAATCGCAAGTGAAATTCTCCCACCATACATAAGTCTAACAAATACATCAAACCCATTATCATCAGTTCCAAGTAAATGATCTTTACTAGGAGATGCATATGAATTAATAGTTGATGTATGTTCTAATATTTGTGTAACAGTAATAGTTTCACCTTGTTCATTCGTATATGTATAAGTTGAAGGGATTTGTTGTACAACTTCTTGTCTATCAACTTGTTCTTCTCCCCATTTTGAATACACAACAGGACCTAAAAAGGAAAATACAAATAATCCAACAATCATTACAATTCCTACTAATGATAATTTAGAACGGAAGAATCTTCTAAGAATCATTCTCGCAGGACTCATCTCTTTAAATGTTTCTTTTTCTTCAACAATTGTAGTAGAATCTTTAGAAACAATAGGTTCTAATTCTTTTTCTTTTTCAGACATTATCTTCACCTACTTTCCTAAAGTTACTCTTGGATCGACTACTGAATACATAATATCAGAAAATAACGTTCCGATAATTGTTAAGATAGCCAAGAACATGTTATATCCCATAACAAACGGAATATCTCCATCTCGTAATGCTTGATATGCAAGACGTCCAATACCATCAATACCAAATACTTGTTCTGTAATCATCATCCCACCAAATAGTGATGGTAAAATTCCCGCAAACATTGTTACAAGTGGAATCATTGTATTTCTAAATGCATGTTTATAAATAACAGGTTTTTCAGATAATCCTTTAGCACGAGCAGTACGAATATAATCAGCATTTAAAACTTCTAACATATTAGTTCTTGTATAACGCATCAATCCACCAATTGATAATAAAACACTTACAAATATTGGTAAAATTAAGTGATGAACAATATCACCAAATTTTTGTAAATTACCAATTAAATCAGCTGAGTAATTTGCTGTAGCAGAAATTAAACCATTTGATGGAAACCATCCTAAATCAACTGAGAATATTTTAATTACAATTGCCGCAAAGAAATATGTAGGAAGTGAAAGTCCAATCATCGTAAATACTGTAACAGAATAATCTCTTATTGAATATTGATGAGTAGCACTACTAATTCCAAGTGGTATTGCTATTAAGAACTGTAGTATTGTTGCTACCAGCGCGATAGCAAACGATATCCACATATTTTCTGTAATTACTTGTCCTACAGGTTTTTCATATTTAAATGATAGCCCCAAATCCCCTTTTAACAAATTACCAATCCATTTCACATATCCACCTGCGATACCTTTAATTGATGTATCTCCAATACCATATAGATCTTTAAATCTATCAATATCTTCTTGTTTTATTGTACCGCTTTGTAATTGACTAGCATATTTTGTATCAACGTAATCGGTAGGCATTAATCTAACCATCGTATAGATAATAATTGATACACCTAATAATATGAGGATAGATATCGCTAGTCGTTTAACTATATATTTAAACATAATATTTAGTGCCTCCTAATTAGAAAATTAATTTAGTATACACTAAATTAATTTTCATCATCTTATTTTTCTACATTAAGTGAAACATTGTGGATTTCACTTGTTAATCCATAATATGGTGATAATTCACTATCTGGAGTTAAACTATCAGCATCAATTTTATTTGTATTATAAGCATATAAATCATCTCTTTGATATGTAGGAAGTTCTACACCTAACATCATAACGATATCTAATGCATCTTTATAATATTGTTGACGTTTTTCTTGATCATTAGTTTCTCTTGCTTTATCGATTAATTCAGATAAATCATCAATTAAACCTTGTTCATATGCATATTTATCGCTTGCAGCATTTAAGATTTGTTTATAACCCCAGTTTAATACTGAAGTAGCTTGAGAATCACGATGATATACTTGATACATATCAGGGTCAATTGTTGAACCCCAAGCCGCTGCCCATACAGTTAATGCACCACTTGATAGTTTGCTTAAAGCGTTAGCATCAGTAACAACGTTAACACTAAAGCCAACTTTATTTAAGATTTCCATTGCATGATTCATAGCACGCCAAGCTGGATGATCTGTTTCTTGACCTGCAATAGTAAATGTATATTTACAAGTATGTTGTCCATCAGTATAGATACCATCAGCATTTAATTTAAATTTAGATTCACTATAACCACATTCTGAGCTATAAAAGCCTTCAACTAAACGTTTTAAGAATTCTAATTGTTCTTCTTCAGTAAATGTAGCACCTGCAGTTTTACCAAGTTCTTCAACATATGCTTTATAAGCAGGATTTACAACATCAAGATCTTCAGGGATTTTAGCACCAATATAAGGATAATATGGAGTACATCCTTCAGGATATGCCCAACTTGATTTAGACATTGGACGATATATTGCCTCAGCAGTTGTTTGATAATAGTCTACACATTCTTGAGTATTAATCGCATGCATAATCGCTTGACGAATTCCAATATATGGAACTTTACCAGCATTAATACCGATATATCCATAACCTGAAGTTTGAATAGATGTATTGCTAATACCTTGATCTTTTTTACCATCAAGTTCTGTAATAGTTTCAGGTTTTGCATTAGGTTCAACAAAGTCAACTGCATTAGTATATAAAGCATTTAACATTTGATTTGAAGAAACTACTTGATAACGAACCTTTTTAATTTTAGCAGGGCCTAAAACATAATAAGGATTTCTTTCAAAGTAAATAACACCTAAACTATAGAAATCAGCAGCTGTAACATTTTCTAAACCACCTGATGATTTACTTGCAGCGTATGGACCAGCACCAACTGGAACACCGATTTTATCACCTTTTAATACTTCATTCATAAATGTTTGGTTACCATATTCAACACCAAAATTAGAAACAAAGTCAAATTTTTCAATATGTTCAGCATCTGAATAATAGTACATTGGAGCAACAGCAAATGAGAAGTTCCAAATAGCTTTAGGGTCAACATTATTAATTGTAATACTTAATACTTCATTTGAATTTGCATCTATATTACCATTTTCATCATAAACTGGTTTTTCATAAGTTTTACCATTCACTGTAACAGCTTCATCTTTATTTGCAAATTTAATACCAGAAATATTAGGGAATGCACGTTCAGAATTTGAAGTAAAATATTTTTCCATTGCAGCATTTACTAAGTAATCATATAATGTAGTTGCAGTCATCCAATAACTTACAATTACATCAATTTCTTTTGGCATTTTATCATTATATACAATATTAATAGCTTGTTCTTTTGAATAATTCTTAGCAGTATCTAATTTCCCAAGTGAGAAAGTAAGTTCTGCATTTTTCTTACTCCAAGTAATATAGCCTTCATTATAAAAGAATGCTTCAACATCAGAATTTAATAAGTTCTTATAAACTTTACCTTTATCATCTGTAAACACGATATCTTCATATGTATTTAATGAGTTAGTCCAGTCAGTTTCTAATTCATCTCTAAAGAATTCTGATGCTTTATTAAAATCTTCAACTAAGTATTGATATGAATCATAAGATGGAGTGTCTTTAAATGAATCTTCATATGCTTGTAAATATTCTAAGAAAGAAGCATTCGTGATAATTTCATCTTGATGTTCATCATAGATAAATTCTTTTGCTTCAATTAAAGAATTAATTCTTGTTTGAGCATCATTTTGAAATTGCTTTTTAAAGTTTTCTTGTTCTGTTTCATCTTGTGATTGAGTACGATAAGCTTCTAAGCCAACAATATCAGTTGAATAGATTGTACTTGAACCAGAATAAACAGGATCTAAGTAAACATATAAATTAAATAATACGTCTTTAATTGTTAAATAGCTGCCATTAGAAAAACGTACATTATTCTTTAAAACAAAATAATATGTTGTTGTTTGGTCAACATTAGGAGTACCATCATTTGTAATGATTTGTAGGTCTTTTGTAACAACACCTTCATCATCACCATAAACAACGTTACCATCTTTGTCATTACCTAACATACCAATTTGAGTTAAACCAACTACATTTGAATCAGTTGCAGATGTTGAAAAGAATGGGCTAAATACTTTATCAACTTCTAAAGTTGAAAACACTAAAGAATCATTTTCATTATCATAATACTTTTGATCTTTATTTCCGTTAATTACATTAACAACTATTAACGCTACCACCGCAACAACTACAACAGAAGCAGCAATAATAATACCTTTTACAAGGACATTTTTCTTCATATTAATTTTCTCCTTTACTAATTATTAAATCTAAATTTTCAACGACCGAATTCTCTTTTTTAATAATATGATCGTCATTTGTAATTATTAAATTGTTCAAATCAAAATTACTAGGTAATTTAGGATTAGAACAGTTAGCGGTTATTGATACATTTTTAATATTCGAATTTGTCATATTGACACATAATGGTGAAATATAAACTTTATTTATTAAATCATACCCAACATTAACAACAAACTCAACATTTTCAAATGTAACATCAGTGATTGTAGCATTATTTAAGTTTCCAAAAACAGAACCATAAACTGCTTTTAAACTTGAATCTAAATGATCATCTACACCTGATGATTTATCCCCTTTAATCAATACTTTAAAGTTTTTAACTGTATAGCCATTTCCTTTAAAAATCTTATTATAACTTGAAAAACTAAATTCATCACCATTAAAATCTATGTCATTCAAAAGATAAATATTTTTTGTTCTAGCATTTTTTAATTCTTTTGCAGTAGAAACTAACTCATAATCTCCCTCAATATATTCAACAAATACATTAATAGCCAAGTCATCCTCTCCACCAGGATGTTTAAATGTTTCATCCCAATCTTCACCAAATTCATCTAAATATTTAAGAGGTGTATAATTTTTTCTATCACTAGCAAATCCACGCCAATCATCAAATACTTCACCTTCTTTAACCTCATACGTACCAAGAATAATTAATTTATTATTACTATCATAATAACAAACATTATATGAATATTTAACATCTTTATTCCATTTAGCATATAAAGTTAATCCTTCAAGTGGTAGTTCATCTTTATCAAAATCCCACCTATATGTAAAGCTAGAATCTTTATACCAACCTTCTAATGTATAACCAGATTTCAAAATAGATGATTTACTTAATGTCTCAGGACTCTTAATTAATCTTTTTGAATCATTATCAAATTCATAATATTGTTTTATCGGCAATGTACAATTTTGAAAAACACCACCATTTAATTCATATACTACTTTAATACCTTTAGGTTCTGTATTTTTATTGCTACACCCCACTAGACATAAAACAAAAAGCAGTAATAATCCATAAACTGTCAATCTTTTTAACATAATTATTGACCTCCTCTATTTATAAACTTATTCTAGTATATTATACTACTTTTCGTCATTTATTTCACCACTTAGGCACCCAATTTTTATGAAATCGTTTACTTTATTAAATTTTGTTAATATATAGTTAATATTTAAGTATTATTATTTGTTGATTTTTTCCCACAACAAACCATTAAAAAAACGATTATAGATTAAACTATAATCGTTTTATATTTTATCAAATAATACTTTTAAGCAGCAGTATTTTCGATATGTAATTTTAATGATGTAGCTGTATTACTTGAATAAATTGAATAAGTAACCTTAACATAATATTCAACACCAGTTTCTAATGCACATTCTAAGTAGAAGTCATATTTATAACCAGTAAATCCAGCATCGACTTTTGCTTGGTAACCATCATTATTACTAGAAATAGATGATGAACAAGCTATATCATTGTATACATAACCTTTAGTGTCAATTGAACCATTATTATTTGTATAAATACGATAAGTTCCACTTTCAGTAACTGTAAACTTAATATAAGTTGTATAATTTGCTTGAACTAACGATAAATTCATTGGTTCTCCAGTATATGTAAATGCACCAGCAGGTGATTTACCATCAGCATAATCAACTAATGTATAGAATGTAACTGCAAGAGTAGCTTCTTCGCTTTCAACTACTAAATAATAAACTGTATTAGCAGCAAGTTGAGCTGGAGTATTAATTTCTGTTCTATCTAAACCATAAACTTTAACAGTTCCAAGTTCAGCTTCAAAGAAATGCCATAATACATCAGTACCAGTTGTAAATTCATAATAATAAGTACCATTTGCATTTAATTCCATTTCAGCTTCAAGTGTTAATTCTTCAGCTGTAGTCCAGTATAAACCAGTAGCAACTTTAGTAAGGCTAGCAGTAAATGAAGTATTATAACTTGTAGATGTGTTATAAACTTTAATTACATAAGTACCAGCTTCAAGATTTTCTACATAATAATCGCATGCAGCAGTACCAGCTAATGTAGCAATTTTTTCAGTCATATCTGCATTATATAAATCAACAGTTTTACTATTAGTATCACTAATCGATAAAATACTTAATTTATATGTACCAGTTTCAGCAACTTCAACTTGATAGTAAGCATTATTACCATTTGCAAATTCAGCATTAATTACATCACCTAATGTATATTCAAATGGATTATTAGGATCATATCCTTGAGGATATTCAACAACTGAGAAAGTAAATGTCTTAGTTGTATTACCAGACCAGTTTTGACTAAATACTAAGTAATAAGTTTCACCAGCTTCAACAACTAAATCAACAGCAATGCTAGTATTAGAACATGTCTTATATAATAATTGATTACTTAATGCTTCATCAGAATATACATAAACACCAGCCCATGCAGTAGTAGAAAGTTTTAATGCATATGTACCACTTTGTGTACATTCAAATTTATAAACGATTTTATGATCACTTGATTTAAATACACCAGGTTCAGTAGTAATTACATCACCAAATGTATAATCAATTGCTTCAGCAGCACAGTCATAATCATAAGAACATACTTCAGCTTTAAATGTTCCCCAACCAGTATATGAACTATATGCTAAGTTATAAGCAGCATAATATGTATTTCCAGCTTCTAATAAAACTTTAGAATCACTAGATGTTTTACCTAATACTTCGTTACCTTCAGCATCTACAATCATAAATCTTCTATAATACTTACCACTTACAGTACCACCTACAACATTAACATCATCAACTGGGAATTTGAAATAATAGTAATCAGTTATTTCTGGAGTAAATACAAAATAGAAATCTTGGAATTCTTCATCTGTTGTTGCATTGTAACTAAATTCCCCGTTTTCAAGTTCAACTTCTACTGCAACATCTTTTGTAGCACCAACTGGTAATTCTTCAAAGTACGCAGTTAATAAAATATCACCAGTAACACCATTAGCAGGATTAAATTCTTCAGCTTCTTCATCTAACCAATATCTAAAGATATAACCATGTTTAGTTGGAGTCTCAGGCATAAATTCTTCAATTGAAATACCTGTCCAAACGCTAATTGGATCAATTTCATCAGCACCATCAGTATCAAATTCAACAGTTACAGGATATAAATACTTAGCATAAAGAACAATACTTGAAACAATAATATCAGAATTTGTTAAAGGTTTAGTACATTCTGCATCATAATACCAACCACCAAATTTCTTAGTAACATTATCACAAACAGGAGCATAAGTATCAAAGCCTTCAATATTAACAATAACATCATTTAAGTTAGCATTTAATACTGCATCTTCAACACCAGCATCTTGATATTTAAATGTAATATTAGCAGCAGGAACACCATCATTAATTACAAAGTTAGAAAGAACAGCACAGTCAGAACCTTGATTTCCACTACTATCTTTTTGGAATTGAATTTTTAATACATCACCAGCAGCAAAAGTTTCACTAAATGAACCAGTAATATCTTGTCCATTTTTACCAGATACTTTTGATGAATAAACTTCATTACCATTTACATAAATTGTTAAATAGTCATAATTTGATTCAGAGTTAACAACATATGAGAAAGCAGTAAATGATTCTTTAGCGAATGTAATTTCTAAAATAGATTTACTACTATTTTTACCTTTATTTCCACTTGTAAATGTACCATTAGCATCATCACATACCCATTCATAAGATCCATCAGCACCATTAACAAATGATGTTAATACACCAGCAGGAGCAAAATTAGCAACCTTAGCATATAGAATAACATCATCAGCAGTTAGAACAGTATTAGCAGCAAATTCAATTGTTAATGTATTATCTGTATACCAACCTAAAACTAATGCAACAAAAGTATCAGGAGTTGTTGGAGTAAATACATCGTTTTCAACTGCAGTTTCGCTACCAACTTCTTCTTCATTATACATATATGTAACAGTTACAACTTTTAACCATTTAGCATAAACAGTAGTTGATTCAGTTACACCATTTTCACCAGTAAATTTAGTATAGAATTCTTGATCTGTATACCAACCATCAAATACATAATTAGCTTTAGTTGGTTCATCAGGTAATGTAATAGCAACATTAATATCAGTATAAATATCTTCTACTTCAGTTCCACCATTAGAATTAAATACAACACTAACAGGAGTTCTCCATCCAGCATAAATTATAGTATCTTTTGAGATACCAGCAGCAAAATCAAATTCTACTGTACAATCATCATCAGCATACCAACCATTGAAATATGAACCATCTTTAAGTGGAGTTACATCTGGAGCTGTGATAGCAGCATCAGGTCTAACTAATAATTTATCAACAACAGTATCACCAGTATTAGCAAATTCTAATGTTACGCCTTCAGTATATTTTGCATAAATTGTAGTATCTGCAGTAATTCCTGTTGCAAAACTAAATACTTCTGTATATTCACTGTCTTTATACCAACCATCGAAGAAGTATCCGTCTTTTTCAGGATCAGCAGGTTTATTAATTTTTGCATTATTATAAACTTCTACTGAAGCGATTTCATTACCACCATTAGTATCAAATGATAATACTGATTTTGTATAGAATTCATCTGTAACAAATGTCATATTACTAATTGTAGCAGTATCATCACCTTTATTTCCGCCAGAGTCTTTATTATATTGGAAATAAATAAAGTCTCCAGGAAGAACATCATAAGTGATTGTGTCTTCTTTTTCACCAGATGCTGTTACTCTTTCAGCATATGACCCATTTAATGAAGCATAAATATGTAGTTTATCCCAACCAGATTCAGAAGATACTTTATATGTAAATGTAAATGTACCACTATCAGTAAAGAATACATCCATATAAGCACCACTTGAACCTAAACCTTTATTATTAGATACAAATACACCATTATCTTCAGCATCGACAAATGTATAACTTTCACGATAGTCTACATAGTAACCAGGTGTAGAATCATTTGTTCTTGTTATTACATAAGTAGGAACAGTTTCTGTGAAATTAGGAACTAAAATAACAGATTCACTAGTTACTGTATACGTTTCTTCATAAACACTACCACTTGCAGTATAACCATTAAATTGATAATTTTCTCTTTCAAGTTCTTCTAATTCAATTGTAGCACCAACTTTAACTAATTGAGGTTCAACAGCATAAACTTTATTATTATAGTTACCAACAAGAATATAGTCAGTATCCACTAATGCAATAACATCACCTTCTGGTGCTAAATCTTTATTAAAGAAATATAATAAACTTAAAGCAAATTCTTCAAATAAATTTAAAGCAATATCATTAGTTTCAGCATTCTTTAATGCATTGATTTGTTCTACAGGTTTAACTGCATCAACATTTAATTCTAAGAACATATCAAGGATCCAACCCCATTTAGCACTAGTTGTTTCATTAGCAACAAAGAAATCATAAACATTTGTACCAGCACAATTTACATCACTTGCGTTAACAAGTGGAGTAGAACCATTAACTGCAGATGCTTTCCAAGTGTTAGCATCAAATTCTATAAATGAAGTATCATACGCTTTATTCCAATCAGCAACAAATAATTGTTCTAAATATTCAGGACGAGTTTCATAAGTTGCAGTATCAACAAAAACATTTCCATTACAATCAGTATATGTTTTCATATAGTTAGTAGAAACATAATTAACAACGTTTTGAATAAAGCTACCAGTAACACTATTACTAGCAGTCACTGCAACTTCAGCTAAATTTCTAACTACAACTTTTGAATATGAATAATTAGCACCATCATAAACATATGCAACAACACTAATATCTTGATGAGCAGCCGTCTTAGGGAAATTAACCATTGTAGCAGACATAACTGTGTTTTCTTCAGATACACCTTCAACAACTTGTTTAATTACACCAGGAGTAGCTACTGTAACTTCTGCAACTTCACCTTTTACAAATAAGAAACCATATTCATTAGTATCCTTATGGTTTACAACATTTGCAACCCATTTCATACCATTTAATCCATCGGTTCTAATTTGTACACCATCTTCTATTTCAACTTTAGTAGGTTCACTAGCTTTAACAGCAATAAAACCTAATGATAAAACCATTAAAACAGTTAGTAAACATAAAACTATTTTTTTCATAATTTACATTCCTCCTATTCGAAGAAATCTGTTTCACCGTCTGCCCAAGGGAATTCAATAACCACACTCGCTTCAGCAGTTAGGATTTCAGATTCATAATTAACGATTTCGATAGAAGGGGTTTCATAATATTTACACATATTTTCCTCCTTAAAGTATATATTATTTTGTGAATATACACTTCTAATATATCACTTTTCAATTTTCTTGTAAAGTACTATGTCTTCTAAATATACATTTTTGTGTTTTATAAATATACATTTTTTTAATTTATTTTCATAGTTTTTTCATTTTTTTAATTTTTCCAAGACTTATACTCCCATAATAATAAGATATTTCAGCTCAATCAGAATGGAAATGTGTTGACACACACAGGAAAAATTGATTAAACAATTTTTGTATAAAAATAATGTTTTTTTAAAAAAAATATAGTGATTTATAATTCTTAGGTGTAACGGGTATTGAAATCATAATTGTATTATATATTCTTGCGTAATGAGCACAACAATTTCTTAGGTGTGTTAAACAGTATAGCCAAGAGGACAAGCAAGTAGAATTACTATTAAAAGTTCTTGCTATTTCTTTTTGCAACTTTGTATCTAATTGTGAATACATTTTTGAAACATCACTAAAATCAAAAAATTCAATTATAACCCATAATGGAAATTTACCTTCATATTTAGTCATATGATGAATCACAATTGGGTTCTTTTCATTTCTTTTTATATATTTATTTAAATTAGCTTGCAATATGTTCTCATCAAATTTATTATTATAATTATTACTATCTAAATATCCAAGCGGTCCATATTTTAAAGAATGATAATATGCAATTCTTGTTTTAATTTCCACTTCTATATGTTCAATTACATAACTTAACATATTTCTAAGTTTACGATCAAACAGATAATTTCTATATACTTTATTAAAAGAAGTCCCTTCTAAATATTTATTATCTGATTCTTTGAAAGGTAAAAAATAAGAGGTCAATCTATAATAGTTAATATCGAGCAAAATACTATTTGTAAGTTCTTCATCTTCTATTATACAACCTCTTGTTTTTAATAATTCAATTTGTTAATCTATAGTTAAATGTTTTTTAACATCCATATATACCCCCAATTATAAAAACATCTCCCCTGGGGCACATTGTAAAGAGGTGTAGGGAGTTTTATCAATAATATTATATTACGAATCATAAAAAAATCAACCAATTTAATATACTTTTTTTAATCTTGATTTTTTATTCTACAATTTCATTATAGTACTCTTTAGGAATTGTAATTATATCAAGAGTATTACCTAAAAATTGTGCTATATAGTCACCAGAAACATCATTTGTATATTCCATAATTATATTATTAACTATTGTATTATAATAATAATTAACAGGGACAAAAGTTAAAGAACCACTAATATATCTTATATGTAATACCATTATATTATTTTTAAAGAATTCATCTGCTTCTTCTTCACTCAATAATTCTTTATTCATACGTGGAATATTAGGATATATCTCATAATATGATTCAACATTATCTATAATTAGATATTTTCTATTTGATAAATTATATTCTTTTACAAATAATGCAAATGAATTATCATCTGAATAACTACCAAAATATAAAATTGTAGTATCTAATTTAATTTTAGTTATTTCTTCTTGAACTATTTCTCCACATAATTTACACGTAGATTGTTTAATATACGAGTTATCAACTTTTTTTATTTCTTCTTCATAATGATGTAAATTATCATTACATGAGTAATCACTTAGTCCATTAACAGTTACTTTTATTTCACATTCTCCTTCGGGCATTCTAGCTAAATATGTTTTGAAGTTATTAGTTCCAATTAACGAATCAATTCCTTCTTTTTCTTTCCCATTAATAGTTACTGTAATATTATCATATAGTTCATGTGATACATGAAAGATTATTGCTTCTTCTGGTGCGTAATAATCATTAAGCACTTCTTCTATTAAGTCAAAATTATCAATAACATTTACTTTATATATTTCTTCCGAATAACTGATTGTCAATACTGAATCTTTTGCAGGCATATTAAATTTTATTGAATTAATTCCAGTTAGTTCACCTAATAATTCACCATCTAAAAATGCAAAAGTACATACATCATCTTCATATATCATTTTGACTTCTACTTCTTCTTCTGCTTTATATTCATTCTTTATTCCTATTAATTCATATTCGGTTTGATTTTGAATTGTTAATTCATAAGTTTCACTATTACCAATATTTTCACATCCAACCAAACATAATCCAAATACTAATAAAAACATACAAACTAATATTTTCTTCATATAAATTTACCTCCTATTTATATAACAAATAAAAGTCCAATTTTGTTGGAAATATTTTACTTATTTATATTATAATACATAATTTTAAAATAATCACTATAATCATCTCTCTTTTTAAGAGAACTTTTATTCTTTCATATATAAAACAATTTAACATTGCAAAAGGTGACAAAAAGTTTTGTATTTTCATCTATATTATATCATTTAGAATTATGTGGTGTCAAATTATAAATCTCTTATAGGTTCGAGTCCGTGGTAAGTCTCCAATAGTTGTAAATACAACTATTAGTCTTTAAATCTAAATATTTATTTTTAATTTTAAATTCTTTTACTTTTACCTTTATATATATAAATAGGATATTCTAACCTTATTTGATTAAAATACCCTATAAAAATAAAAAATAGATCATCTTTTTAAGAAGACCTATAGATTTTTATAAAAAAATGTGTCATTACTACGAAATGTTTCATATTTACTTAGCTTAACTTTTCATTTTATATTCCACATATCTAATCGATAAATAGAAATTTATATAACATTATTATAGCATATAATTTCTATTTCTACAAATTATGACATATTGATATATTTTTTCATTTTATATTCACATTAAAAAAGCACCAAAGCATTATACCTTGATGCGTATACTTGTTATTTATATTTTACAACCACGTTTTCTCCCATATTTGATAGAGGAAGCAATCAGGAGTACATTATAATTTATCATTTACTTTAATCTAATTGACACATTTTTATTATTTTAATATTTTCCAATATCCGCCTTTATTAGATCCTTCTATATCAATCATTTCTTTTTCTTTCAAACTTGTAATAATTCTGTTAATAGTTCTTCTTGGTATATTTGTTTTTTCAATTATTTCGGTAACAGTAATTTTAGGATTTTCCTTCATTAATGTGTAAATTATTTTTTCATTTTCGTTTATTGTGCCATTTATTATGCCATTTATTATGCCATTTATTGTGCCACGGTCTAAATTTTCATAATTAGCATTATAAATTACAACACTAAAATGTGTTTCTGTAGCATAAAATTCTACATGGTTTTCTTGATCATCAAAAAGTCTATTAGTTCCATTAACAATTTTATCAAAACCACTACCACGTCTATCCATAAATTTCATTCTTGCAAATATGTCTGCTAGAATTGGATTTCTTCTAATAGATGGAATATTATTATTTAGTTCTTTATTTATTAACATACCTGATACCATTGGTCCAGGAGATGTAATAACAATTCTATCATCATAAATATCAATTGTTACCTCTGAACCAACATTAGTATATTGTCTATGAATTATCGCATTAACAATAGCTTCTCTTATTGCTATTTCATCATATTCTGGCATTTCAACCCTGCCACTTGCTTCTTTTTTCCATTTCTTCTTGGTATTCTTTTTTAATTTTAAATTCTTTTACTTTTACCTTTATATATATAAAAATAAGATATTCTAACCTTATTTGATTAAAATACCCTATAAAAATAAAAAATAGATCCTCTTTTAAAGAAGACCTATAGATTTTTACAAAAAAAATGGAGCAGGTGACGGGAATCGAACCCGCATAACCAGCTTGGAAGGCTGGGGTTCTGCCATTGAACTACACCTGCTTATAATGGTCGGGACTGCAGGATTCGAACCTGTGACCCTCTGGTCCCAAACCAGATGCTCTACCAAGCTGAGCTAAGTCCCGAAAATAATATATTAAATTTAATGGCACGCCCGAGAGGATTCGAACCCCCAACCCCTTGATCCGTAGTCAAGTATTCTATCCAATTGAACTACGGGCGCATTTTAAAAATGGCGGTCCCAACGGGACTCGAACCCGCGATCTCCAGTGTGACAGACTGACATGTTAACCAACTACACCATAGGACCAAGAAAATATGGTGCGGGTGACAGGACTTGAACCTGCACTCGTAAGAACTAGATCCTAAGTCTAGCGCGTCTGCCAATTTCGCCACACCCGCATATTTCTTACACTCTCTTGAATGCTATAATAGTATAGCATATTTTTTAAAATGAGTCAAGAAAAAAGAACTTTCTTTTTAAAGAAAGTTCTCTTATTTTAATGTTTTTTCTTTTGAATTAGTGCTACTACTGAAATTGCGCATAATGCAGAAATAATAATTTCTGAACTCTTCTTTCCACATTTTTTCTTTTCAACTGGAGTAACAGGAGGTTGAACTGGTTCAACATATTCTTGTACCTCAAATACTTCATCACCAGTTGAATTAGGAACAGCACCTAGATTATATGTAAATGCAATTGTAAATTCTTTAGTTTTTACTCTTGATTTTTCAAGATAATAAACTGTTGATGCTTTATCCAAAGTGATACTTTCTCTATCAAATTCAAGTCTTGCAAAGAATAAAGTATTTCCTGGATCACTGATTGTATATTTGAAAATATAGTGAGTATCAGTTTCTGTATAACTATAATCTAAAAGTTGTGGTTTATCTTTACCTGTTGTAAATGTCATTGGATTAGAAGTATTAGAAAGAACACTTCCTTTATATTCTAAATCATAAGTATATACTAACTTATATTCTTTATTAGGAAGAAGTCCTTCCCATAGATATTCATCTGTTGATATAGCTTTTGTTTCTTTATATCCTTCAGTTTCAACAGTTACTTTAACATTAGAGATTGTTACATCCTTGCATTTAGATAGATAAGAAAATTTTAAAGTACTGTCAGTAACTTTATCAATATAAAGCTTCATTTCTGGAACTACTACCAAAATACCATTAGCATCATGTCTTTCTCCACCATCAGACGGAGTATTCATAACGTTAAAGCCACCCTTACCATCACGAATAATCATTGTAGTTGAACCACCACCATCTAGGTTATAACCTTCTTCTACACCATAATACATCATCATAGTAGATAATTCATCATATGTCATTCCATACATACCACTAGCTTGTTGACGACCATCTACAGTTATCATAACAATTGTACCATCAGATTTTTTACCAATAACAGTTCTTGGATGACGATAATGACTCATTCCATCACTAGCTGCTTGGTGTTCACCATCAAGCACAAGTTGTGCACCACATCCAGATAAGTTATCACATTCAGCATAATCACCAATAATATCTTGTTGAATACGAATAACAGGTTTTTTATCAAGTAAGGACTTAACTTCTTCATTTTCAGTTACAATTGCAAATTGTCCAATATTTAAAGCTACTTCTTTATTAATACCTGATACTAAACCTTTACCATACATTTTTGAACTAGAAGTTGCATAACCTCTTTCTTGTCCTTCAACGATATATGAATTTGTTGCAGGAACGGTATTCGTAACAGTCTCTCTTGTTCCGTCATTCATTACATAATAAGAAAAGTATAAAGAAATTTCATTACCAGTAGGGGCTTCATTCATTTTATCAATATTAAAAGTATCTAGAACATTACCATCATTATCATAAATTGTTAAAATATGATAATCTGTAAATTCTAATGTTTTTCCACCAATTAATGAATTAGCAGTTCCATCATTTGTAAAACCAACTTGTCTACCGCTTGATACTGCACGTACAACTTCACCATTATTAACAGAAACACCTGTAGTCTGTTTAGGAAGTGCACCATTTGAATTTATATCAAAGAAATCACCATTAATACCAGCTAAAACAACCCAACCTGGATTATTATTTTCGAAGTCTTGAGCTAGTTTAGTTAATGTTTGTGTAGTCCATCCACCAGATGAACTATATGTCCAGTTAACTACTTTCATTACTGAAGAAGTAGGAACTTCTAAAACATTAACTACTTGAGGATCAAGAGTGTTGGTTCCTCCGATTTGTGTAGTACTTTTACTTACTGCAATATCATTAATATATCTAATACTATAATCAATAACTTGATCAGACTTTCTTTCAGTAACTTGATATTCTGAATCTCCTGCAGCATAAACATTACCATCAAATGCTATATCTGCATTTGCTGATAATTTTACATTTAAAGATAAAAAACTAAAAAATATCATTACAAATGTTAATATAAAAACTTTTTTCATAATACTATTCCTTTCTATGCAAATATTATACCACATTTTATTTAATTTGTTTATTATCTTATAAAATATTTTTTAAAATTAAAAATGAGTATAATGTATTAATACACTATACTCATATATTATCAACCCTTGCAGCTATATTTACCATCAAATGTAGTAACTACAATCTTTTCACCTTGTTCAATGAAAAGAGGTACTTTAACTACTAAACCAGTTTCGATAGTAACTTCTTTTTGTGCATTTGTTGCAGTATTACCACTAACTGCTGGAGCAGCTTCAGTAACAACAAAAGTCATTTTTTCAGGTAAGTTTACACCTAAAATTTCGCTTCCATAGAATACAATTTCAATAATTTGTCCTTCTAATAAGAACTTCTTTTCCCATTCAAGACGTTCTTCAGGAATTTCAACTTGGTCATATGTTTCCATATCCATGAAACAATATGTTTCACCACCATAAAGGTATTGCATTTTTTTCTTTTCGATAATTGCTTGTTCCATTTTTTCACCAGCAGTAAATGTAATATCATTAACTGAACCAGTTCTTAAATTACGAAGCTTAGTTCTTACGAAAGCGCCACCTTTACCAGGTTTTACGTGTTGGAATTCAATGATTTGGTAGATTGCATTGTTATATAAAATTGTCATACCTGTCTTAAAATCAGCAGTAGAAATAGCCATTTTTATAAATCCTCCATTATTTTAATATTTCATACTTTCCTATTATATCAAAAATTAGATATATTTTCAAGTCATATATTTCATTTTTATTAAATATTTTGTTATAATATAGTTAAAGGTGATAAATATGAAAAAACCAAATGTAATTAAACTTGATAAACAAGGCTTTTGTTATGGAGTAAAGAGATCTTTAAAAATAGTTCAAAACGCTGTTTATGATCCATCTATTCCTAAACCAATATATCTATTAGGAAATGTTGTTCACAATCAACATATTCATAATTATTTAACAAATCTTGGTGTAATTGTAATTGAGGGAGAAAACAGATTAGAAATGCTTGATCAAATACCAAATAATTCTACGGTCTTATTTTCCGCACACGGGGTAAGCGATAAGGTTAGAGAAAAAGCAGCCAAAAAAAATTTAAATACAATTGATGCAACATGTCCTTATGTTGATGCAACTTTCAGATTAGTTGAAAAAGCTAGTTTAGAAAACGATATTCTATTTATCGGTAAATCTAATCATCCTGAAACTGAAGCTATTTTAGAATTATCTGATCATGCATACCTTGTAGATCCTAAAAATATATATATAAAAGGACTAAACGAGGATCATGTATTAGTCGCACATCAAACAACTATGTCATGTTATGATATAGACAATTTATTTGAGCAAATAAAAACAGTCTACCCTAAAGCTAAAAAATTAGATATGATTTGTAGAGTAACAGAAAACAGACAAACTGAACTTAAATATATAGATTCGTTAGAATTCTCTACTCCTGCATTAATAATTGTTGTTGGTGATAAAAAAAGTAATAACTCTACAAAACTTTATGAGCTTGCAAAAAGATCTACTAAATGTGATGCAATGTTTATCGAGTCTGTGTCAGAGTTAAACTTAAAATCAATAAGAAAATATGAAACTATTATTATTGCATCTGGAACTTCAACACCCCTTGCAATAATTAATGAAATTGAAAATACAATAAATTCATTAGATAAAATTACCGATGAATATATTGAAAGCAAGATATCGCTTGATGAATTAGTATAAACCACTAAGGATTTTCCTTAGTGGTTTTTTTTCAATTACTGTAATTTCTAACACTTTACCAGTGCTTTTTACTTTATAACTATAAAAAGTTCCATCTAAAGACTAATAATCTGAAATGATTTTATTGCTAAAAATAACAGTTCTTCATTTGATATAGCCATATAGTATACTCTCTTTCTATATAATAAGACTAATTTTTCTTAATTTTGCGACAATAATTTTTAATATATTAAAACTATATCATTTAAATTATATAAAAGCAAAAAGATTGTGAATTTAATCACAATCTTTTATTCTTCTATTTCTTCTTTTGGATCTTTGCGTTTTAATAAAATAACACAAGTTTCCATTTCTTCAGGAGTAAGTCCTGCATGATGAGCTTTAAATACTAAATCATTTTCTTTAATTTGTTCAGTGAAGTAATAACTACCTGTACCTACTGCAACAAAATCCCCTAAAGCATATTCAATTATTTTATTTGGTGCATTTAATCCTGCCATTTGAGATTTAATAAATTCTTCCTTTGACATTAACATAAATGACTCATTAAAATATTTATTAAATAGTTCCTTAAACTCTTCTTGTTTTTCTTCTTTTACATAGAATTGTGCAAATCTTCCTTCTCCTGCAAATGGTTTAGTAAGACATTCCATAAAATCAGGGTAATTAATAAGTTCTAAAGGTTCTACATCAATTAAACCATGATCAGCTGTAATTAAAACAATAGTTTCATTAGGGATTTCTTCTGCAAATTTATTTACAAGTTCTTCAATTTCTAAAAGTTTAACTTTAACGATTTGTGAAGTAGTTCCATATTCATGCATTAGAGTATCTGGTTCATCCCAATACATATATGTAAAATTACTTTCTTCTTTATTACAAATTTCTTTTACTTGGTTAAATGCTTCACTTAAAGACGCAACACCATTTTCACCCCAACTAGGATAAATAGTATAATGTTTTGCACGTTTAAGTTTGTTATACCAATAATCTCTTGGAATAATATCTTCAACTTTAAACTTATCAAAAGCTTCTTCTGTACTATTTATTTGATTCTTAAATAATGTAATTGAAGGATCTACATTATTTAAATACAAATGCCAACCAAGCCAACCAGATTCAATTGGTGCAAGGCCTGTTGTAAATGTAGTTGTAGCTGCAACAGTTGTTGGAGGAAATACACTATTTAAGTTCATTACTTGATGAGTTTTTAAAATACTACCATTACTACAGTTTTTATCAATTATGTGACGCCCCATTCCATCAAGAACCATTAATACTACATGTTTATATTTCTTACTAAGTAAGAACTCTACAAGTGCACTTGGTTCATAATTTGTAGGGATATTGTAGTTTTTCATTAAAGCTGCAGTAAAGTTTGCAATACTATTCTTATAACTTACTAGTTGTTTCTTTGCCATATTAAAGTCTCTTTTCTATAAATTTTCTATAAAATCAAGCACATCTTCACGCTTATTAAATATTTTCACATCAACATTAGGGTATTTATTAATTACTTCTAAAAGTTTAGGTGCATAATCATTATTAAATGTGAATGCCCATTTTAAGAAGCAAAAGTCAAGTTTATCAACACATCCACTTGCTAAGTCATCTCTTTCGATTAAATGTTTTTTTGTAAGTCTTTTTCTTTTGAATAAACTTGATATACATTTAAAACGATTCACTTTTAGAAATATTACTAAATCTGCTTTTTCAAGTCTAATATCAAGAGTTTGAATATAATTTCCATCAAAAATCCATTCATCTGGAGTAACTAATTCTTTCGTTAAATCTTCGCAAAATGTAACAGGTTGTTTTTCCCAATTAGGTAACCAGTATATTTTATCTAGATGTGTAACTTCAATATTAAGTTTATTTGATAATATGTTTGATAAATATGTTTTACCACTACCAGCAGAACCTATTATCAAAATTCTCTTATATTTGCCCATCATCAATTCTCCTTATATAAACACCACATGTTGGATTGTTTATTTTATACTATTTAATATTATACAACATTTTAACCTTTTTTTCTCTAAAATTGCACGAAGAAAAAACTCTTTAGTTAATAATCAACTAAAGAGTTAAATTTTAGTAGTAATACCCACCAAGATAAGGATCTTCACCGGCTTCAGCCATCATAATCATAAATACAACAGCCATAATGAATAATAAAATCATACAAATAAGGTTAACTACAAAACCAAATACAGCTTTACCATGATTCTTAATACTCTTCTTTCCAATAATTGAGAAAACAAATCCAGGAACAGCAAATTCAATACCAAATAATGATAAGATATATGCAAGTGCAGGAATTTCTGAACTAACAAATGCTAAGAATGTAAGTGATAAGTTAACGATACCAAAAATCATCCCTAGTGTTGCAAATACTTTAAATACTGCTTTTTCTTTAAATTGATAAGTACCTGTAGAAGGATTTTCATTTACATATGTAGTGCCATTATTATCAATAACTTCTACATTTTCAACTTGTTCTTTTTCTACTTGAACTTGTGAGCCACAATATGGACAAAAAACAGTCCCATCTAATAATTCTACGCCACAGCCTTTACATTTAGCCATAATATTTCCTCCTATTTTTTATTTAATAAATTCTTAATTTTTTCATGAATATTATCCACTTGTTTACTTTCTTTAATACCGAAAACACAAAAGTTAGCAAAGTGTTCACAATTATTATATAACAAATTATAATCGCCTTCACCAATTTTGCTCAAGGCACGTTCAATAATTAAATCATTACTAAATTTTTTCTTTAATTCTTTTTTAGTATAAATTCTTACCTCAAGAAAACCTCCATTTAAGAAGTCTTCAACTTTAGATTTCATAACTTTAATTAATGAATGGTCTTGATACATATCAAAAGGGTGCCCAAATTCTACAACTTCATCATTACCTATATATATACCATGATGATAATATCCATTTGATAATACTCTAATATGATCCCCAGGAATAGGATCTATCATTTTCCAAGTTTCCATTATTTTTTAGCCTTAATATAATGTACTACATCACCAACAGTTTCAAAAGAATTAAATGTAGCATCACTCATGTCAATACCAAATTGTTCTTCTATTGCAACCATTAAATAAATTAACCCTACACTAGATACACCTAAATCACTTATTATTTTAGCATCTAATGTCATATTATTAACATCAGCACTTCGATTAATAACTAATGTAAAAATCTTTTTTAATTGTTCTAATATTTCTAATTCTGTCATTTTATAAAGCCTTTCTTGGTCTTATTATTTTCATACTTGGACTTCTTGGAAAATCTGTAGTTCTAATTACTACTTTTTGAATTTGTTCATAATCAAATAATGTTTTATTAACTTCGCTAATTAATTCTTCAACATACCCTTGTACATCTGTAATACCTTTAGGACCAAGTACTGCAGGTCTTAATATAACTTCAGCTTGAAGAATCTCAGCACCAAATTCATTAGTTTCTAATGTAACTAAGCTATCTTGAATAACATCTAAACTATTAATTTTATCTTCAATATAAGCAGGCGAAACATTTTCACCATTTGATAAAACAATGATATCTTTAATACGCCCAATAATATATAAGAAACCATCCTCATCAAGTCTTACTAAATCACCAGTTTTAAACCAACCATCAACAAATGCTGTTTTGTTTTCTTCTGGTTCATTATAGTATCCATCTAATAGATTATCGCCTTTAATCCAAAGTTCTGAATCAACAATTTTAATTTCTTGATTAGGATATAAATAACCTACAGATGTTGGTTTCTTTAATCCTTCAGGATTTCCACTTACTAAGTTAGCAGTTTCTGTTAAACCATATCCTGGAAGTAGTGTTACACCAAATTTAGGAAATTCTTCTACTAAATATGGAGGAACACTTGCACCACCACAAATAATTGTTTTTAAATTTCCACCTAAGAAACCAAGTCCAAATTGTTTTGTTAGATTTAAGAAAATTTCTGCTAAGGCTGGAACAACAATTAAAATCGTTGGTTTAACCTCTTTAATTTCTTTAAACATTGTTCTTTTATCTAAGCAAAAATAAATTGTACTACCTGTATATAAAGATGTAAGAAGATTTCTAATTAAACCAAATACATGTGTAAGAGGCATAATTGAATAATATATATCATTAAATACTTTTTCTATTCCAAATGTACCATTTAATGTTCCAGTCATTACAGCTTTGTGGGATAATATTGCGCCCTTACTTTTTCCTGTTGTACCACCAGTTAAAACTATACATGCAGGATCAGTTTCTTTAATATCATAATTATATTCTTTTTCTTCTACATTATATTCAGCAATCTCAATAAACTTAACCATTGGAGCCATTTTTTTTGCAAATTCTATTTTTTCAGCAATGCTTTTTTCATAGAATAAACAAGTAAGTTGGTATTTCATGCAGCAACCAAAGATTGTTTTTTCATCAAGTTGAACAGGTAAAAGTGTTGCAACAGCACCATATGCCATTACACCAAGAGCAGTTTTAACAAAATCATAATTATTGTTACAAATCACTCCCACATTAGATTTAAATGGTATTTGTTCATTTGATATAACTTGATTAGTCTTTTTTACATCGCTAATTAATTCTTTGTATGTAACGTTTTTTAAAGAACTTCCTACTGCAACTAAATCTTGATATTGTTCTTCTATTTTATCTAAAAATAAAGGAATTGTCTTATCAATCTTAAGTTTACTAAAAGTTTCTTTATCTGTATATTTTTCAAAATAATTCTTTGTGATTAACATATAATCTCTCTTTCTATTTTTCAATTACTTTTTTTAATTCTAGTTCTTGATTTTCTAAAAACTTAGTAACTTCATCAATTTCTTCAATAGTTGGAATCTTTGATTTTATAAGTTCTTTTACATTAATTTTATCACTAATTACAACTTGTTGTCTTTGCCACCAGTGACTCTTTTTATGAATATAAATTTGGATAATTGGAACATCACATAATGTTGCAAACATTACAGCACCAGATTTATAGTGATCGTTACTATCTTTTGTTTGAATATGACCTTCTGGGAAAATTCCTACTAAGTGTCCATGATTAATCACATCTTGAACATTTTTAAATGTTTGCATTGAAACATTTTGTTTATTTATTTTAATACATCTTATTGCATTAAAGAAAAAACTTCTAATCTTAGTACTATATAAATCTTCTGTTGCTACAAAACTTGTTCTTCTATTCCATGTTGCAACCATTACAATTATTGGGTCAATATATGTAGCATGATTACTAACAATAATTGCTGGTTCTTTTAGTAATCCTTTTTGTTTTCTTCCATTTAAATAATGTTTTTTTAGTCTTAAATAAATTATGGCAGGAAGAGCACCTGTAACTTTTACAAAATCATATGGAAAGTATCTATAATCAAATATTTTATTAAATTTACTAATTTTCTTTTTCATCAATCATTTTCCCCAAATCTTTGATATAAGATCTAACATAATTGCAAATGTAATCTATATTTTCTTTTTCTGTCTTACTACTATCATATAAGTCTTGCGCATAAATTGCTTCACCAATAATTACTTTAGCACGTTTTTTACATGCATAACTACCATTAGTATATAAAGGTATTATTGGAGAACCAGATTCTAAAGCAAGATATACAAAGCTAGGTTTAAATTCAAGTAAACCAGTTTCTTCTTTTAAAGGAAGGCGTCCTTCAGGAAATATTTCTATAACTTTACCTTTATTAAGTAGATCAATACATTTACTTAAAAAACCAAAATCATAATTATCTCTTTCAACTTTTATTCCTCCAATTTTCTTTAGAAACCATCCAAATAATTTCCTTTTATTAAACATTACTTCACCAATTACAGTATAAATATCTCGACTAAAGAATAAATACATGTTTAATACAAAGTCAAATAATCTTTTATGATTAGATACTATGATCGCACTACCTTTAATTTTTCTTGAAGTAACTTTTTTATTTACATAGTAAACTTTTTTTCTAAAGTAAAATATTTGAGGAATAAAGCCAGTTAACTTAACAAACCATAATACTATTTTTGACATTCTAGATCCTTAAGTAAACTATTTAGTTCTTTTTGCATAATAATTAAAGATACAATATTTAAACAACATAAACCTAATATTAAATGAAGTACACTTAAATCTTTTACATTATGTCCAAAACTTCTTTGCTTTTCGACTATTTTTTTATTTAACTTATATGCAGTAATTCCATAATAGAATGGGATTAATAATCCAATAATAAAATGAAGCACTTTATTTTTTACTTTATCAAATTTATCAACACTATTAATTACTAAATATTGCCAAATAGCACCAAATATTGAACCAGATAATACCCAAAGGGCAATATTAACTAAAATACTTTCTTCTTCATACAATGTTATTTTTTCTTGTGGGAATAAATCTTTATTTTCATTATACTCTTTTTCTAAACCAATTTCTTTTGCAACTTCTTCTGGTGAATAATGTTTTGGCATTTTAAATGCTAAGATAAATCCAAGTACACAAAATACTGAAACAATAACAGGAACAAGTAATGTACCTAAATTATAAACATTGTTTAGATTAGTATGAAGCATAAATGAAGCATCAACAGCATTTTCAGCCCATACAACATCTAAATTTTTATTAATAAAGAACATTTTAATATTTTCATATACAAGTGAACTTGCTATTGCACTAACAATACTCGTTGTAAAAGCTTGAGCAGCAAAATACATTGCAGAATGGTTTTTACCAGTTAGTTTTTCTTCAACACTAGATATTTGAGCAGGAATTAAATAAGGCATCATAAAGAATGAACCAATTGCCCATGAACCAATTACACCACCAATACATCCAATAATCATTTGAAGAGTTACATTATCTTCACCCATAAAAATTGTATTATTAATTACAAATGTTAAAATACAAATAGCAAATGAAAGCAAACATGTTTGATATGCAAATCTTAATCCTTTTCTAGCTTTTAGTTTATTAAATAAATATAACATTAAAGGTACAGGAGCAAAAGCACAAGTATTTAAAATTGCCATTTGTGTTCCGTTCATTCCCATGCCTCCTGATATTAGTGCATTCATCGCAACTAAGAACATTTGAAGTCCAAAGAATGAACAACAGTTTACTGCACACCATCTAAGGAATGGTTTATTTGTAAATGTTAATTTAATGCTTTCAAAAATACCAACTTTTTCTTCTTCTGCAAGTGGTGTAATATCATAACCTTCTTTAATAGCCTTAGCTTCAAATTTATCACCTTCTTTAATCATAAATAAAGGAATTAGCATTGTAGCCATTAAAGGTAGTAAAATTATTGCAAACTTATCAACATGAATCTTAAAGACATCTAGAAGAAGTGGTACAAGTGCATAAACTAAACAATATGTAATAGTATCAAAGAATGATTTAAAACTAGATACTCTTAATCTTTGATTATCTGTTGCACAAACTTGTGATAAACTACCATAGAATGAAATTAAGCTCATTGTATATGTTGAGAAAAATACTAAAGCCCAAGATACAATCCAAATTGTATTACCAAGTTGATGAGTAGCACCTTCACCAAAAATAGGGATCCAGCAAAACATATAAGCAAGTGTCATTGGAATAAAACATACTGCAATCGGTGGACGACGTTTACCCCATTTAGTTTTTAGGTTATCTGTAAGTGCTGCAAGAGGAATATCTACTACTCCATCAAATATCTTTGACAAAGCCCAAAGTAATGGGAAAATAGCAGGTAAAATAAAACATGCACCACTAATAGCTTGATAACTTCCTTCTGGAAGCGCTGCTGGGTTTATTGCATCAGTAAAAAACGCACCCATCAAAATCATTAAAAGATTGGGACCAAATCCAGATGCTGCAAACAATATCTCTTTCCATTTTTTATCTAATGTTACGAATTTTTTCTTCATATAAAACTCCTTTAATTAATTTTTCCAACAATATAGTTCGAAAATTGTAATACAGTATAGAAAGGTTCTATATTATTATTAAATTTAATATCATATTTTTCTTCTAATTTAACAAGTAAAGTTAAATAATCTAGACTTGTTCCTCCAAGATCTAAAATAACGTGCGCATTAATATCAATATCATCATTTGAGTTTAACAACTCTTTAAATACCGTTTTAACTTCTTCAATTATTTTTAATGTCACTTCATTAATATCTTCTAATTCTATTACTTTTAATTCACTAAATGGATGTAGCTTTACAACACCTTCATTAATCCATTTTGTTAATAGTTTTCTAGATACTTTAACTGCAGTTAAAGAAATTATTCTATCAAATGTATAATATACTTTATCAATATTATAATTATTAGCTCTTAAATTATCAAGTACATCTTTAACTTCTTTATTTATCTGATTAATTCTAATTTCACTTAAAGAGTTATTTAACTCTAAAACTAATGATAAATAACTTAAATTATTTTCTTCAAGACCAAGAAGAGAGAATCTTTCAACACTAGGTAAATTAATAATAGCTTCAATAACATCAGGATTAATCTTTTCTCCACTTGAAGTAAGTACTACATCATCAGTTCTTCCATCAATAATATAGTTACCCTTTTTATCTTTTCTTACTACATCAAAGGTATTAAAATATTCACTATGATTAATGTCAGCTACACTATCTTTTGTTATTATCGTTTTACATATTCCATCACTTTTTACAAGTAATTGATTATCTTCATTAATTTTATACTCAACAGTTTCAAAAGGTAACCCTATAAATCTTTTGATTCTCGTATTTGCATTATAAGAAAGTTCAACAGAAGTAATTCCTATTTCTGTCATTCCATAACCATTAAATAAAGGATAACCAATTCCATTAATAACGTATGAAGCATGATAAGATAAATAACTACCACCACTTATCATAAATTGAACGCTTTCACCAAATACTTTAGCTCTAACTTCCTTAAATAGCTTTTTAGTTATTTTAAGTCCTAATCTTGGAAATATAGATTGCAACTTATTTGATAGTTTTAAACCTTTATAAAATTTATTTATCGTCTTTTCATCTTGTTTATTTATTTCTCTAATAAGCGTTTTATGAACAGTATGCCATAGCATTGGAACTGCAAATATATGTGTTACTTCATGTTTTTTTATTGTTCTAATTATTGTATCACTACTTAAATCTTTTAAAAACACAAAACATCTTCCGAAAAATGCGAACCAAAAATAAGATGCCATTAACCCAAAGATATGATAAAATGGTAAAAAAGCAAGTTGTTTTAAATAACCATGATAATGATTTTTTATAATTTTATTTCTTTTACAAATTAAATCTGAATTAGTAATTTGTGTACAAATAGCTTTTCCATCATAAATACAAATTTTAACATTTAAACTAGTAGCTGAAGTACATAATGCTATTTCATTAGCCCAAATAAATTCATCTTTATTGAAACTTTTGATACTATCATAATCAAAATTAGACACATTAATTTTATTTCCAACTACATCATAATCATTATCACATACAATATCTTTAATTTGTAATCTTTCAATAATTTGATTAACTAGACTACTTCCAAGTCTCACATTTAGTAAGACAGGTTTTTTATTATTCATCAAGATTCCATATAAAGAAGTTATAAATTCTAAACTGTTTTCCATCATTAGTCCAACATATTCAGAATTATCACTTAATAATCCCTTTAAATACGTTGCCATTTTATAAGAATATATATAGCATTCGTTATATGTTGTCTTTTTAATTCTAAATCCATCAGTTTTTTCACAGAAAATTAAATCTTTTTCACTATGAATAATCTCAAAGATTGATTTAAAATCATAATTTGAATTTTTTAATAAATTTAATCTAGTTGTTATTATTTTATTAACATTCATAATATCTTCCCAAATTTAAACACATTTTTATATATTATACCACTTTTAAAATTTATATTCAAGGTTTTAATAAGAAAATAAGGTTTAGAGCATGATCTCTAAACCTTATAAACTATTTTCTAATTTCAATCTTATACATATATGCAAGTGTATTTAAGATTTTCTTCATCTTTTGATTAATTACTTCATCAGTTAATGTATCAAGTGATTCTAAAGTAATTCTTACTGCAACACTCTTTTTGCCGCTTTCAATCTTATCACCAACATAAATATCAAATACAGATACTTTCTTAATCATATTCTTATCACAACGATAGATTGCATTTAGAACTTCACCAACTGCAATATTTTGATCCATTACAAGTGCTAGGTCACGTTCAACTGAAGGAACTTTTGAAATTTGTTTAAATAATACTACATTAGATGGAATATTAAATAATGGTTCAAGTTTTACTTCAAATACATATGTAGGTTCAATATCTTCAGCTTTTACAAGTGTTGGATGAAGTTCACCTAAATAACCAATTAATTCATTATTAAGAATAATTTCAGCACTACGACCAGGGTGAAGTTCAGGACAGTTTACTGATAATGGAGCATACTTAACTTGTGCACCTACCTTATCAAACATTACATCTAACATACCTTTTACGTAATAGAAATCAACAACTTCTTTTTTTCCTTGCCAAATAGTAGATGAATGAACACCTTGTAATGCCCCTGCAAGTAAGTAACTTTCTTTTGGTTCATTATTTTCTAATCCATATTGTTGTGCAATTTCATAAATACTTACATTATAGTTTTTACGTGCATTATTATATTTGATTACATCAATTAGACTTGGAACAATACTTCTTCTTAAAATAGAATGTTCTTCAGTCATTGGATGAAGAAGTTTAATTTCTTTAAAATCATCGCTAAATAATACTTTACACATGTTAGATAGTTTTGGAGAAACAAGTGAATAAGAAACAGTTTCAGAAAGACCAAGACCAACTAACGTTTTGTTAATAACTTTTCTAATATGTTGAGCATGTGTAAGTTCACCTTCTACAGTCATTGATGGAAGTGTTTCATTTAACTTATCATAACCATACATTCTTGCGATTTCTTCAATTAAATCTTGTTTTATTTCAATGTCTAAACGTCTATTTGGAACAAGCACTTTAATGTCATCACCGCATACTTCAACTGTAAACTTTAATTTTTCAAGAATTTCTTTAATTAAAACTGTAGGAATATTAATACCTAAATATTCTTCAACATATTTTTCAGTTAAGTGGATTTCTTTATCTTCAAGATGTTTGATACCTTCATGAACATAACCTTTTAATACTTTACCATCAGCATATTTTTCAAGTAAATAACATGCATAATCAACTGCAGCAAGGCTTCTATTAAGGTCTACACCACGTTCGAAACGAACACTTGATTCACTACGAAGACCAAGTCTTGCAGAAGTTTTACGAACTGAAAGTGGTTTAAATACTGCACTTTCTAATACAATATTTTTAGTATCTAAAGTTACTTCTGTTGATTTTCCACCCATTACCCCTGCAACACAAACAGCACGGTTATTTTCTAAATTATCAGAAATAACAATATCAGTTGATACTAGTTTTCTTTCAAGATCATCTAAAGTTTCTAATACTTCACCATCTAAAGCGTTTCTTACAATAATAGTATTCCCAAGTTTATCTTGATCGAATGAATGAAGTGGTTGACCAAATAACATTAGTACATAGTTAGTAATATCAACAACATTATTAATAGGTCTAACACCTGATGCAATTAAACGTGCTTTAATGAATTTAGGAGATTCTTTGATTACTACATCTTTTACAATTCTTGCATAATAAGAATAACAATCCTCTGTTTCTAATTTTACACTAATTTCATCACTTGCAAGTTTACTAACTTCTGTAAAACTACATTCTAAATTATTCATTGGAACGTTATACATTGCAGAAACATCATGAGCTACTCCAAGCATAGACATTAAATCCATTCTATTAGGTGTAAGTGATAATTCAATTAGATAATCATCAAAACATAAGTATTCTAAAGCATCTTGACCAGGTGTAGCATCATTATCTAAAACATAGATACCATTTTGATAAATTGCAGGAACATATTTATTTTCAATTCCAAGTTCTTGTAATGAACAAATCATTCCATTAGATTCCACACCTCTAACTTTTGAGTTTTTAATTGTTCCACCTGGAAGTACAGCACCAGGCAGTGCTACAATTACTTTTTGTCCAGCAGCGATATTAGGTGCACCACAAACAATTTGATCAACTCTCTCTCCAAGATTTACTTGACATACATGTAAATGATCTGAGTCTGGATGATCAACACATTCTAAAACATGACCAACAACAAGATTTGTTGCTTTAACCATTTTATTAAATGTTTCTACTTCTACTGAATATAAAGACATTTCTTCTGCTAATTTTTCAGGTGAAACATTTAAATTTATTAATTCTTTTAACCAATTATATGAAACTATCATTTTAATTTTCTCCTTTGAATTGTTCTAAGAAACGACTATCGTTCAAATAGAAATTACGAATATCATCAATACCATGACGAAGCATTGTTACACGTTCAATACCAATACCAAATGCAAATCCACGGTATACTTCAGGATCATAACCAGCAGATGCTAAAACATTAGGGTGAACCATACCAGCACCTAATACTTCAATCCAACCTGATTGTTTACACATACTACATCCTTTTCCACCACATTTAAAGCAAGAAACGTCTACTTCAACTGAAGGTTCTGTGAATGGGAAATATGATGGTTTGAAACGAATCTTACGTGAATCGCCAAACATCTTTTGCACAAATAATTGAAGAGTTCCTTTTAAATCAGACATTGTGATATGTTTATCAACAACTAAACCTTCAAATTGCATAAATTGATGTGAATGAGTAGCATCATCATCATCACGACGATAAACTTTACCAGGTGCTAAAATCTTTACAGGAGCACCTTTTTTTTCAAGTAATGTTCTAACTTGTACAGGAGAAGTTTGTGTACGCATTAAAAGATTTTCTGTAATATAGAATGAATCTTGCATATCACGAGCTGGGTGTCCTTTAGGAACATTTAACATTTCAAAGTTATATAAATCAACTTCTACTTCAGGTCCTTCTGCGATACTATATCCCATACCCATAAAAATTTCTTCAACTTCTTCGATAGTTTTTGAAAGTGGATGAGATGTTCCTACTTTAAATTCTTTACCAGGAAGAGTCACATCAATTGTTTCATTCTTTAATCGATTATTTACTTCTTCTTGTTCAAGATATGCTCTTCTTTGAGTTACAGCACTTTCAATTTTAACTTTTACTTCATTTGCAAGTTTACCAATAATTTTCTTATCTTCAATTGATAAAGTTGCCATTGATTTCATAATTTCCCCAAGTGGACTTTTCTTTCCCATATAGAAAGCTCTTAAGTCATTAAGTTCTACTTGAGTTAAAGCAGCATTAATTTTTGTCACTGCTTCAGTTTCAATATTTAATAATTGTTCTTGAATACTCATTTTTTCCTCCTAAAAATAAAAAAATGCACCCTTAGTCTAAGGACGCATTAAAATTACGTGGTACCACCTTAGTTTATAATAAAAACTTATTATACACTCATTAAACCTTTTAACGCTAGTCATGCGGGCTTGATTAGAACCACTCATAAGGCGAACACTTCTATAATCTTTACATTTAAAGCTTTCAGTCCATGGCTTTAATCCCTAATAAGAAAGAATTATATACTTTTCCTTAATCAACGCATTTATTATTTATTTACTTTAATATTATAACATAATTACAAAATAAATAAAATTTTTTTGCAATAAAAAAAGCTTATAAGCATTTTACTTATAAGCTAATATATCAATACTATCTTGGCACATTAAAATTATCTGGTTCATTTACATGAATTTCACTACATGTATAATTTGGAATGAACTCATTTTGTACAACATGATGGTGTACCACTTCAGTATGATAATTATGAACATATGGTTGTTTTACAACATGATATTGATCAATCACTTGTTTTGAACAAGTTACAATTGGTGGACATTCTTTATAAATAGTTGGACACATTGGTTTTGGCATATTATTACACCCGCATGGAGTTTGAGGATTATTACATCCACAATTATTAATTTCATTTTGATTATTATTTCCCATATAATTCATATTATTAATAAAAGGATTTTGAAATTGATTCAAAATGTTTCACCTCCTTCTGTTACTATAATATGTATTATTTTAAATAATGTATCAATAGACGCCTAGATTAGACAATTTATTACCTAATTATTAAGTATAATAAATATTATAAATTATAAAGGAGTATTATATTATGAATTTAACACCGATCGTTATTGAACAAAATGGAAGAGGAGAAAGAAGCTATGATATTTATTCAAGACTATTAATTGATCGTATTATTATTTTATTTGGTGAAATAACTGATGCAACAAGTGCAAGTATTATTTCACAACTTTTATTCTTATCATCAAATGATGAAAATAAAGATATTTATATATATATAAATTCACCAGGGGGAAGTGTAACAGCAGGATTATCTATCTATGATACAATGAAATATATTAAACCAAAAGTAGTTACAATTGGGATGGGTCTTTGTGCAAGTATGGGGGCTTTTTTATTATCTAGTGGGGATAAAAGATATGCCTTAGAAAACACTAAAATCATGATTCATCAACCACTTGGAGGTGCAAAAGGTCAAGCAACCGACATCATGATTGTTGCAGAAGAAATTATTAGAATTAAAAAGAAATTAAATGAAATACTATCTAAAAATACTAAACAGCCTTTATCAAAAATTGAACAAGATACAGAAAGAGATTTTTATATGGATGCAGAACAAGGAGTTAGCTATGGAATAATTGATTCTATCATTAAAAATGAAAAAAAGTGTTAGAATAAATCTAACACTAATTATGCTTATACCAAGAAGGATAAGTTGTAAATAATAATTTTTCTTTAGTTATTGGATGAACAAATTCTAAATAATAACTATGAAGATGTAATATGCCATCTAGAGTTTCTTTACCATATAACATATCACCAACTATTGGAGCATTTTTACTTAAGAAATGAAGTCTAAGCTGATGAGTTTTACCAGTACAAAGTAACGCTTCAATAAATGAATGATTATTTTCTTGATAAAGTGTTTTATATACTGTTTTACTATTAATAAAGTCTGTTGTAGTATATCTTTTTATAACACTATTTGGATCTTTTTCAATACCAAGTTCAATAATGCCATCAAGTGGAGCTACTAAATTTGATGTTTCAAGTAAATACTTTTTAGTAATAACAGTATTTTGAAGTAGTGTTGTCATATAAGAAGTTTTTGCAAGCATAATAAGTCCTGATGTTGGTGCATCAAGTCTTGATACAAAATGAATATTAGCTAAAATTCCATTTCTTTTATAATATGACATTACGTAATTTGCTAAAGAATTAGTAAAGTGTTCTTTTGTAGGGATAGTTGCAACATTAGGTTCCTTATTAATTATTAATAGGTATGAATCTTCATATACAATTTCAAAATCACCAAGTGTTGAAACAATATTTTCGCCTTGATCGCTTGCAGGCATAACTACTTCTAATAAATCACCAGGTCTAAGTAAAAAATGATTATCAACAATTTGATCGTTTACTAAATATTGTCCATTTCCACTTCTAATTTCTTTAAACACATGATCTGGAATTCCTTGTTTAATTAGATATCTTTTAATACGATATCCTTCTTCTTCAATTTTAAATCTTACAATCATGTTACCACTTCTTATGATTTATTGTAACTTCAGATTCTAATGGATCTGCAACTTTACTTTTATCTTCACCAAATGTTAAATCTAGTTTTTCAATTGTCGCTCTAATCGCAGTCATTTCTTCATCTAGTTTTTCAGCAGCATGTCCTGCAGCAGTTAAACGTTCTTTTAGTTCTACAGGAATCTTTTTTTGATATTTATATTTTAAAGAATGTTCAATACTTGCCCAAAAATGCATAGCGTGAGTTCTTATTTGAAATTCAAGCAGTACTGGAATTGCGCCTTTAATTGTTTCAACAATATATCTTGCGATAATATGAAAACTTCTGTATCCGCTAGGTTTTACATTCTTAATATAATCTCTTACTTCTAAAACCTCTAAATCCCTACGATTTCTTACAAGTTCTGCAACTTTATATACATCATCAATATATTTACAAGTAATTCTTATTCCACCAATATCATGTACTTTTTCATCAATTAAAGCTGTTGGTACATTCATTCTTCTTGCTTTATCTAAAATACTTTGAGGACTTTTAACTCTTCCAGATACTATTTCAATCGGACAATAAAGATTCGCTTTATGGTATTGATTTTTAATACCTTCCATTTTTAAAATAAAATCTTCTACTGCTAGTTCATAAGGTTGTAGGAATATATCCCAATTAAATAATTCATTCATTTCTATCATTTTATCACCTATATTATTATAACATATTTATACAATTTTAGAGTGTAATTAAATAAAAATAAAAAAAGTAATTAATAAACTTGCATTTTAATTTTTTTTGTGTATAATATCACTGAAAAAAAGAAATAATAGTTTTAGGAGATTTATATTATGGCAAAGGAAATCACAGCAGAATTCAAAACACTTTTAACAAAAGCAGAATACGACCGTATTTATGAAACAGTGAAAGACCATCCTGGTAACTTACAAACTAACTACTATTTTGATACAAAACGTTTCACACTTAAAGCTACAGATGCTGTACTAAGAATTAAACACCGTGAAACATATACTTTAACTTTAGAAAGAAAAAAAGGGTATAACTTTATTAGAATTGATGAAGAAATAACTGAAGAAGAATTCAAAGATTTAGTAGAAAATGGAATTATTCATAATGAAAAAATAGCAGGTGAAGTAAATGATATTATCAAGGGACAAAAAATTCTAAATTTTATGAATCTTGCAACTTACCGTATTTCTATTCCATATAAAAAAGGTAAACTATCATTAGACCGCTGTGAATATGTAAATACTGTTGATTATGAACTAGAATATGAAGTTTCTAATCGTAATACAGGAAAATTAGAATTTGTTCAAATTATTAAAGACTATAATATTGCCTATAAAAAGAGTCAAGTAAAACTAAAAAGAGCATATGATGCGTTAAGAAAAACACTATAAAAAATAAAAGGAAGCATACGCTTCCTTTTTATTATTCTTCATCTTCAAAGTCATCTTCCATATCCATAAGTCTTGTAGCTTTTAGGATATTTTCATTGTGACGAAGTTCTTTAGGTAAGAAGATTGTAATATCTTCGTTATTATAACCAACTTGTAGTTCA
The DNA here is from genome assembly GCA_017937305.1 of Bacilli bacterium. Classification (GTDB taxonomy): domain Bacteria; phylum Bacillota_I; class Bacilli_A; order ML615J-28; family CAG-313; genus UBA1737. The sequence goes on from JAGBDV010000005.1 coordinate 38,229, forward strand.
CTTTCATTAATGATGATTGGACGCTTAAGCACACTAGGATTTTCAATAATGAAATCAATTAATGCACCAACACTCATGCTATCTGGATCTAATTTCTTTTCTTTAAATACTTTAGATCTTGTAGAGATAATGTCATCAAAACCATTTTCACTATTTGCAAGCATTCTGTAAATATCATCTTTAGATAATTTAATACTAAAAATATTCTTTTCAGAATATGGAATGTTGTATTGGTCAAACCATTTTTTTGCTTTACGACATGAAGCACAACTTGGAGTTGTATAAATTTGTATCATTTGTTTCCCACCTTATATATATTGCTAAATAGATTTTACCACATTTTTATGAAAAAGTCAAGGTCAATTTTCATTATTTTATATATATTATTGTAGAATATAAGAAAATATTATTTTTATATTATTTTTTGTTAATCAATTAATTCCTACATTAATATATTTTATACTCATTTTTCTTGATGAAATTAATATTTTTTGATATACTTTATACATAAATAAATTAGATGAAGAGAAATAGTAAATAAGAATAATTCATTTAGGGAGCCTTAGATAGTGAAACGAGGTATGACATTTTCTTATTGAATGGATCTTGGATAAGATATGAGGAAATGCATATCCGTTAGATAAGCGTTAATTTCATAATGAGGAAAGATATTTATCTTTTGAATTTTAGGTGGTACCACGACTAGTTCGTCCTAATACTTAGGGGAACTAGTTTTTTTATTTTAAGGAGGTTATTATGAAAACAATCGTATCTGGTGTTCAACCATCAGGAACTTTAACTTTGGGTAACTATTTAGGCGCAATTAAAAACTTTGTAGATTTACAAAATAATGGTGAAGAAAAAGAATTATTTGTATTTATTGCAGACTTACACGCAATAACAGTTCCACAAGAACCTGCAAAATTAAGAAATAGTATTAAAAGTCTTGCAGCACTATATATTGCATGTGGATTAGATCCAAATGTTACAACATTATTTATTCAATCAGAAGTAATTGCTCATGCAGAAATGTCATATCTTTTACAAACAATTACATATATTGGTGAACTTGAAAGAATGACTCAATTTAAAGATAAAAAACAAAAACAAGTAGAAGGGGTTTCTACAGCTTTACTTACTTATCCTGTCTTAATGGCTGGTGATATTCTTCTTTATAATGCTGACTGTGTACCAGTAGGAGCAGACCAAAAACAACACTTAGAACTTACTAGAAATCTTGCAATAAGATTTAACTCTAAATATAGTGAGACGTTTAAAGTACCAGAACCATTAATTCAAAAAACAGGTGCTAAAATTATGTCACTACAAGAACCTACTAAAAAAATGAGTAAATCTGATAGTATTGAAAAAGCTTCTATCTTTATTCTAGATGAACCTAACATTATCAGAAAGAAAATTGCAAGTGCAGTAACTGATTGTGATGGAGTTATTAAATATGATCCAGAAAATAAACCTGGTATTAGTAATCTATTAACTATTTATTCATGTTGTAAGAATATTTCTATTGATGATGCAGTAAAAGAAGTTGAAAGCTTAAACTATGGTGAATTTAAAAAACTTGTAGGAGATGCTGTTGTCGATGTACTTCTTCCTATTCAAACTAAATATAAAGAAATTATTAATAATAATAAATATTTAGATGAAGTATTAGATAAAGGTGCAGAAAAAGCCAACTACTTTGCAAATAAAATGGTTGCAAAAGTTAAAAGAAAACTTGGTGTTGGAAGAAAAAAATAATTGTATAGAGAATACTCTCTATACAATTTTTTTATTTTTTTAAAAAGTCTAAAATAATTCCTTGAATAAGTCTACGAAGTGGAACACTGTTATATCCATGTCCAGCACCAGGAATTAGTTCATATTGACAGTCTTTATAATACTCAGTGTATTTCTTACTCACTTCAGGTCTAACAGAAATATCTTCAGCACCTTGAACAATTAAAACAGGTTTATCAAATTTTTCTAATCCTTCATAGAATTCAACCCCCATTAAACTATCAAGGAATGCTTTAGAAACATAATAACCACCTAAATCAATACAATCATTTTCAGCGATTGGTTTTGTTCTAAATGTAGTTGTTAAAATATTTAACATACAGCCTGCAGGAGAAATTAAAACTAATTTTTCAATATATTCAGATTTTTCAATGCTCATTCTTGCAGCAACAGCACCACCCATAGAGAAACCACATACAATTATTTTTTTACCACCATTTAATCTTACACCTTCATCAATAGCGGCTTTTGCATCATTTCTTGCAGTAGTAAATGTTTGATCTGAAAACTCTCCATCAGAATCTCCACTACCATAATAATCATATCTTAGTGTTGCAATTTTATTTTCTACAAATCTTGCAGAAAGTTGTTTAAATAAGAAACTAGTTTCATTTTTATGGCCTGTATATCCATGTAAAAATACACAAATAGTTTTAAACTTTCCATCATCAGGAGTTGAAAATAACCCTCTAATAATATATCCATTAACATTTAATTCATTATAGCTAACTTTCATTATTTATTCTCCTTATAAAATTTAATAGCTTTTCTAATATTACCATGTTCTTTATTTAAACATTCATCAATAACACTATTATCTGTTTCATTAGTGAAACTTGCAAAAATTACTTTTTTAACAGTATGATATTTATCTAAAAGTTCTTTTGCTTCAGTAACACTACATTCTAAAATGGTACAAATAATATTCAAGCTTCTAGATACTAATTTTTCATTAGTAGCTTTTACATCTATCATTAGATTTTCATATACTTTTCCCATTTTAACCATTGATGCAGTTGAAATCATATTACAAATCATTTTTTGTGCTGTACCTGATTTCATTCTTGTAGAACCTGTAATTGGTTCAGGACCAGTTACTGCAACAATTGGATACTTTACAATAGACTCAATAATTGAATTTGCACTTGTTGTGATGCATGAAGTAATTGCACCAACTTCATTTGCATAGTTTAATCCACCAATAACATAAGGTGTTCTTCCACTTGCAGCAATACCAATTACTATATCATTTTTAGATAGATTAATATTTTCTAAATCAACTTTACCTTGGGTAAATGAATCTTCAGCACCTTCTACAGCTTTAATAAAAGCTTTTTCTCCGCCAGCCATTAAGCATTGAACCATATTATAATCAACACCATATGTAGGAGGACATTCTACAGCATCCAAAATACCAATTCTACCACTTGTACCTGCACCCATATATATTAATCTTCCACCTTTGATAAAAGCATCATAAACTTTATCAACAACTTCTGCAATACTCGGTAATGCAATTTCAACAGCAATAGCAATAGTTTTATCTTCATTATTTATTTTCTTTAGAATATCTAATGTAGGTACGATATCAATATCTAAAGTATTTTGATTTCTTGATTCCGTAGAAATCTTTTTTAAATCAACTGCCATTAAATTTCACCTCTAATTAAAGGATTAGTAATATTTCCTAAAATACACTTACGAGAAGCACCTGTAACTTTAGGAACATTTGTAGGTATTCCTTTTAATGTATAATATCCTAAAATTGCAAAGCTTAATGCTTCTAATGCTTCATAATTATTTTCTTTTTCTACTTTACATGGAAGTTTTTGCAATAAACGTTCCATAATAAATTCATTAAATACCCCACCACCTGATACAATAACTCTATCAATATGTGGTAAGAATTTTTCATAAGAGAAAATAATGCAATCTGCAGTATAAGCAGCAAGTGTTGCAATAATATCACTATCAGATCCACCTAAACCTCTTACTTTAATAATTATTTCTGAAAGGTAAGCTTCACTATATTTTTCACGACCAGTACTTTTTGGAGCTTTTTGATGTAAATATGGCTCATTCATAAGTTCTTGTAAAACTTCATCAACAACATGACCACGTTTTGCGATTTTACCACAATCATCAAAATCTTTTCTAAATAGTCTACGCATTGCAGCATCAATTAAAATATTACCGGGACCAGTGTCAAATGCAATAACATCTTTTAATTCACCAGCTTTTTTAAGATAAGTAACATTAGAAATGCCACCAATATTTTGAAGTGCAATACTTTCTTTTTTATTTGAATATAAAACATAGTTTGCAAAAGGAACTAAAGGTGCTCCACTTCCTCCACAAGCCATATCCATTGTTCTAAAGTTACTAATAACTTTCACATCAAATGCAGCTGCTAAAACGCTAGGATCCCCAAGTTGTAAAGTTGAAGATTCATAATTATCTTTACCATCAGGATTATGCCATACAGTTTGTCCATGCATCGCAATAAACTCTATCTCAGAAGATTTAACTTTAGAATCTTTTAATAATTTTTTAACAGCTTTAACATAAGCTTTACTAATCTCAACATTTAAACTACATATTGTTTGAATATTACAAGGTTTGTTTGAGGAAACATTTAATATTCTTTGTTTTAATTCTTTTTCATAAGGCACGTAAGTAAAATGAACAATATTAAACTTACTATTCTTACCTTTTTTTATATCAACTAAACAAGCATCTACACCATCTAATGATGTACCACTCATAATACCTATTGCTAGCATGAATTCACCCCTTCTTTCTTATTTTATAAATTTAAATCTTTTACCTTCTTTTATATGATTGATAATTACATCTGTCGCAGCAAGACTACCAATTACATTAACTCTTTCATCTTTTGGCAAATCTTGTAATACAATGTTGATTTCACCCACATATCGCTTAAATTTTGAATTATCTAAGGTAACATCATATCTTTTTCTGTCAACTGTATTAAAACTTAAAATTTCTTCACTACTTCTTAAAGATGAGACTCTTAATATATAATTATTTAGATCAGGTCTAATTTTAAATGATTTATCGAATAAATAATCATAATTATCATTTGAATCAATTAGTCTTAATTTTAGTAGTATTTCCTCACAATTATGCATATTTAAGATACTAATTTCTTCAGTGCTTGCATAAGCATCTCCAAAATATATCCCATTAATACCACAAGCTTTTAATTCTTCAATCGCTACATCTAAGCACATCTTACGATGAGCTTCTACAGTTGGTAATCCTTCATACATTGGAGGTCTAAAACCAATATGTGAAGGAATAAATGCACCCACGTATATTCCAACTTCATTACAAATTTTAGTCTTATTATATACATCAATAATATCATGACCTGTATATAACTTAGGATAAAAATTAAAAGTAAATCTTGTACGTGTTGTATTAATACCATTATCAATTAAACTTTTAATGTGTTCATATGATAATGTTGATGCATTAAGTTCAACATAATATGATGCAGTATTACTTAAATGAATAATTTCTTCATCAGTAAACCCATAATCAAGTCTAAGCGCAAATAAGCCATCAAATTCTCTTAATTTACTCATTATCGGCTTAGATACATCTAAACTTAATTTAAGGCCTAATTTATTACATTCATCAATGATACTTTGTAATTCCTCTTGTGATGTCTTAGCTTCATTAATATGAGCAGAACTAAATACATGTGTGCAACCTAACTGTTTTGCAAGATGTAAATATTTAATATTTTCTTCTTTGGAATAGTCACTAAGTCCTGCATATACACTTACACCAGTATCAATCATGTAATCACCACTTTCTAATATAATAAATATTTTTCTCTTATTTTAATAAAATCATTAGTAGCTTCTTCTAATAATTTAAATTGTTCATCAAGTGTTACACTATTATCAATAATAGTATCATGACCTGCTTCAAAATGGAATAATGTAGGTCTTCCTTCAACATATGGTTTATTAATCTTAAAGTGTTCACTATATGTTGTTCTTATATGATATAGCATTGTCCAACTTGTTTTTAAAGCACTAAACTTTTTACGATCAGTTATATGTAAGAATACTCCACCACATAATTCATCTTTATATTTAGAGAATGTTGGAGTAAACCACTGAGGTCTAAATACAACACCTTCTAAATTATAACTATTAAGTTCTTTTGCAAGAGTTTCAGCTTTCATCCAAGGAGCACCAACAAGTTCAAATGGTGTAGTTGTTCCTCTACCTTCTGCAACATTTGTTCCTTCAAAAATACAAGTAGCATTATAAACATAACATGTGTTAATTGTAGGAATGTTAGGAGTAGGTATAATCCAAGGAAGACCAGTATCTTCAAAATCCATCCATCTTTCATAACCAATCATAGGAATTACATGAAGTTTACAATTAATACCATATTCAGTATTAAATAATAATGCAAGTTCTCCAATCGTTAAACCATGACGTTGAGGCATATCATAATACCCAACAAATGAACGATATTTTTCAACATCTAAATGATTCCCTTCAACAACTTCACAGTTAATTGGATTAGGTCTATCAAAAACAACAAACTCTTTATCATGTTCAGCACATGCCATCATCGCGTAAGCCATAGTATAAATAAATGTATAATATCTTGAACCATTATCTTGAATATCAATAGACAAGATATCAACATTATCTAATACTTCTTTACTAGGTTTTTTATTTTTTCCATATAAACTATATACAGTAATTCCTGTATCTTCATCAATATAAGTATCAAGGTGAACACCAGCTTGAATACTTGCTCTAACACCATGTTCTGGTGAAAATAAACCAACTAAATTAGTCTTTTTTCTTAAAACATCAATACTTGATTCAAAATCACTAGTAATACCTGTAGGATTTGTAATAAGTCCTACTCTTTTATTTTTAAATAATTCCTTATAATTATCAATATTTTCAATTCCTAAAATAACTTTATTCATCATCTTCTTCCTCCTCATCTACTTGATGCATAATTTTTTCAAAATCTATTTGGCTAAATTTATAATAAATAGCCGCAGTGACTTTTACTTGTAAGAATACTGGTAGACTTATACCAACTAATAACCATATTGCAAGAACTCTAGGATCAAACATACAGAAAATAAATGTACCAATAATTAATACTTGTAAAACAAATAAAATTAGTGTTGTTAAGAAATATCTAAAAGTAACATAAAGACTTGTTTTATATATTTCACCAACAGTAAAACTTTCAAATGTAACTATTAATAAAGGTAAATGAACCGATAAAATTGTAATTACGATTATCGCAACACCACATACAATAAAACCAGCATTTACAAATAATAAAGTCCAATCAAAATCTGCAGGATCTTCGACAACTGAAGTTGCATAAAAATAAAATGCGTATAATACTACTAAATAAAGAATTAATAGTATTAGTCCTACAAAAAATGACTTTTTAAAATAATGTAAAAAGTTTTTAAAAAACTGTTTAAATACATTCATTTGATTACCTTGCTTTAGTGTTGCAGTAGTCGCAACAAACGCAGGAAAAAGTCCAATAACTGTAATCCCTAGTACAATTGTTAAAACATTAAGCACTAGTAATCGATAAACCTGATCAAAAAAACGATAAGGTTTCGAATTTAATTTTTGTTCATAATCTACATTTGCCATTGATAAACTCCTTATATTAATTCATCTAAGGTTTTTTCTCTTTTATATATTATAACATATTTACATTGATTTTACTTAACATTTAGTAACAAAATGATTTTTTTTAAAAAAATCATCTAAGAGCTTCCGCTCTTGTTTTATAAGAAGCATTAAATCAAGTTTTATAACTTGATTTTTTGTCTTATTGGTACTGTTTGACCTATATTCCTCAAGAATGATATTATATCAGTTCTGTCGG
>JAGBDV010000006.1 GCA_017937305.1 Bacilli bacterium
AAGAATTTCAATATGATTATTACTTCTTTAGAGTAAATAATAACCTTTAACCTCAAATTTCTTACAATATAATTATACCATTTTAAGTTTAAAAAATCAATAGTTTTTAAAATATTTATTAAAAATATGAACTTTCCTTATGAATAAAAAAATTATCCCCCACTTATACTACATATCAAGTGGAGGATAAAATTATTTTAGAAACATTTAATTAAATCTGAGATTAAGATAACAACAAATAATCCCATTAATAAAATAAATCCAATATTGTGAATAGTATTTTCTACTTTAGGTGTAGGTTTTTTCTTAGTCACACCTTCATATGCTAAGAATGCAAGTCTACCACCATCAAGTGCAGGAAGAGGTAAAAGATTAATTAAACCAATATTAACAGATAATAATCCTGTCCAATATAATATTTGATAGAATGAATCTTCACCTTTTACAAGTTGTGTAAATAAATTTAAAATACCAACTGGACCTGAAAGGTCAGTAAGTTTAACACCAGAACCTTTTTTAAAGAATAATCCAAGAGTTTTAAAAATTTGAATTGATGCTTCACCAGTTTGAACCCAAGGCATATAAAGCGATTTTACAAAGCTTCTAGATGAACCTGTTGATACTCCCATAACAACTTTAGTTTGAGGAATATTATTAGTTCCAAGCATATCTAAAGAATATGTATCAACATCAAAATTTAGAGTTTCAACTGTACCATCTTCTTTAGTTCTATTAACATAAATAGTAACAGTTCTAGCATCAGTAAAGCTAGTAAAACAATTTAAAATTTGGTCAATACCATTAATTTCAGCTTCTACAACTAATTTGCTGACAGGATCAATAAATGAAATTTTAATAATTTCATCACCTGGTAAAAGGCCTGCTTTTCCAGCCTTAGTTTCACTCATTTGAGCTCCATAGTCACCAACTATTACTTTATTATCTGGTGATTCTTTATCATATTTAAGAACCATTTCAATTGAATAAATAAATACTTGAGGTTCAATTAGAACTTTAACTAATTCATTATTATTAGATTCGTCTAAGTAAGCAACTTCAATTAAACCTTCTCTAGAAATTCCTTCACCTTTTGAAACAACAGCTAAAGCATCTGATAAATCATTCCAGTCACTTAATACTTCACCATTAATAGAATAAATTTTATCACCATTTTCAATTCCAGCAGACATTGCAGGACCTGAAACTTCTGCTACTTTAGTTGAAGATGTATCTGCATATCCAAAACAAACACCCATAATAAAGAAAACAATTACTGCAAGAACAAAGTTCATTAATGGACCAGCTAATACACTAAAGAAACGATTCCAGAAAGGTTTATATGCAAATGTACGATTTTTAGGAGCAATTTGCATTTCTTCTTTCTTAGTTAAATTCATCATTGCACATCTATCAACAACGAATCTTTCGATTTTACCATTTTCATCTTCTAATTCAACAAATAATTCATCTTCATTTGCATCCAAAGTTCCAGATAAATCATAAGAAACTAATTTATATACAGGTAAACTTTCATATTTTGGATTGTCTAAATTAACAATAAGTTTAACAACACGATTATTTTCTAAAATAACTTTTACATTCTTAACATCTTTTAATGCATCAAACTCAACTTCTTCTCCAGCCATCGCAACATACCCACCAAATGGAATAGCACGAATAGAGAACATTGTTTCTCCTTTTTTCTTTTGCCAAATAAGAGGGCCCATACCAATTGAAAATTCATGACATAAGATTCCTGATTTTTTTGCAACTAAGAAATGCCCACCTTCATGAATTAAGACAATTAAACCTAGTACAAAAATAAATACTAAGATTCCTAATGCCCCATATAAAATTTCTAACCAATTCATTTTATTAATCCTTTCTATCTATACTTAGTAAGAATTTGAATTCTTACAAGTTCATCAACACTCATAATCTTAGGAATAGTTAAATCCCCTAATGCAAATTTATCAAAAATAGGATTATTAAGTGCTTCTTTAACAATCTTTTCAATATCTAAAAAACTAATCTTTTCTTCTAAGAATAGCCCTACAGCAACTTCATTTGCTGCATTTAAAATCGTAGGATAAACACTACCTTTATTAATAGCTTCAATTGCATACCCTAGCATTGGATATCTTTCTAAAGATAATTCTTCAAAATGAAGACATCCTACTTTAACCAAATCTAATTTTTCTACCATTTCTGTATATGAATGACTTGGATATTCAAGTGCATACTTAATAGGAAGACGCATATCACTTGTTGCCATTTGAGCAAACATACTTCCATCATTAAATTCAACTAATGAATGAATAATACTTTCACGATGTAAAATATATGATATTTTACTCATTGGTAGATTAAACAAATAATGTGCTTCGATAAGTTCAAAGCCTTTATTCATCATTGTTGCAGAATCAATAGTGATTTTAGCACCCATTTCCCAATTTGGATGATTTAACGCATCCTCTTTAGTAACTTTTATAAGGTCTTCCCTAGGTAAATCTCTAAATGAACCACCTGATGCAGTAATTATAATACGGTTGACATCTTCAATATCATTACCATTTAAAAGTTGAAAAATAGCGCTATGTTCACTATCAATTGGAATAATCTTAACTCCAAATTCTTTAGCTTTAGCCATTACAATTTCACCACCAATTACTAGTGTTTCCTTGTTAGCTAAATAAACATCTCTACCAACTTCTATAGCACTAAGTGTAGGAGTAAGACCTACAGAACCAACTAATGCATTAATAACCTTAGGACATAAACAATTATGTGTCGCAACTTGTTGTAATCCTTTATTACCAAATGCAACATCAACCTTAGGAAATTCACTTTTGATTCTATTTGCATCTAATTCTTCTACTGCACACACTAAATCAGGTTCAAATTCTTCAACAATCTCTAAAGCTTTGTTTATATTATGCCCAAAACTAAATGCTGCAAGTCTATATACATCTCTTTTTTCTCTAATTAAATCAAGCACTTGACTACCAATTGAACCAGTAGCACCAAGTAAACATAATTCTATCATAAAACAACTCCTAATAAAGTAAGAACAATAAAGAATACTGCACAAGTAAAAATTACACTATCAAAACGGTCCATCACACCCCCATGACCTGGGAACAAATTACCATAGTCTTTAATACCATATTCACGTTTTAATTTTGAAGCCACTAAATCTCCAAGTTGACTTATTACTGTTAACATTAACGATATAACTAATGTAACTATAATATTTAAGAATAGATTATCAATCCCAAATAAATTAAACCCAACTAACAATTCTGCTAAAATTAAAATTAAAGTACCAACTAAAGTTCCACAAATACTTCCTCCGATTGCTCCTTCTACACTTTTGTTAGGTGAAACACTTGGAATAAGCTTATGTTTACCAATTCTACACCCAATAGAATAAGCACCAACATCAGTAAGTACAGTTGTTAAATAAACGTATAAGAAAATACATAAACCGCTTAAATTAACATCTAAACTTCCTAGTACTAATTCTTGAATTGAAAATACTTCAATATTTCTTATTGCAGCAACAACACCAAAACTAGCACCACCATAAAGAATAGAACCAATATAATAAAAAGCATCACTTACTTTTAATTCACTATATACAAGTGAAGATATTAATAGTACAACACTAATTAATAGAATACTAAAAATAATAAATTTAAATCCATCAATTTTTAAAACTAAATCAGCCATCATCACAACAAGTACAATTGCTACTGATAATAATGGAACGATATAATTTAAGATTTTAGGTAAATTATTTTTATCATTATGCATTTTTACAAGTTCATAAGTTCCAATAAACCCTAATATGCCACATAACCCATAAATGAAATAACCACCTAAGAAAATGAATGGAATTAAAACAATTAACATTATTACCGCAGTAACAACTCTTGTCTTATTTAACATTTTTATTCTCCAATCCTCCAAATCTTCGATTTCGACTTTGGAATTCATCTATACATTCATATAATTCTTTTTTATTAAAATCGGGCCAATAACACTTAGTAAAAATAAATTCACTATAAGCAAGTTGCCAAGGTAAAAAATTACTTAATCTTTCTTCACCACTAGTTCTAACCATTAAATCAATTGGATCTATACCATAAGTATATAGATTTTGTTCAAAAGTATCTACATTAATATCATCAATAGACATTTTACCTTCTAATACTTTTTTACAAATTTCTTTTGTTGCGTGGACAATTTCTTGTCTACCACCATAATTAAAGCATATTCCAAGTGTATAACTTGTAAAATCTTTGGTTAAATTTTCAACTTCCTTTATTGCAGTAAGAATGTTTACAGGTAAATTTGATCTTTCACCAAGTATTACTACTCTAGTTTTATTTTTAAGTAAACGGTCTTTATATTTACCTAAATTTTCAATTAATGCCTTCATTAAAAACTCAACTTCATCACTAGGTCTAGACCAATTTTCAGTTGAAAAAGCATAAACTAAAGCACTTTTAATTCCAATTTCACGACAAGCTTCAGAAATCTTAACTAATGCTTCAATTCCTTTTGCGTGACCATACGTTCTTGGCATTCCCCTTTTTTTAGCCCATCTCCCATTACCGTCTAAAATAAACGCAACAGTCCTTGGAATTGGTTTAGTTAATATCTTTGCTTTTAAGTCATTTATTCTCATAAAAAAGCCCCTTTGATAATAATACTCTTTATCTATTTATTATACTATATTTAATACAATAAATCAAGTTTTAAAGATTTTAAAAAAATCATAAGTGCTAAACTTATGATTTATTATATAATTTAATTATTAACTCTAAATTAATTCTTGATCATTTATTACTAACTTAAACATTAACCCAAAAAATGAAGCTGCTTTTTCACATAATTTCATACGTGATAAAAAGATTTCAAAATACTCCATAATTGAACAAATAGTTGTATCAATTACTAGATTTAACTTTAAAATCTTTTCTTCTTTATTAACTATAACTCTACTCTTAATTGCAGCATAATTAACACGATTATGAATATCAAACTCTTTCATTTCTTTTCTAACTCTACTTCTTCTCACATCAGTTTTATCTGCAATAATTAAAGCAGAAGAAATAACACTAACGGGGTATGCTGATGATTCATCATGATTACCAATTGCAGAAACAATTAACGCAATTTCAGAAGTTTCCATTCCTAGTTTTTCTAAAATATGATATGCCATTAAAGCCCCACTTCTTGCGTGACCTGCACGATTTACAACATTACCAATATCATGCATATAAGCTGCAATTTTACCTAGTTCAATAGTTCTTTCATCATATCCTAATGATTCTAAAATTTCTTCTACTACTGCTGCACATCTTAAAACATGTTTAAAAGAATGTTCAGTATAACCTATATTTGCAAGATAAGTATCTGCAGATTCAATATATGTATTAATTTCTTTATTTTCTTTTATATCTTGAAATTTAATCACAGTATTCTCCTTAATATATTTTTTATTTAACTATCTTTATTATACCACAAATAAAAAAAATATATTTAAAATTTACAAATTATCCAAAAAAAAGATAAACTCAAAATTAGAGTTTATCTTTTAATTATTAGATTGCTTCACAACTTGTAATAATATAAGTATATTGAGTTTGATACCAGTTATAAGAAACTAAAGTAACTTTAACTTCTTTACCAGCTAATGCTTCTAATGGTTGATAGTTTTCAGCATAGAATTTAGCATTAGTATAGTTATACATTACAACTTCAGTATCACCAGAAGTGATAGATACTTTTTCACCAGATGTAGTAATATTTAAAGTACCAACAACATTAGTGTAAACTAAACCACCATTCTTAGCAGCTTCACCAGCTTTTGCATCAGAAGCAACATCAGCAAGTGTTGCATTAACTTTAAATGAATCTTGTGGAATAACATTACCACTTGATAAAACTTCTACAGTACCTTTAGAGATTTGAGGTAAACCATAATAAATATCAATATTACCTTGAATTCTAACTTTATCACCAACTTGAACAGCTGCTTGACAGTAAGAAAGAATAGTTGCAGTACCATCAGTTACATAGAATGTCCACTTAGAAGCACCACTTGATTTAACTAATCCACAAACAACACCTTCTACAATAACAGTAGGACCATTCTTAGCAGCTTGAGCTCTAAAATCGTTTAATGCAATAACAGAAGCTTTAACTACATCAAATGAAACAGTAATATCTTCATTGTATTCACCAAGTTTAAAGTTAAGAACTAATTTAACAGTTTCAGTAGTAGTAGGCTCTTTAACATCAACAGTTAATACACCATTTTCAACTTTTGCAGTAACTTGATTAGAACTTACTTCTTTTACAGTTAAAGTTGCACCAGATGGAACATCATAAGTAACTTTTGCAGCACTTGGATATTCAGCAGCAAATTTTCCAACTAAATCTTCTTTTGCAAATCCAGCAACTAAATGATCAGGAGTAGGAACAACTTGTAATACTTCTAATACACCAGCTTTCCAAATGAACTTACCACTTGATTTAGCACCAATACGAAGTGTTACGTAAGCTTCAACACATTTACCAGCATATTCAGATAACCATGCATATTCAGCAGGACCAGTACTATTAGAGTTTTGAGAATAAACGATCATACTTAATGATGGATCTTCTAATGCATGAACATAGTAATTAACGTAACTTCCACTTGATTTTTCAACATACATTGTTGTTTTATAAACTTTATTAGAAATATTATTATCAGATGGATTAGTCACTAAGTCTTTCATTGACATTTCTTCAATCCATTCACTTGGAATTTCATGAGCAACCCAGTCATGATATAATACTTCTGCATTATTTAAACGAATAGAACCAGTATGGTTGTAATCTTCTCTAGGTTGATATAAATCACCATAGCCTTCAACTACAACATATTCACCTTTTTGTAATTTATTAATATCAGTTTCAGCATCTACAGCAGTAGAAATAAATACTGCAATTGATGATGTTTCATCGATTAATTCAAATCCAGCTGGAGTTGATCCACCTTTCATATATAAGAATCCAACGATATAACCAGCAATTAAAGCTTTCTCACCTGTTGCAACAGTTCTTGCTTCTTCAATTGAAATAGTATCAAATGAAGGTCTTTCAACAGCACATTCAAATGAAACTTCACGGCTGTAATTAACACCTTTATATTCAACACTAATAACTACACTTAAAACAACTTTTTCTTCATTAAAGTTAAGAGCAACATTATACCCATTTTCAACTTCTTTAATTGTAACTCCTTCAGATTTTGCTTCATAAGTAACTTTAGAACCTTCTAAGATTTTATCAGTTGCTACAACATCAAAATCACATACTGCATTATAACTATCAGCAAACTGTTTTTCAAGTCTATCTAGCGCATATAATGCATATGTTTCATCACTTACTTCAACTTCATCTAAGATTTGAAGAGGAACAATTCTCCAGAAGTTACCACTTGCAGATAGTTTACAGTTTTGAACAGCAATAATACATTCTCTAACTTCACCATCATACTCATTTAACCATTCTAAATCAGCACCATTAGCAGTTGTATATGCATAATAACTATCAACACCATTTAAATCATTGAAATAGTAATTTATAAATCCATTACCTTGGCTTCTATTGATTCTTGCAACTACTTTATATACATTAGCTGTAATATTTTCAGATACAGGGATTTGACATAAAGCAGCAATAGAAGTACTTTCTACAAATTCAGTATTAATTTCATTACCTTTACTTAAAACTTCACAAGAAGATGGAACAATTTGTCTTGCACCAGTATAACCTGCATATTGAGCAGATGATAAACTTGCTTCATCAATATATTTAGTAAAGTATCCTTCAATTTCTACTTCATCACCTGCTTCAACAACTTTAGCAAATTCAGATGAATATACATAAATTGCATCAGCATCATCGTATAAGTAGAACCCAACTGGAATATTCTTTGTAGTACCATATACTACAAATGCAACAACACCTTTAACATAAACTTCTTGTCCTTCAGAGAATTCCTTAACTTCTTTTAAAGCATCAGGTCCTTTTGCAGGAACAACAAATTCATATACTCTTAAGCCAGTTGCACCATTAAGTTCAAACTTAACAGTAACTTGTACTACTTGTTCTTCTTTTTGTCTTACAACAACACCTTCATTAGAAATAACTTCAGGTTTAGAAGACTCATAAGAAATATTAACACCATTAACCTTTTCTGCAAAATCTAAATTTGAAGTAACATTTTCAAAATCAACTTCACAGAAGAAATCTTCCATTACATCTTCAATACTTGCAGCACCAGGAGTACCGAATGTACAAGAAGCAACAGAAATTGCACAAATAGCTAAAACTAAAATAGCAAATAACTTTTTCATTTTTTTCTTCCTTTTCTTATTAATAATTTTTAGGGGGAGAATAATCTCACCTATATTATACAATTTTTTCTCAAATTTTACAACCTATTGACATATAAAAACAAACGTATCATTTAACTGATACGTTTTATAACTTTTTAATAATAACAGCAACTTGATTTTTTTCATCAAGTCCTGCAATTACTGTTTCTCCTATTACATTATCTAATAGAGTTTCTTTATTTATACAATAACCACCATAAATACTAATCGTATTAAAAGTTTGAATTTCTTCATTTATTATAAAATTAACCACTAAACCACTAGCATAAGACACACCATTAGAATGAGTTTTTTCAATTTTAACCTCTTGAATATATTTTAAATTAACATTTTTATAATAATTATATTTAACAAAAGCATAAATAAATATAATAATAAATGGACATTGTATAGCAAAAAAACAAATCCAGAAAATCCATAATTCCATTCCCTCACTATAAACACATCCAAGCATTGCTAAAAGACTTACTGCTAATACAATACCACTAATTGCTGTTAATCTCACTTGCGATTTATAATAAATTGCATTATGATTCATATTATTCTCCACAAAAATCGTTATTAGATATCTTTTCAATAATTACACAAACTTCATTTATCTCATCATACCCTACTTTTACAGTTTCTCCGACATATTCATCAACTTGAAAATGTAAAAGAGCATTCCATCCACTTCGATATATCGCAAGAGTCTCTACTTTTTTCATCTCTCCATTAATATTCATATTAATTACAAAGCTACTGCAGTAATTAAATCCTGGAGTAAGTTTTTCTAATTTAACTTCTTGAATATATTTAAGTTCTACTTTTTTATAATAACAATATTTATACAAATAATAAATTGTCATACACAAAAAAGGACCAAGAACAAGTACAATATATAATCCAATATATTCTTTATCTCCATCTTCAGTAAAAATTAAGACTAATAATGGTGAAAATAATAGCAATATAAGTAGTGTCATAGCAATACTAAATATAAGATTTCTTTTATAATAAATGACATTATGGTTCATTAAAAACACCTCTTTTTAAATATTATATCATTTATAAATATAAAAGTAAATAGTTTATAAGAAAATAACTAAAAACCATTTTTAAATATTTATTAAAAATATGAACTTACATTATAAATAAAAAAAAGTGGAAAATACAAGCATCATAATAAAAGTAATAATATGCAGAAAATTAAGTTTCTTTTATAATAAATAATGTTATGATTCATTAAAACAGTTCTTTTTAATATTATGAAAAAGTAAATATTTTAAAATTAAAAACCCACACAAAGTGTGAGTTTCTTCTTCTATTATTTTCCTTCTTTTTTTAGCTTGAGCTGCAGCAACACATTTGTTGAATCTATCAACAGGACCAACAGGTTGAGCAAACTTTTGTTCACCAGTATAGAATGGATGACATTTAGAACATGTATCAACACGCACTTCTTTCTTAGCTGATTATGATTCAAATGTATTACCACATGATACGCAAACAACAGTTACTTTATTATATTAAGGATGAATTCCTTTTCTGATGCTTTACTCTTTTTCCACCATAGTTTTTCTATAAAACCATAGTAAGTTCTTTTAATATATATGTTATATCAAAATATCTTATTTTTATCAAATACAAGGCAATTCTTTAATTAAGCACGCACTTCAAATTTTTCATAAGTATATATATATTCTTCTAAAAAAGCTCTAAACTGCAAATCAAATTCAACAAATCTTTCATTTTGTGTATATTCATTCGAAACCAAATATAATAAGTCTTCTACTTGATAAAACGACGCCATCACATTATGAACTTTATCAGGATACACATGCTCTATAACAATACTTGTCGATCTAATTAAGCTTCTTTCATCATAATGCGTGTAATACTCTTCAATAGTAAATTTTAGATTTCTTAGTAGTTTTTTCAATTTTAACCTTTCAATGTCTAAATCATTAGAATATAAATTAAACACTTCACGATCACCCAAACTTTCTACACTTAGAGAAAGCTTTCTCTCAATTAATTTTTCATCAATAAAAACTGAAGAATTAAAATTTTTACATCTTTGAGTTACCCATAGACAAAAATATTCTTCTTCTAAACCAATATCTCTAAAATAAATTTTAAATTTAGACTCCAAATATCCAAGATCATAGTAGTTAGAAAACTTTTTATCATCAGCAAACGAACAAAGTTCAATAGGCTCTTCATAATTATATGTAAAAAATGACATTGCAGAGACTGAAAAATCCTCAATATTTGGATGCTGATAATTTGAAATTAAAAAATTACCAACCATGTCTTTATTTTCTATATCGTATTTTTCAATATAAAATTCTTTTTTCTCTTTTAAAGCTTCATCTAATTGATCAAGACTATCCGATTCACCAACTATAAATTCATCATGTGAAGGCTCATGTCCAATACAACTAGTTGTAAATAATAATAAAAGGACAATTATAAAAATTTCTAAATATTTTTTATTTATCATTTTCATCATCCTCCTTATCCATATTATCTAAATATAGAACACCATTAGCGTCATATTCTTTATCATTTATAATACTATCTATAGTTACTAAGTCTTTAGTAAAATAACCACAGTGTTTACAAATATTTCCAAGTAATCCTATATTAAAAGAATGAGACTCATAGATTTCTTCTCCACACAAACAATATTTTATATGTTGTGAACCAGAATATTTAGAATAACTATACGTATGCGATAAATGTTCATAACCACATAATGTACATATTAAATCTTCATCAAAAGTATGAGATTCATACCTTTCATAACCACAATCACATAAATATACATGGCTATTTTCATAATAATAGTTAATAGTAATATTATGTGTATCATATTCTTGAACGTAATCACAATCTCTACAAATACCTTCATGAGATTCATCATTTCCTGTATAATGGAAAAGATGTTCAGCTGAATCGTAATACTCTAAACAATAACTACAATACCTTGAGTGCTGTTCGGAATTATACATTTCAATATCAGAATCTAAGTGCGATTCATATTTTGTATATCCGCAGTCTCTGCATTTTATGTAATGATAAAAATCGTTAGAACTTCCAATAAGAACATAATTATGATTTTCAAATTCTGATTTTCCACAATATTCAAAAAGTCTACATTTTTTTATATGTTGATTTTCATCGTAAATCTCATAAACATCAAATAAATGGTTAAAACTTAGATCCGAAATTGTATCGTTATTTATATCAACATAGTCCAAATTAACATCACATTCTATATATTTTATATTATCGCCAACCATTGTACATGGACATATAGATATACTAATGCCTGAATTTTTGTCATAAATTTTATAATGTTCACTGCAGACATGTTCCATATCAGCCACATCAATATACGCATGGTTTCCCATTAATACGGGAGAAATATACGTATCACTTCTATACAATGTATAAGAATTTTCTCCTGTACCAATATTAATATTAGGCCATCCCATATTAATATGATAAAAAGTACCAATTGACGTAATTTGATATCCATAAGCTACTACTGAATGAAAAGAACCAAAAGAAGCTCTGTAACCGATTATTGGATTAGAAGGATCATTACAATGAATGTAGTAATCATAGCCTCCCATACCTAAAATCACAGGAATATCATTATTTAAACAATCTATAATATTGGAATCATTAATATTAACAGCTGCAGAAATCCCCTCTACTGAATTTTCAGAGAAATAATTATTAATTAGATTTTTTGCAGAAAGAATTGAAATGCCAAAAGTTTCTGAATAATAATTTTTATCTATTGCAACTTCAAATAAATAATCATGAAATTCACGAGTTGGCCCAGCAGGACTTATAGAACCAGGAAGATTCCCATTCTTATTCAATTCACATTCACCATTAATTATGAAATTTGTTGCAGTCCATTGGTCAAGATAAAATGAATCAGTATAAATAGAATCACTATTTTTTAAAACATTTTGAGCTACATCATTAGTTGTTAAATAGGTTTTACCATTATATTCTATTTTGTCTGGAACTATATTATCATTAAAGAATGTATCATAGTATGACAACAATAAAGCAACACTCACAACCGTGCATGAACCATCCTCATTAAATTTATTATTCTTATCTATACTAAAATTTTTAAAGAAAAAGGCATCTTTTATATCGTATTCATCTTTAATTACCCTATTTTGAAAAGATTCTATCTCAATACTATTAAGAAGAATATCTTCTGACTCTTTATAATGTTGATCATTTATATATAAATCATCGACAGATGAGATAGTATTATCTGTTATTGCATCATACAGCACATTATCCCTTATATAAAACTTAGAATTAAAATTTAAGTAGAACTTAACAGAATCTATAGCTTTTTGATTCAAAGACCAAATACTTAAACATTTATCATTATACTCTATAGCCTCTTCAAGCATAAAGTCATAAATAATATAAGCTGTATTGAAAGAAGAGTTTTCCTCTATTAATAAGTATTGTGATACTCCATATATATTATATACAAATTCTAACTCATAATTACTTGTAGCATTAATTTGTGCTAAGCATTCCGAAATTCTATTTGTATCAAGCATATCTTCATTAAAAACAAATTGACTAGATTTTTCTAAATATATATCATAATAATCAGATTCATAGTAATTTACTATAATTTCAGAAATGCCTTTAGCTTTAATACTTGATAAATTTAAACAAAAAATAAACCCTAAAATAATTATAAAAATTAAACTTTTTTTCATATATTCACTCCACTTCTTTTTTCTTACATTATATCTTAAATGTTATTTTTTATCAACATTATTTATAAAAAAATACTATATTCTATCTAAAAAATATAAAAACCCTCTACTTCATTTTATGGTAGAGGGTATTTAAATTCAAAATTAGAATGACATAATGTCAGATTCTTTTTCTTTTGCAAGAGTATCAATATTTGCAATATATTTATCAGTTAATTTTTGAACTTGATCATTATAACGTTTTAATTCATCTTCAGTGATTAAACTATCTTTTTCTAATTTCTTTAAAGATTCAATAGCATCACGACGAACATTACGAATTGCAACTTTATTTTCTTCTGCAACTTTCTTAGATTGTTTTGCAAGATCTTTACGAGTTTGTTCATTTAGTGGTGGAATATGAATACGAACTACTTCACCATCATTTTGAGGATTTAACCCAAGACCAGCAGTAAGAATAGCTTTTTCAATGTCTTTTAAAATAGATTTGTCCCAAGGTTTAACAACGATAGTTTGTGGATCTGATGCAGATACACTACCTACTTGAGAAACAGGAGTAGGAACACCATAATAAGAAACCATTACATCATTTAAAATAGCAGGATTAGCTTTACCAGTTCTAATTTTAGTAAAATCCTTTTTAAGTGATTCAATAGTTTTTAACATTTTTTCTTCGCAAGATGCGATAATTGTTTTAGGCATGTTTTGATCTCCTTTTATTTATTTGAAACGATTGTACCAATTGATGGGTCAATCATAATTTGTTTGATATTTCCGCTTTTATTCATATCGAATACTACAACATCGATATCATTATCATTACAAAGACTTGCAGCAGTTTGATCCATAACTTCTAACTTTTCATTTAAGATATCTTGATAAGTTAGTTTAGCATATCTTTTTGCATTAGGATTTTTTCTAGGGTCACTATCATAAACTCCATCAGTACCATTTTTAGCCATTAGGATTTTCTTTGCACCAATTTCAGCAGCACGTAGTGCAGCAGTTGTATCAGTAGAGAAGAATGGGCTTCCAGTTCCTCCAGCAAAGATAACAATATACCCTTTTTCTAAATGTTCTATTGCGTCGTCTCTTGTATATGATTTTACAAGTGAAGGCATCGGAACAGCACTCATTGTAACTGCTTTTAAAGATGCATTTCTTAAACCATTTTCAACAGCTAAACTGTTCATTACAGTTCCAAGCATTCCAATACTGTCAGCTAAGCAGCGATCCATATTATTACTTTCAGCATCTCTACCACGCCACATGTTACCAGCACCACAAACAATACCGATTTGTACATTTTTTGTTAGAGCAAGTTCTTTTATTTCATTTACAACTGCTTCAATTTTTTTTGCACTAATACCAGTTCCTGATTCTGATAATGCTTGACCACTTAGTTTAAGAATGATTCTTTCCATAAATAAGCCTCCGTAAATTATTATTTAAATAATTATTTGTTCATTGCAGCAGCAGCTTGAGCAGCTACTTCAGCAGCGAAATCATCATTACGTTTTTCCATACCTTCACCTACTTCATAACGAACGTAGTTTACAGCAGAACTATTGTGACTCTTTAAGAATTCAGCAACAGTTACACTTGGATCTTTAACGAATGGTTGATCTACTAAACAAATTTCTTTCTTGAATTTAGCTAAACGACCAACAACCATTTTTTCAATGATTTGTTCAGGTTTAGAAGCATTTTTAGGATCATTAGCAATTTCAGTTTTGATCATTTCAGCTTCTTTTTCTAAAGTTTCTTGATCAATTAATGATGAATCTAAGTAACGAGGATTGTACATTGCAACATGCATACAAACATCTTTTGCAACTAATTCATCATTTCCTTTAATTACTGATAATACAACGATTTTACCACCATTGTGTTTGTAAACACCAA
Source organism: Bacilli bacterium (assembly GCA_017937305.1). Taxonomy (GTDB): domain Bacteria; phylum Bacillota_I; class Bacilli_A; order ML615J-28; family CAG-313; genus UBA1737. Next base: position 15,125 of record JAGBDV010000006.1, read on the forward strand.
ACACTTCATCAGCAGCTTTTTCAACACGTGTAACACGACGAAGACTTAATTTTTCACCAATTACTGCAGTAGCAGCAACGATAATTTCTTCACCTGTTTGACCATTGTGAGATGCAGCTAAAACACATTTTTCACATTTAGCATCTGCTTCAACACAGATTTCACCAATAGTTGCAAGTAAATCAATAAATTTTTGGTTTTTAGCAACAAAGTCAGTTTCAGAGTTTAATTCATAAAGGTAAGCAACATTACCATTGATAACTACATCTGCTAAACCTTCAGCAGCAATTCTTGATGCTTTCTTTTCAGCTTTTGCAATACCTTTTTCACGAAGCCAGTCAACAGCTTTTGCCATATCGCCATTACATTCAGTAAGAGCTTTTTTGCAATCCATCATACCAGCGCCAGTTTTTTCTCTTAATTCTTTTACAAGTGCAGCAGTAATCATTTTTATATTCTCCTTAAATTTAATTTTTTATTATTCAGCTTGTGGAGCTTCTTCTTTAGGTTCTGCTTTTTCTTCAGCCTTTGGAGCTTCAGCTTCAGCTTTACGAGGTTTTGCAGGACGAGGTTTTCTTTCACCACGAGCAGGTTTTGCAGGACGAGGTTGTTGTTGTTCTTCAGGTTGTTTTTCTTCTTCTGGTAAAACATATGGTTCAACAGCTTGACCATTTGCTTCTAATACAGCATTAGCCATAACACCTACGATTAAACGAACAGCTCTAACACCATCATCATTTGCAGGAATAATGTAATCAACATCATCTGGATCACAGTTAGTATCTACTAAACCGAAAACAGGAATACCAAGTTTACGAGCTTCTAAAACAGCATTGTGTTCAGTTTTAGGGTCAACTACGAAAATTGCACCAGGAAGTTCAGTCATTTCTTTGATACCACCAAAGAATGCTTCAAGTCTTACCATTTCCTTTTTGATTTCGATTACTTCTTTTTTAGGTAAAAGATCAAATGTTCCATCTTTTTCCATTTCTTCATATTTGTATAATTTTGCAATACTCTTACGAATAGTCTTGATGTTAGTCATTGTACCACCAAGCCAACGTTTATCAACATAATATTGACCAGCACGAGTTGCTTCTTCTTTAATAATGTCTTGAATTTGTTTTCTTGTACCAACAAATAATACTTTACAATTGTTGTTACGAACTACTTCTACCATCTTAGCATATGCAGCTTCGATTAAATCAGCAGTTTTTTGAAGGTCAATGATGTATACACCATTTCTTTCTCCATAGATATACTCTTTCATTTTAGGGTTCCAACGGCGAGTATGATGACCGAAATGAACGCCAGCTTCTAGTAATTGTTTCATTGTAATTACAGCCATGTTTTTTTCCTCCATTTTTCTTTTGTTTTTGGCCTCTAAGAAAGTCTACGTGGACCGCCTTAGTTTGACTCTTGTCTTATTTCATCAAACATAAACTTGACGACGCACTCGTTTCTTATGTGTATTTTTTTTGCCACTATATATTATACCAAAAAACTTCTTATTTTTCCATTATTTAACTTATCTTTTTTTTATTAATGTTACAAAAGAAAGACCTTCATGTTCAACTTCTCTTTCAAGTTCAACAAATCCTGCTTGTTTATAGAAATTTACATTATGATCTTCTTCTAAAATAGTATCCACATACCATGTTTTTACCTCAGTATGTTTTTCTAAAACTGCTTCAAATACAAGCTTTCCTATCCCCATATGTCTAAATTCTTCAGCAATATAAAACTGAGCAATTTGCATAACATGAGGATCATCAAGTTCAAAAATAAAGATTCCACCTATAATTGTTTCCGTTTTAAAATCTACAACTTTGTAGTAGTGACCAAATTTATATTTAAGATTAAATTCCATTCTATGAAGGGTCATATGATAAGGATTAGAATCAAAGTCACCATACTTAATGGAATAGTTTTCAAAACATTTCTTTTGAATTGCAAGTAACTCCTTAGCATCTTTAATTAACGCTTTTTCTAAATTAACCATTAATTTCTCCTTTTTTGATTAAATTTAATATAATTTTGCTTTTTAATTATTTCCTATTATTAATTTGTCTTGGATGATTTTCCATTGATTTTTTTAACTGTTCAGTTGATACATGAGTATATATTTGAGTAGTAGATAAATTAGAATGACCAAGCATTTCTTGAACACTTCTAAGGTCTGCTCCACCATCTAATAGATGTGTTGCAAAAGTATGTCTAAGCATATGTGGATATACATGAATAGACTCTGCAGCATCTTCTAATATTTTATTTATAATAACTCTTACACCTCTTGCAGTTAATGCTCCACCATTACGGTTAACAAATAATTCACTAGGTGATGTTGTTTCAACCTTTAAAATTAACTCAGTTCTTCCAATATGAATATATGAATTTAAAGCATCAATTGTTCTTAAATTCATTGGAACATAACGTTCTTTACTACCTTTACCAAATACCTTAATCATAGCATTTGAGAAATCTAAATCTTTAATTTCCAAAGATACAAGTTCTGATACACGCAGTCCCGATCCATATAGAACTTCCATTATCGCAAGGTTTCTTTTACCAATTGCCGTAGTTGTATCAATTGAAGAAAAGATTTTTTCTATTTCTTCTTTATATAAAAATCTAGGTAAACTTTTTTCAACTTTAGGAGACTCAATAAGCTCAAAAGGATTTTTATCTACTATTTTTTCAGTAATTAAATAGCGATAAAAAGTTTTTAGACTAGATAGTTTTCTTGCTATAGACTTCTTTTTAAAATTACTATTAAAAAGTCTAGTCATAAAATTTCGAGCATGTAAACTCCTTGCAGTAATTAGTGTCCCCATTTGTTCAGAAGTTAAAAAATCTTTAAATTCACAAATATCACTTATATAACTATTGATTGTGAACTCTGAATAATTACGTTCAGAAACTAAATATTCACGATATTTTTCAATCGCTTCTTTAGATTTAGCTTCATTGTCTACTGTAACAACTTCTTTTTTCTTAAGAGCTGGAACACTTCTTTTACCCGTAGGACGAACTGTTTTCTTTACAGCCATTTAATCACCTTCTTATTATTATAACTCTTTTACTAATTCATCAATAATTCCAAGAGCTCGATTAGCATACGCACTCTTACGTTCCTTTTTACCTACTTTAATATTAAGTGGTTCAAAGATACCAAAATTAACATTCATAGGGTCAAATCTATCAACACCAGTTTCACCATTGTGATAGTAACTAATATAATTTGCTAAAGAACCAATTGCAGTTTTAGAATCAAGACTTAAGTTTTCCTTTCCATCTAAATATCTTGCCATATTTATCCCCGCAAGAAGTCCACTTGCAGCACTTTCTACATAGCCTTCAACACCTGTCATTTGACCTGCAAAAAAGATATTTTTATTACTTCTAAATTGAAATCCATTATTAAGCACTTTAGTAGAATTGATATAAGTATTACGGTGCATAACACCATATCTTACAATTTCTGCATTTTCTAACCCTGGAATTAAGCCTAATAATTTCTTTTGTTCTCCCCATTTAAGATGAGTTTGGAAACCTACTAAATTATATAGGCTTTTAGCTTTATTATCTTGTCTCAATTGAACAACAGCATATGGCCATCTACCAGTTCTTGGATCATCTAACCCTACAGGTTTCATTGGACCAAATAACAATGTTTGTGGACCACGAAGAGCCATTTCTTCAATTGGCATACAACCTTCAAATACTTTCATTTCAAAATCATGACTAACTGTCTTTTCAGCATGAATTAAAAAGTCATAAAACTTTTCAAATTCTTCTTTATTCATTGGACAATTAATATATGCAGCTTCACCTTTATTATATCTTGAAGCAAGAAAACACTTATTCATATCTATTGATTCATAAGTAACAATTGGAGCTACTGCATCAAAGAAATACATATAATCATGACCTACTAGCTTCCCTATTTCAAGATGTAACTCATCACTAGTTAAAGGTCCTGATGCAATAATCACAGGAGTATTAGGAATTGCTTTTACTTCTTCATAGTGTACTTCAACATTTGGATGATTAACAAGTTCATCTGTTATATATTTAGAAAAAGACTCTCTATCAACCGCTAAAGCACCACCAGCTTCTACTTTTGTTGCATCAGCAGCTCTAATTATTAAAGAATCCATTCTACGCATTTCTTCTTTCAAAAGTCCTACTGCATTTTCAATTCCAGCAGCACGGAGTGAATTACTACAAATAAGTTCTGCAAATCCTCCTGTTTGATGTGCAGGAGTCATTTTCTTAGGTCTCATTTCATATAAATGAACCTTTACACCTCTTTTTGCAAGCTGATATGTTGCCTCACTACCAGCTAAACCAGCTCCTATTACTATTACTTCTTTCATAAATACCTCATTAATATTATATCTTTATTATATTATACTATAATTTTCATATTTTTAAAATAAAATAGAAAAAGAAAAATCACTAATTTTAGTGATTTTCTTAAATTTATTAATTATAAATAAATCTTTGTTCCAGATTTAAGCCACACACTTGCATTAGCACGAAGTAACTCAATAGCACTTCTATTTGTTGCGGCTAAAATACTATCTACTGTATCATCATTTCTTACAGTATACACATTGCTTTTTGGAATTGTCATTTGTTGATTTGCTGCAAGTTTAAGTTTCCCAAAATCATTATATAACCCTAATAATACAGGATCTACGTTTTCTTTATCCGCAATCTTTTCAATCGTATCATCGTTTACTGTATTGTAGATATAAAAATCATATCCTGAATCTGTAGCAGCTTTCTTTGGAACTAATAATACTTGACCAGGAAATAATGTATTAGAAGTTAACATATTAATATCAATTAACTCTGATACAGTAGTATTAAACATTTTTGCAATCGCATATAGCGAATCACCTTTTTTTACTGAATATTCAACATATTCAACTCTTAAACCATAATTATTCATAATAATTGCCTCCTCATGATTATTATATGAGAAGGCTTAAATTTTGTGATTAATTTCGATAATCTATATCATTAATTTCAACAAATTCCATTAATACTCTGATTCTTTCTTCAATACGTGATGCTTTTAATTCATCAACATCTTTAGCTGTTTCTGCTAAATGATTATGTAACATTGCAGGATCTAAATTAGAAGTCATAAATGTTAATTTTTTATTTTCCATTCTATCTTGTAAAACAGCACCTAATACTTCATCTCGAATAAAAGCAGTTGTTGTTTCTCCACCAAAATCATCAAAGAATAATACATCTGCTTCTTTTAATATTTCAACAGTTGATTCTAAACCGCCTATAGATATAGATGACTTAATTTGTCTTATTAAATCAGGATAATACGCAAATACAACTTTTTTACCATTTTCTGCAAACTTATTCGCAAAACATGCCATAATATATGATTTACCACAACCGTATGGACCATGTAAATAAATACCTTTAACATATTTACCATTCATTGTAGTATTATAAATATTAACCATTTTATTATAAATAAGTTTACGAGCAGGCTTATCACTAAATAAGCTTGTACTATCAATAGAATCTAAGTTACATGCAAGAGTTAACAAGTTTGCAATCTTTTCATTACTATCCATTTCTTTTTGAAAATAAGGACAAGGAACATATTCAGTGTAAATATTACCATTATAATTAATCTTAGGCATTGACCCAATAATATCTTGTTGACAATTATTTAAAGATGAACATCCAGCACATTTCTTTTTATTAATCATATAAGAATAAATACTTAAGATTTCTTTAATTAATATTTCTTCAGAAATTTGATTATGTTCTACAAGAGCTTTTACATCTTTATCTTCTAAAGCATTTTTCAATATTTGTTCTCTTTGAAAATCCATATTGCCCTCCTTAATTATTAGGTTTGAAGAAATTAATGATATCCTCATCTAATTCTTCATCTTGAATAGATTCTTGTTTTTCTTCTTGTTTTGTATACCACTTAGGTAATTGTTTAACTGTTTTATTTTTTGGTGTTTTTTGTTTCTTTGGTTCTGTATTATTAATATGAGCAAGCGCCGATGCAGTATCATTAATGCCAGCTCTAATCCACGTATTTATTACTTTTAAGAAATAATTAAATGATGGAATCTCACCATTTTTTTCAGATAAAACATATAAAATACAAACATTTAAAACACCAACAGTAATATTTGTTTCTTTTAATAATTTGTCAAACATACTAATTTCTGAACTTGTAAGTTCAGTTTGGTACTTATGCTTAACAAGTTCATTAGGTGTAATCGTATTTAACGCATTAATTAATTTATCAGAACTTCTAACAACTTCTCTTTTCTTGATAAATACAACATTTTGATTACGATTATCATATACCCTTTTAACATGTAATTCTAAATCTTCAAAATTAATTGTTTTATTTTCATTTACTGAAAGTATAACTACATCTTTTAATTGTTCAACACTTAAACTATATAAAAATGCATAACGTTTAATTAAATTTAAAAAGTCTTCACTATGTAAAATCTCTTTATTTAGTATATCCAATGCATCAAGTAAAATTATAAAGTGATCTATATTAAACTTCTCATTCTTAATTGTAATTCCATTATTTGAAGTATCAATTCCAATACCTACATAATCAACATCACTTTCAAATACTTCATCGTATACTTCATCAAATGAAGCAGTAATGCATTCAAATTGATTAGGATCTAATCTTCTTAATAAGAAATTATACGCAAGAAGATCTAGTTCTTCACGACCAATCACAGACTCAAGGACTCTTACTAAGTCATTATTATTAAAGAATTCAAATGGAGATAAAACACTTTTTAATACATAAATGAAATGAGCATCTTTATAATAAGCATCAAGTAATCCAACGGCTTCTAATTTTCTTCTTTCTGCTTGAAGCTTTGTCTTAGGAATTCCAGTTAATTTAACAAGTTGCGAATGATTTAGAACATTACTTTCTTGTGCACCTGGTTCTAACATTGTATATAGTGTAAGATAAATACTTAAAGCTTTATCACCAATAATTGGTAAATAACAATGAGTAAGCACTTTTCTATCTAAATCAGTAAGTGTATTATCAACAAAAATAGTAAATGATGTATTTTCAATTGAATAATTTTTAATACTCACTTGTTCCACCGCCAACTTTCTTTAGAGGTAATTGTTTATTTAGACTTTGATAATATGATCCAATTACTTTTGCACCACGATTAAATGGTAAAACATACATCGTAGTAACTTTAAAATCAACACTAGTAACACTAGGAGTTGAATTAAATAATGTAACTATTAACTCTCCTCTTGGCATTAAGATTAACATTTCATGAAAATCATCATTAATATTGCTGACTTTAAATCTCATTGCTTTACTAATATCAATAATTGTATTTTTTACTTTCTCATAATCAGCTTGATAATAATGTGTTAATAAATTTTGATCACTACCATATTCTACAGTTTCAAAACTATTAGAAAAAATACCTTTTAATCCCATATCTATTTCCTCATTTCTTGTAATTTATGTACAACTTCATCTACTTGTTTATAAGTATAACATAAATCTTTCGAATTATCAATAATAAAGTGTGCCTTTTGTTTCTTAATTTCAATATCCATTTGTGAATTAATTCGAGAATCTATCTCATCCATACTTAAATGATCACGTTGTTTTAATCTTTCGACATTAATTTCTTTATCTGAATATACACAAATTGCATAATGACATAGTTCATCAAACCCAGATTCATATAGTAATGGTACATCAACAAAAACAATCTTTTCTTTAGATTTATTAATACTATCAATTACTTTTTTCTTAATAATCGGATGAATTAAACTAGTTAATTTTTTATTAGCTTCTTGATCGTTAAAGACTAAATCGCCCATTTTCTTTCGGTCAAGTTTACCATCAACAACAAAATCACTTCCAAATACTATTTTTACAGATTCTAAAAACTCATTCATATTTGAAACTTCTTTTGATATAACATCTGTATCTATTACTTGATATCCTTTACTAATTAAATAATTAGATACAGTAGATTTTCCCATACCTATACCACCAGTAATACCAACAACTAATGGTTTATTTAATCTTTGACAGCATTCACATAAATATGTTCCACGTCCACCTACAACAATCTTTTTAATCATTTCACCACAATTTTCACATGGTTCAAAAGCTTTTGTATGAACATGTAATTTTAATTGAAATCTACCAGTAACGCCTAAACTTGATGTATAACTTCTAATTGTTGTACCACCAGCTTTAATAGCACCAGCTAAAACAAACTTAGCATTTTCTAAAATGTTTTTTACATCATACAATGTTAAATTCTTACAAGGATATTCAGGATGAAGGCCTGATAAAAAACACACTTCATCAACATAAATATTTCCAAGTCCTGCAATTAAAGTTTGATCTAATAATGCAGGTTTTAATTTAACTTTCATTTTAGTAATTTTTTCATAAAACCATTTTTCATCAATTAAACTATTAGCTTCAGGACCAAGTTTCTTTAACTCTGGTTCATTCATTATTTCATCAAAAACAGTAGATTTAACCAACTTCATTGTACCAAACTTTCTTGTATCATGATACCTTAAAGTATTACCACTTTCAAAAGTAAAAACAATATGTTCGTGCACATTTCTTAATTCTTTTTTATCTTTAATGAAATATTTACCTTCCATTCTTAAATGAGAAATTAAAGAAACATTATCAAATATGAAAATTAAATACTTTCCATATCTTAAAATATCTCTAATACTTTCACCAATTAATAATTCTTTAAAATCATTTCTTGAAGATTCATCTATAATATTTTCATAAAAGACATCTACTGCTACGATTTTTTCATTTAAGATTCTATTTTTTAACGTTTCTTTTACCGTCTCTACTTCTGGTAATTCTGGCACAATCTTCACCTACCTTATTTCATATCCCAGTTTGTTCCCCATGAAAGTTCTGCTTCTAATAAAACATCAAGTTTTACTACGCCTTCCATTGTTTCTTTTAATATTTTTTTAACTGTTTCTACTTCACTATTCAAAGTATCAACAACTAATTCATCATGTACTTGAGCAATAAGTTTACTCTTTAATCCAAGCTCTTTAAACTTCTTATCTACAGCTACCATTGCAAGCTTAATAACATCAGCCGCAGCACCTTGAATAGGAGCATTTTTTGCAGTACGTTCTGCAAACTGACGTAAAGCACCATTAGAAGAATTAATCTCTGGCATGTATCTTCTTCTTCCGAAGATAGTTTCAGTATAACCGATTTCTTTAGTTTCTTTCACTACATTATCTAAATATAGTTTAACTTCTGGATAAATCATAAAATAACGATTAATAAAATCATTTGCTTCAAAAGTAGAAATATTCAACTCTTCAGCAAGACCCCAAGGGCTCATTCCATATACAATTCCAAAGTTAACAGCTTTTGCAATTCTTCTTTGGTCTTTAGTTACATCCGAAATATTAATATTGTAAATTTTAGCAGCAGTCGATGCATGTAGATCTTCTCCACTGTTAAACGCTTCAATCATATGTTTACATTTAGATACATGTGCTAAAATACGAAGTTCAATTTGCGAATAGTCTGCACTCACTAATATTGAATCATCGCTTGGAATAAATGCTGATCTAATTAATCTTCCATCTTCTGTTCTAATTGGAATATTTTGAATATTAGGTTCAACAGAAGATAAACGTCCAGTAAGCGTTAATGATTGTTTAAATATTGTATGAACCTTTTCATCTTCATATATTTCTTCAAGCAAACCAACAACATATGTAGAATATAATTTACTATACTTACGATATTCTAGTACTTTTTTAGGAACAGGATGAATCAATGCTAATTTTTCTAAAGTTTCAGCATTAGTCACATAACCAGTCTTATTCTTTTTACCTTTTGCAATAGCAAGCTTTTCAAATAAAACTTCACCTAATTGTTTAGGGGATGCAATATTAAATTCAAAGCCACATAATTCATATATTTCTTTTTCTAAACGGTTTATTTCACTTAAAACAAATTCACCAATTTCATTTAAACGATTTTTACTTACTCTAAATCCACTTAGCTCCATATCACCAAGCACTAATGCAAGTGGTATTTCAACTTCATATAATAATTTATTTTGTTCAGCTGTTAATACACTATCAATTTCTTTTTTACAAGCTTTTATATAACCTACTTTATCAATACTATATTTACCATAAACATCTAAACTAGGAATCATAAATTTAGTGTTCTTTCCATAAACTTCTTCACTAAAGGAAAGATTAGTTTCTATAAAATGACTATAAATACTCTTAATATCACTAGCAGCATAACTAGGATTAACGATATATGCAGCAAGTCCTAAATCAAAAACAAAATTATTTAAATTGATTCCTAATTTCTTAAGAGATACATAAGATTTTTTAACATCAATAGTATATAGTTTCTTTTTACTAAGTTCTTCAACTAATACATCATTAAAAATATTATCTTTTTCAATAAAATGGCCATGATTATTAACTACTACACTTATTCCTAGTACTGATTCTTTGTGGTAGTTTTCTTTAGCAACCTCAACATCAAAATAACATTCATCAACATTTCTTAAATCTTCAATTAATAAATTAATATTATTATAGTAATATTCCAAAGAAACATTTGCAGAAGATTTAGTTGCTTCTTCTTCTATTTCTCCAAGTTTTTTTATAAAAGACTTAAATTCAACTTTTTCATAGAATTTTCTTAATTCAAGCTTACTTGGTTCTACATATAGTGTATCTTCAACACTATACCCTAAATCAACATCTAAATATAGCGTTGCAAGAGTCTTACTTCTTAATGCTTGTTCCTTATAAGTAGAAATATTTTCTTTTAACTTACCAGATAAATTATCAAGGTTATTAATAATTCCTTCTAAAGAACCATATTGCTCCAATAGTTTTGCAGCTGTTTTAGGTCCCACTCCTGGTACACCAGGTAAATTATCACTATTATCACCAATTAATCCTTTATAATCAACCATTTGTGATGATTCAATACCCATTAAACTTTTAAAGTTTTCTTCAGTATAGCATTCTAAATCAGTTAAACCTTTTTTAGTTAAATACACATGAATATTTCCCTTAGCAAGTTGTAATAAATCTTTATCACCAGATACAACCATAACTTCATCAAATTTATCTTTCGCAAGATAAGCCATACTACCAACAATATCATCAGCTTCATAATCATCAAGTTCTAAATGCTTAATACCAAGAACATCTAAATATTCTTTAATATAAGGAATTTGCATTAAAAACTCCTCAGGTGTAGCACTTCTTCCACTTTTATATTCAGAATAAGTTTGATGACGTAAAGTCTTTTTACCTTTATCAAACGCAACAAATATATTTGTCAAATCTTTAGTTTGAAGGATATGTTGAATCATATTTACAAAACCATAGATTGCATTAGTATACAGTCCACTTCTTGCTTGCATTAAATTACCAGTATAAGCAGTAGCATAATACGCTCTAAACATTACGCTATTACCATCTAAAACAATAATCTTTTTCATAAATACCCTCCAAATTAATACTATATATATTTTACCACAAAATGCATTAAAAATCATATTATTAAACAAAATTTTATACAAATAATAAATAAAGGAGGACCCTATGAAAAAATTAATTTATATTTTATTACTTGTTTTATTACTTAATAGTTGTAACAAAATAACTCTCAATCCATTTAATGAACTCATAAAAGACTATCCACATAATCCAGATAAACTTTATGAATATGAAAATATTTATAATGAATCATCAAATATTATCTATGCTATTAATAAAGTTAACTATCCCTTATTCTTAACTCCTAAAAGTTATAAATTTCTTGCATTTAGATCAAATAATATTTTTTTTGTAAACACAAACTTTTCATTAAACAAAACTTTCATCCCACAGTCATTAATTGAAATTAATAATGTTGATTATATCAAAAGAACAAATCAAACAATGTTAATCGATAAAGAAACATTAAGTGCTTATACTAAACTATTTAATGCATCACTATTAGACAATATCCAATTAACTGTATTTTCTGCTTACAGAAGTTATGAATATCAAGAATCTTTATATAATAAGGAAGATAATACATTTGTAGCAGCTCCAGGAACATCAGAACATCAAACAGGAACCGCACTAGATATTTCTAACATAAACACAGGATTAACAATACATTTTGATAAGACTAAAGAATCTCTTTGGTTACAAAATAATGCATACAAGTATGGATTTATTCAAAGATATCCAAAAGGAAAAGAACATATTACAGGTTATCCTTATGAATCATGGCACTATAGATATGTTGGAGTAAAAATAGCTAAAATTATCTTCGAACAAAACTTAACATTAGAAGAATATTTCTATCAATACATAATAATATAAGCACAATTTAAAATTAATTTCATATTTTAAAGTAGAGGTGATTTAATGCAATATCAAGAAATAATTAATGAAAAAGGAGAAAGACTATGGATTCCACTACTTGCAGGAGCAGCAATTCTTTCAGCACCATTTTGGTTAAACAATAATAACAAGTGCTGTAATAATACATATTATCCTGCTCCTTATCCTTATCCAGTATATCCAACTAACATATATCCTTATCCATATCCATACCCATATCCTTATCAATATAATTCAATGCCACTTGTGCAAAACGTTTATAGACGAGAACAAAATGATTTTTCAAAAAAAATCATCTAAGAGCTTCCGCTCTTGTTTTATAAGAAGCATTAAATCAAGTTTTATAACTTGATTTTTTGTCTTATTGGTACTGTTTGACCTATATTCCTCAAGAATGATATTATATCAGTTCTGTCGGGTTTAC
>JAGBDV010000007.1 GCA_017937305.1 Bacilli bacterium
CCTGAAGTTGGAAGCGTAACTTATAGTGCTCTTCCTGAAAATGTGTATGTTGGAGATAAATTCTCAATTACACATGAAGCTGGAAGTGATGTAACAGTAAGTTATGAAGTATCTAACGCTGAAGTTCTTTCTGTTGATGGAAATAACTTTGAAGCTAAAGCTGCAGGATCAGCAAAAATTACTGCAACTGCAACTAATGGTTATAAAGAAGTTAAACAAGAATGGAATGTTGAAGTTTTCCAAGGTGAATATACAATCACTTATGAATTAAATGGTGGTAAGAATGCATCAAGCAACCCTGCTAAATATGATGTAAGAAATCTTCCACTTGCAATTGCAGCTGCAACAAAAGCAAATAAAGAATTCTTAGGTTGGAGCTTAGTTGAAGGTTCAACAGAATATGTAACTGAAATTGCTGCTGGTCAAACTGGTAATATTACATTATATGCTAACTTTGCAGATATCAAACATGCAATTACATATGAACTTGATGGTGGTACTTTAGGTGCTAAGTCTCCAGTTGAATATGTACAAGGTGAAGAAACTCAACTTGTTAATCCTACTAAAGATGGTTATACATTCCTAGGTTGGTCTACAGTTGAAGGATCTACTACATATATTACTAAGATTGCGAGTTCACTTAAAGCTGATGTTAAATTATATGCAAACTGGGAAAAGATTCCTGTATTCTCTAATATCGTTTACCATTTAGATGGTGGTACAAATCCTAGTAATGCACAAGATAAATATCAAGAAGGTACTTGTTATATTCTTCCAATTCCTACAAAAGAAGGTTACCAATTTGTAGGTTGGACTAAAGTTCTTCAATCTATTGATTATATTACTCAAATTTGTGAAAACACATTTGGTGAAGTTGAACTATATGCACATTGGATGAAACTTCCTGTTAAACATGCAATTACATATGAATTAAATGGTGGTACAAATCCTGAAGGTGCTGCAACTGAATTTGAAGAAGGTATTGCATACACTCTTCCAGTTCCAACAAAAGAAGGTTATGAATTCCTAGGTTGGACAAAAGAAGCTGAATCAACTAACTATATTACTGAAATTAGTGCTAGTGAAACAGCTGAAGTTAAAGTTTATGCTCAATGGAAACAAAAAGAACAACAAGGTGAAATTGAAGGTGCTGTTTATGTAGGTGCTGGTTTAGATTATGCTACACTTGATGAAGCAGTTGCTGGTGCTCCTGAAGGTTCTAAGATTATTCTTGCTGCTGGTGAATATGCATTAACTATTGTAGTAGCTAAGAATCTTGAAATTGTTGGTCCTAATGCTGATTTAGCTGTTTCAGAATTTGGTGAAGCTGAAGCACTTATCGCTGTAGCAAAAGATGTTGCTGGTAACATTGCTGCTGCTAATGTTGTATTTAACGGTGTTCACTTAAAAGGTACTGGTGGTGGCGGAGGAGTTCCAGGTGTATTCTTCCAAGATGGTGGAAATATTGAAACATTAACATTTAAGAGTTGTGTTGTTTCTGATATGAATACATTTGTTAAATTCCGTGATGCTACTTCTAAATCTACAGTAATTATTGAAAACTCTCATTTACATACTATTGGTCAATTTATGGTTTGGGTACAAGACGCACAAACACAAAAAGTTGTTTTAAGAAGCAATTTAATTGATGCATCAAATTGTGGTGCTGTTACTAATACTGCTGCAGCATTATTTAGAGTTCGCTCTGGTTCACTAGAAGCTTATGATAACTTATTTGTTGGTGATTCATTAAATGCTCCTGGTTACTTTGAATTATCTGCTGCTGATGGTAACTCAATTGTTAAATATAATACATTTGATGGTGTTACTAAATATTTATACACTTCAAAAGATAATAATGCTGTATTTGATGAAAACTTATACTTAGATTTCAATGGTAATCCAATGGCTGCTGTTCCAAGTGAACTTACAGCTAATGGTTTAACTGTTGATGTTACTGTATGTTTAAGTGAAGAAGATAGAGCTAATCGTTATAATAAACAATTATTAGAAATCTATCCTGATCGTTATTTTAAAGTTACTTATGAATTAAATGGTGGTGAAATCACTTCTACTTATCCACAAGTTTATGACAAAGAATCTGGTATTGCAAATCTTCCAACAATTGAACGTGAAGGTTACTTGTTCCTTGGTTGGTATTTAAATGGTGAAGAAGTTGAAAATGTACCTGCTGGATTAACTGGTGCTATTAATCTTGTTGCAAAATGGAGAGAACCTGCATTAGTTGTAGATGGAACAACTGAAGAAGGTCACTATGAAAATCTAGCTGCTGCACTTGCAGTTGTTAAAGAAGGCGAAACAATTAAACTTGTTGCTGGTGAATATGTTGGTGATGTTACAATTGATGTTGCTAATATTAAGATTGTTGGTCCTAATGCTGGTATTAATGCTAACAATGGTACAAGAGTTGCTGAAGCTGTTATTAAAGGTGTATTTAATGTAACTTCAAAAGCTCAAAACTTAACTATTGATGGTTTATCATTTACTGGTGCTGCTAAAGTTGTTTATGCTGAAAGTACAAATTATAAAGGATTTGTATTCCAAAACAATAAAGTTTATGATACTGCTGATTCTGCAAAACCTTGGGATGAATCAAGATATGCTCTTCCTGGCTTCCTACAATTCACAATGGCAAGCGGTGGTGTTTTAAGTAATGTTCAAATTTATAATAACAGTTTCGCAAATGTATCAGAAGTTAACGTTCTTGCAAATAGAGTTGCTAACTTAACAGTTGATGGTAACGTATTTAAAGACTTTGATTTAGATGCAGTTAGAACTGAAGGTGGTTACTGTTATGGTGTATTAGCATTTACTAATAACGTATTTGAACAAACTACTTTAGGTAATGGTAATAGTGGTATCTTCTTATATTCAAATGCTGGTGCATCTGGTTCTAATACAAACATTGTTATTAAGAATAATACATTTACTAAATTAGGTAAAGACAATGGTACAGTATTTACTGCTGCTATTAATGCTTATAGATTCCAAGAAAACTATACAGTTTATGAAATTTCAAATAATATCTTTGATCATTGTTATGATTACTTATATTTAAGAAATAACGGTGGTAACGCAACTAATTGGTTCTGTACAGTTGAAAACAACCAATTCTTAGGTTTACCTACAAACCAATATTATGGTTCATATAGAGGTAGTGATTCTGAATCTTCTAACCCTTCCTTAGCAGTATTTACTAAGAACTACTATGAAGATAATAGTGGTAACGTTATTACTGATTTAAGTCAATATGCATCTTACTTCAAACATATGGCATCATATGGTGAAGCTTTAGCTGCTAAACCTGGTGAAGCTGTGGTTGCTCCTGTTGAATTCTGGACTATTTCTTATGAATTAAATGGTGGTTCAACTAGAGATTCATTCACTTATGAATATAATAGTTTAAATAATGCTCCAATTGCACTTCCTACATTATCACTTCCTAACCATAACTTTGATGGTTGGTTATTAAATGGTGAATTAGTAAGTGAAATTCCTGCAAATACAAAAGGTAATTTAGTATTAGTTGCTGAATTTACTTTATTAGAAGGTGAGGTTTATACTATCGAATTCGTAACAAATAAAGAAAATGTAATTTGGCCTTCAAGAGCTGCTTTAGATCGTGAAGAAATCATTGCTGAATTATATAAAGATTTATATGAATGGGCACAAGGTAATGGTGAAACAAGAAGTTATGCTGATTACTCTGCTTATATTGATGAACAATTAAAAGCTTACAATGATATTAAATTACGTAATACAAAACTTGGTAATTATCCAGCTGAAGATGGAAGTACTGAATACTTCTTCAATGTTCCTAAGTATTATCAAAAATGGAATGAATTCTTTGCAGTATTCCATACAGCAATGTTAGCTGTTAATGCTGATCAAAGCTTCTATACTGATACTTATGCTACAATGGTAAGATTATATCAATTCGTTGCATGGTCAACAACTGGTCAAAACTACTTCTCAGGTTACTTATCTAAGATGTGTAAAGCTGCTAAGATTCCTCAAGAAATCCCTACATCATATCGTGGTGGTCAAGTGCTTTCTTTACCTGCTATTTCTTTAGCAAATGGTCTTGAATTCCTTGGTTGGTATGACAATGCTGAACTTACTGGTGATGCTATTACTTCTATTACTTCAATTGAATCTGGTAATAAAGTATACTATGCTAAATGGGCTGCTGAAGTTAAAGTAGAAACAGTTGAAATTAATAAGATTTCTGAATTATTACTATTCACAACTCATCAATTAGTATGGACATTAGCTCCTGCTAATGCTACTGATTTAACAGTTGAATTCTTCTCAAGTAATGAAGCTGTTGCAACTGTTAGTGCAAAAGGTTTAATTACTGCTTTAGCTAATGGTAAGACAACTATTACAATGAAAGTTTATGGAAACCGTGAATTAGACGTTGTATTTGAAGTTGAAGTATTTGTTAATGATTACATTGATGGTTCTTATGAATCTGAAAGTTATGTTGTTATTGATGAAACTATTAAATTAAATGCTTCTGTAGTTAAGAAAGATGGTACAACTGGTGCTGTTAAATGGACTTCATTAAATCCTGAAATTGCTACTGTTGATGCAAACGGTTTAGTTACTGCTATTAATGCTGGTATAGCTAAGATTGTTGCAGAAGATGCATCTAATCCTAACTTAAAACTAGAATTTGCTGTTGTTGTATTATCTGAACTTCCTGAAGACATTCTTGGTCTTGCAATTGACTCTCATGAAAGTAATACATTTACAAGATATGATCTAAATATCGGTTCTACTTATAATAAAGACATTCTTGGTAGTGTATCCAAATTATTAGGTAATAGCCCTCTTGTAAAAGATAATAAATATTATGAAGCTTCAAATCAATCTCCTGCTACTTATGGTACAATGGCATCTATCGAATTTATTACTGTTCACTATACTGGTAATATGGCTGCTGGTGCTGATGCTTCTGCAAACGCAAGTTACTTTGCAACTAACGGTACTACATCAATCCATTACACAACTGGTAATGATGGTGTATTCTACTGTATGGATGAATCAAAAGGTGCATGGCATGCAGGTGACTCTGGTGCTTTAGCACAAGTTGGTGAATTCAAATGGATTGCTACTGGTGTTCAAGCAGCTGCAGGTGATCCTCAATACCCTAACTTTACAATTTCTGATGACTTCTATTATGAAATTAATGGTAAGAAGACAACAGTTAAGATGCCTGACCCATGGGATTATAGTTCAAGAGGTACTAATCATACATTAAATGCTGATGGTACAATTTCTTCTAATGCAGCTTATAAATCAACTGCATTCTCTAATAGAACTCCTGAATCATTTATTAATGATCAAGGTTTACCATTTATGATTAAAGATGGTCAATACTATATGGGTACTACTTGGTGGTGTTATACTCAAGTTTACGAAGGTCGTATTTGTGGTACTGGTGGTAACAGAAACTCTATCGGTATTGAATCATGTGTAAACGAAGGTTCAGACCTATGGTGGACATGGCAAAAAACTGCTCAACTAGTTGCAGATATCATGGTAAGACAAAATCTTGATATTACAAGAGTTAGAGGACATCATTTCTTCTCAGGTAAGAACTGTCCTCAACCAATGCTTGAAAACGATCTAGAAATTTGGTATGAATTCTTAGAATTAGTTGAAGCAGAATATGAACTTATTACTAAGTATGCTGGTTATGAAGTAGCTATTACTTCTAATAATCCTGACATCGTAGATAATAATGGTCGTGTTGTTAAACAACCTACTGAGACTACATGTGTAACTTATACAATTACATTTACTAAAGATGGAGAATCTAAATCTATTACTTTAGCTTCAATGGTAAAAGGTTTATATGTAGATAGATAATAAAAATTAAGCAATCCTTTAAAAAAAGGGTTGCTTTTTTTTAATAATAATGGATTCTACTAAATGTAGAGTCCATTATTTTATTCTACTTTTGATAATTATGACAATAGAGTAAAAAAGTTAAGAGTAGATTGACTTACATAGTTTAGTGTTATATACTTTAATTGTGATAAAAAAGAAGGAGAAAGAAAATATGACTGATTTTAATAAACTTAATTATATTATTAGTACTGATTCAGGATGCGACTTATCAATCGATGTATGTAATGAAAAAGGAATTATTCCATTATTCATGAAATATAACTTAGATGTAGAAACATTTACTGATTCAATGGAACAAGTTGAGATTGTAAAGTTCTATAAGAAAATGGAAGAAGAAGGAAAGATGTTTAAAACATCAGCTGTAAATATTCAAGAAGCATATGATTTTTTAAAAGAATTATTAAAGTATAATAAACCGATTATTCACATTAGTCTTGGTAGTGGAATTTCAGGTACATATAGTAACTTTCTTGCTGCAAGAGAAATGTTAGATGAAAAATATGAAGGACATGAAATTTATATTATAGATTCAACTAGTGCATCACTTGGATATGGTATTTTAGTGTTAGAAGCAGCTAAAATGCGTGATGAAGGTAAATCTATTACTGAAGTAGTTGAATATATAGAAAGTGTTAAACGTGGCATAAATCCATATTTTACTACTAATACATTAACATATCTTGCACGAGGAGGAAGAGTCACTAAAATTGCATCAATATTTGGTAATGTACTTAGTATTAAACCAATTTTAAGACTTGATTATGCTGGACATTTATTAGTTCACACAAAGGGACATGGAAAAGCTAATACTTATAAAAAGATGATTGAAGCAATTAAAGAACAAGTAGTTAATCCAGAAAATCAAACTTTATATGTATCTCATTCTAATGCGATTGAAAGTGCAGTTGAATTTGCAGAAATGGTTAAAAAAGAATTAGGATTTAAAGATATTTATTATTCATACATAGGTTCAATAATTGGTTCTCATACAGGACCTGGATTAATTGCAGTATTCTTCCATGGTAAGAATCGTTTCGAATAGAAAAAATAGTCTGATTAAAATCAGACTATTTTATTTTTGTTTTCCTTTGATATGCAAGCATTATAAACCATAATATTACAAGAATTTGGAATACAGCTGCGATAATATATATTAGAGAATTATTTTTTAGATTATTTAAATGTAAGATTATTTGAAGAGTAACTACTAGTCCCCAAACAATTCCTGATACACTTATACATCTAAATACATTTTTATACCATAAACAAGCAAATACAGTAAGGACAATAAAAAATACTGGAATTGCAATAATAAATGTAAGCCAATTATCATAAGATGAAGTTGCAGGTATTAACATAAGTGATACAAATGTTAATGTTGCAATAAACCATACTAAAAGACATGATAATAGAGTTACAAATAAGTGATTTGTTTTCTTTATTGTTTTTGGTTTAATTATTTCTTGTTTTTCATATGCTAAATCATTAATTGTTATTCCATATAGATCAGCAATTCTTTGTAAAGTGTATAAATCTGGTAAGCTTTCTCCCCTTTCCCACTTTGATATTGCTTTATCAGAATAACTTAATTTTTCAGCTAAATCAAGTTGTGTTAAATTGTTAATTTTGCGGTAATTAGCTAAATTTTTAGCAACCAATGCTTTGAATTGTTCTTCATTAATCATATGTATATTATATCAAAATTCTTTTTAAAAAACAACTTTAAGGTTTTTAAAAATTAATGTAAATTTATGTTTAGTTAATATAAAATATGGTATAATATAATAAATTAGTTTTAAAACTAACTATTTAGAGGTGAAAGATGAATGAAGAAAAAATACCATATGGTGCAATGCTTAATCATATGAGTAAAAAATTCAAATGTGCTTTTAAAGAAGAAGCTGCAAGGCATAATATTAATGCGACATTTGCCCATATTGTTATGACGCTTTCTTGGCATCCTGAAGGACTTCCACAAAATGATATTGCTGAAAGAAATCATTTAGCTGCTCCTACAGTAAGCTTAACGTTAAAACAAATGGAAATGTTAGGGTATATTACAAGAAGACCTAGTGATGATGATAATCGTAAAACAATTGTTATTTTAACTGATTTAGGTTATGAACTAGATGAAAAAATTAAAGAGTGTTTTAAAATAGTTGAGTCTAAAATGATTAGTAATATATCATCTGATGATTTAGCACATTTTGAGAAAGTATTAAAAATGATGAATTTAAATTTACAAGATGAAAAGGAGGGTAAAGAATAATGCTAAAGTTATTGCGTTATTTAAAGAAATATTGGTGGGCTGCAATACTTGCTCCAATATTTATGGTTATCGAAGTATCAATGGATATGATGTTAACTGGTCAAATGCAACAAATGATTGACTTCGGTATTCCTTCAAAAGACTTAGATAAAATTTTATCAATCGGTTTTACCATGATTGTTATTGTATTTATTGGGGTTGTAGGAGGATTTTTAAGTGGTGTATTTGCAAATATTGCAAGTTGTAATTTTGCAAATGATTTAAGACAAGATTTATTTAAAAAGATAATGAGATTATCTTATGATCAAACAGATGACTTTTCAACTGGATCTTTAGTTACAAGAGTTACAAACGATGTAATGCAAATGCAAAACTTTATTGCACAAATGATTAGAATGTTTATTAGATCATTTGGGATGTTTGCACTTGGTATTGTATTTACTTTAACGATTGACTTAAGATTTGCGATAATTCTTGCAATTGCACTTCCACTTGAAATTATTATTATGCTTTTATTTATGAAGAAAGCATTCCCAATGTTTTCTGTAATGCAAACTAAACTTGATAATGTTAATACAGTTGTTCATGAAAATGTTACTGGTGCAAGAGTTGTCAAAGCATTCTGTAAAGAAGATTATGAAGATAATAGATTTAAACGAGTAAATGGTGAACATGCTGATTTATTGTTATATGTTAATAAATTATTTGCATGGTTAATGCCTTTATTTATGTTAATAGTTTATTTTGCACAAATTGCTATTTATTCAATTGGTGGTACATCTATTTTTGGTGGATTTAATAATGGTACTGAACCTGAGATTTTACTTGGTGAAACTTCACAAGCAATTACTTATATTGTAATGATTTGCTTTTCTTTAATGCAATTTGGTATGATTATTTCTAATATTGCAAGAGCACAAGCTTCTGCTAAACGTATTAATGAAGTACTTGATTGTCCTTTAGAAATTGTTGATGGAAAACTTGATGTTAATACTTTAACTGAAAGTGGTACTGTTGAATTTAAAAATGTTTCATTTGCATATCCTAATTCACATGGTAATGTATTAGAAAATATCAGTTTTAAAATCAATAAAGGTGAAACTATCGCAATCGTTGGAGCTACTGGTAGTGGTAAGACAAGTTTAGTAAATCTAATTACAAGATTCTATGATGTTACAAGTGGTGAAGTATTAGTAGATGGTGTTAATGTAAAAGAATTTAATCAAGTTGATTTAAGAAATAAGATTGCTATCGCATTACAAAAGTCTGAATTATTTGCAGGAACAATTAAAGATAATATTTCTTGGGGTAAACTTGATGCGACAGATGAGGAAATTAAACTTGCTGCTGATATTGCACAAGCTACTGAATTTATTGAATCTAAGAAAGATGGATTTGATGAATATGTAGAAGAAAAAGGTACATCTTTATCAGGTGGTCAAAAACAAAGATTATCTATTGCAAGAGCTATTGTTAAAAAACCTGAAATTCTAATATTTGATGATGCATCTAGTGCACTGGACTTGGTTACTGAAGCTAAACTTTATAAAGCAATGCGTGAACATATTAATGATACAACAAGAATTGTTGTTGCACAACGTGTTGCCACTGCAAAAAATGCTGATAAGATTATAGTTTTAGATGGAGGAGTAATTGTAGATTTTGATACTCATGAAAATTTATTAGCTAATTGTGAAGTATATCAAGATATTTATAATTCTCAATTAAAGAGAGAAGGTGATTCTAATGAGTAAAAGAAGATTAGATGAAAAGAAACTTCGCGAAATACAAATGAGAAACGGAAATAGAGGTCCTGGTGGAAGATTTGGTGGCTTAAAAGAAAAACCTAAAGATATTAAGAAAACTTTAAAACAATTAATGAAATATATTGGATATTCTAAAAAACTATTAATTGGTTTAATTATTGTAGTTATTTTATCAACTGCTTGTACATTAATGACGAATGTTATGATTGAAAGAATTATTAAGTCACTTGGTACTTATGAAGTTGGACTTGGGTTTACTAAAAATCCTAATTTAAAAGAGTTCATTACTTTCGTAGTAATACTTGCAGGAATTTATGTATTATATTGCTTACTTCAATATTTATCTAGTTTAATTTCAGCTCATTTAGTAACTGGAATGATTAGAAAATTACGTAATGATTTATTTGAAAGAATTGTAAGATTCCCAATTAAATATACAGATACTCATCCTCATGGTGATATCATGTCGAGAATGACAAATGATATTGATAATATTTCAATGGCTGTTTCACAATCCCTTACATCACTTGTTTCTGGTGTGTTAACAATTCTTGGATGTTCATGCTTAATGGTATATTATTCACCACTACTTACTTGTGTTGCACTTGTGACTTTAGTATTATCAGTTACAGTTACATTTATTATGAGTAAATTCTCTAGACCACTATTTAAAAAGCAATCTGTAATTTTAGGGTTATTAAATTCTCAAACTGAAGAAATGGTAACAGGATGTAAAACTGTTATTGCATATAATCACCAAAGTGTTGCAGAAGAAGAATTTAATGAATATTCCGATGAATTATGTAAAACTGCAATAAAAGCTCAAATTTGGGGTGGTTCTATGGGACCTGTAATGAACTTTGTAGGTAATGTTGGTTATTTCTTAATATGTATTTTTGGTGCAATCTTCTTAAGTAAAGGTATAGGTAATGGTTTATTTGGTGCTGCACTTCAAGTATCGGTAGTAATTACATTCTTAACACTTAATAAACAATTTACAAGACCTATTAATGAAATTGCTCATCTTTATGCATCTATTCTTACTGCAATGGCAGGTGCTGAAAGAGTATTTACAATGATGAATGAAGAAATTGAAGATTTTAATGGTAGTATTGAATTTGATCCAAATACTACAACTGGTTATATTGATTTTAGACATATTGGTTTTTCATATGTACCTGGTAAACCTGTTTTAAAAGACTTCAATATTGATATGTATAGTGGACATAAGATTGCTCTAGTTGGTGCTACTGGTAGTGGTAAGACAACAATTGTTAATTTACTATTAAGATTCTATGATATTGATTCTGGTCAAATCCTAATTGATGGAAAAGATATTAAAGATATGTCTAAGAAAGATTTAAGAGATTGTATTTCTATCGTATTACAAGATGCTGTATTATTTGGCGATACAATTGAAAATAATGTTAAGTATGGTAAAGCTGATGCAACAGATGAAGAATTTGAAAATGCATTAAAAATGGCTAATTGTTATAAGTTTGTAAAAAGACTTCCTGATCAAGAAAAAACAATTCTTTCTCAAGGTGCTACTAATATTTCACAAGGTCAACGTCAATTGCTTACTATTGCAAGAGCATTTTTAGCTGATCCAAAAATTTTAATTCTAGATGAAGCTACTTCTTCAGTAGATACAAGAACTGAAAAGAAAATTCAAGATGCAATGGTTAATTTAATGAAAAATAGAACATCTATTATCATTGCTCACCGTCTTTCAACTATTCAAGATGCTGATTTAATTTTAGTACTTGATCAAGGTGTAATTGTTGAAATGGGTGATCATAAAGAATTACTTGCTAAAAAAGGAGTATATAATAGACTTTATCAAACTCAATTTGCAGGTCTTGATACTTAAAAAATTAAAAATAGATACTTTTAAAGTATCTATTTTTTTGTAAAAAAAGCAAATAAATTTTAATAATTTGATATAATATATCCTAAATGGAGAAATAAAAATGAGTATAATAAAAAAGAAAATTAAATTTAATGAATATAGTATAGAATTATTAAGTCAGAGGTTTTATTCTTTTGATGTAGAAACTACAGGGCTTAATCCTGTATATAATAGAATTATTGAATTAGGTTGTATAGAATTTAAAGATTTAGAGCCTATTAAAAGATTTGATACATTAGTTAACGCAAATCAAATTATACCTCATCATGTATCAATGATTAATAATATATCAAATGAAATGTTAGAAGACGCTCCAACAGAAGATGAAGTATATTATTATTTTTGTTCTTTTATAAAAGATGTATTAGAGGGAAATGCTTTAATTGTAGCGCATAATGCAAGTTTTGATATGAACTTTTTAGCTAACACTTTAGAACGTTTAGGAATTAGTGGAACTTTATATTATATTGATACACTAGATCTTGCAAGAACATATTTAAAGCTTCCCAATAATAAGCAAACTACTGTGGCAGAATACTTTAATATACCAATTGGTAATGCTCATAGAGCAGGGGATGATGCATTAGTATGTGGCAAAATACTTACAAAAATCATTAATTTGTTTAAAAAGTGAGTATTTTAGATAAAATTACTTTATTTTTTTTACACTATCGTGTATAATGTAATTAAGAAAGAAATATATAAAGGTAAAATTAATTTATGAAAAAACAAAAAGAATTTGAACTTCACAAGAAGATTAAGGGCCCAAAATGGTTTTTAAGACCTATTGAAATGGTTGGAGCATGGATATTTGCAGGACCATTTGGTACAAGAACAAAAATAAAGAAAATTAATTGTGAAGGATTAAAAGGGCCTTTTATCCTTTTGTCTAATCATGCTAGTTTTGTTGACTTTGCAAATGTTATTAAGTCTGGTTATACAAAGAAATATTGTTGGGTTACTTCTATTGAAGAATTTAATGGTCGTGAATGGTTATTAAGAGGAGTTGGATGTATTCCAAAACGTAAGTTTACAAAAGATACAATTTTAATTAGAAATTGTTATAAGGCTTTACACCAATTAAAATGTAATGTTGTTATATATCCTGAAGCAAGATTTGCGCTTGCAGGTATTAATGAAGATATTGGTAAAGCTTTAGGTAAGTTCGCAAAAGTATGTAAAGTTCCTGTTGTTGTTATGAATCAAAAAGGAACGTTCCTACGTTCTCCTCAGTGGTGTAAACATCCTTATCGTAAAATTCAATGTGAACTTGATTATATTCAAGTAGTAACTAAAGAGGAAGTTTTAACTTTATCTGCTGAAGAAATTCAAGAAAGAATTGAAGATGCTTTTATTTGGGATGATTATAAATGGCAATATGATAATAAGATTAAAATTACTGATAAAGATCGTGCAACTAACATTCATAAGATTTTATATAAATGCCCATGCTGTGGTGCTGAACAACAAACAATAAGTTATGATCATTTTGTAGAATGTAAGGCATGTTCAGCTAAATGGGATATGGATGTATATTCAAGAATGAATCTAACAAATGAAGATTTGACATGGGATTCTGCTCTTTCACATGTACCTTCTTGGTATAGATGGCAAAGAGATATGGTTGATCAAGAAGTAATGGAAGGAACATATCTATTTGAAGATAAAGTAAGAATTGAAAGACTAGTTAACTCTAAAAAAGGTTTTGTTAGAATTGGAGAAGGTACTATGCGTCAAGATGAAAAAGGTATTTTAATAAAAGGTACTCTTGATGATGGTAGTGACTTTGAAGTATTTAAACCTGCTAATACTACTGCTTCACTTCACATTGAATATAATTATAAAAAACGTGGTGATGCAATAGATATTGCGACAGAAGATAATACATATTTTGTATATCCACTTACTAATCCTAATGTTTTAACTAAATTACATTTTGCAACAGAAGCAATCTTTAGAAAAGCTACTGAAAAAGAAAAATAAAAAATAGCTTTAGTAGGAATACTAAAGCTTTTATTAATAAATAATATAAGGGAGGATATTATGAAAGATTTTAGTATAAAAATAAATAATATCATTAATGAAATTACAAAATATGAAGAACTAAATATTAAAAAATGTGCTAAATTAATATTTGATAGCATGAATAATAATGGTGTTGTACATGTATTTGCAACTGGACATTCACATATGTTTGCAGAAGAATTATTTTATCGAGCAGGAGGACTTGTTCAAGTTAATCCGATATTAGAACCATTTTTGATGCAACATGAAGGTTCTATTAGAAGTACCAAATTTGAACGTCTAACTGGTATTGCGGAAATAATTTTTAATAGCTTAGATTTAAGAAGTGGTGAACCTTTTATTATTGTATCTAATAGTGGAATTAATAGTGTACCAGTCGAAATGGCTGTTTTAGCAAAAGAAAAAGGTCATCCTGTTATTTGTGTAACAAGCATGACGCAAAGTAGTAAATCTAATACCAGAAATAAATATAATAAACATTTATATGAAGTATGTGATGTTGTAATTGATAATCATACTCCATATGGAGATGGAGTAATTGAAAAAGATTATGGTAAGATTGGTGCTTCTTCATCAATTGCATGTTCGTTTATTGCTCAAAGCATTGTAATTGAAATAGTTAATTTATATGAAGAAAAAGGATTAGTTCCACCAATTTATATTAGTGCAAATACTCCAGGAGGAGATGAGCATAATAAAGAATTATACGAAAAGTATAAAAATAGAATTAAAAGTTTATATTAGGAGATGATTATATGACTAAAAAAATATTAAGAAAATATGCTGAACTTGTTGCAAAAGTTGGAGCAAATGTTCAAGAAAATCAAGAAGTTATTATTAATGCGAATGTTGATCAAGTTGAGTTTGTATCACTTGTTGTTGAAGAATGTTATAAGCTTGGTGCAAAAAGTGTTACTGTTGATTGGAGTACACCTCCATCAATTTTAAAGAGTATTGTTAAATATGAAAGTGTTGAAACACTTGCAGAAGTTCCAAACTGGAAAATTGAAAAGATTAAACATCAAATTAATACAATTCCTGCTCGTATTCATATTATGAGTAGTGCACCTGATGCAATGAAAGGAATTGATCAAGCTAAACTTGCAAAATCAAGAATGATGTCTTATCCAATCTTAAAACCTTTACAAGAAGAACTTAATAATAAATATCAATGGACTATTGTTGCAGTACCTAGTGTAGAATGGGCTCAACAAGTATTCCCTACTCTTCCTAAAAAAGCTGCAGTAGATTCTTTATGGGAAGCAATTCTTACTACTGCTAGAGTAATAGATGATCCAATTAAGGCTTGGAATGAACATAATAAAAATTTACTTGATAGATGTAATTATTTAAATAGTTTAAATATTGATTATTTAGAATATAAATCAAGTAATGGAACTGATTTTAAAGTTGGACTAATGAATGAATCTGTATGGTGTGGTGGTGGTGAAACTACTATTGGTGGTGTATATTTTAATCCAAACATGCCTACTGAAGAATGTTTTACATCTCCTAAAAAAGGTCTTGCAGAAGGGAAGGTTGTTGCAACAAAACCTTTATCTTATAATGGTGAATTAATAGAAAACTTCTATTTCATTTTTAAAGAAGGTAAAGTAGTAGAATGTCATGCAGAACGAGGTGAAGAACTACTTAAACAAATGGTATCGATGGATGAAGGTGCCGCATACCTTGGTGAATGTGCACTTGTTCCATTTGAATCTCCAGTTAATCAAACAGGTATTTTATTCTATAATACTTTATTTGATGAAAATGCTGTATGTCACTTTGCAATAGGTCGTGGTTTTGCTGATTGTATTAAAGATTTTACTAAATATTCTCATAAAGAAATGGAAGATTTAGGTCTTAATCAATCAATGATTCATGTTGATTTTATGATTGGATCTAAAGATTTATCAATTGATGCATATACTAAAGATGGTAAAAAAGTATCTATCTTTAAAGATGGTACATGGAATTTTTAAAAAATAAAAAAATATTTTAAATTTTTGTCACAATACTATTATATTCTTTGTTTTATAGGTGAAAGGAAGGTAAAACCTATGAAACAAAGAATTTTTAGTTATTTATCAATGATTTTTATTTTAACAATTACATGTTTAGTTCTTACTTCTTGTGGAGCTAGTTCAGATAAAGGATGGTATCCAAATGTATCAAGTCCTTCAATAAAAGAAGAAGCTGCTGGTGATGAATTTATGTTTGGAGAATCATATAATCAAATTAATGAAAATCCATTCTACAATACAAGTTATGAACAAAATAGTTATTTTAGTATGGATTCATTTACAGCATCTTATGCTAATTTAAGAAGATATATTGAAAATTATCAAGCATTAAATGGTAATGTAATTAAAACTGATGAACTTATTAATTATTTTAATTATGATTTAGAAACTCCAGTTGATGGTGAAACATTCAAAGTAACATCTGAAATGAGTGTAGCACCATGGAATGAAAAGCATCATGTTATTACAATTGGAGTTGCAACAGAAGAAGCTGAATACATTGAATCTGAAGGCAATAACATCGTATTCTTAATTGATACATCTGGTTCAATGAGTTCTCAAAATAAACTTCCATTATTAAAACAAGCATTCATGCTATTACTAGAAAAACTAAATCCAACTGATAGAATATCTATTGTTACATATGCAGGTAGTTCACAAGTAAAAGCAGATGGTGTATTTGCAGACAATAAATTAAAGTTATCAAGAATAATTGATAGTTTAAATGCAAGCGGTGGAACTAATGGTGCTGATGGTATTCAAACAGCATATAAGCTTGCAGAAGAATACTTTGTTCCTGGTGGTATTAATCGTGTTATTCTTGCAACAGATGGTGACTTTAATATTGGAGTATCAAGTCAAAGTGATTTAAAAGAATTAATTCAAGCTAAAGCAGAAAATGGTGTATATTTATCAGTTCTTGGTTTTGGTATGAGTAACTATAAAGATACTACTGTTGAAACACTTGCTAAATATGGTAATGGATTATATGCATATGTTGATAATATTAATGAAGCTAAAAAAGTATTAGTTGATGACTTTAACAAAACAATGATTACTGTTGCAAAAGATGTTAAAAATAAAATAACATTTAATCCTGAATTTGTTGAAAGCTATCGCTTAATAGGTTATGAAAATAAATTAATTTCTGCAGAAGACTTTGAAAATGAAGAGGCAGATGCAGGAGAACTAGGTAGTGGGCATCAAACACTTGTAACTTATGAAGTAGTGTTAAAAGATAATATTCAAGACTTTAATAATGAAGTATTTAGTTTACAAATTAATTATAAAGATCCTAAATCAAATGAATCTAAAACATTTGTTTATAAGGGGCTTGAAGATGAATTATTTAATAAGGAAAACTCTTTAGATCATAAGTTTGTTTTATGTTTAGTTGAGTTCTCACTTATTTTAAGAAATTCACCTTATCGTGGTACTGCAAATTATGAAAGCTTATTAAACAGATTACAATCTTTAGATTCAATATATACTGATGAAGTAAAATATGAATTTAAGACCCTAGTTGATCTTGCATTTGAAAGAAAACTTGTTGCACATCCTGCATACAATCAAAATCCAGAAAAAGGTGTTATTGTAACAATTTATACGACATTTGGATGTTTAAAAGCAAGATATGATTATGGTACAGAGATTAACTATTCTACTGTAATGTTAAATCTATTTGGTAAAGTTCCACAAACTAAACAATTCAAAGTTTGTTTAGATAGCGGAATGACATCACCTTTACAACCTATGACTATTAGAAACAATATGGATATTTATGTTGTTGAAATTAATTAAAGATCTTAGACTTCACTAAAATTAGTGGAGTCTTTTTTTAAGTATATTTATTATTTTTTTATTATTTTTTTGATATACTTATTTGTAGAGGTGGTTATTATGAATGAAGTATATAATAATATGCTAAATAGAAGAAGCATTAGAAAGTTTAAATGTGATGCTATTAAAGATGAGGATATTGATGTGATGTTGAAAGCTGCAATGGCTGCTCCATCTGCTTGCAACAAGCAACCTTGGGAGTTTTATGTTATTAAAAGCAGTGATAAACTTAGTATGGTTAAAGCATCAGGGAGATATACAAATATGAATGCACCACTTGCAATAGTAGTATGTGGTAATCATGATAGATGTTTATCTAAAAAAGATAATGATTTCTTTATTCAAGACTGTTCTTCTGCAATTACACATATTTTATTATGTGCAGAGTCTTTAGGTCTAGGTAGCCTTTGGTGTGGAGCCTATCCTATGAATTCTGTTGTAAATAAGCTAAGAATGGCATTAGAACTAGATGAAAAAATTATTCCATTAGGGATTGTTTATGTTGGATATCCCGATGAAGATAAAGAACCACGAACACAATATAATGAAAAATATATTCATATAATATAAGGAGGACTAGGACAATGAATATGACATGGAATTTAGAGATTATGTATAAAGGATATGATGATCCTAAATATATAAGCGACAATCAAAAAGTATTAGAATTAATTAAAGAAATGAATGAATTAGTAGCTAAGTTAGATGTTAATAATGCTATTTATTGTATTGAAAAAGAACTAAAATTAGAAGAAGAATTAAATAAAGTATTATCAGAATTATTTAGTTATTCTTCGCTTCGCGCATCAACTAATGTTAATGACTATGAAGCACTTGGAGAAATGGGAAAATTACAAATGGTTTTACAAGAAACTGTTGCCGCAGGGGTAGCATTTACTAAATTCTTAAAAGAAGTTGATTTAGATAAATTAGCAAAAGATAGTGAATTAATTAAAACTTATTTATTTATTCTAAAGAGTAATCAGGAAACTGCATCTCATATGCTTTCTGATAAAGAAGAGGTTCTTGCAAGTAGATTAAGTTTAGTTGGTTCTCGTTCATGGAGTGATCTTCAAAGTCAATTAACTGCTAATTTAAGTATTAAAGTTGAAGGCTTTGAAGAAAATATGCCTTTATCTGCTGTAAGAAATCTTGCGTATGACCATAGTGAAAGTGTAAGAAAAGCTGCATATGAAGCGGAACTTGCTGCATATAAACAAGTAGAAGATAGTGTTGCAATGGCACTTAATAATATTAAACGTGAAGTAAATATTATGATGCCACTTCGTGGATATAAAGATGCTTTAGAAAAAACACTTAAACAATCACGTATGTCAAAAGCTACACTTGATGCAATGATTGAAGCTATTAAAGAAGAAGCTCCAAAATTTAGAGAATATTTTAAACTTAAAGCTAAAGCTTTAGGACATCAAAATGGTCTTCCATTCTATGATTTATTTGCTCCAATGGGAAGTATGCATAAGACTTATTCTATTGAAGAAGCTAAGGATTTAGTATTAGATGTTTATGGATCGTTCTCTAAACCATTATATGAATTAGGTAAAGAAGCATTTGAAAATAGATGGATTGATGTGCTTCCACATGAAGGTAAAAGTGGTGGTGCATTCTGTGCAGGACTTGATAATCATAATGAGAGTCGTGTTCTTACTAATTTTACTGGTAGTTTAAGTGATGTTCAAACATTAGCTCATGAATTAGGTCATGCTTATCATGGTAGAGTAGTTCTTTCTAATGCTCCTTTAAATCGTGATTATCCTATGCCTCTTGCAGAAACTGCATCAATTATGTGTCAAACATTAATGGCTAAAAAGATGATTGATGATATGACTGATCCATATGAAAAACTAACTGTAGTTGAAGAATCACTTCAAGAAGATTCACAATGTGTTATCGATATTTTATCTCGTTATTTATTTGAAACGAAAGTATTAGAACAACCTGTTTCACGTCCATTATCTGCAGTTGATATGTGTAATTTTATGAATGAAGCACAAGATCAAAGTTATGGAGATGGTTTAGATCCTGAATTTAAACATCCTTATATGTGGTTATGTAAGAGTCACTATTATAGTGCAGGATTAAACTTCTATAACTGGCCATATGCTTTTGGTTTATTATTTGGTAAAGGTTTATATAAACAATATCTAAAAGATAAAGAATTATTTGTTAAAAATTATGATCAAATGTTAAGAAATACTGGGTATATGAGCGTTGAAGATGTTGCATTATCTATGAATATTGATGTAACAAAGAAAGATTTCTGGATTGAGAGTCTTAAATTTATTGAGGAAGACATTGATTTATTTGAAGCATTATTGAAAGAAACAAAGGCTTTATAAAATGACATATCATCAAATTGTTTTAATTGTATATGTTATATATTTATTATTCTTTTCTTTGATATCTTTCTTTTTGTTTCTTATCGATAAGAGTTTTGCAAAAAAAGATGGACATAAAAGAATTAAAGAAAAAACCCTATTGTTCTTTTGTTCAATAGGGGGAGGAATTGGTGGTTACTTTGGAAGAATTGTCGGACATCATAAAACTAAGAAATTATATTTTTCTTTAATAATTAATTTAACTTTATTGCTTCAGTTATTAATTCTTGGCGCAATGATTACTTTTGTGATTACTAATTCTTTTTAATGTGAGGTGATTTATATGGAAAACAAAACTTCAATTGAAAAGTCACATTCTAAATGGTCAAATTTTAAATTAACTTGTTTATGTATATTAATAACCTTATCTATTTCATCTTTATGGATAGTTGTTTGTTTTATTAATTATTTTAAACTTCTTTCCTTAATTATAACAGTTAGTGTTTCTTTATTTGCTTTAATTTTAGCAATTTATTTATTGATAAGGTTTAAAAGATAAAAAAATTATATTTATTATAGCAAGATTTTTATTTAAATGATATAATAAATGTGTAAATAGTTTTATTTATATAATAAGGAAAAGAGGTAATTTAATAATGGCAAGATCTAGTATGAACATGATTAGTTTAATGAATTATGCATGGGACCAAAGACAAAAAGTTGATGCTGATACTTATCAAGATCAATGTAGAAATCTACTTTCACACGCATACGCTGATTTAACAAATATGTATGATAGTTATTGTAGAAGTGAAAATCTTAAGAATGATGATTTAATTTTCTATACATTCCAAGAAATTTTTGTAATGATTATGCTTAGTGATGATGATTTCTTACAAGGAGAATATGATGCATATTGTAAATTCTGTAATTATGCTAATATTGAACCTTTAAGTGTTGCAGATTGTAGATCTTTATATAGTCGTACGTCTGTTGATAAATTAGCAGAAAATATTAATTTCTTATCTAAACTTCGTGATTCTATCGACCCATCTAAATATGAAGCAATGGTTCTTGCATTCTGTTATCTATGCTTACAAGGGGATAAAGCAATGGATGAAAATGAATATTATATTTTAAGATGTTTCTTTGAAGCAGGTTATGACTATGCTCCAAGTACTTGGCAACAATTCAAGGACGAATGGTAAAAGTTATTGCGATAAAAATTTAAAGGTGCACTGTTATGAGTAATCATAACAGTTTTTTATTATCCTTTTAATTTACAAAATATTACAAAAGGTGTATAATAAAACTGGAAAACTGTTTAGAGTTTTTGAGGAGTTTTATATGAATAGTAAAGAAAATATTATTAAAGTAGCAGTTCAAATCATATCAAATAATGGGCTCAATTTCTCAATGGATGAACTAGCAAGTAAATTAAAAATGAGTAAACGTACTGTTTATGAACAAGTAAGTAGTAAAGAAAACTTAGTAATAGAATGTATGGAAAGCTTAAAACAAAGTTTTGATACACACTATGAAGTAATTATTAAAAAAGATGATTTATGTTATTTAGATAAATTTGAAAGCTTAATTTCTTTCTTTGAACAAGAATGGTTTATGTCTAGAACTCATCGCATGCAAATAGCTAGGTCTAATGAGATTATAAATAATAAGATAGATGAAGTTAGAAACTATTGTTTAGATAAAGCATTTAATCTTCTTGAAGAAAATTATGAAGATAATTTAACTCTTGCTTATAATAAAGATGTATTCAAATCAATTTATTTAAATACTTTAATCTCACTTGCTGAGGACTGTCGTTATGATAATTCAATTAACTTTAAAGAATCTAAGCAATTAATAATTTCAAATTTAATCAACGGTATTATATCTACTGATTCAAGGTTCTTTGGAGGTGTTTCATTACAAAGATTACTAAGTAGATCAAAAATGGGAATCATTGTTTTTAGATATTCTAATAGATTTGAACCAATTTATATTAGCCCAGGATACAGTGAATTATTTGAAAAGATTAAAGACACTGACTCATTTTATAATGTAAATAAAAATAGCGAAATTGAAGAAAGTTTAAAATCTGTTTTAGCTGACAGAAAACATATAAGTTTTGATTGCGAACTTGAAAATAATGGTACAAAAATTTATTACTCCTTAAAAGCTTTACCTATTAAATGGCAATTATATAATGATGCTTATTTAGCTGTTGTTACTGATGTTACAGAAACAAAGAATCGTGAATTAAAACTTGAAATTAGTGAAAAGAAGTTTGATTTAGCTTTAAAACAAACTTCTGTGTATATTTGGGAATATAATTTTGAAAATCAAACATTAGTATTCTCAGACGCATTAAGAGAAATATATGATTTAAAAACTCCAATTATCACAAAAATTCCTGAATTTTTCTTTGGTAATCGTATTATTCATCCAGACTACAATCGTAAATTTGAAAAGTTCTATCGTGGAATGAATAATGGTCAAAAAAGTGGTGAAAGTAAGATTAAGATGATTGATAAATTTGGAAATTACAAATTATTCAAGATTTCTTATAAGACTATTTTTGATAAAGATGAAAAGCCTAATACTGCAGTAGGTGTAGTTACCGCTGTTAATAATAATGTTGGGGTTGTAAGTAAGTTTGAACAAGAAGAGCAAATGATTTCACTTTTAAAGAATGAAATTACTTTTGGACTTCAATATAATATTAGCTCAGACAAAATTGAAAAAGTATTTGGTATGCATCCAATTGTAAATATGGTTTCTAGCGAGGCAACTTTTGAAAATATTAAAGATCTATTACTTTCATCTATTTCAAACGATGGTGATATAGCTGAAATGTCTAGACTACTTACAAAACAAACTTTATATGATTTTGTAGATGAAAATAAACAATATTATTCTACATATATAAGAGTAAAAGATGTTAACGGTAATATAAGTTGGATGAATCTAATATTTAGATTTTTTGTTGAACCTTTTACTGGTGATGATCATTTATTTGCGTATTTACTTGATGCTGACCATAAACATAAGTTAGAATTAAGACTTCCTGAAAAGGTAGAATATGATATAACTACAAAAGTATATGTTCAATCTACTTTTAAGCGCATGATGAACTTTGCAGTAAGTAATGAAGAAGATGTTGATAATGATTGTGCATTTATTATAATTGAATGTATAAACTTACCTACTATTAAGATGCAATATGGTCTGGATGTAGCAGAAAAGCTTCTAGTTCATTTTAGTAGAGTTATTTCATTATGTTGTGCTAATCGATATATTGTTGGTGAGTTAGAAGATAGTCGTTTAGCTATATTTGTACCTAGAGCTGATAATTTACATGACTTAAGAAAGCGTGTTGAAGAAATTGTTGCTTTAGCACATAATTCATATGTTTTGTCTGATAATGAAGAAAAGATTGCAAAAGTATTTTTCAGTATTTTTGTATCGTCGTTAGAACATGCTAATTTTAATTATTTATATGATAAATGTTCAAAACAATTAGAAGCATTAAAGCTTCAAGAAGACGAAATCATTGATAGCGTAGATAACATCGATAGTTATGTTAACTATACGAGCTATGATTATGATCAAGTTAGTGATCGTAATTATAATGATGATTCCAATCAAATTACAAGTTTAGTCACTACATTATATCAAGAAATTATTAGTTATAAAGATTCTGATGATATTATTAATGAAACTTTAAGATTATTAAATTATTATTATAGTTCCTATAGATGTAGTGTGTTTACTTTAAGTTCCAATAATGAATTAGTTAACTTGAAATATGAATTTACTGTAGGAGATGTTTTATCATTTGATAAAGTAACATTTGCTATAGACGAAATTCCTGGTTTATTATATGCATCTACAAGACAAGAGCCTATTGTTATTAAGACTAACTATTCACAAGATGAATTATTATATAATTATTATAAACGTTTAAGAGAGAATAATATTAGTTTATTCTATGCAATTCCTTTAATTGAGAAAAATGAAACGATTGGTTTCTTAACTGTATCTAATGCAACAGATCATTTAGGTGAATTAACTCTTTTAAGAGTATTTGCTCAAGTAATTAATAATGAGCTTGTTAAACAATCTTTAGTTGAAGATAAGCGTTTAAATAATGAAGTTGATTTTATTTCAAAACTTTATAATTATCATTATTTTAGAAAAGTTATCGCAAGATATAAAAACTCTGCTTTATCAAGTTTAGGGGTAGCTTGTATTAAATTCAATGATTTACGACAAATTAATCTAGATCATGGTGTTGAGTATGGTGATAGTATAATTATGCAAATTGCCGATATTCTAAGAGAACAATTTAGAATTGACTCTATTTTTAGAATTGATAGTGAAATTTTTGAAATAGTAGTTCCTGATATTGATTATGAAACTTTTATTAGTCGTTTTAATTTAACTGTAAATAGAATTAATCAAATTAAAAAAGGGTTAGTAAGTACAGGTCATACCTGGACAGACACTGATATTGACATTGATAAATTAATTAATCATGCTGAAGAATTAATGATAATAAATAAAGATTCTAAGAGTGCTGCTGAAATATTTGATGCACAAGAAGATCATCTTGCAAACTTAAATGATGCATTAAATCGTAATTGGTTTACTTTCTTCTTACAACCAAAAGTTGATTTAAAGACAAATAAAGTTTCATGTTCTGAGTCTTTAGTTAGAATGATTCACCCAACTTATGGTGTAATTAGCCCAGCGAAGATTATTCCTATTCTAGAAAAGAATAAGATGGTAAGTGTAGTTGACTTCTATATTCTTGAACTAGTATGTCAAACATTAAAGAGATGGAAAGAGGAAGGAAGAGTACTACTTCCGATTTCGGTTAACTATTCACGTGTTACTTTATTAGAAAATGATATCGTAGAAAGAACAAAAGATGTTATTGAAAAATATGGTGTTGATAAATCTTTAATAGAAATAGAAATTACTGAAACAATCGGTAATATGGAACAAAAGAAAATTTCAGAAATTGCTGAAAAGTTTATTGCTGCAGGTGTTAATTTAGCGATCGATGACTTTGGTTCTAAGTATTCTAGCTTATCAACATTATCAACAGTACCATTTAACGTAGTAAAAGTAGATAAATCAATTATTAATGATTTAGTAATAAACCCAAGATCACAAATCATTGTTGAACAAATTATAAATATTTGTAAACAACTTAATATGAAATCTGTTGCAGAAGGTATTGAAACTGAACGTCAATGGAAAGAAGTTAAGCGATTAGGATTTGATTTAGGTCAAGGCTATTTCTTTGAAAAGCCTATTTCAATCAAAGAATTTGAAGAAAAATTTATGAAAGTGATGAAGTGATAGTATTATGAAAAAGACAAAAAATTTTTATAGTATTGCAATTATCTTTTGTATAATTATCTTTGCAGCATTAATTGTTGCTGTTGGGATGCTTACAAGACCTGATAACCATTCTACAACTAAATTTACAGAACCTATTGAGTTAAAAACAAACTGGTATATTGATATGGAAAATGATGAAGATATTCTTTGGGAATCTTTACCATATTACAATGAACTTCGTCAAGATGTATTTAAAGTTTATAATTATCTTCCAAATGATTTATCTGATACGACATGTATTTTCTTAAAAACAAATTTCCAGTCAGTTATGGTTGAAATTGAAGGATTTGGTGTCATTTATAATGAGCTTAATGATGATCAAGAATTGATGGGCGAAAGAATTGAAGTATTAACTCATATAATTGAACTAAAAGATGCATACGCTGGTAAAAAAATTACTGTGATTTCAGAAAACGTTGCTAAGTATCAATACCCAATTTTAGAAGAAGTTTTAATTGGTGAAAAAGGTGATGTATTATTAAATATTTTATCTGGCACCGTAGTTTCTTTGTACTTTATCGCACTAACTGCTATTTTAGGCCTTGCTTTAATAATTATTGGTATTTTATTAGTAATTAATAAATCAACAAAGTATATTGCAGACTGTTTATGTTTAGCTATATTTACATTACTTTTTGATGCATGGCTAATTTGTAATATAAGTGAAATACAATGTCTAATTAATGATAAAGCAACTTTATATTCAATTTATACATTTACGCTTTATACAGTATTGTTGCCAATCTTTATTTTGCTTAGAAATAAATGTACATCGTTTACTAAACTTTATGATTCTTTATTTATTATTAATGTTTTAATAATGATTATTAACTTTATTCTTGCATCAACTACAAACTTTAAGTTATTGTCATCTAGTATAGTTTTACATATATTTTTAAGTGTTGCGATAATATTAATGTTATATACTGTATTTGTTGAGTATTTTAAACACAAAAACAAAACTATTTTATCATTTTTAATATCTGGATCAATTTTCTTCTTCTGTGTAGGACTTACACTTGCAGCTTATTATTTCCCTAATATGAAGCTTGCAGTAATTGATTATGACTTCTTTGTAAAAATTGCATTTATAGTGTTCGTATTAATAAATGGTGTTACATATCTACAACAAGTTATACTTGCAAGTCTTAAGATGAGTGAATCAGCAATATATCGTAAACTTGCATTTACTGATTTAATGACTAACTTAAATAACCGTAGTTCATTTGACCATTATTTAAATACACTAACAGAAGAAATGTTTGATTCCATTAGTATATTAGAAGTTGATATTGATGGATTAAAATTTGTTAATGATAATTTCGGTCATTCCGTTGGTGATGAAATGATTAAAAAGGTTGCATCAGAAATCAAAGAAGTATTTGGTGAATATGGAAAATGCTTTAGAATTGGTGGAGATGAATTTGAAATTATTATCTTAAATGAGAATAAATCATTTATTAATTTATTAATTGATCGATTTAAATCTAATATTGATAATATGACATTATCAAGTGGTTCTAAGGTATATGTTTCAATTGGGGCTACTTTTGATGATGGTATGTTATCAAAACATAAGTCTATTGCAAATTTAATTAATATAACTGACCGATTAATGTATGAGAATAAACATATTAATAAAATGAATAATCATCTAGAGTAGTTTTCTACTCTAGATTTTTATTTTTTATTGCATATTAAGTGCTAAATGGAAAAAAAAGTTATATAATATTAGTAGTAAAATATTTAAAAAACATTGAAAAGAAGAGTAAGTAATTAATAATTTTATAGAGAGTCTTTGTTGGTGGAAATAAGATATTGAGTTATTACTGAACATGGTCTTGGAGTTGGATTGTCGATATTTAGGCTTTCCCGGGTGCTCCCGTTATCGAGATAGAGTTTACAACTTAAAGAAGAATATGCCACTATTCTTGTAACTTTAGGGATTGAACTTGATGAGGGTTAAATTGTGAGGTTTAACTAAAAAAAGGTGGTAACACGAAAGATTATTTTCGTCCTTTTATCTATAGAATAAAAGGACGTTTTTTTATTGAAAGGATGGTGAGCATACTCTTGAATGAAAGATTATTAGAAATAAAGAATTTATCAAAGAGTTTTGGAGAACACCTAGTATTATCAAATATTAATCTAACTATTAATAAAAAAGATATATTTGGAATTTTAGGATTATCTGGCGCAGGTAAATCTACACTTATTAGATGTATCAATGGCCTTGAAATATTTGATGAGGGTGAGATTTATTTTAAAGATGAAAAAGTATCTTTTAATCGAGAATATCGAAAGAATGTTGCGATGATATTTCAACAATTTAATCTTTTGGATCAACGTACTGTTTTAAAAAATGTTGAACTTGCAGGAGAATTATTTAAAGACCCTGATCGTCGTAATAAAGCTATTAGATATTTAGAGTTAGTTGGTTTAAGTGATAAACTTTATAGTTATCCATCTCAACTTTCAGGTGGGCAAAAGCAAAGAGTTGCTATAGCAAGAGCTTTAATGAGCGAACCAGAAATATTACTTTGTGATGAAGCAACTTCAGCACTTGATCCTGATACAACTAATCAAGTTTTAGCACTATTGAAAGAACTAAATGAAAAGCTCGGGTTAACAATTATTATGATTTCACATCAAATGAATGTTATTGAAAAGATTTGTAATAAAGTTGCAATAATTGATAATGCTAAAATTGTTGAAAGTGGTGAAACACAAGAAATATTCTTGTATCCAAAAACTGAAATTAGTAAGAAAATTATTTATTCAGGTCATATTAACACAAAGAGTGATGATTCAAAATTACTTAAAGTAATCTTTAATGGTGAACTTGATATGCCATTAATTGCAAATATTGTTCAAGATTGTAACATTGTCTTATCAATAATTTATGCAGATTCAAAAGTAGTGAATGATCGTGTATTTGGACAATTAATATTTAAAATGCCTGCAGATATTAATGATGTTTTAAAACTTCGTAAATATCTAGAATTAAAGAATATTAATTATAAGGAGGTGGATGCGAGTGAGTTTTTCTGAGATTTTTAAAATGATTTTAGAAACTCTAGGAATGACATTTATTTCATGTGGTTTAGCATACATTTTAGGTCTTCCGACGGGAATCTTACTTAATGTAACTTCTAAAAAAGGAATAATGCCATGTAAGTGGTTAAATACGATTTTAAGTTTAATAATTAATATCTTAAGATCCATTCCTTGTTTAATTATTGTTGTTTTATTAATGCAAACTGTACGTGATATATTTGGTAGAGCTACTGGAGAATGGTATGCAATAATTATTCCACTTTTTGTAACTTCATTTGGT
The DNA here is from genome assembly GCA_017937305.1 of Bacilli bacterium. Taxonomy (GTDB): domain Bacteria; phylum Bacillota_I; class Bacilli_A; order ML615J-28; family CAG-313; genus UBA1737. The sequence continues at coordinate 28,864 of JAGBDV010000007.1, forward strand.
TTTGTATCTAGAATGGTAGAACAGTCCTTAGCTGAAGTTGATAATGGTAAAATTGAAGCTATCGAATCTTTAGGAGCTACTAAGTTCCAAATTATTACAAAAGTATTACTACCAGAATCAAGAGCCTCTTTAATATCAGGGCTTGCAGTTACCTTAGTTTCAATTCTAGGATATACTTCATTTGCATACAATATTGGTGCTGGTGGTTTAATCGCAGGTATTTGGAAATTCTATTCTAAGAATACTGGTGATTATTTAAGTGAACCATTCTTCTGGATAATGATTATTGTTGTTATTTTAATTGTTCAAGGTATCCAAGAATTAGGTTTATTAATTTCAAAGAAAATAGATAAAAGGAGAATATTATAATGAAAAAAAGATTTTTATGTTTAGTTGCTGTTTTAGTTTTATGTTTAAGTGTTTGTCTTACATCTTGTAATAAAGATAAAAAAACTATTTATGTTTGTGCTAGTGAACTTCCACATGCAGATATTTTAGAAAATGCTGTTGCACCAATTTTAGAAGAGCAAGGTTATACTTTAAAAGTTACTGTTTTAGATTGGACTATTCAAAATGATTCAGTTGCAAGTGGAGATTATGATGCTAACTATTTCCAACATGTTCCATATTTAGAATTATATACTGGTGAAGTTAAATTATTTGCTACAACAAAAGTACACTATGAACCTCTAGGAATTTATAAAGGTAAAGCTACTGGAGAACTTGCTGAAGGTAAAACATTTGCTATTTGTAATGATGAATCAAATGCGTTAAGAGCTTTAGAATTATTAAAAGCTAAAGGTGTTATTGAAGATCTTCCTGTAGATGCTGAAGGTAAACTTACAATTACTGGTTCTAACTGGACTTCTTCAAATGGTGTTACTGTAACTTTAATTGCTGAAGAATTATTAGTTGCTTCTATGGCAGATTATGATTTTGTATGTCTTCCTTGTAATACAGCTTTAACAGGTAATGTTGATGGATCATTACAAGTTGCTAAAGAAGATGATGCTGAACTTGTTGCTGGTAAAGCAAATGTTCTTGCTGCAAGAGTTGAAGATTATCAAAATGATGAAGTATACAAAGCTAAGATTGATGCTTTAACTGATGCATTACTTTCTAAAGCAGTAAGTGATTATGTTAATGAAAAATGGGGTGGAGCAATCACTTGTGATTCTAGCTCACAAATTGATTTAAGATAATAAAATATAAAATGAAAATGTTTTCATTAGCATATCTATTTACATATAGTCAAATTAGGTATATAATGACTACATAAAATAAAATATTTGGAAAAGATAGGATTTATTCCTTGATTATAATTATGCGATTAGCTTTTAATTTTCACATAATTATAAGCTAGTTGCTAAGATGAGGCTTATAGTTTTTTAAAGCCTGATTGATTGACTTATGCACCTAGAAGAGGAATACTTTTCTAGGTGTTTTTTACAGGAGGAAAAATTTATGAAAAAATTATTAGTTTGTTTTGTTTGTGCATTAGCACTATTATGTGTAGTATCATGTAATAACACTCAAGAAGATGTTGTTAAATTAATTGATATTAAATTAACAGATGAAGAATATGCTTTTGCTGTAAAAAAAGGTAATACTGAATTATTAGAAGATTTCAATGCTTTCTTAGCTGAAATTGAAGAAAATGGAAAATTTGCTGAAATCGTTGCTAAATATTTTGAAAATAAAGGAACAAAAAATGGTGTTGAAATCGCAATTGATAGTGTAGCTAATACTGATAAAAACTTTGTAGTTGCTACTAACTGTCCTTTTGAACCATTTGAATATATTGGTGATGATGGTAAAGCTTATGGCATTGATCTTGAAATTGCTGCATTATATGCTGAATCAAAAGGTTTAGAATTAGTAGTTAAAAATATCGCATTTGATGCAATTTTAAATGATGTTAATGCTGGTTATTCTGATATGGGTATGGCTGGTATGACTGTTAACGAAGATCGTTTAGTATCAAATGATTTCACAACTGCTTATTATCAAGCTTCTCAAAAAATTATTGTAGCAGCTGATAATACAGATTTTGATAATTGTAAAACAGCAGAAGATGTTGAAAATGTAATTAAAGCTTTATCAGGTAAAAAGATTGGATACCAAACTGGTACAACTGGAAACTGGTATGTTGCTGGTGATGCTGACTGGGGATTTGATGGATTTGCTAATGTTGAAGCAAAAGGTTATAGTACTGCTCAACTTGCTATTCAAGATTTAGTAAATGGTCAAATTTATGCAGTAGTAGTAGATGAAGCACCTGGTGCTGCTATGGTAAAAGCATTCAATAAATAATGGCTAAAAAGTTTCAAGTTTTTCTTGACGCTTTACAAAAAGAATATTTCCAAAAGTTACTTTTAACAGGTTTAAAAAATACTGTTTTAATAGCTGTATTGGGTTTATTAATAGGTATAATTCTAGGTACGATAATAGCGATGGTAAAAGTTGCTCCTAAATATAAATGGTACATGAGATTCTTAAATGGTATCTGTAACGTTTATGTAGAGTTCTTTAGAGGAACTCCAATGACAGTTCAACTATTACTAGCTTACTATGTTATCGTACCTTTAATTGGGCTTAAAGGTGTAGAAGCGTTGAATGTCGGTATAATTGTATTTGGATTAAATAGTGCTGCTTATGTATCTGAGATTATGAGAGGCGGAATTAACTCAGTAGATTCAGGTCAGTTAACAGCTGGTCGTGCACTTGGTTTAAGTTATCCAATAACAATGATTAAAATAGTAATTCCGCAAGCAATTAAAAATATTTTACCTACCCTTGGTAATGAATTTATTACTTTAATTAAAGAAACATCTGTAGTAAGTTTTATTACTGTTGCAGATTTATATAATGCATTCTATAGTATTAGTTTAAGTACACATGATACGATTATTGCATATCTTGCGATGGCTTTAATTTATCTTGGTCTTGTATTACTAATTACTTTATTAGTTAAAGTATTAGAAAGGAGTTTAGGCAAGAGTGATCGACGTAATTAATTTAAAGAAAAGTTTTGGCAATTTACATGTTTTACGTGGCGTTAATTTGTCAGTAAAAGATGGTGAAAAAGTTTGTGTAATTGGTCCTTCTGGTAGTGGTAAATCTACTTTACTTTATTGTTTAAACTGCTTAACAGATCCATCAGATGGAGAAATCATTTATGAAGGTAAAGATATTACTGATTTTAAGGTAAATATAAATGAAGTTAGAGAATCAATAGGAATGGTTTTCCAACAATTCAATTTATTTAAACATAAGACTGTGTTAGAAAATATTATTTTAGCTCCTGTTCATATTCAAACAAAATACTTAAGAAAAGGTATTAAAGATTACGGTAATTCAAAAAAAGAAATAATCGAAAATAATAAAAAATATGCTATGGAGTTATTAGAAAAAATAGGCCTTTCTGATAAAGCTAATGCTTATCCATCAACACTTTCTGGTGGTCAACAACAAAGAATTGCAATTGTTAGAACATTGGCTATGAAACCAAAACTAATTTTATTTGATGAACCAACTAGTGCATTAGATCCTGAAATGGTAAAAGAAGTACTTGATTTAATTAGAGATATTGCAAAAGAAAATATTACAATGATTATTGTGACTCATGAAATGGGATTTGCTAGGGAAGTTGCAGATAGAGTTATTTTTATGGACGAAGGTGTAGTTTTAGAAGAAGGAACTCCTGAAGAAATCTTTGATAATCCTAAGATGTCAAGAACTAAAGAATTTTTAAGTAAAGTATTATAAAAATTAAATATCTTAAATGTATGCAAAAAAATATAAAATATGATAAAATATTAAGTGAGATATTGGAGGATTTTATATGATTCATATGATGATTGGAATACAAGGGTCTGGTAAGACAACTTTCGCAAAACAACTTGCAAAAGAACTAAAGATAAAGATTATTTCTACAGATAACGTAAGAGTTAATATGCCAGGTATTAAAGAAGAACTTGTTTGGCCATATGTTTATAAACAAGTTGCTCTTGCAATTTCTGAAGGAAAAGATGTTATCTTTGATGCTACAAGTATTACACCTAGGGTTAGAAAACGATTTGTTGATGAAGTAGAAAAATATGGTGTTAAATGTGAAATTTGTGCATATTATTTTGATGTAGATAGAGATGTTTGTGTTCAAAGAGTAGCTCAAAGAAATAAAGATCGTAGTCAAATCAATATTCCAATTGAAGTAGTTTATTCATTTAGTGATAAAATTATTCCTCCTACATTTGAAGAGGGATTTAAGATTATTAAAATTGTTCGTGATGGAAAAGTAGCAGAAGTTATTGAAAATGAATAATATAATTGAATTTGTCAAAAAAGAATTAGCATTTGATCACTCAGGTCATAATTTTAAGCATATTGAAAGAGTTGTTAAAAACGCAAAATATTTAATAAAACATGAAGGTGGAAATGAGAAAATAATTATTACATCTTGTTATCTTCATGATATTATTGATAGTAAATTGTTTGATGATATAGACCTTCAAAAAGAAAAGATTGTAGATCTTCTAGTTAATAACCACTATTTGCCTTCTGAGATAGAGGAGATTCTAGAAGTAATAGATCGTATTTCTTTTAGTAAGGGAAATATTGATGAATGCTATAACTTAAATATTGAAATTGTTAGAGATGCTGATAGACTAGATGCAATAGGAGCTATAGGAATTATTAGAGCTATTGAATATGGTACATCAAAACAAAGACAATTTTATGAAGAAGCTAATTTAGAATATAATGAATCTAATATTAGTTTTAAAGAATCTACCAATACATCTTTATCACATTTTTATGATAAATTATTAAAATTAAAAGATTATATGCATACTTATACTGCTAAAAAAATGGCAGAAAAACGTCATGAGTTTATGCTTAAGTTTTTAGAAGAATTTTATTCTGAAATTAAATAACCAACAAGTCTTTGTTGGTTTTTATTATAAGGAGATTATATGATTAATTTAAGAAATGATTATTGTGGTGTATGTCACCCTAAAATATTGGAAGCTTTATGTAGTAAGTCTAAAAATACTTATGTTGGATATGGATTAGATAACGAAAGTATTGAGGCTGAAAACAAAATTAAAATGTTAATTAATAATCCTAATGCTAGTGTTTATTTTACTGTTGGTGGTACATCAACAAATAAAATTGTTATTGCACATGCACTAAAATCATATGGTGCTGTTATCGCATGTGATTCGGGACATATAAATGTCCATGAGACAGGAGCAATTGAAGCTACGGGCCATAAGGTTATTACTGTTCCTAATGTAAATGGAAAGTTAATAGCTAAAGATGTAGAAGAATTAATAAAAGGACACCCCGACTTTCATATGGTAAAACCTGGAATTGTATATATCTCTAATGCAACTGAATATGGAACAGTGTATACAAAAAGTGAATTAATTAGTTTATCAAATGTATGTAAAAAATATAAATTATATTTTTATATTGATGGTGCCAGACTTGGATGTGCACTTACTTCAAAAGTATGTGACTATACAATTGAAGAAATGGCTTCACTTTGCGATGCTTTTTATATTGGTGGTACAAAGAATGGACTTATTTTAGGTGAAGCATTAGTTGTAACTAATGAAACTTTAAATGAAGATATTAGATATGCTATTAAATGTCATGGTGGAATGTATGCTAAAGGCTTTGTTAACGGAATTATGTTTAATGAATTATTTAGTAATAATTTATTCTTTGAGATTGCAAAAAACGAAAATAAATTAGCAGAAAAGTTATATAATGAATTATCAAAACTTGGTGTTAAATTTTTATTTAAACAAGAAACTAATCAAATATTTCCAATATTTGATAATAGTTTAATTAGTGAGTTGGAAAAAGAAATTAGTTTTGAAGTATGGAGTAGTAATGAAGATTCAACTACTATTAGATTTGTTACTAGTTTCTTAACTACTGATGAAGATGTTAATAAAGTAATTCATTTAATTAAAAATATAAAACAAAATTAGTGCTAAAATTAGCACTAATTTTTATTAGTTTTTATGTATTAAAATATAATAAAAAATGGTATAATAATAATAATGAAAGGAGAACTTAATTGATGAATAAAGTCTATTTATGTATTGATTTAAAATCTTTTTACGCATCAGTTGAATGTGTAGAACGTGGACTTGATCCATTCACAACTAATTTAGTTGTAGCTGATCCATCACGTGGTAATGGTGCTATTTGTCTTGCAGTATCTCCTCATTTAAAAAACATTGGGGTAAAGAATAGATGTAGAATCTTTGAAATACCAAAAGAGATCGAATATATTACAGCGCTACCAAGAATGAAAAAATATATTGAGTACTCGGCAGATATCTATAGTGTTTATTTAAAATATATTAGCCCTGATGATATTTTAGTATATTCAATAGATGAATGTTTTATAGATGCTACAAGCTACTTAAAATTATATAATGTAACAGCAAAAGAACTTGCAAAAATGATGATTGATGATGTTATTGAGACTACAGGAATTTGTGCAACTGCTGGTATAGGTACCAATCTTTTTCTTGCAAAAGTAGCTTTAGATATTCGTGCAAAACATGCTGAAGATTTTATAGGTTATTTAGATATCGAAGAATTTAAAAAACATATTTGGTATCATGAACCAATTACTGATATATGGAATATTGGACGTGGTATTGCAAAGCGTCTTGAAAAATATGGAGCATTTAACTTATATGATGTTACAACTATTCCTGAAGAAAAATTATATAAAGAATTTGGCGTTAATGCTGAATTCTTAATTGATCATGCACATGGGATTGAACCTTGTACTATTGAGGAGATTCATAATTATAAGTCTAAAAATCATTCCTTATTTAATAATCAAATTCTTTTTGAAGATTATAATTATACTGATGCTAGTCTAGTAATGAAAGAAATGATCGAAATAAATGTTCTTGATTTAGTCGATAAAGGCCTTGTTACTAATCATATTTCTATAGGAATTGGGTACTCAAAAGACGTAATTAAACCTACTGGAGGAAGTAGAAAATTAGATATTTATACAAATTCTTATAAATTATTAAATGAATATGTAATGAAGTTATTTAGTGAAACTACTAATAGAGAATTCCCTATTAGACGAATGAGCATTGCATTTGGTAATGTTAAACCTGAAGAATTTGCAAGTTTGACCTTATTTACTGATCTTGAAAGTGAGCAAAAAGAAAGAAGTATGCAGCAAGCAATACTTTCAATTAAGAAAAAATATGGGAAAAATTCGATTGTTAAAGGTATGGACTTACAAGAAAAAGCAACCACTAGAAAACGTAATAAATTAGTAGGAGGACATAACGGTGAGTGATCGTGCAAGACAATTTCTTCCTTTTGATGCGTTAAAAGGGTTTAAAGAAGCTATTAAGAAACGAGAAAAAATAAAAGTAGAAAAAATAGAGATATCAGAAGATTTAGCAGTTGAATTATCTTATAAATTAAGTCAAATTAAAAAAGGTATGATTATAAAAGTAATTCATTATGATGATGGAGAATATATTGAAACTTATGGAATGGTTTCAGAGTTTAATGAGACTTTTGGATACTTAAAAATCGTTAAAACTAAAATCAATTTTAGTGATATCTTGGATGTTCAAAATGATAAGTTAAAAGAGTTTACCATTTATTATTAATATGGTATATTATTATTAAGATTTAATTATAAGGAGATTTATATATGAGTGAATATAAAATCGTAGATGGGGTAGAGAGTTTTAAAGAAGCATTAGATGAGTGTAGATCAGCGCAAAGTAAATATGCATCATACTCTCAACAAGAAGTTGATAAAATTTTTAAAGCAGCTGCATTAGCTAGTAATAATGCAAGAATCATGCTTGCAAAGTTAGCCGTTTCAGAAACTGGTATGGGCGTTATTGAAGATAAAGTTATTAAAAATCACTATGCTGCTGAGTATATTTATAATGCTTATAAAAATACACAAACATGTGGGGTTATCGAAAGAGATGAGGCTAACGGAATTATTAAAGTTGCAGAACCAATTGGCGTAATTGGGGCTGTTATTCCTACCACTAATCCTACTTCAACAGCAATATTTAAAACATTGCTTGCATTAAAAACTAGAAATGGTATTATTATAAGTCCGCATCCCCGTGCAAAACAATCTACAATTGCTGCAGCTAAAATTGTATTAGAAGCAGCAGTTAAAGCTGGTGCACCTAAAGGTATTATAAAGTGGATTGATGTTCCAAGTCTAGAACTTACTAATATGGTGATGAAAGAATCAGACATTATTCTTGCAACAGGTGGTCCAGGTATGGTAAGAGCTGCCTATTCAAGTGGTACTCCAGCACTTGGTGTTGGTGCTGGTAATACTCCAACAATTCTTGATTCTTCATGTGATATTACCCTAGCAGTAAATTCAGTAATTCATTCTAAAACGTTTGACAATGGAATGATTTGTGCTTCTGAACAATCTGTTTTAGTAATGGAAGATATTTACAAAGAAGTTAAAAAGGAATTTATTAGACGTGGTTGTCACTTTTTAACAAAAGATGAATTAAAAAAGGTTAGAAAAACAATTATCATTAATGGTTCATTAAATGCTAAAATTGTTGGACAAAGTGCTTATACGATTGCTTGCTTATCAGGTATTGAAGTTAGTCCAAATACGAAGGTTCTAATTGGTGAAGTTGAAAGTGTTGATTTAAAAGAAGAATTTGCACATGAAAAATTATCTCCAGTTCTTGCAATGTATAAAGTTAAATCATTTGATGAAGCACTTGATAAAGCTGATAGATTAATTGCTGATGGAGGATTTGGGCATACTTCTAGTATTTATATTAATCCTCTAACAGAAAAAGAAAAATATATGCAATTTGTTAACCGAATGAAGACATGTCGTATTCTGTTAAATACGCCTTCATCATTTGGTGGGATAGGTGATTTATACAACTTTAAGCTTGCACCATCTCTTACTCTTGGATGTGGATCTTGGGGAGGAAATAGTGTATCAGAAAATGTTGGTGTAAAACACTTATTAAATATAAAAACAGTTGCAGAAAGAAGGGAAAATATGCTTTGGTTCAGAACTCCTAGTAAAGTTTATATTAAACGTGGTGCACTTGGTGTTGCGCTAGACGAATTAAAATATGTTTTAAATAAAAAACGTATTTTTATTGTTACAGATGAATTCTTATTTAATAATGGTTTTGCAAAACCTGTTACTGACAAACTTAATGAATTAAATATTCCGTATACAGTATTTTCAAATGTTGAACCAGATCCAACTCTTTCTTGTGCAAAACTTGGCGCAAAAGAAATGGAAAGTTTTAAACCTGATGCAATCATTGCTCTTGGTGGTGGTTCTGCAATGGATGCTGCTAAGATTATGTGGGTATTATATGAACATCCAGAAGTGGATTTCTATGATATGGCAATGAGATTTGTTGATATTCGTAAACGTATTTATGACTTCCCTAAAATGGGAGAAAAAGCATACTTTATTGCAGTTCCTACATCTAGTGGTACAGGTTCTGAGGTAACTCCTTTTGCAGTAATAACTGATGATGAAACTCATATTAAGTATCCACTTGCTGATTATGAATTACTTCCTAATATGGCTATAGTTGATACTGATCTTATGATGAGTGCTCCAAAAGGATTAACTGCTGCATCTGGTATTGATGCTTTAACTCATGCATTAGAAGCTATAGCATCAATGCTTGCAACTGATTATACAGATAGTCTTGCAAAAGAAGCAATTAAAAATATCTTTAAATATTTACCTCGTTGTTATACTGATGGAACTAAAGACTATGAAGCTAGAGAAAAAATGGCTAATGCAGCCACAATGGCAGGTATGGCTTTTGCAAATGCATTCTTAGGTGTATGTCACTCTATGGCACACAAACTTGGTGCATTCCATAATCTTCCACATGGTGTTGCTAATGCACTTATGATTGAAGAAGTAATTAGATTTAATTCAAGTAATTGTCCTACTAAGATGGGTACATTCCCTCAATATACACATCCTCATACAATAGAAAAATATGCTGATGTTGCAAAATATTTAGCTTTACCGGGTAAAACAAATGAAGAATTAGTTGAATCTTTAATTAATAAAATTAATGAATTAAAATCATTTGTTGGAATCAAATCATCGATTAAAGATTATGTTCCAAATGAAGAAGTATTCTTAGAAACACTTGATGAAATGGTAGAGCAAGCATTTGATGATCAATGTACTGGTGCAAATCCAAGATATCCACTTATGAGTGAAATTAAACAAATGTATTTAAATGCATACTACAATAATAAGGAGGTTAAATAATGAGTAAATTTAATTTTGATAATGTTATTGCAGTAAGAAAAAATAAAAAGATTTACCGTGATGGTAATCGTGTTATGAAAGTTTTTAATAGTGATTACTCTAAAGCAGATGTTTTAAATGAAGCTTTAAATCAAGCAAGAGTAGAAACAACAGGACTTAATATTCCTAAAATTTTAGAAGTAACGCAAACAAAAGAAGGTGAATGGGTAATTGTCACTGAATTTATTGAAGGTAAGACATTACAACAATTAATGGAAGAAAACCCTGATGAAAAAGCAAAGTACATGGAAATGTTCATTAAACTTCAACTTGAAATTTGCAGTAATAAATGTACATTACTTACTAAGTTAAAGGATAAAATGACTAATAAAATTGAACTTGCTAACATTGACTCTGCGACAAAATATGAACTTAGAACTAGACTAGAAGGTATTACAAGACAAAACCAATTATGTCATGGTGACTTTATTCCTTCTAATGTTATCTTAAAAGATGATGGAACACTTTATATTCTTGACTGGGCTCATGCTACACAAGGTGCTCCTTGTTGTGATTGTGCAAGAACTTATCTTACATTCTGTTTAGATAATGATTTTGATACTGCTAATCAATATTTAGAAATGTATTGTAATTTATCAAATATTCCAACTAGAAACATTCAAAGATGGCTTCCAATTGTTGCAGCAAGTCAAAGTGTAAAAAATATTCCAGGAGAAAGAGAATTATTACTTTCTTGGATTAATGTACAAGATTTTGAATAATAAATAACCTCTAGAAAAATTTCTAGAGGTTATATTTTTTTATTTTTTTATAATAAAATGTTATAATAATACTAGAGGTGAGCATTATGCTAAAAAAACTAAATATTATCTTAGCTGCAATAATTTCAGCAGTTGCGTCATGTATCATAATTATCCCAAATGATGAAATTGAAGTATTTTCATTAAGGTTCTTTTTAATAATTATAATAACTTTTATTTTAAGTTTAATAATAGTTTTATTATTAATAGTTCTTTTATTTGTAATTATGTCATTTACATTTAGAAAAGAAGAATATGAAGATATTCCAAAACGTAGGAAAAAATTATTTAATTTAGGTGTGGAGTTTATTATTGATATTGTAGGAGTAAAGGTTAAATATTTTGGACTTGAAAAACTTACTAAAAATCAAAAATTTCTTCTTGTTGCAAACCATCGTGGACTATTTGATGCAGTTTTATTATGTCATACTTTTAGAAACGATAATTTTGTAGCAGTATCTAAACCAGAAAACTTTCATCTTCCAATTGCAGGACCATGGATCAAAGGTATGGGACATCTTGCAATAGATAGAGAAAATAATCGTAATGCTCTAAAAACAATCCTTAAATGTATTAAATATATTGAAGAGGATAAATATAGTATTGGTATTTGTCCTGAAGGAACTAGAAATAAAAGTGATGGATTGTTACCATTTAAATCAGGTTGTTTTAAAATAACATCAAAAGCTAAGTGTCCTTTAGTAATTTGTACTATTACAAATGCAGATAAAGTATTTAAAAATTTTCCATTTAAGAAAACTACTATGGAGTTTCATATTGTAGATGTAATAGAATATGAAGAATTAAAAGATTTATCTACTCATGAAATAGCTCTTCTTGCAAGAAGAAAAATGGTAGAAAACTTAAATATTAATGAAACAATAGAAGAAAGTAAACAAATGATTGAATAAAACAAACCCCGTATGTGAAAAATACACATATGGGGTTTGCTTTAAATTGTTTATATATTATTAATTAAATCTTGAATTATATCACTATCTGATTCACTTATTGAAAATATTTTCTTACCTAAGTCTTTAATAGAGTGACCTAAATGATATAGTTTGGTTCTATCTATAATGATATATCTGTCATGCACTTTAGTTGTATATTTTACATCTAATCCTCCATATTGCCTATTAAATGCATTAATATCTGAACCTATTATCCTTGAAGTATTTATATTTGTATATATAATTGTTTTAACATTATTTTTCTTTATGACTAATCTATCTAGAATAGATCTATCAACGTAATTATCTATTATAATAATTTCAGAAATAGCGCTTTCAAATATAGATTGTATTAATGTATATGCATCATAAATATTACCATCATAAAAATTTTTATTAAGTAAATATTCTTTTTCTAAACTTTATCTTCAATTTTTAATAATCTATTATTAAAATCAATTTGATTAGCTAGGATATTATTAACAACTAATATTAAATTATTGAAATTTTCATTGTTGATAATTGTTCTATTTTCATTAATTATATATCCTTTTAATAAATATTCTTTTAAAACTTGTCCAACCCATTTTCTAAATAATGATGCTTTTTTTGAATTCACTCTATAACCTATTAAAATAATTAAATCTAAATTATAAAATTTCTTTTCACGTTGAATACTTCGTGTTCCTTTATATTGAACTTGTCGTAAAAGACGACAGGTTGATTTTTCTTCCAATTCATTATTCGAATATATCTTACTGATATGTTCATTTATAGTATTTCTCGCTCTTCCAAATAATTTTCCAATGTCATCTTGACTTAACCATATTGTTTCTTCCGTTAGACTCAAGGTTACATCCAATTCAAAATCGCCATTAATAAATTTAATCATTTCATAATTAATTTTGTTATCCATAATTTATTTCTCCTTCTTAAAAATAAAAAACGGAAACTAACGTTATAAAAGATACCACTATAAAATGGTTATTTCTTTTATAAAATTAATTTCCGCGTAACGTCTTTTGTGCAAAACAACTTACCATGTATCTTTGGGCTAGTAAATCATCAATATAAATATTATCTAGGGAAGATCGGATAATAAGTTTTAAATCTTGACTTTTTTACTTTAATATTATACCAGAATATTATATAAAAATCAAGATAAACTTATAATATTGACAATAAATATTGTTATTATAAGAGATTTCTATTATTATTAAGTTAAAATATTAATTATTTAAAATTAAATTTATTTTATAACGATTATTTAGATTTTACATTTAATGCGTTTATGTACACAAAGTTTATCATATGTGTTGTATAATATGATTTGAATTGTTATAATATAAATGTATGAGTAATAAATATTCATAATTAAAATATAGGAGAGGGAGATGCTACAAAAAATGTGGCAAAAAAAGTATGAAAAAAATTTTTTTATTATTTTTAATTTTTGTGTTAATGAGTTTTTCATTTTTTTAAACGCTCAAAGCGGAGAGTAGTACTCCAACAAATAACAATTTATATTTTATTTCTGACGATGGAGTGTTTGTTAGAGATATATCTAGAGATGTTGTTTTTCATGGGGAAAATACTAATCTAATTATTATCTATGAAGGAATAGAAATAGTTGATTGTGAAATAAATTTAAATTTATGCGTTTCTAATGTGGATATGTCATTAAATAGATTATCAATTGATTTTTGTAGTAATTTGATAGGATGTCACGAAATAATAATTGAGATACAATATACAAAAGAAGAATTATTGGAAAGGAGTTTAGTAAGTTTTTTTGTATATTCTACTACTGAATATGATTACTATAGTGAATCCTCTATTGATGATGCTAAATTTAAATGCTATGAACAAAAATCGGAAAGTTCTATTCTATCGTATGATGAATATTTTTCTTTTTTTAATAAAAACGAGAATAATTTAACTTTGAGCCCTAAAGCAATTCTTTTAAGTAATGTTAATATTGTTGAAATTGGCGGGAATTTATTATGGGTTGATTCAAAGAATAGTGATAGCCAAAGTAATTTACATGAATTAAAAAATATTTTTATTGAATTATATATTTATGAAACTAAAGAATTTATAGCTACTGTTCAGACAGATGAATTTGGTAACTTTTCGTTAAATATTAATTTTGATGAAATTTTAGTGGATGGTTCCATTCCGACCATTGAATGTCATATTATTCCAATTTCTGATTTGTTTGAAATTAGAAATAATTTTGATATTATATATAAAAAAATATTTACTGTACAATTTTCTTATGATAGTTATTCTTATGATTGTTCTCAAGTAGTTGGATTTGATGATGATATTGATAAGTCTATTCAAATTCATCAATGTTTAACTTTAGGAGAAAAATTTATTTCAGAGAATTATAGCGATTATAACTTTCCAAAATTTGTAGTGAAATTCCCTAATGCTAATGATACTGTTTATGATTACACAACAAATAAATTATTGTTACAAAGCCAATATTTTAATGATTGGGATAGCATTTTGCACGAAGTTGGTCATTACTTTTTTTGTCAAATGATTGGTTGCGATCGTGGAGGTATTTCCCATAGTTTTGGTGAAAATTTAGCATTAAAAACATCTATAGAAGATGCTATGTATGTTTCTTGGTTTGAGGGAATAGCTAGTTATTTTTCTGTGGGAGTACAAATCTACCAAGATGCTTTTTTACATGGAATTATTCATGTAGGAGATCTAGGATTTCAATACTATAATTTAACGTTAAACAGTCAAATAAATACAAATCCTAATACTGAATATAGTGAAACAGTTGTTTTGTTATTCCTTGTTAATGCTTCTTTGACGAAAGATACAAACAATATAATTGAATTTGACGAATCTATAGAGTTAATTTGTGATAACAATATTCATTATTTTAATGATTATTTAAAATATATTTATAGTGAATTAGAAAATAATTTTGAAAAACATTTGATTTATGGAGAGATTCTTACAAAATTAGGTTTGGCGCTTGATTTATCTTATAAAAAAATAAATTTTTGTGATGATTCAATAAAATTAGATTTTACAAGTAATTTTGAAAATTCTCAAAATATTCCTTTTGAAGTTGAACACGAATTATATATTTATTCTAATTGTGGGGAACTCTTATATAAGTCTTCAATTGATACCGAAATTTCTGCAGATACTGATTTGGCGCTTGAAAATGAAATTTTAGCTATACTTAAGGATTTCAAATTAGGATATTTAGAATTAGAAGCTATTTGTTTTGCTATTGTTACTTCAGTTGAATGTGAATATTGTTATAATACTTATTATTCGAAATTATTTAGTATAGATAGAATAAAAATAAATAAAATTGAATCAATAGATTTAGTTGATAATTATGTTAATCTAATGCAAACAGCAAATTCTAATGATTATTGTTGTTTAGAACTAAACTCTAAAATTACAGCAATATATAATATTGAGTATTACAATTCGGAAAGTAGTAATTATATTGACGACTTTGTTGTTATTGTTGATTCCTCTTTTAATGTTTTATACAATTTAAATGGAGATTTAACAAAGGAAAATATATATAATAATAAGGCTATTATTTCAGTCTTTCTAGAAGAAAATTATACATATTATATTTTAATAGCTGATTCCCAAGAAAGTTGGGGTTCTTCATCATCTTGTAAATTAACTGTTTGTATAGATAAAACTATGAATCATTACTTGGTCAATAACAATTGGATTGCTGATTATAATTGTCAACAAGGGTTTAGAACTTATTTTGTTCTAGAATATAAATATTTTGGTGAATATTCATTAAGTTTTTCATTTAATACGTTCTTAATGAGTGATGCTAATTTCAAAATTTATAAAATAGTTTCTAATAATTTAATCTTACTGGATTCAGGTATAATAGATAATAATGATAGAAGTAATAGAATTGTTTTGCAAATAGACTCAGAACAAAAAATTTATGTTTATGTAGAGTTCCCAATAATGGACAATTTACTTGTTATTGATACTAACAGAACAACATCACCCTCAATTACTATTATTCCTGATAAATTAGTTCAAAGTGGTGGGTCAGTAGGTACTGATGTACTATTAAATGGTGGTAATTATGGTTCTAATCATATGACAGTTGGTTTCACGAAATGTATGTTTTTAAGTGATGATTCTCCTAGTCAATTAAGAACAGATTATTATTGGTTTGTAACTGATGAACAAACAGCAACAATTAGTGAATTTGGTACACTACAATCAAAAAAAATTGGTTATATATTTGTTTACGCTATATTTAAATATGATGTATCCATTTTTGGAACAATAAAGATTTATATAAACAACGATAATAACTCTGAAATTGTTTATTTGAATTTTGGGTTAGACTGTAGAATAACTGGTGTTGCATCTGGAACATATATAACAGAATGTGGCGGTCAAGTAGTTCCAATAGATGAATATTCAGATGATGATATTTTTATGTTAACTGCAGGTTATACAAGGCTGATATGTTTAGGTGACGATTCGCCTAATCCGTTTTTACAAAATTTTGATTGGCAATCAAGTGATAATAACATTGCAATTGTGAGCTCTTTTGGAACTATAATTACTAAAGAAAATATTACTGGAGAAGTAACTATAACGGGTACTTATAGGTACAATACTCGTTTTATTGTTAAGATAAATCTGTTAGTATATTAAAGGTGGTAAAATGAAAAAATCTTTTTTCTGGTTAATAATATGTTGTTCATTTTGTTTATTCCTATGTTCTTGTTCTAAACAAAGGGTTTTATATGTATTAGAGAATGTTATAATATATGAAACAAAAATTGATTCAGAAGATAATGTTGATTTTTTTGATTGGATATATATTGAAGATTATTATCAACTTAAGTTTTCTGATCATCATTTCTATCAGTATGATACTGTTAATTGTGCTTCATTAGTAAAAGTAAAGTGGACTAAAACTGATAGTGGTAATACATTAAATATGACGGGAGAGGTTTTAAGTGTTCTGCGAGCTAACACTTTTGATTGCTATAACTATAACTCTAATGATGATTCATTATTAATTTCAGGTATTCTTTATAGTAAAGAACAAACGCTTACTTATCCGACAACAGCATATTCATTTGATAATAATACTATAAAAAAAATTAATAAGTTTTCGTTTGTAGATTTTGAAAAACTTGAATTTAAAAATACACCAGGAATTATTGGTACATCACCTGATATTGAAAAAGTAAGAGATGCGAATCAATTTTATTATTTAAATAATAAAATCTCTAGAGTCGTTATTCCTGAGCAATATACAATTGATAAACCATTGACTAACTATATTTTTTCTGACTCTGATTTGGTAGATGAAATTATATTTGAAGGTTATGTTAATAAAATAAATCCACTTGCTTTTTCAAATTTGAATCTTAATAGGATAGTTTTTAATAATGATATTAATGAAGTTGATTATTTAGGATTCAATAAAATAAAAGGGGATATTATATTAACAGGAAATGTAACTAATTATAATGATTACTCTTTTAATGTATCAGGTAAAATATTAAGTAATGAAGATAACATTACACAAATTAATTATAATATATTTAAATATAATGATGAAGAGTGTTTGTGTACTACGTTAATAGATTTTATCGTCATAACTAACCAATATAATGATATTAATCAAGGTATTAATATAAAATTTAAAAGTATGTATAGATTTGATTCTTATGATTATAACCTTTCTGTTAAATGTAGTATAGATGAAGGAGAACTTATTACAATTTTTGAAAATGAAAGATTTACTAAAGATCCAGAAAATTATAATTATTCAAAGGAATCATTTGAATCGAAACATTTTAATTCAATTCATACTATTAAACTATATGAGTTAGATGAATTAGAAGAATATATTATTCCTTTAGAAAGTCTTTCTAATAATATTGGAACAATAAAAATATATTACGACTTAAAGGATGAATTTTTTCCTCATGATGAAAAAGAATTAAATCAATATTGTAGATATGAAATGATATATAATTATGAAATTATAGATGATAATATTATTTTATATTTTGTGAAGTCATCGTTTAAAGAACATATTTTGATTGATTAAATAACAAAAATAGCAATAGTAACTTACTATTGCTATTTTATGTTTTAAAATAATCGTTTATGAAACGATTATTTGTAATACATTCTAATTTATGGTATAATATATTTAATTGGAGGATTTAAGTATGAGAAAATTATTTAAGTACTTTAAATCATATATTAAGGAAACAATTTTAGCTCCATTATTTAAATTATTAGAAGCACTTCTAGAGTTATTTATACCTTTAGTTGTTGCATCGATTATTGATAATGGGATTGGATTATCTGATAAGTCATATGTGATTAAGATGATCATTGTAATGATATCATGTGGGATTGTAGGACTTATTTTATCTGTTCTTGGGCAATATTTTGCTGCAAGAACTGCGGTAGGATTTAGTACTAAGTTAAGATATGATTTATTTAAAAAAATAGAAGGATTGTCATTTAGTGATATTGATAATTTAGGTACTTCTAGTATTATTACAAGAATGACATCAGATGTTAATCAAGTTCAAACAGGGATTAATTTGACGCTTAGATTATTCTTAAGATCACCTTTTGTTGTATTTGGAGCAGCCATCATGGCTTATTTAATAGATCCAAGTATATCTAGTATTTTCTTTATTAGTATTTTTGTTTTATCAGTTGTTGTATTTGGTATAATGCTTCTTACAATGCCACTACATAGACGTGTTCAAGAAAACTTAGATGGTGTTTTATCACAAACTAAGGAGAATTTAAGTGGTGTACGTGTTATTAGAGCTTTTACTAGTGAGACTGAGGAAATTGAAAAATATTCTACTTCAATTAAAAAGTTAGAGCGCTCACAAAATAAAGTAGGTAATATTTCAAATTTATTAAATCCACTTACTTTCATTATTGTAAATACTGCTATTATTATTCTTATTTATGCGGGTGCTTTAAAGGTTGATAGTGGAATGCTTACTCAAGGTGAAGTTATTGCGTTATACAACTATATGTCTCAAATTTTAGTAGAGTTAATTAAACTTGCAAGTTTAATTATTACAATGACAAAATCTGTATCTTGTGGAAAGCGAATTTCTAAAATTATTGAAATGGATACGACTTGTTTTATTGATAAAGACAACAACACTATTAGTGATAAATATATCAGTTATCAAAATGTTTCAATGAAATATAAATCATCAAGTCAAGAATCTCTTGAAAACATTTCTTTTGATGTAGAAAAAGGTGAAACGATTGGTATTATTGGTGGTACTGGTAGTGGTAAGAGTAGTTTAATTAGTTTATTATTAAGGTTCTATGATGTATCAAATGGTTGTGTTTATTTTAATCATTTACCAATTGAATCATATCATCCAAAAGAGTTAAGAGATAAAATTAGTATTGTATTACAAAAGTCTGTTTTATTTAAAGGTACTATTCGTGATAATATTAGATGGGGTAAAAAAGATGCTACTGATGAGGAAATTATTAAAGCTTTAGAGATTGCTCAAGGATTAGATATTTTATCTAAAAAAGATGAAGGATTAAATTCTTTCGTTTCTCAAGGTGGTAAGAATTTTTCTGGTGGACAACGTCAGCGTCTTGCACTTGCACGTGCAATTGTAAAACGACCTGAAGTTTTAATTTTAGATGATTCTGCAAGTGCACTTGATTTTGCAACAGATGCAGCTTTAAGAAAAGCTATTAAAAACCTTGATTATAATCCAACAGTATTTATTGTTTCTCAGCGCACAGCTTCAATTCAAAATGCTGATAAAATATTAGTACTTGATGATGGGTGCTTAGTTGGTATGGGTACACATGAAGAATTATTAAGCAGTAATGCTGTTTATCAAGAGATTTATTATTCTCAATTTAAGAAGGAGGATAATAAAGATGAATAAAAGTGTTATTAAAAAATTATTCAAATATTTAAATAAGAATATTATTAGTTTAAGTATTACTTTGGTTCTTGCAATAGTTTCTGTAGTTCTTACGATTTATGTTCCAATTTTATTTGGTAATGCGATTGATTTAATTATTGATAAAGGTAATGTAAATTTTGGTGGGTTAAAAGATATTTTATTTAATATTTTTATAATAATAATTATTATTGGTATTTTACAATGGTTAATGATGACAATTAATAACTATGTTGCTTATCGAATTAATAAAAGAATTAGATATGAAAGTTTTGTAAAAATACAAAAGTTACCGTTAAAGTATTTAGATGCTCATTCTCATGGAGAAATGGTTAGTATTATTATTAATGATACTGATCAATTCACTGAAGGTTTACTTTTAGGGCTTACTCAAGCATTTTCTAGTGTTGTAACGATTATTGGTACTATTTGTTTTATGATTTATATAAACTGGATTATTGCAGTAGTTGTTGTGGTTGTTACACCGCTTTCTTTATTTGTTGCTAAATTTATTTCTTCTAAAACTTATTCAATGTTTAAAACTCAATCAGAAATTAGAGCTGTTCAAACTGGTTTTATTGACGAAATGATAAGCAACTTAAAAGTAGTAAAAGCTTATAATCATGAAGAAGAAAATATTATTAAGTTTAATGAGATTAATAATAAATTAGAAAAGTGTTCTTTAAAAGCTACATTTTTTTCTTCCTTAACTAATCCATGTACAAGATTTGTAAATTCTGTAGTTTATGCGCTTGTTGCATTATTTGGTGCATTATTTGTAATTAATCCATTTAGTAGTGCTCTTTCATTAACTGTGGGTAGTCTTTCAAGTTTCTTAAGTTATGCTAATCAATATACTAAACCTTTTAATGAAATATCTAGTGTGATTACTGAACTTCAAAATGCTTTTGCATGTGCGACTAGAGTATTTAATTTACTAGATGAAGAAGAAGAAATATCTGATAAAGATAATATAGTATTAACTGAAGTAGTTGGTAATGTTAAATTAGATCATGTATATTTTTCATATAAAGATGATCAAAAATTAATTGAAGATTTTAATCTTGTAGTTAAACCTGGTATGAAAGTGGCAATTGTTGGTCCTACTGGGTGTGGTAAAACAACTTTAATTAATCTACTTATGAGATTTTATGATACCGTTAGTGGAGAAATTAGATTAGAAAATAAATCTATTAAAGATGTTACAAGAATGAGTCTTAGAGATTCTTATGGAATGGTACTTCAAGATACTTGGATTAAATGTGCAAGTGTAAAAGAAAATATATCACTTGGTAAACCTGATGCGAGTATGGAAGAAATAATTGATGCTTGTAAAAAAGCACATTGTCATAGTTTTATAAAACGTCTTCCTAATGGGTATGATACAATCCTTTCTGATGAAGGATTACTATCTGTAGGACAAAAGCAGTTATTATGTATAGCACGTATTATGCTTTGTCTTCCTCCAATGCTAATCCTAGATGAAGCTACATCTTCAATCGATACAAGAACGGAAATTAAAATTCAAGAAGCTTTTAATACTTTAATGAAAGGTAAAACAACATTTATTGTTGCACATAGATTATCAACTATTAAAGAAGCTGATATAATATTAGTAATGAATAATGGTAATGTTATTGAAACTGGTACTCATGAAGAGTTATTAGAAAAACAAGGTTTCTATGCTAACTTATATAATTCACAGTTTGTTAAGTATTAGGTGATTTATGGAAAAAAATGTATATGTTTATAAATGTAATAAGTATGATGAAGCATTAGTAGAACTTGCCTATCAAGAGATTTTAGTTAAACCAGGTCTTCTTGATTTTGTAAAAGAAGGTATGAAAGTAGGAATTAAGGTAAATTTAGTAGGAAACTTTAATCCTGATAAGGCTGCTACTACTCATCCTATTTTAGTTAAAGTGTTATGCAAATTCTTAATCGAAAGAGGTGCTATCGTAACTATTGGTGATAGTCCAGGAGGATTATTTACAGAAGGAATATTAAGAAGTGCTTATAAAGGTGCTGGTCTTTCTGTTTGTGAAGAAGTAGGCGCTAAACTTAATTATGATGTTTCAACATCTAAAATTAAAGTTGATAAACAAGTAGTAAAAACATTAGATGTTTCAAATTGGTTATTAGAACAAGATGCTTTAATTAACTTCTCAAAACTTAAATCTCACGGAATGATGGCACTATCAGCTAGTGTTAAGAATATGTTTGGAATAGTACCTGGAGTATTAAAACCAGAATATCATTATCGCTATCCTAATCATGATGATTTTGCGAACATGTTAATAGATTTAAATGAGGTATTTGAATGTAAACTTAATTTAGTAGATGCAGTAATCGGGATGGAAGGGAATGGTCCTACGCAAGGAACTCCAAGACTTATTGGATGTATTCTTGCATCAAGTGCTCCTTATCCTCTAGATGTCGTTTGTGCTAAATTAATCGATCTTAATATTGATAATGTATATACAATTACAGAATCGATTAAAAGAGGTAAAACTACTACATTTGATGAACTTATTATAAATGAATCAATTGATGATTTAATTATTAAAGATTATAAAAACATTTTACCAGGTAAAAGTATGGAGTTTTCTGAAAAGTTTAAAGGTCCAATTGGTAAAATAATAAATCCGATTATTGCAAAAGTATTAACGGTAAAACCTAAAGTTAAGAAAAAAGAATGTATCGGATGTAAGAAATGTGCAAATATTTGTCCAGTTAATGCAATTACAATGAAAGATAAAAAACCTATTATTAATAGGGACAAATGTATTAGATGTTTCTGTTGTCAGGAGTTTTGTCCTGTTGGAGCTATGAAAGCTCATAAAAATTTAATCGTAAAAGTACTTACTAAAAGTAAATAGGTGGTTTATGAAAAAAATAATTGTAATTATATTTTTAATGGTCTGTTCATTATTTATTGCATCTTGTGATGTAAATAATAATAACAATCAAACGCAAGATCCTTCTTTAGATGGAATTGATATTTCTAAATATGAAATGCCACAAACTGATTTTTTAAATGATGGTCATACACTTACAAAATTAGAAGAAGTTATGAAGTTCATTATCTTAGAAGGGGAATTTTGTTATGATAAGCATTTAAATTCAATTGGATATAAATATATTCTTGAAGAATCATATGATGAAGTTCTATATGCTTTTTATCATTTAAGTGAATTAAGAATAATTTATTTAACAACAGTTGGTAAAGTTGCACATACTTCATATTTTAAATTAAGTGATGATGAAGACTTTTCTATTTGTCACAAGATTCAATATTATTCAGGACGTAGACAAGATTTTCTTGCTATAATGCCTTGTAAAAAAGAAGAATTTAATGCTTCTTACTTAGGAGAATATGAATTATATCGTGGATATAATACTCAAACTAAAGAAGAAATAAATAAAAAAATTATTGAACAAAATTATAAAATTATGAATTTATTTAATAATTTAATTAAAGAAGAAGTAAATATTAGTTTATCTGAGTTTGGATTTAATATTGATTAATATAAAAATCTCTATATTTGAATAATCAAATATAGGGATTTCTTTTTTACTAAAAAAACACCTTTAAATCTAAAAATAGTGTATAATATTCATATGAAAAAAGAAGTATTTTTAAAGTTATTTTATATAGAAGACAGTATCGTAAAAAGCATTAAGTTTATTAATGATGAATTAATATTAGAATTAATAACATCAGTAAATAGTTTTGCAATGGGAAATAATATTCGTGAGAATGAATTTAATGATTGTGAAAATATTTATGTATTTAAAAAGGTAAAATATATTGATGTAGATAAATTCATAAAATTAAAAAATATTTATCATACATCAATTGTTAATAATCTTGTATGTTTTGATACAAATATTGGTTATATGTATTTTGATTTTGATGAAGTAATTATTAAGTAGAGGTAAAAATGAAATTTATTAATTTTTTTAAACATTTGCATACGGTGAATAAACACAGATTTAAAGTATTTATTCATTGTGCTAAAGCTGGAATTTTTTTTCAAGGCTTAGTTCATGATTTATCTAAATATCATCCGACAGAGTTTTTGGTAGGAGTAAAATACTATCAAGGAACTCGTAGTCCTAATGATGCTGAAAGAGAAGAAAAGGGAATGTCTACAGCTTGGATTCATCATAAAGGGAGAAACAAACATCATTTTGAATACTGGAATGATTTAGATATGAAAGATCATGTTTATAAATCTGTAAAGATGCCGATTAAATATGTAAAAGAAATGTTTTGCGATCGTATCGCAGCATGTAAAATATATTTAAAGAAAAGTTATACTGATTCTTCAGCCCTTGATTATTATATTAAAAAAAGAGCTAAAGATTTAATGCATCCTGAGACAGCTAAATTATTAGAAGAATGGTTAAGATTTTTATCTATTAATGGAGAAAAACAAACATTTAAAATGATTAGAAAAGAGAAGAATTACTAGGAGGTAAAAATGAGCCTATTTAAAAAGAAAACTAGAATGATGCAGCAACATGAACTTAAACAAATAGGTAATGGAGATGCTGAAAGTAGGTTAATAAAAAAAGAAAACAAAAGAATATGGATTACAATTGGTATTGCATCATTTACTATACTTGTAATTATTGTTACTAGTTGTATTATTGATATTTATGAAAAAGCGTATAATATTAATGAGTATTTTGGATATGGGGTATTAGCAGTACTTCTTTTACTTATTTTATTCTTTATTATTATTCCATTAATAAAAGTGCTATGTGCTCCTACTTTTACGCTTGATGCGAGTAAAAATGATGAACATTTATCAAGAAAAAGATTTAGAACTTTAAAGAGTGTTGCTAAAAACATTGTTAAAGGAAAAAATAGTGTTCCCGATAATGTAAAACAATGTTTAATGGATTCTCTTAATGACAGATATCAATTAAGAGATGAATTAAATCTTGTATATGATAAATATATTAAAAAGGATATTAATAAAATTATTTGGGCGACTAGTGCTAAAGTAGCATGTTCAACAGGCGTATCTAAAAATAATACTTTTGATGCTGCTACTACAATTATTAGTAATGTTAGAATGATAATGCAAATTGTTATTAAATGTGGGTATCGTCCTACTTATACAAAACTTGGAAAACTAATGTTTAAAGTATTTAGAAATGCATTAATTGCATATTCTATTGAATCATCTAATGTTGCTGAATGGTTAGTCAATGCATGTAGTAAGTTTTTTAAGGATTTACCTGCAATTGGAAAACCTATTGCAGCCATTATGGAAGGAGCTGCTAATGGTTTTTTAACTGCAAGAATTGGTGTAATTACAAGAAAATATTTGTATAGTGAGTTTAAAATAAATAATAGTGGAAAAAATATAGAAGAAATAGAAACAGAAATTTATCAAGAATCAATAAAAGAAGCTAAATTAATTATTGATGAAAGTGGGGCTTAAGATGTTTCTTTTAAATTTTAAAGAATTACTTTCCTCAACAATATACAAAGTATTAATTTTTATAGGTGGTATTATTATAGGAATACTACTTGTATTATTAATTTATTTAATAATATCACTAATTCATAAAAGTTCTAAATTAAAGAAAAATAGAAATAATATTATTAATTTACCAGTAACAGAACCAAAGGAAATTGTAGATAAATATAAACAAATATATCTTACTAATTATTCATCTAAACTTTTTTCAATTAGATTATCAGGTTTAAAAGAAATAGCTCTTCCATTAATTAAAGATATTGCTGGATCATATTATCCATCATCTAAAGATCCTTTATTAGAAGTTAGTTTTGAGAATTTATTAAAATTAACTAATAGAGTTGTTGATAAAGTAGAAAATATGGTAAATGAAATAATAAATAGTTCTATTTTTAAGATTGCATGGACATCTTATGCAGGAGCTAAAAATATTGTAGGTTTTTTTAAGGGCTTATTTAAGAAGGAAAAAGAAGATTATTTATCTATTAATGTAAAAAAGTTAAAGATATCATTCATTGTTGAACAGTTAGATAATATGAAGAATAAACCCAAAAAGGAAATATTATCTGATGACAAAAAATATTTTATATTAGATGATTTCATTAATAATAAAGCATTATCTTTAATTGATCAAATAGCTTTAGAAGCAACTATCGTATATAGTAATTCAGGAGGAGTAGAACTATGACATTTACCCTAACTGATATTTTGCTTTTGTGCTTTGGAATTTTTATTGGTGCTGTTTGGGGAGCATTTATTTTTGTAAGAAGAAAAAGAAATTTTGTTTTAAAACATATTAATAAAGGATTTAAAACTCTTTCTAAAGAAGAACAAAAAGATGTTAATAAAAAGATAAACAATGTATATGTTTATCATCTTGAATCAAGAAAAACAAATGTTAAACTATTATTTGGAATTATAAATATTAAAAAGAAGGTTAACTATAAAAGTCTTGCAGAAAAAAGGTTGGGCATTAATGATAGTGAAAATCTTATTAGTTTAACAAATGAGCTCATGTGGTTAATTGAAGAAGTTGCAAGAATATACTATCCTGAAAGCAAGAATCCAATTTATGAATTAACTATTGAAGAACTTTTCTTACTTTTAAGAGAAATAATTGCATTACTTTCTAATATCGTTTATGATATTGGAATTCCTAATTTAGAAAAATTGAAAGTATCAACGATTAAAGATTTAGTCTTAATTGGAGGTAAAGTTAAGAAAGTATACAATCTAAAAAGTGTAAGACTAACTGTTGGGTTTATTAATGCTGCTATTAAACTACAAAGTGTTATTACTCCAATATATTGGATTAAAAAAGGAACAAATGATTTATCGATTACTTCTTTATCACAGTTTTTAATAAAATGTGTTTTTGAAGTTGTTGGTAAAGAAACAGCTAATGTTTATAGTAAAAAATTTATAGAAAAATAAGCATATTATTTGAAATCATTCTAAAATTATTGTATAATATTATTAGAATTAGAATAATTCTAATAAAGAAAGGAGCATGTATGACAAAACAAAGACAATTGGTTCTTGCTATAGTAAATGAGTCTGAAGATCACCTAACTGCTGAAGAGATTTTTATTGAAGCAAAGAATAGAATTAGTAGCATTGCTTTTGCAACTATATACAATAATTTAAATGTTTTAGTGAATGAAAAGTATATATCAAGAGTGAAGTCTCCAGGTAATCCTGATCGCTTTGATAAATTAACAATTCCACATGAACATGTCGTATGTGATTATTGTGGACATATCATGGACGTACATGTCCCTGAAATAAAGAAGATGCTAGAACAAAGACTAAAACTTTCACTTACATCACTTAGTCTAGATATGCATTATGTTTGCGATAGTTGCAAACAAAATTAAATTGGTTAAAATTAATTTCATAAATTATTAATGGAGGTTTAAAAAAATGGAATTAAAAGGATCTAAAACTGAACAAAATTTAATGACTGCATTCGCAGGAGAAAGCCAAGCAAGAAATAAGTATACTTATTTCGCAAGCGTAGCTCGTAAAGAAGGTTATGAACAAATCGCTGCTATTTTTGAACAAACTGCTAACAACGAAAAAGAACATGCAAAATTATGGTTCAAAGCTTTAGGTGAACTTGGAAACACAGCTCAAAACTTACTTGCTGCTGCTGAAGGTGAAAACTACGAATGGACTGATATGTATGATAAATTTGCTAAAGAAGCAGAAGAAGAAGGATTCACTCGTCTTGCATATCAATTTAGAGCTGTTGCTGCTATTGAAAAAACTCATGAAGAAAGATATCGCGCTTTATTAAATAATGTTGAAATGCAACAAGTATTTGAAAAAGCTGAAGAAACTATGTGGGAATGCCGTAACTGTGGACACCTTGTAATGGGTAAAAAAGCTCCAGAAGTTTGTCCAGTTTGTGCTCATCCAAAGAGCTACTTTGAAGTAAGAAAAGAAAACTATTAAAAAATAAATAATGGTCAGATAATTCTGACCATTTTCTTTAAAAAGAGGTATTAATATGAAAGTTATAATTATTGGTGGTGTAGCAGGTGGAGCATCTGCTGCAGCAAGACTTAGAAGATTAAATGAAAAGTGTGATATTACTATTTTTGAAAGAACAAATTATGTATCTTATGCAACATGTGGCCTTCCTTATTACATAGGAGATATAATTACTGATGAAAAACAGTTAACTGTTCAAACACCAACTAGTCTATTTAATAGATTTAATATAAATGTTAAAACGAGTCATGAAGTAATAGATATTGATGCTACTAAAAAGATTGTAATAGTTAAAGACTTAATTAATGGTAAAGTATTTAATGAGTCTTATGATAAGTTAATATTATCTCCAGGTGCTAAGCCAATTATTCCATCATTTTATAAAAAATCTGAACGCGTATTTACTTTAAGAACTATTGAAGATACCAAAAAAGTCAAATCATATATTAATAGCAATAAAGTTAGTAATGCTGTTGTTATTGGTGGTGGATATGTTGGTATTGAAATAGCAGAAAACTTAACTAATCTAGGAATTAGTGTCGATCTTGTAGAAGCAAATAATCAAGTATTGTCAATATTTGATACGGATATGGTTTCTTTTGTTCATAGTACATTAAGGAATAATGGGATAAAATTACATTTAAATTCACATGTTGAATTATTAGAAGAAATTAATGATCAAATGGTTGTAAAATTAAATAATGAAGACCTTGTATCTGATATTGTTATAGTTGCTGTAGGGGTAACTCCTGATACCATCTTAGCTGAAAAGATTGGATTAAAACAAGGTGTAAAAGGTAGTATAATTGTTAATGAACATATGCAAACATCAATTGAAGATATTTATGCTGTTGGTGATGCAGTGATGGTTAAAAATTATGTAACTGAAGAAGATGCTTTAGTCCCTCTTGCAGGACCTGCAAATAAACAAGGAAGAATAGCAGCTGATAACATTTGTGGTATTGCTAGCAGTTATCAAGGGTCTCTTGGAACTTCCATTTTGAAAGTTTTCGACCTAAATGCTGCATCTACTGGATTAAATGAAAAAACATTAATCAATAAAAAAATGAATTATGAAAAAGTTATTTTATCACCACTTGCTCATGCAGGGTATTATCCAAATGCTAAAATATTAACACTAAAAGTATTATATGAAAAAGAAAGTTTAAGACTATTAGGTGCTCAAGTTATAGGCTATGATGGTGTGGATAAACGAATAGATGTTATCGCAACCGCAATCAAATCAAATTTAAAAGCAGTTGATTTAAAAGATTTAGAACTTGCTTATGCTCCGCCATTTTCTCAAGCAAAAGACCCTGTAAATTTAGCAGGATTTATAATTGATAATATTGAAAATAATTTGGTTAAACAATTTTATTATGAAGATATTGAAAAGTTAAGACAAGATCCTAATGCCATTTTACTTGATACTAGAACAGATTTTGAGTATAGTAGAGGTCATGCTGAGGGGTTTATTCATATACCACTTGATGATTTAAGAAAAAGAATTAATGAATTAGATGTTAAAAAACGAATTTATGTGATGTGCCAAAGTGGATTAAGAAGTTATCTTGCAACAAGAATTTTAGTTCAGAATGGGTTTGATGCTTATAATTTTGTTGGAGGATATCGATTATATTCTTCATTAATGAGTGATAAATAAAAGCTAACTGCTTTTTATTGATTTAATCATTTTGATATAGTATAATATTATTATAAGTACTTGTTAGAGGTTTATAATATGATTATCATTATTTCAGGAGCATCTCATACTGGAAAAACATTACTAGCTCAAAAATTATTAGAAAAATACAATTATCCATATTTGTCAATTGATCATCTAAAGATGGGATTAATCAGAAGTAATAATACTTTTTTAACTCCGTATAGTAGTGATGATGAACTTACTAATTATTTATGGCCAATCGTTAGTGAAATCATTAAAACTGCAATTGAAAATAAACAAAATCTTATTGTGGAAGGTTGCTACATCCCTTGCAATTATAAAGATGATTTTGATGAACTTTACCTTAAAAATATTAAAGAATATTTTCTAATAATGACAGAAAAATATATTAACAATTATTTTGATAAAATAATTAACTATGGTAATATCATAGAAAATAGGCTAAGTAATGACATTAATAAGGAAACACTTATAAAAGATAATATAGACGTACTAAAAAAATGTAAAAAGTATAATTTAAATTATATTTTAATTGAAGATGAATATAAAATTGATATTGAGGTAGGTGAATAAACTTGAGTAAAAAAGTAGCCATAATCTTAGGTAATCGTGTTAATGATGATGGAACAATTACTAAGATTCAAGAACAAAGATTAGAAATGGCAATGGAGATAGAAAAAGAATTCAATCCCGATTTCTTTATTTTATCAGGTGGTTCTCCTAATCAAAAAGCTGGAATTTCTGAAGTAGAAGGGATGTATAATTATCTAGTTGAAAAAGGCTTTGATAAAGATAAACTTATTTTAGAAGATCAATCTTTAACTACAGTGCAAAATGCAATGTTCTCGATTCCAATTGCGGAAGAACTAGGAGCAGATATTGTGATAGTTTGTTCATCTTTATATCATTTCGAAGATTTACAATATCATGCATTAGAAAGCTTTATCAATGAAGTTAAAAAGACTAATATGACTTTAATGATTTATACAAAATAAAAAGAATTAGATTGTATCTAATTCTTTTTTTAAAATAAACATATGATTTATTTCTTTATTTGTTTTATTTTATTGCTGAATATGATATAATAATATTAGGAGAGTATATCTTATGAGTAAAAAGGTAGAAAATTTATTAAAAAAATCATTATATGTACATAAAGAAGTGTTTGATGATGAAAAGAATTCAGCACTTTATAGATGGAATAATAAAGAAGTTATAAGTAAATCATTATTATTTAATGGTGATACTTTAAATAATGTTACTGCTAGTTCTTGTGTAGAGTTGTCTTTATCTAATGAAGTATCTGATACTGCTTTAAAGTTGAGTTTATCGACGGATATTGAAAATGTAATTCCTCGTCCATGGCCAAGTGTAAGAATTAACCTTGGTGGGATTGATTTATCAAAATATAACCGAATTGCTTATAATATTTATATAAAAAGTACTGGATATCAAAATCATTATTTTCAGTTTAGTGTCGGAAACAAGGGTGCTATGGAACATCATTCACCTAGCTTAGATCCAAATAAATGGAATTATTGTTTTTTTGAAATTGGAGATATTAAGAGGAATAATTGTGAAGAGCTAGTTATTGGCCCATGGTTAATGGGAACTCCACCTGAAGGGCTACCTTCTTATGAAATTTTTATTGATAGTATTTATGCAGAAGAAGTAGATGCTGATTATGTTGAAGGTTGGGATTTAGAAGAAAGAATTGCATATAGTCATGCAGGATACTTTTGTGATGCTACTAAGATTGCATTAACAAGTAAAAAAGTTTGTGATAAATTTGAAATTTTGAAAGATAATAATATTGTTCTTTCTAAAGATGTTAAAGAAATTACTGCAGATTTAGGTGTTTTTTATCAAATGGATTTTAGTGAAATAAGTGAAGAAGGCATTTATGTTATTAAATATGGTGATAAAGTTACTGGTGAATTTGAAATAAGCAATAATGCATATGATGAATCGATTTGGAAAAGTGTAAATTTCTTAAGACTGCTTAGATGTGGTGAAGATATTCCAGGAGTTCATAGTGCATGTCATTTAAACTGTAGAACTATGCATCCTAATGGATCTAGTGTTCCAAACTTTGGTGGATGGCATGATGCAGGGGATGTATCTCAATTTGAAATTCCTACTGCTGAAATGGCTCATGCAATAATTGATTTAGCATATGCCGTTAAAGATATAGATGAATTAATGTATGAAAGATTACTTGAAGAAGCTAGAGTTGGTATTAACTGGTTACTTAGAACTAGATTTGGTGATGGTATGAGAGCTCTTGCAGTAACTTATTCAATTTGGCGTAAGAATGTGTTAACTGCTGATAATAAAACTGTTTATAGTAATGTGGCTGAAAATGGACCATTTGAAAACTTCTGTGCTAGCGCAGCGCTTGCAAAAGCTTATCTTGCATATAATGATGAAAATAAAGTATTTGCGGATTGGTGCTTACGTTCTGCAAAAGAAGACTTTGAATTTGCTAAAGATGGGTATGCTAAGGGAATTTATACTAAACGTTGGGGACCAAATGTTGATTCTCAAGTTTGCGGTCATGGAATAATTGCTGCTATTGAACTTTATAAATGTACATTAGATTCTTATTATATTGATATTGCTGCATCTTATGCAAAAATAGTTCTTTCATGTCAACAAAGTACTGATCCTAATTGGGATATTCCTTTAAAAGGTTTCTTCTATGAGGATCCTAAACATGAATGGATGTTAACTTATGAACATAGAGGACATGAACAGTCTCCTGTTCAAGGGCTTTGTATGTTATGTGAAGTAGCACCAAATCATCCTGATTATGAGGCTTGGATTAATGGATTAAAGTTATATCGTGAGTATGTATTAGATTCAATGAAATTAACCAAACCTTATGGATTAGTTCCAGGACATGTTTATATTTTAGATAAGTTAAATAGTGATCGTTTTACAATTCCAGCTAGTTATGGAACGATTCCTGAGGGTATGGAAATACTAAGAAATCAAGCAAGAAGTGGGAAAAAACTCTCTGACAATGTTTACCTAAGAATATTTCCTGTAGCAGTACAAAGACGTGGGTATCATGCAACATTACTTAGTAAGACAAAAGCTATTAGTATGATTGCAAAGGTTTTAAATGATGAAGAGTTAAAACAAATTGCAATTGATCAATTAGAATGGATAATGGGTAAAAACCCTTTCGCATCAAGTACAATGTATGGATGTGGATATAATTATCATCCACTTTATGTAGCATTTTCTCGTCAAATGGTTGGAGCCCTTCCTGTTGGCATTATGACTAATGGTGATAATGATGCTCCATATTGGCCAGTAAGAGATCATGCAGTGTTTAAAGAAATATGGGGACATACAACTGGAAAGTACTTATGGGTACTTGCAGATTTAATTAAATAATTGTTTTTAACGAGGTGAATACTATGGACTTAAATAATTATACTTTATTATGTGATTTTTATGAATTAACAATGGCTAATGGTTATTTTCAAACAGATTACAAAGAAACAATTACATATTTTGATTTGTTTTATCGTAAGAATCCTGATAAAGGAGGATTTGTAATATTTGCAGGTCTTGAAAGCATTGTTGAATATATTAAAAATCTTCATTTCTTTGATGATGATATCGAATATTTAAGAAGAAAAGGAATATTCTGTGAAGAATTTTTAGAATATTTAAAAGATTTTAAATTTACAGGCGATATTTATGCTGTAAAAGAAGGTACTCCTGTATTTCCTTATGAACCACTAATTACTGTTCGTGCTAAAGCCATTGAAGCGCAACTTATTGAAACATATTTGTTGCTTGCAGTAAACCATCAATCTCTTATTGCTACAAAAACTAGTCGTATTGTAAGAGCAGCTGAAGGGCGTCCAGTAATGGAATTTGGTAGTCGTCGTGCTCAAGGTACTGCTGCGGCAATTCTTGGTGCAAGAAGTGCATATATTGCAGGAGCTAGTGGTACTGCATGTACAATTGCAGAAGAAGAATATGGTGTTCCTGCTCTTGGTACAATGGCTCACTCATGGATTCAAATGTTTGATACGGAATATGAGGCTTTTGAAACATATTGTAAATTATATCCGAATAATGTGGTGTTATTAGTTGATACTTATGATGTTTTAAAATCAGGTGTACCTAATGCCATTAAAGCAATTAAAGAAATTTTACTTCCAATGGGAATTAAAAAAGCGGGCATTAGAATTGATTCTGGTGATATTGCTTATTTATCTAAAAAAGCTCATGATATGTTTGTAAAAGCAGGTCTTCCTTGGGTTACCATTTGTGTATCAAATGGTCTAGATGAAAGACTAATTAGTGAACTTATTAATCAAAATGCATGTGTAGATTCATTTGGTGTTGGTGAAAGATTGATTACAGCATCAAGTGACCCAGTATTTGGTGGAGTTTATAAACTCGTTGCAATAGAAGACAAAGAAGGTAATATTATTCCTAAGATTAAAATTAGTGAAAATGAAGCTAAAATTACTAACCCTCATTATAAAAAGATTTATCGATTATTTGAGAAAGATACAGATAAAGCAATAGCTGATGTAATGTGTTTATATGATGAAGTAATAGATGATTCTAAACCTTATGAAATCTTTGATCCTAATTATACTTGGAAAAGAAAAATAGTTGAAAACTTCTATGTTGAACCATTACAAGTTCCAATCTTTATCAATGGAGAATTAGTATATGATCTTCCAAGTCTTCAAGAAATTAGACTTTATTCTGCAAAAGAATTAGGTCGTCTTTGGGAAGAAGTTAAACGTTTTGATAATCCTCATACTTATTATTTCGATTTATCTCAAAAATTATGGGATATTAAACACGAAATGTTAAGAAAAGGAAGAAAGGGTTAATATGGAAGAAGTAAAAGTAGTAAATAAAAAACGTTGGATAGTTACAACAATAATTTCTGGCATTTTAATGCTTGCAGCTATTTTTTGTTGCATTATGTGGGCTTACATGATTAATGAACATTTTGAACTTCAAGCTAATGCAGAAAATTTTGAAGGTCTTGCATCAATTGGAATAATTATTGTTGGGATTATATTTGTTGCTGCATCAATAATAGCTTTAGTGATTAGTACAATCATTAGTATAATTACAATAATTAAATCACAAAAGTTATTTAAAATATTAAATATTGTTTTTGTTACAATTAATGCTGCTATTCTAATTATTGATGTAGTATTATTCTTTGTATTAAAAGGTTAATAAGAAAGGAGTCATTTCATGAAAAAATTACTTGCAACTGATTTAGATGGTACATTGCTTAAAGATGATAAAACAGTGTCAATAAATACAATTAATACAATTCATGAAATGATTAATGAAGGACACCACTTTGTTGTTGCTACAGGCAGACCGTTTTTTAGAATTACTAAGATTTTAAAACAACTAGATATCATTAGTGATAAAATCTATTGTATTTGTAATAATGGTGGCTTGATAATTTCAACAGATGGTACGAAAACTTTATATGAAGAAAAAATGCCACATGAACATGTGGTAGAGTTAATTGATCTTGCGATAGAACATAATTTAAATTTATTATTATATAAAAAAGATCATATTGTAACTGATCATTTAGATGAAAATGTTACTGTATTTGGTAATGAACCATTACTTAAAATAATTGATGGTGGAAAAGAAGCTTTAAAAGAGTATCAAGATGTATATAAGATTGTATTTAATGGTACATATGAAAAATTATGTGATGCTAAAAGTAAATTTCCAAGTGAAATACTTGAAAAATTTAATTTTGTTTTTAGTGGTTATGATTTTTTAGATGTTAATAATAAAACTGTTGATAAAGGTTTTGCAGTAAACCATCTTGCTGAAATATTAAATATAGATTTAAATAATGTTTACGCTGTTGGTGATGAAGAAAATGATTTAGGAATGGTCAAAGCTGTTAAAAATGGTTGCTGTGTAGCTAATGCCAAACCATCATTAAAAGAAGTTTCTAAGTTTATTACTTTATCTAATGAAGAAGATGGAGTAGCTAATTTAATTAATAAGCTCATTTTAAAACCTAAAATATTAGTTAGTGCTTGTTTATTAGGTGATAATTGTAAATATAGTGGTGGTAATAACCTAAATAGTGGTTTAGTTGATTTCTTAAAAGATTATAATATCATTAAGATTTGTCCTGAAACATTCGGAGGGTTACCAATTCCAAGAGTGCCATCAGAAATTGTAGGAGACAAAGTTCTTAGTAAAGATGGATTAGATGTTACAAAAGAATATATTCTTGGAGCTAAGGTTTCATTAGAACTTGCAAAAAAACACCATGTAAATTGTGCAATATTAAAACAAAGAAGTCCATCATGTGGAGTGGGAAAAATCTACGATGGCGCATTTAATGGTACTGTAATAGATGGTTATGGTGTTACTGCAACGTTATTAAAAAATAATAATGTTGATTTGTATACAGAAGAAAATTATCTAGAAATATTAAAGAAAAAGAGTTGATATTATGAAAAAAATATTAAAATCAGTTGTCTTAAAAGCTATATTAACACTTATAATCAGTGTTTCATTAGTTTTTGGTATTACAGTTGGTGGTATTAGATTACATAGATTAAACTTATCTAATAGGTATAATTTTGATTATTTAAAAGGCGGAGCAAATAAAGTAATTTTATTTGTTGGTGATGGTATGGGTAAAGACCATATTGAAGTTACTGAAGCTTATTATGAAAAAGAATTATTCTTTAAAAGTTTTAAAAAACATGGTTCGGTTTCTACTGCATCATTAGATGTATTAAAATCAACAGATAGTGCTTCTACTGCAACGGCTTTTGCAACAGGTAAAAAAGTTCATAATAAAGAAATATCTACATTAAATTATCAAAGCTTACCAACAATTACTGAATACTTAAAAGAAAATGGAATTGGTGTAGGGCTAGTTTCAACTGATAATTTATATAGTCAAACTATTGCAGCATATTCAAGTCATACAACTAACGAAGAAAATATTGATGATATAATTTCGAAGCAATCTTCTAGTGGTGTTGATTTATTTCTTGGAAGTGGAAAGGATAAATACGCTAGCCAAAAGTTTATTTTTAATGAACAAGGATATCACTACTATACTAATTACCGAGAAATTGATGTTAATGCAAAAAAAGTAATTGGTGTATTTGATGAATTAAGTGATGAAAAAACTAATACAACTATTCCATCTTTAGATGTATTAACAAAAATTGCTGTTAATTTTATGGAAACTAATTTTCCTAATGGTTACTTTTTAGTTATTGAGTGTGGACACATTGATAAAATGAGTCACAATGCTAATATTTTTAAAATGATGGAATATTTAGCGAACTTTGATAAAGCAATTAATGAGACATATGAAACTTTAAAAGAAGATGAAAATTGTACAATAATTGTTACATCAAACCATGAAACTGGTGGGCTAAATTATAATGGTGAAGCAAAAGATGACATTAACAGTATGGCTTTAATTACATATGATGGTCATACCCTTGTCGATGTTCCTTATTATATTCATTTTGGGAAAAATGATATGAATAATTATTTCTTACCGGATATTATAGATAATACTGATATTTATAAAATTTGTAAGGCTTTATTAAGCGATTAGGCTTTTTCAAAGCCTTTTTTTTATTTTCTTTAATATTATAATAAAGGGTGATATGATGAATTATATATTATGTGGGTTATTAGCAGGGATATTCACATGGTTTTTAACGATACTAGGTTCATTAATGGTATATAGCGTAAATTATAAAAGTAATTATTTAATTGCAGTATTTTTAGGCTTTGGAGGAGGTGTAATGGTAGCAGCAAGCTTTTTTAGCTTGATTACACCTGCTATTAATTATTGTGAAGAATTAAATTATCAAACTTGGCTTGTATGCTTGATTGGTTTTATTGTAGGTATTGTTATTATTTTATTAATTGATTTGTTACTTGGTAAATATGAAATCAATGAAGAAAATAAAAATAATACTTTAATGGTGCTTGCTGTAATTATCCATAATATTCCAGAAGGTTTGGCAATAGGTGTTGCGTTTGGATCTTTAAATATGGCTCTTAATGGAACAAGTTTAGTTTCAGCAATTATGCTTGCAGTAGGAATAGGACTACAAAACTTTCCAGAAGGTGCTGCTATAAGTATTCCACTTGCAAGTACAGGTAGCACAAAACATAAAGCTTTTTTAATTGGTTCATTAAGTGCTATAGTTGAACCCATAGCTTCAGTGATTGGTGTAATTTTAGTAACTTATGTTAAACTTGCTTTACCACTTGTATTAGTAATAGCTGCTTCAATAATGATTTTTGTTGTAATTGATGAGATAATTACGCTATCGCATAAGTATCATAAAAGATTAACTAGTATAGGTTTTATTATAGGATTTATCATTATGATGATTTTAGATTTAGCATTTAGTTAAAAAAAGCTCCTTAAAGGAGCTTATTTTTGTAAGTATAAATGGCTAGAAGGGCTATAAAATTTATAACCCTTCAACTTTATTATTATGCTGCAAGAGCACAATTAATAACACAAGTAATAGGGTCAAAACATTGAACACAACAAATACAATTAATACGTACAGTAATTGTATAAGTAGTACAAGTAAGTTCATCATTTACAGATGTTAGTAGTCTAAGAATTACAACATCACCTTTTACTTCTTCAACTCTAAAACGATTTGCAAATTCTGTAGTATTACCAATAGGAGCAGTTAAAGCTTCATTACAAAGGTATACTGCAATTGGTTTAGTATTAAATACTGGTGCAATTACACAAGTATTGCAAGTTCCTACAGCATTAGCAGCAATAGCATCTTTTTGCATTTTATCAATTCGTTTTAATAATTCTGCAATAGAGCCATTATTTGTAGTTGAAGTTGTGTTAGCAATTTCATAACAAGCCATTTATTTCACCTCACTTACACTATATAATATGAAAATATAAAAAAATTGTCTAGGTTAAAGTTGTAATTGTTGAAAAAATAGTTAAAATAGTATATAATATTAATAGATTAAGTAATGGAGGTATCATATGTTTTTAGAAGTTAAACCTGAAATTTTTCCAATTCTTTTCCCATTATTATGTATTTTTGTTCCAGTAATTATTTTATTAATTGTTGTTTTAGTAAAAAAAGCTATTAAGGAAGTAAAAAGAAGTCGTAAACTTAAAGCTACTGCTGGATTTGATTATGAAGCATATTTTGGTGGAAGTGAAAATATTGAAAATATTGAAATTAAAATGTCTAGAGTAAATGTTACTGTTAAAGATGTTGATCAAGTAAACTTTGACAAACTTAAAGAACTAAATATGGGTATTTTAGTTGTAGGCAATGTTGTTAAATGTGCTTCTAGTGAATTTGTTTCAATGGTTGAAAATAATTTAAATAAATAAAAAAAATAACCCCCTGTTAAACAGGGGGTTATTTAGTTTTTAAGAGCAGTTGATAATTTATTAATTAAATGATTTTTTTCTTCACTTGATGAATTATTCCACACAAGCTCTAAAAATACACCAAGTCCTGGAAGTGTTTTTTCTTCACTTAATTTTATTGCATCAGTAATTGTTTTGTGAAGTTCTTCATTTGAAGAATTTCTAAAGTTATCAATAATTGAATTTCTAATATTAATTTCCATATTTTAATCTCCTTTTTTATTAGTATTAACTTAATTTATAATATTATGCTAATTTTTATTTAAATTTATTAAAATATGGTATACTACTTAATAGATATAAATAGAGGTGAATTATGGTTAACTTTAAACAAATTGTAGAAAACAATAAAGAATTAATTATTAAAAAGACTCAAGAACTTATTCAAATTCCTAGTGTATTAGATGAATCATCAAGTAGTGAAGATGCTCCATTTGGAATTAAAATTAAAGAAGCACTTGATTATATGATGAATCTAGCAAAAGAAGATGGCTTTGAAACAGCTTTAGATGGTGGATATGCAGGACATGTAAACTATGGTAATAAAAATGGTAAAATAATTGGTGTATTATGCCACTTAGATGTTGTACCAGAAGGAACTGATTGGCTATACCCTCCATATGCTGCTTCAATTGTTGATGGTAAAATGTATGGTCGTGGAACTACTGATGATAAAGGGCCAACAATGGCTGCTTATTTTGCGTTAAAGTTTATTAAAGATGCTGGAATAAAAATAAAAAATCAAATTAGAATTATCTTTGGAACTGATGAAGAAACTGGTTGGAGAGGTATTGCTCATTATTTACAAAACTTCCCAATGCCTGATATGGGATTTGCACCTGATGCATCTTTTCCACTAATTTATGGTGAAAAAGGAAGAATGAGTTATGATTTAACTTTAAATTCTTGGGATGATGAAGATATTTTAGTTTCAATTACTGGTGGAGAACGCTATAATGTTGTTTTAGAAGAAGTTAAGGCAATAGTTAAGAAAGATTTAACGAAAGAATTTGAAACTTATGCTAAAGATAATAATTTAGAATATAATGTAGAAGTTATTGATAATTTATATCATTTAACACTAAAAGGTAAAGCTGCTCACGCAATGGAACCTCATAAAGGGGTTAATGCAGGAACTCATATGTGTAATTTCTTAAAAGATTATTCTAATAATCAAATGGTAAAATATGTAGCTGATAAACATCATTTAAGTCATGTCTGTGAAAAACTAGGACTTGATTATGAAGATTATGAAATGGGTCCAATTACATGTAATATTGGTATTATGAATATTAATAAAGAAGCTACACGTGTAACTTTAGATCTTAGATATCCTGTAAGATATGATACAGATAATTTTAATAAAAAATTAGAAGAAATTACTTCAAAATTTAATATTTCTATTACTGATAAAACTAATAAAACACCACACTATGTTTCTCCTGAAGATGATTTAGTTAAACTTTTATATCAAGCATATGTTAAAAATACTAATGATTCTGTTAATAAACCATTTACTATTGGTGGTGGAACATATGCAAGTATTTTAGAGCGTGCTGTTGCATTTGGTATGATGATGCCAGATGAAGAAGAACTATGTCATCAAAGAAATGAATATTTAAATTTAGATACATTATTTAAGGGCATCTTAATTTATATTGATGCAATGCTTGCGTTAGGTGAAGTAGATGCGTAGACGTAATGCAAAAAATGCTCATGAAAGAGTACAAGCTCGTGATGGATTAATGGTATTAGATCCAAATCTTCATAAAGGTAAATGGAAAGACTTATTTGGAAATGATAATCCAATTTATTTAGAGATTGGTATGGGAAAGGGTAAGTTTATCATTGAACACGCAAGACGTAATCCTAATATTAATTATATTGGGATTGAAAAGTTTGAAGGTGTTATTATTCAAGCTTGTGACAAATTAAAAGAAAATGAACCAAAAAATCTTCATTTAGTTGCTGGAGATGCGTCAAATTTATTAAATTGGTTTGAAAAAAATGAAATTACAAAGATTTTCTTAAACTTTTCAGATCCATGGCCAAAATCACGTCATGCAAAAAGAAGATTAACTTATAAAACATATTTAGATATGTATAAAGTAATATCAAATGGAGAAATTGAATTTAAAACTGATAATCGTGAATTGTTTGAATTTAGTTTAGTATCACTTAATGAAAATAATTGGAAGTTCATAGATTTAACATTTGATTTACATAAAAAAGAAGAAGATATTATTACTACAGAATATGAGGATAAATTTTCTGCAAAAGGAAATCCTATCTATTTTGTAAAAACTAAGTATAAAGGTGAATAATATGAAAGGTATGATGCTGTTTGCTGATAGCTTTGAAGATATCGAAGCTTTAGGTACACTTGATTTAATTAGAAGAGCAAAGATTGAAATTGATACTGTAAGTATTACAGGAAGTAAAATAGTTCTTACACAATCAAAAGTAAATGTAATGGCTGATAAATTAATTGAAGAAATTAATCTTGATGATTATGATTTCTTAATTATTCCTGGTGGTGCTGCTGTTATGAAGACGCATCTTAATTCTCCAATTACTGAGAGTATTGCAATGTACTTTTATAAAAAGCATGCGTTAATCGGATGCATTTGTGCAGCTCCAAGTGTTTTAGGCAAATACGGAATGTTAGAAGATAAAGAATATACTTGTTTTCCAAGCTTTGAAAAATTAGTAGTTGGTGGTACATATTTAAGTGATGCAAAAGTAGTAGTAAGTGATAATATTATCACATCTAAAGCAGCAGGTACTACATTTGATTTTGCATATGAGATTATTAAATATTTAAGAAGTGAATCTATTGCAAATCATATTAAAGAAGCTGTATTTTATAATTAATCTAAAAGTCCAAATCACTTTACAAAAAATTTAAATTGTGATATAATATGTTAGCATAGTAATGAAATGATTACTATTCCTTGCTTTTTAAGAGTTTAAAAAGCCTAATAGACCAAAAGGAGGTGGAAAGAATGAAAAAGTACGAAGTTATGTATATCATTCGCCCAAATATTGATGAAGAAGGTAAGAAGAGCATTATTGAAGAAATCAATCAAGTATTCGTAAAAAATGCATCTGTTGTTTCTGAAGTTAAAGAATGGGGCTTAAGAGAACTAGCTTACGAAATCGATGGTGAAACTAAAGGTTACTACGTTTTATTAAATGTTGAAGCTACACCTGCAGCTGTTGCTGAATTTGACCGTGTTGCAAACATTAAAGAAACAGTTATTCGCCATATCGTTATAGCATTATAGGAGGTAATTTATGAACCGAGTTATGCTTGTAGGTAGAATTACAAGAGACCCAGAACTAAGAACATCACCAAATGGTGTATCTTTCACAGCATTCTCAATTGCGGTTAACCGTCAATTTGCAAATGCACAAGGTGAAAGAGTGGCAGATTTTATTAATTGTGTTGCTTTCAATAAGCAAGCAGAAAACTTAGCTCGTTTTATTAGAAAAGGCGGGTTAATTGGTGTTGAAGGAAAACTTCAAACAAGAACTTACCAAGCTCAAGATGGTAGTAATCGTACTGCAACAGAAGTTATTTGTGATGCTGTTACTTTCTTAGAAAGTAGAAACAGTAATAATAATCAAAATAACGGTTACAATGATTATAGTTCTTATGATGGAAGTTACCAACAACCACAACAAAATACAAGTCCAAGAAATTCTTATGTTGCTCCAAGACGTCCAGAGCCTGTACAACAAGCTCCTGTACAACCTGCTCCAGTTATGAAAGAAGAACCTAGCAGTTTTACAGACATTGAACAACAATTTGATATTTCTGATGATGACTTACCATTTTAGGAGGAAAACATGGCAACTTTTAAGAAACGTAAAAAGGTGTGCTACTTTACTGAAAACAAGATTGAAAAGATTGACTGGAAAGATGCTGATTTATTAAAGAAATTTATCTCAGATCGCGGTAAAATCTTACCTCGTCGTGTTACAGGTACAAAAGCTATTTACCAAAGAGAATTAGCTATTGCAATCAAGAGAGCACGTCATATGGCGTTATTACCATTCGTTAAAGAATAGTAAAACGAAATGAAACCATACAAACAAAATTCGACAAAATTGTACTAAATTTATTCGGCTGTTTGGATGGCAACTATTTTAAATAAATGTAATAATAACATATAAATAAAAAAACGAAAGCTTGATTTAAATATCAAGCTTTTTTTAAACTTATTTTTAGTGTGCGTCATCTTTATTTATAATTTGATAAATTAAATAGAATGCTTTAAAAGAACTGTCACAAAAACTATTAAGTAATAAATAATATAAATTGTCGAAATTCGACTAAATCTACATTGCTATGTCAAAATGGTTGACTTTATTAAGAGTAAATGTTATAATTACATTGAAAGGGATGATATTATGTATATAAACAGAGCATTAGAAAAACAAATTATAAAGGCATCAAGTGAGTTTGCATGTGTAACTATTTATGGTGCAAGGCAAACAGGAAAATCAACAATGGTTAGATACTTATTTAGTGATACTTTTAATTATATTACTTTAGATGATTTATCGATTAGAGACTATGCACTTAGAGATCCTAAAGGATTTTTAGATTTTTATAAATTTCCACTTGTAATTGATGAAATCCAAAAAGCTCCTTCGATTTTAAGTTATATTAAAATTATAATTGATAATTATAAAGAAGAATGTTTAAAAGAAAATAAACCGGTTAAACTATTATATATTCTAACTGGATCAAATCAATTTGAGCTTCAAGAAGCTATATCTGAATCATTAGCTGGAAGAACAGCGGTATTTCATATGACTTCATTTTCTTTTTCTGAAAAATATAAATATCATGAACAATCATATTTTAATCCTAACATTAATGTACTTTTACAAAAAGAAAAATATGTTCATAAACACCGAAGTAGAAAAGAAATATTTGATGATATTTTTAATGGAGGGATGCCAGAATTTGTTTTAAACAATATTGATAGAGAAAGATACTATAATTCATATGTAACAACTTATATTGAAAAAGATGTCAAAAAAGTAATATCAGCGTCAAAAGAAACGATTTTTTTAAACTTTATGGAATATATAGCTTTAAGAACAGCAAATCAAATTGATTATACTGATATTTCAAGGAATATAGGTATTGATTCTAGAACAGTTAAAGAATGGATATCAATATTA
Organism: Bacilli bacterium; assembly: GCA_017937305.1. Classification (GTDB taxonomy): domain Bacteria; phylum Bacillota_I; class Bacilli_A; order ML615J-28; family CAG-313; genus UBA1737. Next base: position 73,254 of record JAGBDV010000007.1, read on the forward strand.
GAAACTTCAGGTATAATTATATTATTACAACCATATATGTCTAACATATCAGATAGAATTATAAAAAAACCTAAAATTTATTTTTTAGATACTGGTTTATGTTCATACTTAGCTCGTATTCCAACAGCAGAAATTCTCGAAAAAAGCGCTTTTGCTGGTGCATTTTATGAGACATATGTGATTTCTGAAATAATTAAATCATATTATAATAGCTCAAAAGATTACAAAAGAGAAATTTATTATTATCGAGATAAAGATCAAAAAGAGGTTGATTTAATTATTGAATCTTTTGAAGGTATATATCCTATTGAAATAAAAAAAGGTATCAATAGAGTTTCACACAAAAAGAATTTTAATTTCTTGAAAAAGTATAATAAAAAAATTCTTAATGGTTTAATTATAGACTCTTGTGAAAAAATAGTCCCATTAAATAATGAAATATATTATTGTCCTATTTCAATGATAGGTTTATAGGATGAAGTAGTAATCAAACGCTCAAGATATATGGCGTTATTACCATTCGTTAAAAAATAGTAGTATAACATGAACACAAAAGCTTGATTTAAATATCAAGCTTCATATTGTTGACAAACTTAAGTGTTTGTCAACAGTATGAAAGGCCTAAAGGCCTTTTTTTTTATTTTTATTTGCAAATAATTGTAATTTATTATACAATAATTATATAGTTTAACTAAAGTTGGTGATATTATGAATAATCAAATCGAGTTTAATATTGATGAAAATAATAATAAAATTTATTTAATAACAACTTCAGTCGGTGAAGATGCTTTATCTATGATTAGAATATCATGGCACTGTGTGGAAAAAGGGTCTTATTTATTAATAAAAAAGGATGGGGAAGGTTATATAAAAGTTTTACCTACTGAAGACTATTGGAGTGTTGAAGAAAGTTATGTTGATTCTTCTTATCAAAATAAAAGATATGTATGTAGAGTAAATCTAAGTAATTTATATCCTAATTGTATATATAAATATAAAATTATATGTGGTAATTATTGTTCAAAAGAATATAGTTTTAAAACTGGAAGTCTTTTAGAATTAAAGTTTATGGCGTTTGCTGATTTTCAGTATAGTGAAAATGAAACTACAATTAATTTAGTAAATTTATTTGCAAATGCAAATCCTGATATTAATTTAATAATGTGTTCAGGTGATATTGCTGATGAAGGTTATAAAGAAGAAGCACATCGTTTTATTTTTGATAAAGATTTATTCAAAGATAAAGTTTTGGCTTTTGGTTGTGGAGATCATGAATATTGGGGTAGTATTAAGAGTCCAATTAAAATGTTTTGTAGACCTTTTGCTTATAATAAATTATTTAATAATCCTAAAAATGGTTGTGAAAGTTGTTTGAATTCATCTTTTTATTTTAAATATAATAAAATATTATTTATATTTTTAGATTGTGGTGATTCTAATATTGATGCAAACAATCCAATATTTAATGATCAAGCATTATGGATGGATGAAGTTTTATCTAATGAAAGAGGATATGAGTTTATTATTGTTTCTATGCATAAATCACTTTATGGTGATATAAAACAAGATAGTAATGTTAGAAAATTTGCGCCTACATTTATAGAAGTTTTTGACAAATATAAAGTGGATTTAGTGATTTCTGGACATGACCATGAATATTCAAGAACTAAACCATTAGTTAGTAGCATAGTTAATGAATATGGAACAGTATATTTAGATTTAGGTAGTAGTGGAGATAAAAGAAGACCTACTGGTGATAGTATTAAAAATAGTTTATTATATGATAAATATATTGATATTTTTATGAATAATTATTCTTTAGGAGTTATTGGAATGATTAATAGTAATAAAATGTCGTTAACGATTCGTAATCAGTATTATGATATTGTTGATTATGTAGAAATTAAAAGAAAGAAAAGAAATTAGTTAGGAGATAATATGATTAATAAATATAAACAAATTGTGGTAGATAATAATTTTAATACTTATTTTATAAGTATTGGGGATAAAGAATATAATATTAAAAAAGAAGTAATTGTTCCTGCAAATCCTAATTGTAATTGCTATAGCGTTGCAAAAGCTTTTACTGTTACTGCAATAGGAATGTTATATGATAAAGGTTTAGTTACCCCTGAAACACTTGTTGTAGATATTTTAAAAAAGTATATACCAAATGATATGGATGAAAAATGGTATAAAGTTACTATTCATGATGTACTTCTTCATAAAGTTGGATTTGGAACAGGACTTCTTGATATTGACTGTGATGATGCATCACAGTACCCTACATTAGATTATTTAAATATTGTACTTAGTACTAAATTAAAATATGAACCAGGTACTACCCATCAATATACTGATGCTGCCTATTACCTATTATCAAGAGTGGTTTATGAATTAACTAGTATTGATTTAGAAGATTTCATAAGACCAGTACTTATGGATAAAATGAGATTTAAAGAACTTGCGTGGAGTAAGTGCCCTTATGGATATTCTATTGGTGCAACAGGTCTTTATATTAGAACTGAAGATATGGTAAAGCTTGGAATCTTATATCTAAATAAAGGCCTTTGGATGGGGGAAAGAATTATTTCTGAAAAGTGGGTAGATTTAGTCATTTCAAGTGGTTATGAATTTCATCATATTGGAAATGGATGGTATGCAAAAGGTGGAATGTGTGGACAATTTTTAATGTTTAATTATAATTTAGGAAAAGCTCTTGCATGTCATTCTTATGATGACATGGTAAGATCAACATTGTTTATTAATTAGTAAAAGTTTAAGTATGTATTTTAATGGTATAAAAATGTAATCTAAATGATTTGATATTGTAAAATTTAATTGAAAATATTATAATATTAATAGATTACGGAGGTTTTTATGCCAGCAGAATTATTTGGAATAGAACATATTTTATATATTATAATATCAACTATAATTTGTGGTTTATTTGTTATTTTATCATATAAATTTACAAAAAAAGAAAGCACGAAAGTAATTTTATTAAAAATTGTTGGAATTATATTATTCATCTCAATAATGACTAATCGATTATCTCAAGTATTTAGATATTCAGACTCTAGATGGTATATGATAATTCCTGATAGTTATTGTGGTATGACTAGTTTAGTGTTAAGTCTTGCGGTAATATTTGGGAAAAAGAATAACTGTGTTTTACATTTCACATGGTTACTAGGAATATTTGGTGGAATATCTACAGTAATTTATGCGACTTTTGTAGGACAAGGCCCAACAATATTTTATTTACCAACAATATCAGGACTATTGCACCATAGTTTTTCTGCTACATTAGTTGTGATGTTACTGTTATTTAAACAAATTGATATTACATATAAAAAATGGTATTATTCATTGTTTGGATTTACATGTTATTTAACTGTGGGCGCATTCTTAATGGGAGTATTTAAAATGAGTGATGCGTTTCATATTGTAGAACCGCTAATTCCTGATACTTTTCTTACTACATGGGGAATGGCTCCTATGTATGCAGTTGGTTATGGTTTTATATTATTTATTGTTGAAATAGTTAAGAAAAAGAAAATAATTAATTTTAATTAGAAAGAGGTTAAATATGGATAAACCAAAGCATTTTTTAATATTTAAAATTCTAGGATTTGTTTTTTTATTTATTGCATGTTTTGGCTTTTATAAGCTTTTCACTGGTTTTGGTGATTTTGAAAGTAATAATTTTATGATTGGAATGTTTTTAGGTCCTATATCGATATTTTTAACATTTGTATTTTTAAGTATAGGTTTTAGACCTGAACTTAGTAAACTGTCTACTAAGTCAGTTAAATATATTCAAGAAGAAAACAAAGATGATTTAAGAGACATTGTAAATACAAATGCACAAATCACTAAAGATGCAGTAACTACAACTGTACAAGCAGTTAAAGAAGGATTAGAAGATCAAATTTATTGTAAGTATTGTGGAAATAAAATTGATAAAGATTCTGTTTTCTGTAAACATTGTGGTAAAAAATTATAAATAAAATGTATAAAAATTTAATATGAGTTATATTGCTAGTTCAAAATATAAAACACTAAATGTGTAGTTTCACATTTAGTGTTTTTTAACTTTATTTATGATACAATATTATTAAATTGGAGAAAACGTATGAGACTTTTAAAAAATCCTAGATTATTATTAATTTTATCAATGATTGTATTTGGTACAATTGGATTATTTGTAAAATATATTCCTCTTAGTTCTGGAGAAGTTGCTTTATATAGAGCAATTTTAGCAATTATTTTACTTGGATTATTTTTATTAATAACTAAACAAAAAATAAACTTTAAGGAAATAAAGAAAGATTTATTATTGCTACTAATATCAGGTATTGCAATGGGAATTAATTGGATTTTATTATTTGAAGCATATAATTATACTTCAGTTTCTGTTGCAACGCTTAGTTATTATTTTGCTCCTGTATTAATATTGATTATTTCTCCGGTAATATTTAAAGAAAAGTTAACTGTAAAACAAATAATTTGTTTTGTTGGTTCTACAATAGGTTTAGTTTTACTTACAGGTATTACTGGTTTTGATGTAAGTGATAATCATTTTAAAGGTATCATATTAGGTGTTCTTGCAGCTATCTTTTATGCAACAGTAATTATTCTTAATAAGTTTATTAAAGGAGTAAGTGGAATTAACAGGACATTTTTACAATTTGTATCATCGATAGTTGTTTTATTACCTTATGTATTATTAACTACTGGAATTAATGTTTTAAAACTAGAAGGTATTAGTTGGATATATTTATTAGTTATTGGTTTTATTCATACTGGAATTTGTTATTGTATGTATTTTAGTTCTATTAAAGAATTAAAAGGTCAAGAAGTTGCAATTTTTAGCTATATTGATCCACTTGTTGCAGTAATTGTATCTTTGATCTTTCTTAAAGAAACAATGGGTGTATTTCAAATTATTGGTGGTATCTTGATTTTAGGGTTTAGTGTATTAAATGAAATAAGGTTTAAAAAAAAGTAAATTAAAATATATAACTAAAAAAAGTTATATATTTTTTTTAGTTTTTTAATGGTTTATTGGAAAAATGAGTATAAATATGGTATTATAGTAAAAAAAGGTAGTATTGGTGATACATATGGAATTTAAAGAAAATAATATCAAATTTAAAAAATATTTAATAATAGTTGGTTATTGTTTGTTTTTTGTTTTATTAAATGTATTATTGTCACTATCTGGCATATTTATAAACGCTTCTAATTATGTAACTGATTTAATGTATCAAAAAGAACAAGTAGTTAATTCAGATATAAAGATTATTGCAATAGATGATAAGAGTTTAGAAGAATTAGGTGAAATTAATACATGGACTAGGGAATATTATCTAAATATTGTAAAGAAATTAAATGAAGATAATCATGCTCCTGCTGTTATTGGGTTTGATATTTTGTTTACTGGTAAACAAGATCCTCTAGTTGATCAGGCTTTTGCAGAAGAATGTAATAAAACAGGTAATGTTGTTGTTGCAATGAATCTATTATTTGGTACAGAAGTAAATGTAACAGATAGCAAATTAAATTCGAATATTAATGTTACTGGTGTATCTAAAGCATATAATGAATTATTTGATGCAACTAAATCTGGATACGTAAATACTGTTTTAGATACTAATGATGGATTAGTTAGAAAATGTATTCCTCAAGTAAAAGTAAATGATGAAATTTATGAAAGTTTTTCTTATCAAATTTATAAAGAATATCAAAATTATTATGGAAATGAAGTTATTGAATATGCTTATAATACTCCTAAGCGATTTAATTATTCATCTACACCAGGTGAACAATACACAATAGTTTCATTTAGTGATGTGATTAATGGAAAAATACCATTAAATGATTTTAAAGGATCGATTGTCCTTGTTGGTGCATTTGCTGAAGGACTTCAAGATAGTTTTTATGTTCCTATTTCAAGAGGAGTAAAAATGCATGGAGTACAAATTCATGCCAACATTATAGAAGCTTACCTTAATGATGATTTTGTAAGTGAAATAAATAATATTGTTGTTATATTAATAAACTCTATTCTTTTATTTGCTGTATGCTTTTTCGCATATCGAAGAAGAATAGTTAAATTAAGTATTATTTCATTAGGTTCGGTTATAGGATTAATAATTTGCCAAATTGTTTTATTTAAATTATCTTGCTACTTACCTATACTAACTACATTAATTTCTATATTAATTATGTATATAGTTCAAATCGTTTATCAATATGTTTATGAAAGAACTATTAAGACTAAGGCTTTAAGAGCGTTTAAAAAATATGTTGATCCTCAAGTAGTTGATAATGTAATTAAAACAGGAAATTACAAAATTGAATTAGGTGGAGAAAAAGTTGACATTGCATGTTTATTTGTTGATATTAGAGGATTTACTACAATATCTGAGTCTTTAGATCCAACTGATGTTGTGATTATAATTAATGAGTATTTATCTTTAACTTCTAAAGCTATTTTAAATAATAAAGGTACATTAGATAAATATATTGGCGATGCGACAATGGCAATATTTAATGCTCCATTTGAAACAAAAGATTATGTATATAATGCAGTGCTAACTGGAATGGAAATAGCTGCAGGTTCTTCAGTAATTGAAAAGAAGTTTTTAGAACAATATGGTGTAAAGGTAAGCTTTGGTATTGGAATTAATTGTGGTAAAGCTGTTGTTGGTAATATTGGATCTAACTTCAGAATGGATTACACTGCAATAGGAGATACTGTAAATACTGCTTCAAGACTTGAAGGAAAAGCTGCTCCTGGAGAAATCTTAATTACAGAAGCTGTATATGATGCAGTAAAAGATAGAATTGATGCTGAATTTGTAGATAGTTATCAATTTAAAGGTAAAAAAGAATTTATCAAAGTATATAGAGTACTAGGAAAGAAGTGATTATAAATGAAATTATATGTAATTCCTCATTTAGAGGAAATAGATAAATGGATATCATTATCAAAAGAACATAATTTAGGATTTGAATATAATGAATTTTTTAATCCAAATGTTTTAGATAATGAACATTTATTAAATGAATTAATTACTAAATATCAAGATTTAAATAGAAATGCAGATACATTACATGGAGTATTTTTTGACATAAATCTTGTAAGTAATGATCAAAAAATAAAAGAAGTTTCTCTAGAAAGAGTGATTTCGTCATTAAAGATAGCAGAAAAGCTAAAATGTAAGGCAGTTGTATTTCATACAAATTATCAAACTTGGATTAAAAGCGAATCATATAAAAACATGTGGATAAAAGAATCTGTAAAAGTTTATAAAAAACTTTTAGATATGTTTCCTAATCTTGATATTTATGTTGAAAATATGTTTGATGATGATCCTATGATGTTATCTTATCTTGCAGAAAAATTAAAAGATGAAAAACACTTTGGAGTATGTTTAGATGTCGCACATGCGTTTATATCTAATACTGACCTTGATATATGGTTTAATGAATTAAAACCTTATATTAAACATATTCACCTAAATGATAATGATAAAAATGCTGATTTACATCTTGCATTAGGTGAGGGATGTTTAAATATAGAATATGTCTTTGAAATGATTAATAAGCTTGATGATGTTACAGTGCTACTTGAAATGAATAAATATGAAGACGTTGTAAAGAGTTTAAACGTAATAAAGAAGGTGCAGTTATGAAACTTACTAAAGATTTAAAACAAATATTGGATTTAGGAATAATGATGAGTAGTGAGAAAAATCACTATATATTATTAGAAAGTATATTAAATGAGAGTATGAACATATCAAATTGTGACGGTGGAACTTTATATATTTGTAAAGATGATACGTTGCATTTCTTCTTGTATAAAACATTATCAAAAAATGTATTAGCTGGTGGAATACATGAAGAACTAAATTTACCACCTCTTTCAATAAATGAAAAATCGGTTGCTGGTAATTGCGCATTAAATAGAAAAATTATTAATGTTCCAGATGTGTATAATGACAACGAGTATGACTGGACAGGACCAAAAAAATATGATGAATTAAATAATTATCATACTAAGAGTGTTTTAGTTGTTCCTTTAATTGATAATGAAAATGAACTTATTGGCGTAATGCAATTAATAAATGCTCAAGATGATAATGGTATTATTCCTTTTAGTAAAGATATTGAATATGTAATTACTTCTCTTTCTTCACAATGTTCAATTTTACTATCAAATAAATTATTACTTGATAATATTCAAATGCTTCTTGATTCATTTGTTAATGCAATGACTGCTGCTATTGATTCAAGAACTCCATTTAATGCAAAACATACAAAAAATGTAAGTATTTTGTGTGAGGAATTTATTGATTTTTTAATTGAAAATAAATATTATGATTTTTCTAAAAACGATAAAGAGCAACTTGTTATGGCTGCAATGTTGCATGATGTTGGGAAAATGAGTGTTCCTATTTCTATTTTAAATAAGAGTACAAGACTTGAAGGTAAACTTGATTTAATGAAATCAAGATGGAATATTATTGAATTAGATTTAGAAAATAAATACCTAAAAAATATTATTACTGAAGATGAATATAATAACAAATTAAAAGAATTTAAAGCTGCTTGTGACTTTATTTTATTCATTGATACAGCTGGCTTTATAGATCCTGAAAAACAAAAGAAAATTGATGAAATTATTAAATTAGAATATAATACGGCTTTTGGGGTTTTAAAGATTGTAGAAGAAACTGAAGAAAATGATGTACATATTATTAAAGGAACTCTTACAAAAGAAGAAAGACATGAAATAGAAAAACATGTTGAATATACAAAGTTAATATTAAAGGAAATTGAATTCGGAAAGAAATATAAAAATGTTGAATATATCGCAGGGGCACATCACGAATATATTGATGGTAGTGGGTACCCTTTGCATATTAAAGATGTTGATATTTCAAAATTAGTTAGAATTCTTACAATTATGGATGTATATGAATCTTTAACTGCAACAGATAGACCTTATAAAAAGCCGATGCCAAAAGAAAGGGCTTATAGCATATTAAAAGCAATGGTGGAAGAAGGAAAATTAGATGGTGAATTAGTTGCCTATTTTGGTGAATTTATCCAAATGGAGGATTAGAAGATGAAAAAGAAAATTTTAATAGGTATTATTGGACTTGTTGTTATTGCTATTGGTGTAGTATGTTTGATTTTGCTTTTACCAAAAGATGAAACATATAGAAGTATTAAAGTATTTAAGATTGAAGGAACTGTTGAAGTATCTAGAAATTCTGAAGTTCTTGAAGCTTACGAACAAATGATGCTAAAGAATAACGATGAAGTTAGCGTTGGAGAAAATGAAAGTTTAATTTTAAAATTAGACAGTGACAAATATATCTGCTTAGATGAGAATACTAAAATTAAATTAATTTCTTCTGAAAAAGATAGTAGTAAAACAGTAATTGAATTAAAAGAAGGAAAAATCATTGGTGAAGTTAAAGAAAAACTAAAAGATGCTGAAACATTTGAAGTAGAAACCCCTAACTCAGTAATGGCAATTCGTGGTACTACTTTCTCAGTAGAAGTTGATGAAGAAACTGAGGAATATGAAGTAACTTATCAAGTAGTAGATGGTGTTATAGAAGTATTAATATTTGACCAAACTACTGGCTCAACTAAAGTAAATTCAGTTTCTATAGAGTCAGAAGAATGTGCTAAAGTTTCTGTAGATAAATCTGCTTATATTGATAGTGATTCTTTGAAAGATTTGAAAGATCAAGCGTTAACTGGTGAAATTCCAGTTAATGAATATGATTCAGTTGATAATTATATCAATAGTTCAGATGAAGTAGTAGTTGAAAAAGGTGAATATGAAGATAGTGATTTTGATGGGCTTCTTGATTTAACTGAGTATAACTATCGTATTATTACAGTTTCTTCTAGTTTCAGTGTAAAAGGAACTACTATTACTGGTGAACATTTATATGAAAATAGTGAAAAGTTTACTGTTATAATTACAGCTGATGAGGTAGAAGGAAAAGTAGTAAATAATTGGCTAGTTAATGGAAAAATTTTAATAATTGAAACACAAGACTCAGATGAAGTTCCTTCTATTATTGAGCTTGAAGTTAATGACAAATTATTAGTCGAAGTAGAATATAAAGATATTGATATTAATTGTGAACATGATTTCCAAACTGAAATAGTAGAATCAACATGCACAAAACATGGTACTGAAACATCAATTTGTTCAAAATGTGGTGAAATAGAAAGTGTTACTGAACTGCCACTTAAAGATCACTCATTTGGTGAATGGTATCAAAGTCAAGAATATGAAGATAAACACGAAAGAGAGTGTAAATGTGGTGAACTTGAAACTGAAAACTGTACATTTGATGAAGGTAAAGTAACAAAAGAACCTACACATACAGAAGAAGGAATCAAAATATATACATGTACTGAATGTGGAAGAACTAAAGAAGAACCTGTTGAAAAAACAGAAGGTCATGAGTTTGGTGAATGGTATCAAAGTCAAGAATATGAAGATAAACACGAAAGAGTGTGTAAATGTGGTGAACTTGAAACTGGAAACTGTACATTTGATGAAGGAAAAATAACAAAAGAACCTACACATACAGAAGAAGGAATCAAAACATATACATGTACTGAATGTGGAAGAACTAAAGAAGAACCTGTTGAAAAAACAGAAGGTCATGAATTTGGTGAATGGTATCAAAGTCAAGAATATGAAGATAAACACGAAAGAGAGTGTAA
>JAGBDV010000008.1 GCA_017937305.1 Bacilli bacterium
ATACTTATTATCTTGTATCAAATTAATCGCTTCTTGTTGCAACATAAACTCAGACATAAAAGTTTCATCTAGTCTTGAAAGTGTTGTATGCTCACAAATAAGAACATCAATTTTTCCTATTCCTTTAAGTATTTTAGGTGTATTTCTACCAATAGGACCGTGTGTACGAAAATCTCCTGTATGTAAAATCCTTTTACCATTAGCTTCAATAAGGAACATATAACTATCAAAAGCAGAGTGGTCTATGCGAATAGGGGTTATTTTCATATCCCCAATTTCTATTTGTTCATCTTGTTTAAAAGTCTTAAATGCCTCAATTCTATCAATATGTGCTTGTGTCACTTCTGCAATATTTGGCTCTTTCATTTTCTTTTGGTAGATCGTAAATATCACTTTTGCTTGTTCTCCAATATAAATAGGTACTTCTTTCTTAACTTGCATATATTCGCCTAAATGGTCTAAATGATAATGAGTAATAAATACTGCATCACATTTTTTACTAATATTAGCAACATTTACTTTTACATTACTTGTGCAAGTAGGTAGGTTAGTACCAACATCAATAAGTATTCTAGCTTTTTTACTTTTAATTTCGGTTACGCATCCACCGATTTGATTAACCCCCCTGTGAATTTTAATCTGCATGAGTATATATTCCTTTCTAGTTTTGATTTATTAAGTTTCTATTGTTTGATAAAAAGGTTACTTTTTCTGCAATTATTTTAACTGGGTTATTTTCTTTACATTCTATTCTTCCTTTAATGCCTACTAAGTCATCTTTTTTACAATATTCAAATGTAGTGTTGCCAACATAACTCATTAGTTCAATAGGAATAATATCACTTTCATAATCGCCATTTTGGTTTTTAAAATTACGACTTATATTTAACATTAACTTATAAGTTGTTTTATCATCCATTTCAATTTTTTCAATATCATTATGTATTCTGCCAATTAAACATACGTGATTATTCATTATTCTTCATCTCCTTTCTCTTTAAATTTTTAATGTAATAATAATTTGAACATCCTTTCTAAGCAGTTCTTCTCAGGTCTAGTTAAACCTTTTAAATTATAATAATATCTATCAATTAAATATTTCGTGTATGCAGTTGCAGATTTGTGATGATATAGGTCATCAATATATTTCTGCACTTCTGCAATATGTCTATTCTTACGAAGTAATAATAATTGTTCAGATATATTGTTCTTTTGCTCTAAAAGGTTTTTAACTACTAGTGGAGCTTCTGCTTTAATATCTGCTAGTTCTTCAAAAGTTATTTTATTATTTAAGTAGTTAGTTAGGTTATCAATATAAATTAGAGCTATACATTTAGTTAGGCATTGCTTAAATTTAAAATCTTGTATTTGTTTAGTGTATAAGGTATATGAATACCTTTTCTCCTTATTAAATACAATGATTTTCTCTCCATTTGATTTAACTTTAAGATTAGTAAGAACAGCTTTTTTCTTATTCTTCTTAGTCTTAGCAGAATGAATATTGTTAAAAACTAACTCTATAAAATAATAAACTTCTTTTTCAAAATTATTATTCATTGCTAAACCCCCTATA
>JAGBDV010000009.1 GCA_017937305.1 Bacilli bacterium
ATAAGATTAATGGTCAAGCCATTAAAAAAAAATACACAGTGTGTCAAAATGAGTCGAATGATATAGCTAATTTAACTACCTATTGTCATTTACATAGCACTCAGGTGCGTCGATACTTTGAGTTACGTAGCACTGACACATGTGTTAACTACGTAACTTACGTGCCTAAAATAAAAAATAATACTATAAAAATAGGTCATTTTATACATAAGTGTAAATTTTGTACATTTGTAATAGTTGATTGTTATAGACATAGAATTATTAGAAATAGTATTAAAGTAATAATTAGTCTTGACTTATAGTAGAGTCGAACATAAAAACTTTATAAAATCAAATAAATGAGAAGAGATTTTTTAATCTTTTCTTTTTCTGTTTTAATATTTTTATTAATCAAGACACATAATTATTATTTAATTAACATATAATAATTGTGATTATATTTCGCAATTTTAAAAATTGACAAAAAATGCGAAATATGATATAATTTATATGCGAGGTGATAAAATGAAACTAATTACTAGAAATCACTATTTAAATAAACTAATTGATGTAAAAAATACTCCTGATATTAAGGTTATTACTGGTGTCAGAAGATGTGGAAAATCTAAACTAATGGATGCTTTTATTGATATTTTAGAAAAAGAAGAAAATGCTAATGTTATTAGAATAAAATTAAACTTAAAAGAATTTGAAAAACTAAAAGATAAAGAAGAGTTATATAAATATGTTCAAGATCATTATAAAAAAGAATATACGAACTATTTGCTTGTTGATGAAATCCAATTATGTACAGATTTTGAAGTTATAATAAATAGTTTACATGAAGAGGAAAAATTTGATATTTATTTAACAGGTTCAAATGCCTTTTTATTATCAAGTGATTTAGCTACATTATTTGGAGGAAGAGTTTTTGATATAAGCATGTTTCCTTTTTCTTTTGAAGAATATAATTTATATTATCCTAGTAATGATATAGATAAATCTTTTGATAATTATGTTGTAGAAGGTGGAATGGCAGGATCATATTTATATAAAAATAAATCTGATGGTGTTAACTATGTACGCAATATTTTAAGAACTACGATAACTAAAGATATTGTACAAAAATATAAAATAGAAAACGAATCATTACTTATAATGATTGAAGATTTCTTAATGGATAATATTGGTAGTAAAACTTCAATCAGAAATGTTGCAAATAAACTTACATCTAATTCGTATAAAACAAATGATAAAACTGTAGGATCATATATTGAATATTTATGTAAATCCTTTTTGTTTTATCCAATGAAGAGATATGATATTAAAGGTAAAAAATATTTAGAATCAGATAAAAAGTATTACTTGGTAGACCTTTCATTTAGATATGCAGAACTTGGGACAAAAAATGCAGATTATGGATATTTATATGAAAATATCGTTGCTATTGAATTATTGAGAAGAGGATATGAAGTATATGTTGGAGCATTATATGATAAAGAAGTTGATTTCGTTGCAATTAAGCAAGGCGAAAAAATATATATTCAAGTAAGTGATGATATATCAAATAAAGAAACCTTTGAAAGGGAAATAAAACCGTTACTTTCAATAAGAGATGCATATCCTAAAATGATTATAGCAAGAACAAAACATCCTGAAAGTCATCATGAAGGTGTTAGGATTGTAGATATAGCTAGATGGTTGTCTAATTCAAATTAATCTGAATACCTAAAAATTAGAATTTAATGAATACTAAGTTCCTATTAAAATATAAAAAAGATATTTTAATAGGGCTTTTATTTACTTATTGTCATTTACATAGTACTCAGGTGTGTCGAAACATTTAGTTACATAGTACTGACACACCTGAGTGCGTCTCTAAGTTATAATATGAATATTTAATTCTCAATTTTTGGATATGCACACTTGAAGTTGATTTTCTTTTTTAGAAAGTTTATTTAACTTAGAGGAAAAATTTATAAAGTAAAAAAATAATTAAATTTTGTTTAATTATTTTTTTTTTAAGTTTTATTCTTTAAAAAACATAAAAATAATAAAAAAATGTTTTTATTTGCATTTATAAAAAAACTATGTTAAACTAACGCTGAGGTGAAAATTATGAAAACTTTTTTAGCAAGCGTACCTATGGAAAAGTGGAGTGATGGAGTATTTGTATTTTTATCGCTTCTTGCACTTGTTGCATTTTTAGGTTTATTATTTGTATTATTATGGAGTATAGCAAGAGAAAGAAGAAAATATTTAGAAGAAAAAAGATCATATATTGATGGTATTTTATCTTCTTCTGAAATTAAGTCTTCAATTAACCAATTAATTTCTAAGACTTCTTTTGATATTCCATTTAACATTGTTTTATTAGATATTGATAAATATTCACAAATGGTTTCAGCATTTGGTGAAAAAATAGCAAAAGATGTAATTGTACTTCTTGCAAATAGATTTGAAAAGACAGTTCCATTCCAAGTTCAAATTGGACGACTTGCTGATGATAAATTCTTATTTGTGTTTAAACCTGAATATGAATTTGAAGAAGTTTATCATGTAGTACAACAATTAAAAGCTATTTTTGATGAACCTGTTAGAGTAAGTTATGATGTTGAAGTTTCTTTAACTACTTCTATTGCACTATGTACATATCCAAGACATGGTAGAAATGTATCACAAATTTTAGAATCACTTAATATCGCAATCTATACTGCAAAACGTAATGGTGGGGATAAAGTTGTTGTATATTCTGAAGATATGGGTCAAGAAGAAGAAGAAAACATTCAATATTATGAACAAGTTAAACTTGCAATTGAAAATAAAGAATTTAAACTTCTTTATCAACCAATTGTAGATGTACAAACAGAAAAGGTTGTTGCAGCAGAAGCTCTACTTAGATGGGAACATCCAAAACTAGGTATGATTAACCCTAAAGAATTCTTAAATATTCTAGAATCTTCTGGAGATATTTATTGGGTTGGTATTTGGGGCTTAGAATCAATGATTGAAGAATATTCTGCTATTAAAGCAATGTATCCATATAAAGAAATTTCTTTATCAATCAACCTTTCAATGAAACAATTATTAAACGACCGTTTAGTAATTGATTTCATGAAGATCTTAAAGAAATATAAAGTTCAAGCAAAATCATTCATTCTAGAATTAGAAGAATTCATCATGTTCGAACGTCATGATAAAATTAGAAATACAATTTTAAAACTACGCGAAGCAGGATTTAAAATTGCAGTAGATGGATTCTCATTTGATCATAACACATTACTTAAAATTGAACAACTTCCAATTGACTATATTAAACTAGATTCTAACTTCATTCAAAACGATAGTAAAGAAATTATGAAACACTTAACAAACTTACTTATTACTTTTGCTAAAGAACATAATATTACTATTATTGCAGAAAGAATTGAAGAATTAGAAACAGTAGAACACTTCAAAGAATACAATATTAACTTAATCCAAGGTTACTTAATTTCTAAACCAATTAGTGAAGATGCATTTGTTACATTCATTGGTGATGATACAAATGTAATTAACAAATTACATGGTGTAGAAGAAGAACCAGAAGTAGTAGAAGAAGAAACTATAGAACAAGTAGAAGAAGAATCTTCAAAACCAAATCAAGCTGTAGAAGAAGTTCTTAACGAAGAAGTTCAAGAAGAAAAAAATGAGAATAATCAAAATATTGAAGAAAAACAAGATTAATAGGTGCTTTTTGTTGACATACCAAAAATAAAGGAGTAAAATATTGGTATAATTTATGTTAAAGGCAAACCTTGAGAAATCTTGGGACGCAAAGCTAAAGGGCCTGATTATGATATGGTAGCCAGTTATCAAGTTAAATACTTTGATAACTGGCTTTTATTATCTGCATCAGGCAGAAAGGAAGCATATGAATTTTGTTAGGTACATTAAACAACGACGTATTTTCAGAATTGGTTATTTAATTTCCGGCTGTATAATGCTTCTTTTATCTTTCTTAACATATTATGGACAAAACTCAGGGAACTTCGTTATGTCTGTTGATGAAGATGCTTTTAAAAGAGGTATTGCAATAAGTGATTCATCAACATTTGAGACAATGAACAGATGGCTTACAGCTGATCCTGTTGAAGACGTAAGAGATACAACATTACAACATATTGATTTATTTGAAATTATCAATGCTGAAGGTGCTTATAAAGAAACAAGAAGTAACTATCTTGCATATACATTCTTCTTAAGAAATGTAGGTACTGAAACTACTCCAGTAGATTATGAAGTAGTAATTACTAACCAATCTAAGAATATTGCAGAAGCAATAAGAGTTATGATTATTGTTGATGGACAAGTAGCTTATGATGAACAAGGCATTAGATATATTGAATGTGAATCTAAAAAAATGTATCAAGCTCCTGACAAACATGACATTGTATACAAAGATTACTTACAAGACTTTACGTTATTTAAAACTACAGATATTATTTGTAGTGAAAGAATCTTTGATATAAGACCTGAACAAACTAAAAAAATCTCTGTTATTATGTGGTTAGAAGGTGAAGATCCAGAGTGTATTGAAACTTTAGCATCAGCTAAAATTAAAATCACAATGAATCTATCTATCCCTAAATATACAGAATATGAATAGAAAGGGGAGACTTGATAGATGAAGTTAAAGAAAAAAATAACTCTATCTCTTGCAATATTGTTATTTGCAAGTGTTACATTAATAACAACAACATTTGCATGGTTCTCAATTGCCCAAGATGCAACAGTCGGAGACCTTTCAATGGAAATAAGCGGTGGTACAGAACTCTTAGTATCACTAGATGGTATAAACTATCACGATAATATTGATACAGATTTATTAAAACAATACTTAGGTGACAAGTTAGAAGTTACTCATGTTACAACATTTGATCAAGAAAATTATTTTTCTTCATATGACAATGAACAAGGAGCAATTGTAAATAAAGACTATTTATCGTTTGATATTTGGTTTAGAACAAATGACTTCATGTGTACAGGATTATTCTTAACAAATAACATTACACCTAATTACAACTATGAAACAGCTTTAAACAATAAGTTACGTGGAACTTACTGTTTCTCAGAAGGAGTTAAATATACAAATCCTGTTGATTTCAAATATTCTGAAACTGAAACTAGACTTGCAAACGAAACGCATACATACTATGCACAAGACGCAATGAGAATTGGAATCAAAGAATTAAACGTAGATTTAGCACCTTTAAAAACTGAAGACAATAGAACAGATTTAAAGAAATTTATCTATGACCCTTCAGAAGATGAAGATAGAGGCTTTGGTGAAATTTATGGACAATACGATATCTTGAAACAAAGAGTCGATTCAAGTATCTTACCTCCTACAAACAAACCAAATACAATATATCAATTATCCTCTATGCAGTATAACTATTATGCTGTAAACAACAACTCCCACTGCGGAGATTTCCAACAAGGATCAGACGGTTACCTATACGCTAAAATAAACGTAACAATCTGGTGTGAAGGTTGGGATGCTGATTGCTTAGACGGAATCCTAAAAGATAATGTCTTAATGCAATTATACTTTAGAGGGGCAGTTCCTGCTGAACCTTCTAATAACTAAATCAGGTTTTAAGTATTATATATACTAAAACATATCAGGCTCGAAAAAAAATAAAAAAAATTAAAAGGAGAAAAAATTATGAAAAAGAATTTAACAAAAAAATTAATGCTTTCTGTGTTAACTCTTGCATTTGCTGTTGTTTCTCTAGGTGCTTCAACATTTGCATGGTTCACAACAAGTAAAGAAGCTCAAACTGAAGAAATTCAAGCTCAAGTAATTGGTGGTTCAGGTATTGAATTAGGTGTTGCTAAAATTGGCGATGTTGCTCCAACTACATATTATATTAACGAATTACCTGCATCAGCTATTAAAACAGTAATGGATGCTGCTGGTTTTGAAAAATTAAACCATGTTTCTGGTTTAAATTCTGAAACTAATTCATTCAATGAAGCTTTATATGATTTAGACAAGAACCCTGCTTCTAATAAAGATTATATTGCTTTTAGAGTATTTGTTAAGGTAAATGCTGCTGGTCAAGTTGTTTTAAATAATGTTAATGTTTCTACAGAAAGTGCTGCAGTTAAATGGAATGCTGGTGTTCAATATAATCATGCTAATGATGATACTACTCCTGTTGGTCCAACTGAAAGTGTAGATTATAGTGTTTTAAATGCAGTTCGAGTTGCTGTTGTTCAAAAAGAATCAACAATTGAAGAAGGTGTTATCACTGGATTTGCAGGAAATAATTTTAAAGTGTATGAACAAGCTGCAGGTGCTGCAAAAGGCGAAAATAGTGTTGGTTTCAGTAAAAAAGGTGCTTATGAAATTTACAATGCTAAAACAGTTGGCACAGACAATGATTTACCATTATTTAAAACTGCTGATGTTCCAAATTGGGCATGTGCTACTTTTGCTGATACTTATACAGTAAATGATAACGGAACTACTGATAATGAAGAAGATGATTATAAAGAATTCGGTCAAATGGCTGATGGTGGAAAAATCACTGTATCTGTTGAAAGAGATGAAGTTATCGCATTTGATGTTTATTTATGGGTTGAAGGTTATGATGCTGAATGTGTAAATGCTATTTTTGCTCAATACGTTTCACTAGTATTAGGCTTTAATTGGGTTGAACCTACAATCTAATGCATAATTAATAATTAATAATTATTAATAAATTTAATACCACAACAACAACAATTGTTGTTGTGGTATTATTCTTAAAAAGAGATAATTTATTAAATATATATCGGAAATAATCAATAGAACAATTAAAATATATTAAATTATTAGACTTTTAAAGATAAATATGGTATTATAAATAATAGATTAGTGTGTTAATTATCTTTAAAAGAAATGAGGTATAAATAAAAATGAGTGAACAAAAAGTACAAGTTCAAGAAAAGAAATGGTATAAGATTACTAAACTTTGTGTTAATGTAGTTTTTTATGCTTTAATTGTTGTGTTGTTATTATTTTCAATAGCTAACCTTAATAAGAAAGAAGAATTTGATGTTCCTAGTATTTTTGGAAAAGGGTTTACGACAGTACTGACTCCATCAATGGAAGGAACACAAGATGATTCATTTACTGTTAATGATTTAGTATTTTTAAATGTGTTAAATGATAGAAATCATGATAAGAAAGTATCTAAACTTGAAGTTGGAGATATCATTACATTTGAAGGATATAATGAATCGATTAATCAAGTTATTCTTAATACCCATAGAATTGTTGATATTATTGATTATAATGGCCAAACTATCTTTATCACTCAAGGTGATAGAGTAGCAGAAATGAATGATGATTATAAGTATTCTCGTGAAGATGACTGGGATCCGGAAGTAGGGCTTTTAAATGATCGTTGTGAGTTAGTTAGTGCTGATGATGTTAAAGCTATTTATTCTGGTAAATGGGTTGGTGCTGGTAAGGCATTTAAGTTTATTCAAACTAGTAATGGTTTCTTATTGTGCATTGTTCTTCCTATTGCAATTTTCTTTGTAGTTGAGTTATTAATTGTTATTCTTAACTTTATGAAGATTAAGCAAGGTAAGCGTGAAGAAGAACATGCTGTTGAAATGGAAAAGATGAGACAAGAACAACAAAGATTGTTGGAAGAAGAAAAAGCGCGTATTCGTGCTGAAATATTAGCTGAACAAGCAAGAAAACAAGAAGAGGAAGAAAATAATAATAATTAGTGTCTTTCTCTAAAGGAGAAGAAGTATGGTTAATTTTTCTAGGTATTTTGTCCAATATTTGAGAGATTTGCTATCAAATTTTGGAGATTTATTGAGTAGAATTTGGGATATCATTTCTCATATATTCTATTATGACATCAAAGAGTATTTTGATTTATTAATTAGTAGTTGGAATTCATTTAACTTTGTTGACTGGTTATTTGAACTACTTGCAATTATTGTTAATGTTTGTTTCTTTGGTTTCTTAATTTTAAGAAGTTTACAATTCTTAAGAAGATATGTTAGATTTACTAAACGTGAAATTGAAAAGGATCAATTATTAGAAGAAATTGCTATTCTTAATATGAAGACTGCTGAGTTAATTGATGAAAAGAATAAGATCATGGCTATGAAGGTTTCTTCTATGGGCTTTGGTGGTCTTGGTGTTGATAATGAACCAGGTGGTTCTCTAGAAAAAGACAAGAAGAAAAAAGCTACTGGTCCAAGTCGTTTCTCAAAACTTATTGCTGTTGATAATAAATACGAAACTGAACTTGCTGGTGTTGTAATGAGTCCAGAAGATATGTTAGGTCTACCTGAACTTGTTGATAGATTTATTAACTTTAGTGCTTCTCAACTTCATTTATATTATGATCATAAAGTAATTCGTACTTATTTTGCAGGTCTTGCTACTTCTAAGATTATTATTCTTGAAGGTATTTCAGGTACAGGTAAAACATCTTTACCTTATGCAATGGGTAGATTCTTTAAAAACCCTGCTGCAATCTGTTCTGTACAACCTTCATGGCGTGACCGTGCTGAAATGATTGGTTACTTAAATGAATTTACTAAGAAGTTTAATGAAACAGATTTCTTAAAGGCATTATATGAAACTTTATATCGTGATGATATGAACTTCATCGTTCTAGATGAAATGAACTTAGCTCGTATTGAATATTACTTTGCAGAATTCTTATCAATCATGGAAATGCCTAACGTAAATGAATGGAAGATCGATATTGTTCCAGATGTATGGGATACAGACCCTGTTAAAATTATTGAAGGTAAGATTTTAGTTCCTCAAAATGTATGGTTCATTGGTACAGCCAACCGAGATGACTCAACTTATACAATTACAGATAAAGTATATGACCGTGCTATTTCAATTGAAATGAATCACCGTGCACCTTATATTGATGCACCATATACTGAACAAATTGATATGACTTATGATTACTTTGCTGAACTTTGTGCTAAAGGTATTGAAAATAATCCTATTAGTAACAAGTCACTTGAAAAGTTATCTAAGCTTGATGATTTCGTTTCTGATAAATTTAAGATTACATTTGGTAACCGTATCTTAAAACAAATTAAGATGTTTGTTCCTGCATTCGTTGCATGTGGTGGAGATGAAATTGAGGCTCTTGACTACATCGTATTCAGAAAGATTTTTAGAAAATTTGAAACATTAAATATCGCATTCTTAAAAGATGAAATTGCTCAATTAATTTCATTATTAGAGAAGTTATTTGGAAAGGGTGCATTCGCCGAATCTATTCAATATTTACAAGAACTTTCAAGAAATGCGTAAAATTTGAAACTGAATGCATAGCCTTTAGGCTATGCATTTATTATTAAATGGAGGTAAATTATGGCAGAAGAATTAGAATTACAACAAGAAGAGATTGTTGAAGATACTGCTAATAAAGATGAAGTAATATTAGAAGAATTTGAAGAAGATGATTTACTTGATTTCTATTATCTTAAAGCCACAAATGGTTTAAGTAAAATAGATAAAATGGAATTCCCTACATACTTCTATGATTTAATTGGCACTGGCGATAGTAAATTCTATCAAAAGAATATTACTGAAACTAAATTTTTTGATGAAGATTGGGTAAAAACTCTTGAAGGTTTCTTCCCAAGTATTGATAAAATTATTAAGAATCCTAAACTTTCTATTCGTTATGAAGAAGAAGTAGTTGCAATTGAAAAAGCTAAAAAAACAAATAGCGCTTCTGTTAGACACCTTGCAAGTCATACACAATTAATCAAAGAAATTGATAAAAATGGTGATGTAAGACCTAAGAAGATTTTAAATACATTTGCAGAAGAAGAAATTGCAACATATGAAAATAGATTCATAATGACTTTAATTAATCGTTTATTCTTCTTTGTTCGTGCACGTCACGAAATTATTCGTGACAATGTTGAATCATTCCAAAAAGATCATTTATCTTATGAATCTAATTTTGATATTAAAGATGAAAATGTATCATTTAAGATTGATATTAACATTAAACGTGACTTAGATAATGATAAGATTAATAAACGTAATCATGATTTACTTGCAAGAGTAGAAAGACTTTCTACATATGTAAGTGGATTTAAAAATTCTCAATTCATGAGACAAATGGGAAAAGCTAAGAAAGTTCACCCACCAATCATGAAAACTAACGTAATCTTAAAGAATCCTGATTTCAAAAATGCATATGCATTATGGTTATATCTAGATAGATATAATGCACTTGACTTTGATGTTGATGTAAGAGAACGTCCAGTAAAACTTAGTGCAGAATTTAAGAAGAACTTAGATAGAGTTTCTGCTTTATCTTATGCAGCACTTGTTAAGAATAAGATTAAACGTCAAGAAGATTTTAGAGTAATTGAACAAGTGGAACCAATTATCAAAAAGTCTACAAGAATCGTTAAAACACATCCAGAGGATGTGATGAAACGTCCTGATGCAATAGAAGTTGAAGATAATTTTGTTAATGAATACTACCTTCAAGCAAACAAAAAGATCGTTACTCAACAAATGAAAGAAATGATGAGTGAAAGATTATCTAAAGACGCATCTGCTAAGAAAGTTATTAAAGATGCACTTGGTATTACTAACTCATTATTTGATACTGTATTTGAAATTGAAGAAAACATTGATTATTTTGAAAAATATATCAATGAAGAAGATCCAATTAAAAAATATGATGATGCTAAATTTAAAGTAAAAGTTGCTAAAATCATTAGAGAAGCTAAAGAAGTAGATTATTCTAAATCCATAAAACTAGAAAAATCTTTATATCAAACAATGCTTAAAGCAACTAATGCAAAACTTAGAGCAGTTAATGCGCAAAAGAAAAAAGAAGCTTATGCTAAATTTGAAAAGCAACTTGAAAAAGATGCTAAAGCATTACAAAAAGAAAAAGCTAGAATTAAAGAACTAATCAAAAAACTTGATGGTAAACTAATCGATAAAGAAACTGGTAAACAACAAATTGTTCTTGAAAAAGAACAATTTGAAGAAAACTTAAAGAACGAAGTTCAAAACTTTAACGATAAAGCTAAAGCAGAACTTAAAGCAGAACTTGACAAGATGAAAGCTGAACATAAAGAAGATGTATCTAAACAAAAAGCTGAAATGAAAAAAGCTTTAAAAGATGCTGAAGATAGAAAAGCATTAAGAGAAAAGAAGATGCAAGAACGTCATGATTCATTGATGCAAAAAGAAAAAGATAAAGCTTTAGCGACTAAAGAAAAAGAAGTTAACAAAAAGTTAGAAATTTATAATGCAGAACTTGAAGAACTAAAAGCTAAGAAAGAAGAAGTAGCTTTACAAGTTAAGAAAATTGATGGTAAAGTTGTTAACCCTGAAACTGGTAAAGATGATTTAACTGTTGAAAAAGAAGAGTTCAATGAAAAAGTAAAACGCGATAAAGCAGTTATTAAAGCTGCAATCGAAGATGAAACTCAATTAGAACTTGAAAAAATCAAAGCAGCTCATGAAGAAAGAATGGCAAAACTTAAAGCTGAATATGAAGAAAAGATTCAAGCTGCAAAGGTAAGACGTGAAGAAAGAATCGTTAAATGGAACGAAAAATATAAAACTGAACTTCAAAAAGAAGAAGAAAAAGGTTTTGGTAAAAAAGCTAAAACATTAGATTCTGCAAAAGAAAAAGCTTTAAAAGAAGAACAAGCACTTAAAGCAAAATACGAAAAAGAATTAAAAGAACTAAATGAACCACTTACTGCTACAGTTGAAGTAGAAGGCGAAAACGGTGAATTAGTAGATACTTTAGTAGTAGAAAAAGTAGAAGGTGCAGATAATGAATAAGAATTTGATATCTCAACTTGTTGTAAGCATTTGTGCACTTCTTTTAATCGCAACAGTTACTTTTGCATGGTTTGCCATCAGCAACACTGCTGATGCAGGATTTGTTGCACAAGTAGGAGACTTAGAATCTAGCTTTGAGTTTGCTGCTGTTGAAAATGATAAAATTGTTGATGCGAGTGGTGTTTCTACTCTTGATATGAAAGATGTAATTCCAGGACAAAAATTCTATTTCTTTATGGTTGTTGAATTAAGTGGCTCTGAATCAGGGATGGTATCTATAGTATTGAATGATATTAAATCATATACTGTTACAGGCATTGAAGAGGATAATATTTATAAATTAGATGAAGATTATAGTGGCGAAGAATGGAAAAAAATCCAATATGCTTTTTGTTATTCCGTTAAAGGAGCTTATTGGGTGCCTAAAGGAACAACGTTAAAAAATGAAATTCTTAGCCAATCAAATCCTTTAAGTGTTGTTGTTCCTAATGATGGAACTAATAAGAATTATTGGATTGAATTTGCTACTGAAGAAAAACAAAAATATTATTATTCAGAAAGTGATCAATACGATAAATCAGTTATATTTAATAAAAACGAAAACAATGCCGATCAAGATGACTACGTTCTTTTAAGAAACGTTCCAATAATTGGTGATAATGAAGCTAATATAGAAAAAACTGCCGAAGATCATAATGCTTTTGTTGTAATAATTGAAATTGACTTTTTATCTGAAGCGGTACTTCCTGATTTCTTTGATCCGTCAGTAGAAGAAAATTTTGATAATTCTAATAGTAATATTTATGAAACACAATTATTTAGTATTTCAAATATTTCAATTATTACAAGTAAAGAAAACGAATAATCATGCTTGAGAAAATTAAAAAAATATATCAAGGTTTAGTTTTAGCACTAACTTGCTTCTTATTTATAGTTACTATTTATGTTTTAATTGCTGGTACTAATGCTATTAAAAAAGGTGACATGATGAGTATATTTGGATATACTTATTCAGTAGTACCTACTAACTCAATGGAACCAGAAATTAATGTTGGTGATTCTGTAATAGGTCATAAAGTAAAATATAGTTCACTTGAAATTGGTGATGATATTATATATCATTATGTAACTGATGAATATGATATATTTGTAGTTCATAGAATCATAAGATACGATGAAGGTGAAGGTTTTAAAACTCAAGGAATTAATAATCAATTTGAAGATGAAGGCTATGTAACAGAGGATAATTTTATTGCAAGAGTTGTATGGCATGGTAATCTTGCTAATATTGGAACTATAGTTTTAGAACACCGTGGAACTTTATTTTTAGTACTAATTGGAATACTTTTACTTATATCTGCTAATGGTGTTTTTGATATTATTAAGACTCTTGATGAAAAGAAAAAACTAACATTAGAAGAAGAAAAAGAAAAGGAAAAAATCGATTGGGAAAATAAATTAAGAGAAGAAGTTTTAGCTGAACTTGAAAACGAAAAAAACAATCAAAATGAATAAAAAGAAGCACAGATTAACTGTGCTTCTTTTCTCTTTACGGCTCTTAAACTTTAATTAATTGCACAAATAAAGACTTTTTTTGAGGCATTAATTGCACAATTTACTACTTTTAAGTGAATAATAATATAAAAATTATATTTTGATTAGTATAAATTTAATTGAATAATTTATGAAATATATAATAAAATTTTACTAATTTTTGAAATAAAAAATATTTTTGGTTTTATTATCAATTATAAGACTTTTATACTTGACTAAAATGACGAAAGGTGGTATAATAAGTATAAATAATAGATATAAAATTGGCAAACCTTAGGAAACTAAGGGACGCAAAACTATAGGGCCTAATAAGATTTTTGGTAGCCAGCTGCATTAAACTAAAAAATTAATGTAGTTTGCTACTATTTTTTACTTTAAAGAGAAGGAGGAAATTGGTATGAAAAAGTACAAAACATTAATACTTTTATTAATACTTTGTATGGTAGTATGCATATTTGCAGGAACTACTTATGCATGGTTTGTTAAAGTAAAACGTACTGGTGCAGTTTATTTTAAAACTGGTGAAGTAGAGTATGCTATTTCTGATAATGGTTTTAAAAATAATATGATTTCAAATCAAGATGTAATAATTCCTGGTCAAGAATTAGTTCTTATGGGAAAAACTGTTAGTGTTACAAATAAATCATCAATTTCTTCTGGATTAAGGGTCTTTGTTACAGTTACTGTAAATGGTGAAAAATATACTGTAACTGATGATCAAACAGACTATGTAGTAGCTATGTTTGATAGTGGTTGGCAATTTAATAGTGTTGATGGATGTTGGTATGTGTATGATGGGGAGAATGAAAAAATGTTTATTAAGAATGACGCAGCAGATGCGTCGTATGAAATACCGTTGTTTACTTCGTTAAAACTAAATGGAAATAAATTTGGTAATTCAGTAGCAGCTAAAAATGTTTATGTTACTATTGCTTTTCAAGGAAAACAATATGATTATGCAGAATGGTCGGATTTAGAAACTATCGCGACTACAACAGTAAATTTAGGAGATTAAAAGGAGAATAGATTATGAATAAAAAAATTATTTTAGGTTTAAGTGTATTATTAGTTGCATTGTTTGCTTTAATTGGTGGTGCATCGTATGCGTGGTTAACATCTCAAGGTGATGCTGAATCGAATACTTATACAGTAGGAAAAGTTTCATATACTGTCACATACAATGAAACTACTGGTTATGTAGTTCCCGGACAAAGTTTGGTTAGTGATATAACTTTAGTAAATAATTCTAACATTGCAACACATCTAAGAGTTGTATTAACTGTAACAGTTAAAGATTCAAGTAATAATAATATTTCGTGGAGTGTTGGTTCTGATGCTACTGCTAATCAAATTTTAATGAAAGATACTGTTACTGCAGATTGGACTTTAGAAGATGACGGAAAGTTATATTATGGTTCAAAAGATTCCCCTTCTAATATTGCATCTGGAGAGCAAGTGGAATTAAACTTTAGTGGTCTAGTGTTAAATGGGGCATTAGTTGGAAATGCTCATTCCGATTATAAAGTTACTGTAACTGTTAAATATCAAGCTAAGCAAGCTGATGTTGTTGAATGGGAAGATTTAGCATCTGAAACATTTGATTTCTCTACTGGTCTTGATGCAGCAGCTTAGAATTACAAATAAAAATGAAAAGAACAATTAGTGGTTTAATAATCTTTGTATTGGGTTCATTAATACTGCTTCATCTTGCTTTATATATTGGAGGTTACAGATTCTTTTATGTTAAGACTGAAAGTATGGAACCTGATATTCACAAATGGTCTCTAATTTATGTTAGAGGATATAAAGAAAAAAATGATTTTTACAATAACATTGGTTATGGGATGGATATAACTTATATTAGTGAAAGTGGTGAACCTGTAACTCATAGAGTAATTGGTATTAATGAAGAAAAAGATATTCTACAAACAAAAGGCATTAATGGTGACGCTGCAGCTGATGCGGTAATATCTAGAGATCAAGTAGTAGGTAGAGTTGTTAAAGTTATTCCTGTTTTAGGATTCTTTGTAATGATGATACAATCTATTTATTTTTGGATAATATTAATTACTGGAATAATTATATATTTCGTAATAAAAGCTTTATTAAAAGAAATTAAAAAAGGAAAATTACAACCTAAAAAATAAAATTTATGAAAGGAGGAATCCCTATGAAAAACGAAATAAATAAAAAGAGTTTAATAGCTATGATTTGTGTTTTCTTACTAACAATTAGTTGTATGGTTTATGCATCATATTCTTATCTTACAGCTCAAGATGGCGGACCTATGGAATTTATTGTGGGTGATGTCGAAGCTAATTTATCTATTTATTTTGAAGATGAAAGTGGTAATAAATATACACTAGAATCTACAGATGTTGAAATTGAATATGTTGGGACTTCTCCAAGTGGTACATTTACTAAGAGTGGTGTAATTAAGGTAAATATTT
Source organism: Bacilli bacterium (assembly GCA_017937305.1). Taxonomy (GTDB): domain Bacteria; phylum Bacillota_I; class Bacilli_A; order ML615J-28; family CAG-313; genus UBA1737. The sequence goes on from JAGBDV010000009.1 coordinate 15,847, forward strand.
CAGACCGTAATGCTAAACAATTTGCTGAAAATTTCCGTGTTGATTTAAATATCAATAGTAATGTTCCAACCTATGTAAGAATTGCTGCATATGAACAATTAACTCTAACATATCAATCTGGTGGTGCAACAAGAGAAGTTGCTGTTGTACAAACTGAATTAACTGATTTTAATTATAATTTTAAAAGTATTTCAAATCCGGATGGAAAATTCTATGATAATAGATCTGTTGATGGATTTATATATTGCACTGAACAAGTTCAAAAAAACGGTGATCAAACTTTAACAATTCCGTTGATTTCAGATTACTATTCTGATCGTTCATTTGGTACACGTGATGAAAAGTATTCACTTCAAATCGGTTTCATTGTAGAAGCTGTTCAATATCTTGACGGTGCACAAAATAACTGGGGACTTGAAAAAGCTCCTTGGGGAGAGGACTGGTAGTAGACATGATGAAAAATATATTTAAGAAAACTCTTGCTTTAGTACTAGTTCTTGCAATTACATTTACATTTGCTTTTACTATCAATCGTCACAAAGGATTTGATGAACATTCTAATTTAGTGCAACTAAATGCATTTACAAATGATAAATTTAATACTGAAATTCCTTCTAGTTCTAATGCTGAAGAATTTATTAAGTTTAGTGAAATTCATGAAATTATTTTAAATGCAATGACTTCTACAACTCATGGAACTGGTGATGCAAGAGATACTTATATGAGTAACGCAATCACATCATTAGTTGGAAATAAGCGTGTTGGTATCTACACAGCTGATGATTTATATAATTTCTCAATCGCAGCATCTTATAACTGGAGAGAAGCTGCTACTCCAAATTTATATGCTAATTTAAAAACAATTAAAGTAATTATGGATTTAGATTATGCATTAGTATCGGATATTGATTATTCAACAATGAAGTCAAAACAATTTATCCCAGTAGGTATTAATATAGACTTATCAGATGGCACAGGTGGATCATCAAAAACTTATCTACCATTTACTGGTACATTTGATGGAAATGGTTTTGCAATTAGTAATTTATATCTTGCTGATTACAACTATATTACTATGATTTATCGTATGGCTGGAGATGAAGAAGGAAGTACAGATGCTGATATTCCTCTTTCAAACTATTATGCAATGTTTGCAAATGTTGGAACAAGCGCAGTTATTAAAAACTTCCAAATAATTAATCCGATCTTAGAATTACTAGATGTCCCTGATGGACTTACAAAAGCTGCAGTGCTTGCTGGTGAAAATAATGGTATTATTGAAAATGTAGCTGTTATTGATGCTAAAACAAATGCTGCTGGAAATGATTCATCTGGTATTATGTGGTCGTTACCTTATGGTGCTGTACAAACAACAACATTTACTGCTGCAGGGCTAGTACATACTAATAATGGTACGTTGCAAAATTCATATTATTCTGCTGATAGAGTTGTTTATAGTTCAAGTGATTATTTATTTGAAACTAAACCAGTTGTTTATACTGAAGGTGGTACAATTACTGGGATTGCTTATGATAAAGTTGTAGAACAATATATTGATGAAAATAATGAATCTTCTAACATTATTGGCTATACTGAATCAGAGTTATTAAATGGTAATGGAGTTAATATTAATTCTGCTACTCTTGCTGATAATTCAAGAAGCTGGCATTTCTTTGAATATGACTGTCTTCCAACTCTACAAGGTTTAGATTTTAATAGTTCAGAAAATGCATTTGTAATTGCTGATGAGTATGATTTAATTATATTCTCTCAAATTTTATCTAGACAAACTCCTTATAATGGAATTGCTTATACAAATCATAATTATGTAATAACAAAAGATATTGATATGAGAAATCTTCCATATACTCCACCAAAGGAAGAATTTAAAGGAAGTCTTGTTGGTGGTACTGGAACACTTGAAGATACAATTAACTCTAATAAAGTTATTAAGAATTTAAGTATTACAAATCCATATAATACTGAAACGGAAATGTATTATGGTCTATTCTCAAAATTAAGTGGTACTGTTTCTAACATTAACTTTGATAATTGTACAATAAATTTATTACAAGATGATTCTGTTGTTACAAAGACTTCATATGTTGGATTTGTTGCTGGTGTTTCAAATGGCGCAACAATATCTAATATTATTACAAATTCGACAATTGGATTTGGAACACTAGGTGTTGGTAAAACTTATGCTGGTGGAATTGTTGGTTATGGTAATGGTAATATTTCTTATGTTGCTAATACGGGTAATATTAATGGTAATGCTGACCATAGTTTTACTGGTTTAACTCTTAATGCTATATACCAAATCGGTGGTATTTTAGGTGGAAGTTCAGAAAACAATCTAACCTTAACTAATTCTATTAATACTGGTCAAATTTCTTCACCAGGTACACTTAGCACATTTACTTCAAGTTCTAATATTCAAATTAGTGTTGGTGGTATTGTTGGTCAATTAAATAATAGTACATCTACAAATAACGTTGTTTATTATGTTACTAATGAAGGCCAAATTACAGCAAATAAATTTGCAGGAACTAATACTAAATATGCATATATTTATTGTGCTGGAGTTATTGGAAATGTTATTGGAAAATCTGGTCCACTTAATAATGGTGAACAAGTGTTAAATGGTAGATATGAAAATAAAGGTTTAATTAAAAACTTCTATACTAATGATTATACATATTGCTATAATGCTGGTATTTTAGTTGCTTCTACTTCAGAATATTCAGAATTTTCTTACATGATTAATACTGCAAACAACAATCTTTATAGTGAACTTGGAATGACTAATGATACCAATAATAAAGAAATTTATTATGCTGCAACAGTTGTTGATAATTCAACTGCAGGTGTAACACTATCTAGAGCATATAATGAAGCTGATTATGTCTATCCAAATACTTACTTTGATACAAATAGTCAAGAAGAAGCCTTAATTGGTCCATTCTTTACATCAGTATCTGACTATAAATCAAAATTATTATATTGTCAAAATAGTGGTGATATCACTGTTAGTGATATTACAACATCTACTGATACTAAGATTGCAGGATTTACTCAAAGTTATAACATTGATTATCAAAATGTTTATATGACAGGTGATATCAAAGTATTAAATGTTAATCAAAGTGCTGACTTATATGTTGCAGGCATCTCATGGATACTTCCATATTTAACTACTGTAAATATTGCTAAAAACTGTCTAAATGAAGGGCAAATTATAACTGCTGGAATAAGCGGTAATACTACTATTGTTAATAATCAAAAAGAATATGAAGTTTCAAATTGGTGGGGGGGTACAACTACCGAAACTGCATATGGTACTGATCAAGAAGCACCAGGATTTTCAGCTACTATTGATGCAAATAATTTGTATGTAGCCGGTTTATTTAACCTAAATGTTGGTGAATTAACTAACTCTATGAATAGAGGAGATATATCATCTGAGTATTCTGGATATAATCAAATCACTGGAACATGTAATACATTTGTTGGTGGTTTAGTAACATACAACTATAATTTAATTCAAGACTGTGCAAACTCTGGTAATATTAACTATTCAAACGAGACTGAATCACCGACAGAACAAGAACATACAGGGTATTTAACTTATGTTGCCGGTGGTAATGATCCAAATTGTCATTTTGGTGGTTTAATATACGCGTATTCTGCTGGTCTGGCCTTGGGTGGGATTTGCAGTGCTCTTGGTGATAGACAAGCAACAATATTAAATGGTAAATTGAATTATGGTTATCTTTCTGATACAAGTACATCTTCAATGGCAAAAATTTATGACTCATCAAATAATGGTAATGTTTATGGTAAGGCTCAACAATATGTTCGCTGTGGTGGTATTTTAGCTGTTGCTTTAGGTGTTGAAATTACTGCTGGTAATGATTCGATAGATTCAGAAGAGTCTGGCGCTAAACGTTTTTCATATTGTGAAGTAGGTTCTGGAGATAGAATTGCTACTTCCGAGTTGTCTAACGGTCTTAATTTTGGAAATATTTGTGCTGTCACAAATAAAATAGGTCAGTATTCAGGAACTGATTCTACTAGGTATGGTAATGAACATAGTTATAACAACGCGAAACGTCCGGGAATTTATTCATGCTCTGGTGGTGTAATTGGATATGGATTATGTAAGATGGTACGTATGATAAATCATGGTGTTATTTCTTCTTGTGATGTTGCTGGAGGAGTTGTTGGTGCTACATATGTTTTAGGATCAGTTAATCCTGATGAGGAATATTCAGTAACTACTGTAGATATTAATACTGCAGTACATTATGGAAAGGTAAAAGCTATTAGAAATGAAAGTTATTATGATTTTGATTCTTTAATAAATTCTAATTTTGATGAAAATGACACAGAACATTTCTACCCTGATGGAGATACAACATTTATTTTCCCGTTAAACTCTAGTGCTGGGTTAACATTTGAAAACTTGTCTTTATATCCTAATAAGAAACGTGGATTTGGTGGAGTATTTGGACGTTTACAACGTGGTAATAGTGGTGTTATGAATTCTAATTCATTTATTAATATTTTGAATATGGATCCAAATGTTGATATGATAGGTCGTGCTGATGGTACATCATATGGTGCATATTATTATTATAAATTATTTGTTGAAGGAAGAAAAGATACTTATTTTAGTGCAAGGATTAATGACACAACACCGGCCTTAATTGTTGGTTATATTTCAAGCTATTCATCTTCCAAGATTGCTTATGCTTCTAATTCAGGAAATTCATCAGTTACTTATACTATAAGAAGAGGAAATAATAATAGAACATTTACAATTGTTTCTGTTCAATATAATAATGTAAATATAAATACTGTTGAAGAAAAAGTGAGGGAAGTGTCTGGTTATGATGCAACGTCTCCATTGACAAACGCACAATCTAGTGAAACACAACAAATTATTTCGAATGTAGTTTCTGTTGAATCTAATGTCTCTGGTACGATGACGCTGAATGATACAAATTATCAGAATTATGGTTTTACACAAGCAGAGTTGAGGCAGTTACTTACTCAAAATAACACAACTACCACTGTAGATAGGGATATCCCATCTGATGGTTTAGTACTTTCTGTAGATGAAAATGAATATGATGATGCAGGATATTATAAGATGGAAATTGTTACTGATAATCCTAGTGAAACAGATTATACATATATTTTTGATGAAGATTTCCCTCTAATGGATCCAGAGCAATCAAACTATATTTATGCTGCTGATAACCCTGTACTTGCTAATAGATTTAGATTGAATACTTCAACAAACTATAAACCAAACGGTATGTATGTACTTGCAAGTACTAAGGGTAGAGATAAAGGTGCTGTTCTTCCTGCAAACTTAAAAATTAGTTCATTATATAAATTAAATGAAGCAGAAGGTAAGTATATTGATTTAAACAATATATCTACTGATGATGTTATTCATGATGAGGAACATAATAAAGAGTTATTAAATGATTACCAATCAATGTTCCAAATAAGACTTAGTGATAAATCAGCTATTATGGAACAGTCTACTAATGATACATTGTATGATATTGTTTTATATGACCCAACTGGAAAAGCTCCTACTCTTACAAATGGTGTAAAAGGTGTTGATTCTAGTGGTAAACCGACTATTACATTTACTATTTCTTCTGATGCGTTTAATTTAACTGGTAATTCCACTACAGTTAATTATAAAGTGCTATCTGCAGAATTATCTGAAAATGCTGTTATTGCAAAATCAGGTATTACTGAAAGTAATCATCCTGCATTTTTAGTTGCTTATAATAATAGAACTTCAAATATTATTTCAGGCAGTTTCGAATCCACAATTACTGGTACAGTAACTGCTGGTCAATCATTGGAGTTATCAGATAAAGTTACTGTTTATTCTGAAATTGCTTGTAATGTAAGTTCATTAATTACAACATATTATTCAGATTATACAATTATTATTAATTGTGTAGATACTAGACTTAATATTACAATGAATAGTGCAACAATGGATGGAGCTAATGTTAATGTTCCAACACTAGATGGTACAACATATAATTTTGGAACTACGTCATCTATTTTACCTAATGGAACATTAGGATTAGTATTTAGGGATGTTAATAATATTTTACCTGATAATCATGAATTAACATTTGTTGGTTTAAAATATAATGGAACAACAATTGATCCTAAATATTATTCATATGATTTAAGTGGCGTTAATAATGATAATTTATTTGGTATTGATTTATCTTTAAGTGATGAATTAGCTTCAGGAACTTATACTCTTGAGTATAAATATTATTCAAATAAAGATTCATATTATGTTACATTTAATAAGAGTAGTTCTAATGAATATAGTGTATTAGATGTAAATTATGATTCTTATTCATTTACTTCTGATGCTGCTGATTTAGAATTCCTGACTCAAAGTGTTAATTTTGATACTTATATTGGTTTTGGTGTTCTATTAAAAGGTGTTTCTTATAATACAAATAGTGCATTGACTGTTAGAACTATTAATAAAACTGGTGTTGAATCATATGTTAATAATGTTGACTATTATGAGTTATATTTAAATGATGTTTTAATTAACACAGTTAAACTTTCACCTTTTGCAACATTATCTTCTGCAACTGTTTCGTATAGATATGATGCTGATGGAAATCGTGAACATGTATTTACTTATAATATTTTAGATGAAAGTGGAACATCGCATCCTATTACACACACAATTAAAGAAAGAGCTTTAGATGATGTTGTAATTTATAAAAATGGTGTAGTTCAGTTATCTCAACCAATTACTGTTTTAAGAGAAAGTGTATTAACTCAAGTAAGTATTGACTTTGGTTTTGCAGATGCTACAGAAAATAAAAACGTAACTACTGTTATCACTGGTAATAGTAATGCCATTGATGAAACAATGGTATATTATAGTACTGCTGCTTATTATGTAGTTAATATTACTGATTTACTTGAAACTGGTGAGTTAATATATACATTTAATTTACAAAGAGAAACTGATGTTCAAAAAGAATTAACATCTATTCAAATTGAAAAACTTAAAGGTACAAGTGCATACTTGCAAGATATTAATTTCCAAGCTGGTAGTGATTCTAACTTAGTCTATCCGACTATTTATGAATCTAATGCAAATGGTGAGGAAATTACAAGTTTATATGATATTCGTGTATACTATGCTGGTATTGACTATGATGGTGCAGATGAAAATGGTATAGAATACTTTAGAATTGATGGTAAAGTTGCAGATATTGATATTGAAAACTATCATCCAACATTTACTATTCCTGTAGGTGCTACTATTGAAAGATATGATTCTGCAAGTGGTACTTGGACTACTGATCTTTATGCTAACTTTATTGGTGAAGATGAAAATAAAGATTGTATTATTCTATATAGAATTACATCAGAAGATGGACTAAGTACTGTTTACTATCATATTACTACAACGGATATTTTATATAACTTAACACTTCGTTTTACAATCTATTATCGTGATGGTAATGGTAATATAATGCTTGCTGATGATGCAAACTCTCCTATTAAGAATAGTACTGTAGTTATCACAGTAAGAAATTATGTGTTAAAACAAAGTATTGATGCTTATACAAAGAATATTGAAGGAAATCATACTACTTATCCATTAGAACCTACAACTGATAATCCAACTGGTATCACTGGAGAAATTAATGGTGTTAATAACCAAACTACTTTATTCTATCGTCCTCACTCATTAAGTGACTACTTATATACATTTGGTAGAAACTTATCGGGATGCTACGGATTCTCTATTGTTTCTCCAATTTATAATGGAACAACTGGAGGAAAATTAGTTAACGGTGAAAGATATACATATGACATCTACTTTAAAGGTGTTGCTGATGGTACTGGTGGTGTTCAATACCCTTGGGAAACAGATGACTATATCTTACCTAACTTAGATGATACAGGTGTATATGACGGTAAATATTTCTTCATAGAAAACTCTTTAAGAAACCGTATCAGAAACTTTGCAATTGTAATTAATGCAGAAACTGGTGATGGTGACTGGGGTCTAACTGATGATACTACAACTTGGAACTAATAAATAAATTAAGTGATTCCTTTATGGAATCACTTTTTTTTAATATGTATTTTGAATTTAAATTAATAAAAACTTTACCCCTTTGATTTCGATTGGTTTAAGAGTTAACATAGAAACAGTATTTTATATTTAATTAAAGTAAGTATTAATATGTATAATAATATTATTAATTGAAAATTTTATTCTCATATTATGAGGATATTAGAAACTATAAGATGAAAAACATATTCTGTTACTTGTTATACTGATTAAAGACAAATTCACGATACTATTAGGTGATAATAAAATTATTTTAAAATTTTATTAAATTTAATGTATAATTAGAAAATTCTGACATATAATAATAGTGATTCAGCTTTAATTTTTTGCAAAAAAATTATCTAATTTATTGCAATGAAGTTATTATTGTAGTATAATATCTATACCTAAGTGATTAGGTTAATTAAAAGTGGGATCATACTCCGGACTCCTTAGGGACCGGGGTTTTTCTTTTTTATAGGAGATATATAGGAGATAATTATGCAAAAAAAATATTTAACGATTGATGAACAAATTGAACATTTAAAAGAAAAAAATTTATCGTTTATAGATTTAGAAAAAACAAAAAAAATCCTTAATCAAATTGGTTATTATAAAATTGTTAATGCATATAAGATTCCTTTTATTGATTATTCAAATAATAAGAATTACTTTGATGGCGTTTGTTTTGAAGACCTATATAATTTGTATGTTTTTGATTTTGAGTTAAAATCTATTGTTTTTGAATATGCTTCTCAAATTGAAATTACATTTAAATCGTATATTTCAAATTTAATTTCAGAAAAGTATGGTGTATTATTTGAAGATTATTTAAAGAAAGAGAATTTTATAGCAGATACTGGAGCGAATGGAGAATATTCGTTTGAAGATATGAAAAACTTTATAAAAAAGGAAATTGATAAACAATTAAAAAACGAGCACCCCTCTATAAGGTGGTACAAAGATAAGTATAATAATTTCCCTTTTTGGGTTGTATCTAATATCTTAACATTAGGATCTGTTAGCAGAATCTACACAAAATTAAAATTAGAAGATCAAATGAAAATTTCAAAAGAGTATTTACTTCCTTTTGATTATTTGTCTTCATTTATTATACACGTAAACAGAGTTAGAAATATATGTGCACATAATTCTGTTTTATATAGGTATAAAAGTATAAATAACATCCCTCAAAAAGTAAAACGCGTTAAAAGTCAGTTTGAAAAACTAGATATTCCGTTAAATACCATAACTGGTCGTTTTAGTTATGGAACAAAAGATTTTTTATCTACATTAATCGTATTTAGTTTACTATTGCCCAGTGCTGAATTTCAAAAATTTAAAAATAAGCTGAACGCATTATTAATAGTATTAAAGGCACAATTACAACCAACATTTTATAATAAAATTTTATGGGAAATGGGGCTTCCTGAAAATTGGTATTTATTATAAAAAATTTACGTATCGAAATTTATAATAACTAAGTAATTCTATTATTTTAGTTAAATATCAAGGACAATTTATTTTTGCTATATTTTTTTAAAATATATTGATGTTTGTTTGTATAAAGTAATAAATTTTTATATTTTTTAATAGTTTAGAAAATGATTGTATTGATTGGATAAATAATAGAAACAAATACTTATGAAAATAATTATATAAAGGAGACTTTAAAAAATATAAAGTCTCCTTTTATAAAAAATAAAAACGGGTCAGTTTGATAATAAAAAGAAAAAATGATAAATATATTTAAATTAATTAATATTTATGAATAAAATACAAAGTTTTACTTTTATAATATATTAGGTGATAAAATGATTAATAAAATAAAAGAATTAGAAAAGTATATTGGTAATACTAAGATTATTCTTGCAAAAAGTTTAATGAATAAATATAACTTAAAAAGTAATATATATTTAAAACTAGAAAAAGATAACTATAGTGGTTCAATAAAAGATAGAATAGTTTATTATATAATTAAAGATGGTATTGAAAAAGGCTTAATAAATAAAGATACTATTATTGTAGAAGCAACAAGTGGTAATACTGGTATTAGTGTTGCTGCAATATCTAAATATCTTGGAATTAAATGTATAATAGTTATGCCTAATTCTGTAAGTAAAGAAAGAATTGAGTTTATTAAAAAATATGATGGAAAAGTTATTCTTACCTCATCTTGTCTTGGTATGAGTGGTTCTATAGATAAACTAAATTCATTAATTAATAAATATAATAATATATATATTCTTGATCAATTTAATAATAAACTAGGGGTAGATGCTCATTATAAAACTACTGGTGTTGAAATATATAATGAAATAAATAATATTGATATCTTTATTAGTGGAATAGGCACTGGTGGTACTTTTACAGGATGTGCTAAATATTTAAAAGAAAAAAATAGTAATACTTTATGTGTAGGAATAGAACCAAGTGAATCTAAAGTATTAAAAGGAGGAAAATCTTCTACTCATAAAATAGAAGGTATTGGTGCTAATTTTATCCCTAGTATTTTAGATACATCATATATAGATGATATTATAGATGTTGATAGTGAAACTGCATATTTATATACAAATGTTTTATATAAAGAAGAAGGTCTTATGTGCGGTGTAAGTAGTGGTGCAGCAATATATGCTGGAATAGAAATGGGAAAAAAATATATTAATAAAAATATTGTTATTATACTTCCTGATGATGGAAATAGATATTTATCAAAAGGTTTATATAAAAATTGAAAAATTTAGGAATTATATATTGAAAAATTTAGGATTTTAATAAATAAACATTTTGACATATTCCTTAAAGGTATGAATATATATAAAAGAGGGGTATGTAATGAAGGAATTAAAAAAGATAGAAGAAGAGATTAAGTATTATGATGAATGTTTTAATAATATATCCTATATTAATAAAGAAAGAATTATTTTATTTATAAATCACTTAAAACATATTTTATTTCCTAAAGTTTTTAAATGTGAATATACAATTAAACAACTATATATAGAAACTTTTGAAATACTGGCTTTTTTAGGCTTAGATAATAAATTAGAGATAGTAGATAGTTTTTTTGATAATTTAGTAGATATTAAGAAATTATTATTAAAAGACATTGAAAGTTTTAAATTACATGATCCTGCATGTAAAAGTGTAGAAGAAGTAGTACTTTTAGTAAATAGTTTTCATGCAGTATATGTATATAGAATAGCTCATTTATTAGATACACTAAATGTACCATTTATCCCAAGAATACTTTCTGAATATGCACATTCTGTAACAGGAATTGATATTCATCCATCATGCAAAATTGGAGAAAATTTCTTTATTGACCATGGAACAGGAATAGTTATTGGAGAAACTTGTATTATTGGAAATAACGTATCTATATATCAAGGTGTTACTCTTGGTGCTAAATCGTTAAAAGAAGGATCTTTATTAAAAGGAATAAAAAGACATCCTACAATATGTGATAATGTAGTAATATATGCTAATGCGACCATTCTTGGTGGAGATACTATTATCAAAGATAATAGTGTAATACCTGGTAACGCATTTATAACAAAAAGTAATTAAAAATTAAAAAAATAGGTCAAAAACTTATGAAAAACAAATTATTGAAAATGATATCTATAGATTAAGTTTAAATAATGGCAATTTTAATAATTATTTAGTATAATAATTATATATATAAATAAAGAGGAAATATAATATGAAATTTAGACCATTTAATCAAACAGTAAGTATTCTAGCATTTAAAAAAGAAAAAGAAATTTATGCTGCAACATATGCATGGTTTACACAAGTAGGGGAGGAAGAAGTAGTAGGCTTATTAGGTGAACAAAGTGTGACTACACATAACTTAAAAGTAGGAGATTATTGTGGAATTTCTGTATGTTCTAAAGAACAAAAAGATGTTGCATTATACATTGGAGATACACATTCTAATGAAGTAGATAAATTACTTGGACTTCCATATTTTGTAGATTCTACAGGTGCAATAACTTTAAAAGGATCTAAAGTAACAATGATTGCAAAAGTAGTTGATATTATTCATTTAAAAGGTATTGAAGCTGATTCATTAGTTTATTTTAAAGTAGTTGAATACCATGATAATGAAAAATTAGAACACTTAACTATGAGTGATATTAGATAATAAAACAACCATTAGGTTGTTTTTTTTTATATTGATTGTGAAATATGTAAAAATGTGATATACTAATACCAAATGAGGTGATTTTTTATATGGTAGGTTATTGGATTGAAACTGTAATATTTATGTTTGCAGCAATTGGTGCATTATTACTTGGTTTTGAGTTACTTAGTTCAAATATTACAAAACTATGTCATTCAAGCTTAAAGAGATTATTTAATAAAACACAAAACAAAGCTATTATCGGTGTAGGTATTGGTGCTATTGCAACAGCAATTATGCAATCATCTGGTGCAACTACAGTAATGGTAGTAGGTTTTGTAAATACAGGATTAATCAATCTTGCTCAAGCAACAGCTTTAATCATGGGTGCTAATATCGGTACAACAATTACAGCACAACTTGCAGCACTTAGCTCATTTGACTTTGGTGCCTACGCAATATTAACAGCTGGCCTTGGAGCATTTATTACAATGCTTGGAAAAAAAGATAGAACTAAGACAGTTGGTAATGCACTTACAGGTTTTGGTATCTTATTCCTAGGTCTAGAATGTATGAGCCTAGCACTAAAAAATCCAGATAGTGATGGAAATTTAGTTGTATATGACACAATTAAAAATGTATTACAAAATGTTAATGGAACTGGTGCTTGGATTATCCTATTCTTACTTGGTATCGTTCTTACAGCTGCAGTTCAATCATCATCTTTAATTACCACAATTATTATTCAACTAGTTGGTACAGGTATTTATATTGGTGCAGGTGATGATGCAACATGTCTTACAAATAATGTATTATTCTTAATATTAGGTTCTAATATTGGTTCATGTGTTACAGCACTTATGTCTTCTATGGGTGCAGGTACAAACGCAAAGCGTGCCAGTGTTATTCACCTTTTATTTAATACATTTGGTTCAGTTTTATTTGCAGTACTATTATTACTATGGCCTAATTTTATGGAAGTTACATTTGTTAAATGGTTCAAAGGTGAATCAACTCAAATTGCGATGTTCCATACATTCTTTAATTCAATTTGTACATTAATATTCCTACCATTTATTAATGTCTTCGTTAAATCATCTACTGCTCTAGTTAGAGAAAAAGCTCAAAAGCAAGAAGTTCATCGCCTTGTATATATTGATGACCGTATCTTAACTACACCTTCAGTAGCAGTACATCAAGTAAGAAAAGAACTTGCACTAATGTATTCAAAATCAGTAGATGCACTTAATATTTCAATTGATGCATTCTTAAATAAAGATGATGAAAAACGTGAAGTTGTTGACGCAAGAATTGAAGAATTAGAATTCACTAACAAACAAATCATTGAATTCATGGTTAAACTAACAAACCAAAATGTCGCATTTGAAGATGAATGCACATTATCTAGTTTCCATAGAACATTAAATGATATTTTACGTATCGCTGAAATTGGTGATAATGTTTGTAAATATGCCAAATATATGGTAAAACATGAACTTGAATTCTCATCTAATGTTATGGTACAACTTGGATTTATGAAAAATAAGATTAATCTATTATATGCTCAAACAGATGAAATCTTTATGACTAAAAACTTAAATAAGATGAATCTTGCAGATGAACTTGAAGAAGAAATTGACCAAATGAGAAAAGACTTAATAGATGATCACTTTGATAGACTAAATCGTGGTGAATGTAAACCTCAAAACAGTGGTGTATTTGTTAACTTAGTAAACAACTTAGAACGTGCTGCTGACCATATGATCTATATTGCATATTCAGTAAAAGAAGCTGCAGATCAAGCTAAAAATAAATAATGAAAGTTCAAGGAATTTCCTTGAACTTTTTTAAAAGAAAAATAGAGTTTAAAGGGTGAAACAAGAATATAAGAATCATTTTATAAAACCAGAGTTTTATGATATGGGGAATTTTTTTGTTGTGAAGTTACCTAATATTAATTATAAAAGTAAAATTGACCAAATAAATGACCAAATAAAATCAAGTGACGAAATAACTATATTGAGAAAATCTATATTATTAATTATTAAAAAACATCCTGGTATAAAGGTTAATGAAATTTTGGAACAATTAGTTTGTATGAATATTTATACAAGTATAACCGCTATTCAAAATCAACTACGAAGAAAGTTAAGCAAGTATGTTGTTTATAAAGGGTCAAGAAAAACAGGAGGTTATTATTATAAAAAAGATGTAAATTGAAAAGAGTACAATAATGATTCTCACTTTTTGTAAAATTTTTTCATCAAATGAGATATGGTATTATTACTAATTTAATGATATAATATTAGTGTAACGTTACAATATATTTAAAATTTAGGAGTAAAATATGGATTTAGGAAATAAAATAAGGGAATTAAGATTAAAGAAAAACTATACTCAAGAAGATCTAGCAAACATTCTAGGTACATCTATTCAATCAATTTCAAGATGGGAAAATGGAGCGACATACCCTGATATTAGTTTATTACCGCTTATTGCAAGTACATTTAATGTAACAGTTGATTATCTTCTTGGTGCTGATATTATTCATAATACAAAAATATTAGAAGAAATAAAAAAGCAAGTTAAAGAATATCGTAGAGTTGGTAATAATGTTAAGTGCTATGAATATGTAAAAGAAATGTATGAAAAATATCCTAGTATTGAAGAATTACAGTTAATATTTGCAGAGGTGTGTTTTGAAGCTGGAAACTTTAATAAAAGTTATACTGAAGAAGGAATAGTTGTCGCTAAAAAAGTTCTTGAAACTACCCTTGATGAAGATATAAAATTTAAGGCAGCAGATATTTTGTTTTATCTATATCTAAAAAACGATCGAAAAGATAAGGAAAGATTAAAAGAAGTATATGAAAAGTATTTAAAAAAATATCTTAGAAAAGATTATTATAAAGATGATATTTTAGTAGGCGATGAATTACTTAAATATTATCAAAAAGAATCTTTATCTCTGCTTTCATCTTTTTGGAGTATCTTAATGGGACTTTATAATGATAATTTATATACCAAAGAAGAACTTGTTGATGTATTTAAAAAATTTAACATTGTGGGAAAAACTTTATTTGATAATGAAGACTACGATTTAGAGACTATATGGCTTTTACATACAATTAATGACCGCATCGCAAGACTTTATGTAAAACTTAATGATTTTGATAATGCGTGCATATATCTCAATATTGCTGCAGATTATGCGATTATGCACGATACAAGAGAAGATAATATTAAACATACTTCATTATTATTTAATAAACTAGAAGATAAAAGAGATGACATATCATGGAGTGGCAATTTAGATGAATTTGGTAATCAATGTTTTGAAATGTTGTATAACTTAAAAAGACCTGTGTTTGATCCGATGAGAGAAGATTCTAGATTTAAAGATATCATAGATAAATTATCAAAATATAGTAAACAATATAATTAAAATTATATAAAATTCTATAAAAAGCTCTTGACAAAATACCTTAATTATGGTATAATATTGGTATAAAAAGAAAGGAGATTATTATGAATTTTGTACCGAAGGTTATACCTATTAACGAACTTAAAAATACTGGAAATATTTCTAGAATTTGTAAAGAAAGTAATGTACCAATTATAATAACTAAAAATGGTTATGGCGATATGGTATTAATGAACATTGAATTTTATGAGTCTCTTATCGAAAGAATAAACACAACAATTTTATTAAACGAAGCATTAAACGATCCAAAAAGAGAAGAAGGAAGACAAGACTTTAATGAATTTATGGATGGTTTAATAAATGATGACGAAGAAGAATAAAATATTTATTGAAAACACAGCAAGACGAGATATTAATTCTATTTATAGTTTTTATGAATTTAATTATGGTAAGACTTATTCTAAAAAGTATATGAAAACATTTAAAAATAAAATTAATATTTTATGTGAATTTCCCTATATTGGTGTTTTAACTGATTATGATACCACAATTGATGTAGATATTAGAAAAATTATTGTTGGAAGATATAGTGTGTATTATATGTTTTTAGAAGAAAGTAATAAAGTAATAATAATAAGAATAATAGAGCAAAAACTAAATCAATTTGATGATAATGAAATTGCGTAAAACGATTTAATTACCATTTATAAAGAGTGGATATTATTTGACAAAATAGTAAAAAACGTATATAATATTAATATAAAAAAATAATAAACGTTGAACAGGATACGATTATTAGATGCGTGTTTAAAAGTGAGGTAGGATAGTGAGAACTACTAAATAATGGCTAATAGTTACTCCCTGCGAGTTTTCTTTAGAAATAAAGAACGTAAATCTGCGTTAAAGATATTAAAGGGCATAAGAGTTTTCTTATGAACTAAGGTGGTACCGCGCCTGTTTAGTTAAAGCCTGCTAAACATACGTCCTTAGATAAATGTATTTTTTTAATATATTATCTAAGGCTTTTTATATTATTTGGAGGTATATAAAAATGATTAAAATTACATTCCCTGACCTTTCTGTAAAAGAATTTGAATGTGGAATTACTGCGGAAAAAATTGCTGAAACAATTTCTTCTAGTCTTGCTAAAAAATGTATTATTGCAAAAGTAAATGATGAACTATATGATATGAGTCGTCCTATTGTTGTTGATGCAAAATTAGAACTTTTAACTGATGTATCAAGTTATTATGATTTACTTAACCACTCATGTGCACACTTACTTGCATGGGCATTAAAAGAATTATATCCAAACGCTATGTTTGGTGTAGGTCCTGCTATTGAAGAAGGATTCTATTATGATGTTGATTTAGGTGATGTTAAACTAACAGAAGAAGATTTACCAAAAATCGAAAAGAAAATGGCTGCACTTGTTGCAAGTGGAGAAAAGATTAAACGTTTTGAAGTGTCTAAAGAAGAAGCTTTAAACTTATTTAAAGATGATATTTATAAAACTGAATTAATTAATGAATTACCAGAGGGTTCTGTTATTACTGTTTATGAAGAAGGTAGTTATAAAGATTTATGTCGGGGACCACATGTATCAAGTGTTAAATTCTTAAAGAACTTTAAACTTCTTGCATGTAGTGGTGCATACTGGAGAGGTGATTCTAATCGCCAAATGTTACAAAGAGTATATGGTACTTGTTTTGGAACAGCTGAAGAATTAAAAGAACATCTTCATAACTTAGAAGAAAGAAAAAAACGTGACCATAGAAAACTAGGTAAAGAACTAGGGCTTTTCATGATGAGTGAATATGGACCAGGTTTCCCATTCTGGCTACCTAATGGTATGACGCTTAAAAATACACTAGTAGGATTTTGGACTGATATTCATACTAAACATGGATATAAGTTTATTCAAACTCCTACAATGTTAAATAGAGAACTTTGGGAAACTAGTGGACACTGGTTTAACTATAAAGAAAATATGTATACATCAACTATTGATGATGCAGAATTTGCAATTAAACCAATGAACTGTCCAGGTGGTATGCTTGTTTATAAAAACGATATTCATTCATATCGTGACTTCCCACTACGTCTTGGTGAACTAGGTCTTGTACACCGTCATGAAGCAAGTGGTGCTTTAAGTGGTTTATTTAGAGTTAGAACATTTACTCAAGATGATGCAC
Source organism: Bacilli bacterium (assembly GCA_017937305.1). Taxonomy (GTDB): domain Bacteria; phylum Bacillota_I; class Bacilli_A; order ML615J-28; family CAG-313; genus UBA1737. The sequence continues at coordinate 33,741 of JAGBDV010000009.1, forward strand.
ATATCTTTATGACAGAAGATCAAATTAGAGATGAAATTGCTGAAATCATTCTTCTTTATAAAAAAGTTTATTCAGTATTTAACCTAAACTTCCACATTGAACTTTCAACTAGACCTTTAGATAAATATATTGGTGAAATTGCAGTATGGGATAAAGCAGAAATTGCTTTAGCAGAAGCTTGCAAAAAAGCAGGATTTGATTATAAACTAAATCCAGGAGATGGAGCATTCTATGGACCTAAACTTGACTTTAAACTAAGAGATTCAATGAACCGTATTTGGCAATGTGGTACAATCCAACTTGATATGAATTTACCTGAAAGATTTGATTTAACATATATTGCAGAAGATGGAAGTAAGAAACGTCCTATTATGATTCATAGAGCTTTATTTGGATCTTTAGAAAGATTTATTGGTATCTTAATTGAACACTATGGTGGCGCATTCCCTACATGGCTTGCTCCAGTGCAAATTAAGATTATTCCAGTTAATAATGAATTCCATCTAGAATACGCAAAAGAAGTATTTAAAAAGTTAGAAGACTTAGGCATTAGATGTGAAATCGATGATCGTGATGAAAAACTAGGATATAAGATGCGTGAAGCTCAAATGAAAAAGATTCCTTATCAACTAGTACTTGGTGATAAAGAAGTAGAATCAGGGTCAGTTAATGCACGTAAATACGGTGAACAAGCTCAAAATGCTTATGCACTTGATGAATTTATTACAATGCTTCTTGATGAAGTTAAAAATTTAAAATAAAATAATATATATAAATGGTGTATCTAGATATTAAATTATCTATACACCTTTTGTATTTAATTTGACAAATAAAGTCAAAATAAAGCTTAAATTTAATATTTTAATTTAAGTTTGTCTAATTATTCACACTAAACTAATCTTTTAAAAATATGGCTTTATTAAGCCATAAAATTGAAGGGGTAAAACCATTAAAAAATATAAGTAAACATTGTATTTTTTTAACATTTAAAAAAATTATTTTATTACTTGCATATTTATAAAATAAGAGTATAATAGAGCTATAATTATATGCATATTATGATTTAAAATTTAGTGATTTAAGGAGGAATAATACTTTGAAAAAAGCTATTATTGAATTAAAGAACGTATCTTTAAGATACGATGACGATCCAGAAAACCCAATCGTCAACAACATTAATTTACAAATTTATGAAAATGAATTTGTTACACTTCTTGGACCATCTGGTTGTGGTAAAACTACAACTTTAAGAATGATTGCTGGGTTCCAAACACCAACAGAGGGTGAAGTTATTATTGATGGAAAAGTATTTAATGATATTCCACCATATGCACGCCCAATCAACACAGTATTCCAACGTTATGCATTATTCCCACACTTAAATGTAATTGATAATGTAAAAATTGGACTTAACAATCGTCCACTTAAGAACTTAATTGAATTCTTTGGTGGAGAAGAAAAAATTTTAAATGAAATTAAAGAAGATAAATTAGCAAAAGGATTACCTTTAGAAAAAGCATCAAAAGCTAATTATTTTGAAATTAACAAAAAGATTAACGAACACATTGATATTGCAGCAAAAAATGCACTTTCACTTGTTAAACTTAATGGTTATGAAAAAAGAAAAATTGACCAAATGTCTGGTGGACAACAACAACGTGTTGCAATTGCTAGAGCAATTATCAATAAACCTAAAATTTTATTACTAGATGAACCACTTGCAGCACTTGACTTAAAACTACGTCAAAACATGCAATATGAATTAAAAGAAATGCAACGTGCCCTTGGTATTACATTTATATTTGTAACACATGACCAAGAAGAAGCAATGACAATGAGTGATAGAGTAGTTGTAATGCAAGATGGTATTATCCAACAACTTGGCACTCCTGAAGATATTTACAATGAACCAGTTAATCCATTTGTTGCAAACTTCATTGGCGAAACAAATATCGTAAGAGGAACATACTTACATGAAGGATTAATTGAATTCTTAGGAGTAGAATTTGCAATTCAAGGATATAAATTTGAAGATGGCGAACAAGTAGATGTAGTTATTCGTCCAGAAGACTGGGACGTTGTACTACTTGATCAAGCTAAACTAATTGGTACAGTAACATCAAGAATCTTCAAAGGTGTACACTATGAAATTTGCGCAATGTTTGGAGATAAAGAAATTGTAATTCATGCATATGAAACACCAAACGTTGGTGATAAGATTGGTCTAAAAGTAGACCCATATGAAATTCACTTAATGAAAGTTGTAGAAGAAGAAGTAGAGGAAGAAGTAAATGAATAAGAAGTTTGCGCGTCTATCTACGCCTTACTTATACTGGTTGTATATTTTAGCATTATTCCCAGCATTATTCATGTTTATCTTAATGTTCTTAGATATTCCTGAAGGACTAGATATTTCTAATGGTTTAAAATTCACTTTAGAAAACTTTAAACAACTATCAGAACCTTCAACTCTAATTGCATTTGGGAATAGTTTCTTATATGCTTTTATCACAACAATTCTTAGTATATTGTTTGGCTATCTTGTAGCTTTCAGATTATTTAGATCAAAGTTTAAAAATAAATTCTTAGTACTAGTTATTCTAATCTTACCAATGTGGACTAATATCTTACTTAGAACAGAATCACTTGCAGGATTCTTAAACTCTAACGGTAATGTAGTATTAAGCCTACTTGGTATAAAAAGTGCAGAATTTGACTTACTTGGTACACCATTTGCAGTAATCTTTGGATTATTCGTTACATATGTACCATTTATGGTAATGCCTATTTTTAACTCTTTAGAAAAGATTGATAAATCTATTGAAGAAGCAGCACTTGACTTAGGATTAACTGAAACACAAAAATTCTTTAAAGTAATCTTACCGATGTCTTCAAAAGGTATCGTTACAGGTTCTATTATGGTATTTTTACCATGTCTATCTGGATTTGCAATTCCAGAAATCCTAGGTCGTGGAAATATTGTATTAATCGGTAACGTAATTGAAGCATCATTTAAGAACATGAGTTACACAATTGGATCACTACTTGCAGTAATCATTTTAGTTGTTATCCTACTAAGTATCTTCATTGTTAGTAAAATTGACAAGGAAGGAGAAACACTACTATAATGAAACAACAAGAAACAAAATATATAAATGGTGTTCCAGTAGCCCGTATAGAAGATTACGGCTATCGTGACTATAGTATCTTACTTAAAATTTGGAAAGTAATATCTAATATATTAGTTTATATTGTAATTTTCTTAGTATATTTATCAGTATTAATTATTGCAGTAAAATCATTTAATGCTGATACTGCACAATCAGAATTTACTAAATTTACATTTAATCATTATATTAATATGTTCAAAGATTCATCACTTTCTTATGCAATCGGAAATACATTTAAAATTAGTATTGTCGCAACACTTGTATCAACTATTGCTGGTACTTTAATTGCAGTAGGTATTCATTACTTATTTGGCAAACGCCGTCAATACTTAATGATGTTAAATAACATTCCACTACTTAATGCAGATATTGTAACAGGTATTTCAATCATGTTAATCTTCTCAATGATAATGAGAATTCCAGGATTACAATATATATTTGGATTCCCTACAATGCTTGTAGCCCATGTATATTTCTGCTTACCTTATGTTATTTTAAACGTTTTACCAAAACTAAAAGAAATTGACCCTAATATGATGGATGCAGCACTTGATTTAGGACTTAAACCTCATAAAGCACTAATCAAAGTAATTGTACCTGCAATTAAATCAGGTATCTTTGCAGGATTAATCTTTGCATTTACAATGAGCTTTGATGACTTTGTAATTAGTTACTATACAACAGGTAACGGATTTAATAACTTATCAATTTGGATCTATAGTTCAATCGGTAGAAAATCACTTAAACCTCAAGTATATGCATTTAGTACAGTTATAACATTTGGTGCAATGGCACTATTACTTATTGCTAATTTCTTATCTAGCAGAAAGCGAGTTAAATATGGCAAAAAGAAGTAGAAAATATTTATTATTAATGGTATTAATATCTATTATTAGTGTATTTGCATCAGGCTGCTCAGGAAAAGAAACACTACTTTTCTTAAACTGGGGTGAATATATTAATTATGATATGGTTGAAGCATTTGAAAAAGAATATAACTGTAATGTTATTGTAGACTTAGCAGATTCAAATGAATTATTCTATGCAAAAGTAAAAAGTGGTACAACTGCATATGACTTAGTTTGTCCTGCAGAATACATGGTACAAAAAATGTACATGAACGATTTACTACAACCACTTTATAGTAATGATGAAGAATTAGCAAAATACTTCCCTACTCTTGCAAGTAAAGAAGTAACATTCATGGATGGAGTAAATCAAATTGCAGAAAAACTAGATATATCTATGAAAGAGGCACTAGGAGATAGTTACCAAACAGGTGAAATCGAAAAATACTATATGCCATACTTCTGGGGTACATTTGGTTTAATGTATAATAAACAACTAGAAATCTTTGAAGATAAACAAACTTGGGATACAAAAGATATGGATAATCCTATACTTTTAAGTGAATTACCTGATGGACATCCAGATATCTTACAAAGAAATAACGCATGGAAGATTTTCTTCTTTGATGAAACAGCAGATGAAGTCCTACCTACATCAATTAGAGTTGGACAATATAGTGCAGTAAGATTTACTTATGGTGCTGTAATGACATATCTTGATGGTACACCAAATACACCTGTAAATGATGGTATCGAAAGATTTAGAGAAACACTATCTAGAAGAAAATACACTCAATGGGCAGCAGATGAACTTAAACACAGTATTGAAGCTCATGAAATTGATATGGCATTTGCATATACAGGTGACTGTTTAGATATGGTATATTTAAGATTCTTAGAACGTGGACTTACATATGAAACACTAGACTTCTTCACATATGCACCAACAGAAACAATGGCACATATCGATGCGTTAGTAATACCTAAAAATGCGCGTCATGCAGATCTTGCAAGAAAATTTATTAACTTCTTACTTATTCCAGATAACGCATGGCTTAATAACAGAGACATTGGTTACCTTCCACCACTTGAACAAGTATATGATATGATTGTTAACCAAAAAGCTCCTAATGTATCTGAAGATAGTTACTTATACTTCGAAGAAACAGAAGAAGAAATGTTCTGGAGAGAAAACTGGGCTAAAGCTATTCAAGCTATAGAACCACGTGAAGGAATGGATCTTACACCATTCTCATATTTCGAAACTGAAGATATTAATAGACTTAATAATATTGTAAATAATATTAAAGTTTCTAAATAAGAAATAAAGATGAGATCAATTTGATACGGTGTCTCTAAAGGAGGTAGTGATAATTCACTATTTACTTTGGAGACATTTTTAATTAAATAGAAAATAATAATTACTTGACAGAATATTAAATTTATTATAGACTACTTATACAAAATAAAATTTTTTTAAAATTATTCAGAATTCAGCCGGAGGTATGATTATGAAGATTAGTTTGCGAAAAATATTACTTATAAGTCTTATTACATTTATCTTTATAATTTTTTGTTTAAATGCAGAAAAAATATATTCTAATATATCTGACAGAGTTTTTAAAACAATGAGTGCTATTTTAGATATATTTATAAAACCTGAACCATATAAAATGGAAATCATAACTACAGATGATGGTTTAGAATATTGTATTAGTCGAGATAGTACAATATTTATCACTAATATTCAAGATGTACCTAATGTCATAATTCCAGAATATATTGATGGAATAAAAGTAGTAAAGTTAGGGTGTTATGAGGGAAGTCTTATAGACAAAAAACTTGATAGACAGGATGCTTATCTAATATATAACAATACTACAGAACATTTAACTATACAACATGAATTTACATCAGAAATATATAAAGATTTCATTCAAACTCATTATTATGTCAATTTCACTAATTTAGAAACTTTGACATATATAGATTATCTTTATTGCAATTTATCATCTGCTGAAGAGGAGTTAATAGTTCCACATTACATTGGGAAAAAAAATGGGAATGTCCCTAATGTAATTTTAAAAAAATCAGATAGAGAATATAGTTTAGAAGAGTTTCAACCTAAAGTTATATTAATACCAGAATATGTAACTGAAATAGAAAAAGGTGTATTTGATGGACTAACTGATGTAGTAATTAAAACTTCATATGAATCTATTCCAGATGGCTGGGAAGAAGGATGGAATGGAGAGTGTGAAGTAATATGGGGAGAAGAAATTGAATATTTAAGCTTTTATGACTGTGTAAATACGACTGAGGATGGTACAGAATATTATTACAACTCTATTACAGGGGAAGGAGTATATATATTTGCATTTCCTTTGAGAACTCATATTAAAGGTGATATTAGAGTCGTTGATCTTGAGGATATAATCATTCCAGAATACATAAATGGAAAAAAGGTTGTAGAATTGGGTAATCGATATGCAGTAAATGGTTATGGAACTCATTATGAGGTTGGAACAAGTAATTGTAAAAACCTAACTGTGCAACATGAATTTTATATCACGCCTAATTTATGTGGAAAAAATGAGGCGGATTATGTAAGTTTTCCTTGTTTAGAAAATCTTATTTTTATTGATTATTTATATTGTAATCTATCATCAACAAAGGAAGAATTAATAGTACCACATTATATCGGAATTAAAACTGAAAATATTCCAAATGTTACTTTAAAAAAATCAGATAGAGAATATAATTTAGAAGAATTTAAACCTAAAGTTATAATAATTCCAGAATATGTAACCGTAATAGAAAAAGGGGTATTTGATGGATTAGAAGACGTAGTAATTAAAACCTCATATGAAGCTATTCCTGAAGGCTGGGAAGAGGGATGGAATGGCAATTGTGAAGTAATATGGGGAGTAGATTTAGAATTGGAGTAAGATAGTAATGAAATTTAGAATATTTAAATTGTTTAAACACATATTTTTATTTTTAATAATATCTACAATATTATTTAATATTTTAGTCTCGATAACTAATGTTAATGCTGATTCAGATTCGACTTATGAGACAATTTATTATGAAGGATATTGGAAAGAATATTGGAACGAAAATGATAACAAAACTGATAAAGAAAAAAGTTATGCTGAATTACATCAATTAACTAGAATACCTTCTCAAAGTAATGATGCACCATCTATTACTGTTTTTGTTCATGGTTATGGGGGTAATGCATCACATTGGTCTAATGATTCAAAAGGTAATTTTGCATATGATCCTACATCATTAATCGAACAACTTAAAGAGGTTGATGTTGATGCTAATATGTATTTTGCTAAATATACATCTTCTATTATGGATAACTTGGTAATAGAAAAATGTGACATAATAGATAATCAATATGTTAAGTCAAAGATTTCAAAAATTGATGATGTTACAAAACACACAATAATTGTATTTGAATCTGCAAACGAAACGGATCTCCACAGAAATGTTTATAAAGAACTGCATCAAATTGTGGATTTGGTGTCATATGATATTTTATATTTAACTGGTAAAATACCTAAAGTAAATTTCATTTCACATTCTCGAGGTGGACTAATTTCAATGATGTATGCATCTGGATATCGAGAAGAGGGGAAAATAAATAAAGTTGAATATGCTATACATAATGAAGAAGGATATATTGATGTAGGTGATCATTTGTATGAAATACCTTACGACTATGATGATGAAAGTGAAATAATATATGATCACCCTTATAATGTTGCAAATCTTTATTCTATGGGTACCCCATATAATGGAACAAATATGGTCAATTTTGCTAGTGATGAAATGCGTAATTTATTTCCAGAAATGTTTAAATATTCAGGTTCAAAAAATGTTTTGGATGAAGTAATACAAAATGAAATTAAAGAATGTTGGGAAGAAGCTGTCACTAAAAATCCAGCGTTGACATTACATGCTATTAGTGGAACCTTTAATTTATCATTTATTATTGGTTTTCTTTATGAAAACTATTCAGATTTGGATAATTTAAAAGATACTCAAGCATTGAAACTAGCTTTGAACCTCTTAGAATATTTTGGAGCAGTTGTGGAAGAAGTTTTAATAGCGTGTGGACATAATCTAGGTTCGGATGTTATTAAAACCGTTGCAATAGCTTCTATTATTCCTTTTGTTCCTATTAATGTGGTCATTCCAATAAGTTTGACCCTAAATGCTGTAGAAGATGTTGAAGATACATTAAATAATGCAATTATTTCTATTAATACTTTTAAAGAAGCTTATGCAGTGATATTGAGCGGGAATGGTGAACCATCGTTATCTTTTTTTAATGAATTATCTTTTGTTATAGAAAAATATTTAAATTTAGCAGTTAAATTTGAAAATTTACTTACTTTAAGTGATGAAATTATTGATACAATTTCAAATAAAGAAGATTATATTAATTGCTCTGAAAATTTAAATATTTTCAAACGTTTTGGAGACATAATTGTTGATAGAAAGTCTCAAAATGCTAAAGGCTTTTCTAATGTGGTTAAATTTGAAAAACTATATACCTATACTAATATTCACTTTGAAATTGATAGTTCATTAAACCGAGTTATTAGTTATGATTGTAGAACATTTGATTATAAAAAAGCAGAAAATACTATTGCTGTTCCTCATAATTTAGAAACCTTGGATGTGGATATTATCAACTATATTTGTAGCAATATAGAAATAGGAATACCTTCTTCAATTTATAAATTTGAAGAACTAAGTGATAATACATTAAGTATAATTGATTTTGAGTTTCCTACCTATTATTCTGAAAGTTATTATAAGTTTTTAGATACTGCAATAAAAAATAAAAATATATCTTGTATTGGTGAAAGTGCTTTTGCAAACCTATCAGAATTAAAAAGCTTTACTATTCCTGAAACAGTTGTTAATATTGAATCAAAAGCTTTTGAAAATTGTATAAACTTGGAATCTGTAACCATTTCAAAAAATGTATCAGAAATCGGAGGTGAAGCATTTAAAGGGTGTAAAAAATTATCTTTTGTTGATGTTAAGAAAGATTGTTTTGATGTACCTTTACTCGGAGAGAATGTTTTCGAGAATTGTGCTACTTCGTTAATGATACAAGTCCCTGCAAATAAATATATAGATTATTGCAATGGCTCAAATTGGAAAAACTACGAATCAAAAATTTCAATGGATGGGCCACTAGATAATCTAATTATTCATTGTGAAACAATAAGTGATATGTCCTTAGAATTAAATTGTGGATATAATAAACTTTATATGTTATCAGTTGAATGTTCAAAGTCATACAAATTTTCTACCGATTCAAATATTTTATTTAAGATTTATGATATCAATAAAAATTGTTTAATATCTAATAATAGATTTTTAACTAGATTTTTAAGTCAAGGAGAATATTATTTAGATGTTAGATATTTAACAAATGATTTAGAAGGTACTGCTGATATTCATTGTGAACTAACTTATTCTAACAGTACAACGTATGTATCGACTGATTTGGTCAATGATATTTCATCTACTTTACATATGAAAACTGGTAATAAAAAGCATACTGTACTAAAATTTGTAAATCAAGATCCAGGTTTTTATAAGTTTAAGTTAACAGCTGGTAATATAACTTCATATCCAAGTGGAGCTATTAAAGTATATAAAGATCAATCAAGAACGGAATTATTAGATAGGTTTGAAACTGACATGATTTCATATTCTGCAAGTTCAAATATTAATGAAAATGAAATATATGTTTACTTACCTAGTAACGGTATTTACTATATAGATATATTATTAAATAATGTAAATTATTCAAGTGTAACAATGGAAATAGAAGAAGTAGAGGTAAATGACTTAGATTATTCATCTACTTTATCTTCTCCAGCATTTAATGTAGTAATTGAAAATATAAACAAATATAGTTATTTTGAAAAAATTATAGTAGATGCTTTATCTAAAATTCAAATTGACGTTATTGCAAGTGGAACACTAAATGATTATGTACCAATTTTATTATTTAAAGAAGAAATAGATTATGGATCGCCTATAAATAATAGAGAATATTATTTAGACACTGTGTTTATTGGTGAAGTTAATCCAATTGAATATATTCCTTGTTATACTTTTATATTAGAACCTGGAACTTATTATATTGGATATATAGATAATACTGATAAAGTATTTATGAATATAGCATTAACAAGATTAGTAGAATACTCTGATAATATGGACAGTATTTTAGTAGCAGATCCATATTATACAGGATATGATTTAGGAACTGAAGTTTTATTTAATTATGGAGAGTGTAATACTTATACTATCACTGAAGGATTTACAAGAAATATATATTTAATGGTTGAAGATAGACTTCGTGATCCTATGTCTAGACTTGAATATGAATGGTATTCAAGTAATGAAAGTGTTGCAACAGTATCAAGTTATGGAACAGTTCTTGCAAGACAAGTAGAAATTGACACTACAGTTAAAATATTTGCAGTATTAAAAGAAGACCCATCTATTGTATATTTTAAAGAATTCACAATTCTTAATGACGAAGAAGAAGAATTAATTGAAATAGAATTAGATATGTCTTATTCATATAGCGAACAAAATGGAACATATCAATTAGAATTAACTAATACTAACTGCCCATATCCAATGATTCAATATTATGATTGGAACATTGTTAATGAAAATGAAGAGACAGTTTCAATAAATTACTGGGGTCAAGTTACTGCAACAAATCCATGTGAATGTCTAATAATTGGAACATATAAACTAAATCCTAGAGTTAAAATAATAATTAATTTGAGTATTATATAAAAAATTATTAATTAAAACAAATTCCTCTATCAAAAATCAAAGTGAAAAAATTATTGGTACTCTAGATTTTAATAAGTCTTTATATCAAGTTAATTATTTATAGTACTAAATAAAGATGAGATTAATTTCTCATCTTTTTATTTATTAAAAACAAATTTCAATAATTTATTATTATATAATTTATAACAAAAAGTCTTATATTTAATTTAATTTTAATATTAATGTTGCTATAAAAATAAAATAGTGCTATAATAAGAGTGTAAAAAACTTAAGAAAAGAGGACAAGAAGATGGGTTTTAAAGAAAATCAAGCACTTAAATTTAGTACATTATTAAACTTAAAAAATGAAGGATCAACTGTATATGGAGAAATAAATGAATATCATTTTTCTCTAAATTTAATTCCCTATGGAAACACACAAGTATGGCAACTTACAATGCTACTTGATAAACCATTAACAGCTGATGCACAATATAACTTAAAGAAAATTCACAAAATTAACGTTCAATATTCAGCACTTGATATTACACCTACATATCAAGCAGTGGCATACAATATTGTACTTAATCTACCAATGTCTAAAGAAAAACAAGTAAACTATTTCAATAATTTAATTACAACTTTAACAAACACATTAGAAAAAGAAGAAATAAAAAATATTGATGCTTGTGGACTATGTGGAATTGAAAAAACTGATGAAGAAGCAGAATATACTGTTTATAAAGGACTATATATTAAATTACATAAATCTTGCGCTGAAGCTGCATATGAAGAAGAAAAAAGAGAAATTGAAAAAGAAAATGCTAATATTAAACGTCTTCCAATAAGTATCGTTTTAGCATTTATTGGTGCAGTAGTTGGTATTATACCATCAGTAATTTCAATGTTTGGATTTGGCTACTTATTCGCATTATTATTTGCTATTTGTCCAATTGCATCATTTTTTGGATACAAACTTGGTAAAGCACCACTTAGATGGTACGCAACATTAATTGCAGCAGTATGTTCATTAGTTATTACTGCACTTGTAGTTATTGGATTTGGTGCATTAATTGCTCAAGCAGCAAACGCAACATTAGCTGATGCATTTAATGATCCAGAACTAGGACTAACAGGCCTACTTGCTAAAGCACTACTATTTGATGGATTAGGAATCCTATGTTCACTTGGTGTTATTTCAAAAATCAGAAGTGGAAAAGTATCTAGATAATAATAGTAAAATGATTACAGAATATTCTGTAATCATTTTTAATTTTGTTTGACTAGAATCATTAAAAATGGTATAATCTAATAGAGTAATAGGAGGAATTATATGAAAAACTTTGGTTTTACGCATAAAACAGGAATTCTACTTCCAATTAGTAGTTTACCTTCAAATTATGGAATTGGTGGATTTGGTAAAAGTGCTTATAAGTTTATAGATTTCTTAAAAGAAACAAATCAAACTTGTTGGCAAATATTACCACTTAATCCAACATCATATGGTGATTCACCATATCAGTCTCCATCATCACTTGCAGGTAATCCTTATTTTATTGATCTAGATTTATTATATCAAGATAAATTATTAACAAAAGATGAATTAAAAGAAAACATTAATAAATCTAAGAATGTTGACTATGGATGGTTATTTAACACTAGATTTAATGTCTTAAGAAAATCATTTAATCGTTTTGTTAAGAATGATGATTATTATGAGTTTTTAAGACGAAGTGATTATTGGTTAAATGATTATGCTAAGTTCATGGCGTTAAAAGAAAAGAACAATTATAAAGATTGGCTTAACTGGGATGTATTAGATGTAAATGAAGAAGACTTAGAATTTTGGTATTTTATCCAATATTTATTTGATAAACAATGGAATGATGTATTAAAATATGCCCATGATAATGGTATTACTATTATTGGGGATATGCCAATATATGTTGCGCTTGATAGTGTAGATGTATGGATGAATAAAAGTGACTTTTTATTAGATAAAGATAATTATCCAACACTTGTTGCAGGATGCCCACCTGATGGATTTAGCCCAGATGGACAGCTTTGGGGTAATCCTATATATAACTGGGAAAAGATGAAACAAGATAACTTTTCTTGGTGGATAAAAAGAATTAAACGTCATCTAGAACTTTATGACATTATTAGAATTGATCACTTTAGAGGCTTTGCAGGATACTACGCAATACCATATGGTGATGCTACTGCAAGATATGGTGCATGGCATAGTGCACCTGGAAAAGAATTATTTAATAGAGTTAATGAAACCTTTAACGATGCAAAAATAATTGCCGAAGATTTAGGATTTATTACTCCAGATGTAAAAGAATTACTAGAATTTACAGGTTATCCTGGAATGAAGATTTTACAATTTGCATTCTATGATGAAGATGCAGAATTTTTACCTAGAATGTATAAATCATCCAATTGTGTAGTTTATACTGGTAGCCATGATGCTGATTGCACTTATACTTGGATCAAAAATATTGAAGGTGATGCTAAAAAAAGATTTAAGAAAGAGTGTTTAGATAAAACTACTTATAAAGGTGTTTATGCGATGATTTATCTTGCACTTTCATCAACTGCTAATCTTTCAATTATTCCTATTCAAGATTATTTATGCCTAACAAATGAAGAAGGAAGAATGAATACCCCTAGTACTGCAAGTGGTAACTGGACTTATAGACTAAGTAATAGATATAATACTAATAGTCTAAAAGAAAAAATTAAGACTATTACTATAGAAACATCTCGTAATTAATAAGGAAGACAAAATTCTTCCTTATTTTTCTTTTTTCTTGAAGAAAAAAGTTAAATATGGTAAACTCTATACATAAATCCAAAGGGGGATAAAACAGTGACAAACAAAGAATTAGATACATATATAGAATTATATAAAAAAGGTGATCAAGAAGCTTTTAATTATATATATAATGGAACATATCAAAATGTATATTATACAATATTTTTAATTACTAAAAATAAAGCTTCAATTGAAGACTACATTCAAGATACATATCTTAAAGTAATCAAAAATATTAATTCATATCAAATCGGCACAAACTTTAAGGCTTGGATTTCTAGAGTAGCACATAATCTTGCAGTAAACGCACAACTTGTTAAATCAAAAGAAATTCCAGTTGAACTTTCCCCTCAAACAGAATATATCTTTGGCCCCGCAATAGAACCAGATACAAATATTGACCATGCACTTGATAGTTTGCAAGGAGTGGAAAAAGAAGTATTTATCCATTTAATTATTGAAGGTTTAACAGTTAAAGAAACAGCTGAAATTATGAATGTAAATATTAATAGAATATATTATTTAAAAAAAGAAATGGAAAAATCATTAAAAGTAATTTTCCAAAAATAGGAGAAGCTATGAAAAAAGGATTATCTAGTTTTATTATTATTTTAATTATTTTAACTTTAAATAGTTGTGCTTTTTTAGAAAATCAATCAGGTACAGAATACTTAGATACTAAAACGTTTGAAGTATCAGAATCTTTATATAATTCGATAAGAAAAAAATATAACTTAACTGATGATAACAATTATGTAATATTTGATAATTATGAGGATTACTTCTCGCTATATAGTAGAGTAAATACTGATGATTTAGATCTTTCTGACCAAGAAGATTTATCTAAATATTTTAATAAAAACGTAAAAATATGTTATGTTAGAAAAGCAGTAGGAGAAAGAACAACTTACACTGTTGCATATTCATTTGGTCAAGGAAAAATAACACGTTGGGAATACCCTCCAAAGCCATTTTATGGTAAACCTGAATATAATGATGATGATGTTAAATACTTTGTTGATATTGTTGATGCATCTAATCGTATTGCAAAAAAAATTAAATAGCATAATAATGATTAATTTAAGCACTTAATAAAAAGAAGAGTTAGTAAAATTACCAACTCTTTTTCTATTATTTTTCTTGATTATTTACAATTAAATCCCAGACATAAGATATAGGACGACAATAATTTACTTCTTCATATGTAGTACCATTATGACTTAAATTACCACCACATAGAACACCTATTGCGTATCCTTGTTCAAGATTTAGTACTCCTGAACCTGAGTTACCACTTTTTGCAGATAAGTCAATATTGATAAAATCTGGTCCATCTGTTCTTTTTTGATATGATACAATTCTACCTACATTTGTAGAGATGTTATCAAATCTAGAAACTCCAAATGGATATCCAAGCATAATGATATTATCAAGTGCATCATAATCTTTATATCCATGAGGTAAAAGATTTATATATGCATTATCACCTTCAAGGTCTAAGATTTTGATTATTGCAACATCTGCAGGAACATCCATTGCAACAAGTACAGCTTTATAATAAACATCAACTTCATTACCACGACGGTCTAGAATTCTTCTACGTACTTCAATTCCTTTTTCTCCGTTTACACAGTGTGCACAAGTTACTGCATAACCATCTGGAGTAATGATAAATCCTGAACTTTCTGATTTACCATTTGGCATTTGTACTTTTAAAGAAATTACAGCTTCTTTAACATCTATCATATTATCAACGACATTCTTACCTACATAATTTTTAGCAAGTTCTTCAAGATATGATAGTTTAACCATTGGAACTTTAATAGTATCAGACTCTTCATCTAGTTTAATATCGTGTTCATTTGCGAATGTTTCAATATCTTCTTTAGTAATTGTTCTATTTTCGAAATCATCTTCAGTACGAAGAGCTTGAATAATAGCAGTTTTTTCTAAGATATTTCTTACTTCTCTTGCGTTGGCAAAGTTAGGTAGAGTGTGTTTATTATATGCAATCTTTATTGCAAGTTTTAATGTTTCATCATCCATTTGATAATCCATCTTATTTAACATAATCTTACCAATTTGTGATAGTTCATCAAATGAATAATCAGGGAAGTTAATAAAGAATTGAACACGAGACTTAAAGCCTGGATTTGCTTCAAATAATCCCATCATTTCATTATTATACCCAGCCATAATACAGCAGAAATCACCACGGCTATCTTCCATTGCTTTAAGTAGTTCTACAATAGCTTCTTTACCAAAATCTTTTTCACTGCCTTTTTGATAAAGTGAGTATGCTTCATCAATAAATAAAACACCACCCATAGCTTCTTCAATTACTTTTTTAGTTTTGATTGCAGTTTCACCAATATACATACTAATAAGTGTTTCTCTTGAACACTCTACAAAATTAGTATTTTTAAGCACTCCAGCTTCAAATAAAATTTGACCAATTAGTCTTGCTACTTCTGTTTTACCAGTACCAGGATTACCTAAAAATGCCATATGAATATTAATATTTTTATCTTTATTCTTTACTGCATATGCTTTAATACGTTTTAGTTCACGTTTTACACTAGTAAGTCCAACAAGTTCATCTAATGCTTTATTAGCATTAATTTTAACTGGGCTTTTATTTGTAGAAGTACTACTTGCAGGTTTTGAATTAGTTTGTGGATTATTATTCTCTTTATTAAATAATTCATTAAATATTTCATTAAAGTTATTATTGTTG
>JAGBDV010000010.1 GCA_017937305.1 Bacilli bacterium
AAGAATTTCAATATGATTATTACTTCTTTAGAGTAAATAATAACCTTTAACCTCAAATTTCTTACAATATAATTATACCATTTTAAGTTTAAAAAATCAATAGTTTTTAAAATATTTATTAAAAATATGAACTTTCCTTATAAATAAAAAGACGACATTAGTCGCTTTTTTTATCTATTAACCTAATTAAATCTTCTTTATTATTTAATTTATCATTATGTAGTACTTCATCTAGTAAATATTTTAATACTTTTGAATAATTATTTTTAGAAATACCTAATAATTCTAAATCTAAGTAATTTATATCCAAATCTTTTACTCCTAAAGCACAATTATTATCTTGAATATATTTAACATTTTCAATGATTTTATAAACATCCTCATTAATATAAGAAAGAATTTCTAAAATAGTATTTAAATGTTCTTTATATTCTATCATTAATAATTTAGTATAATATAAATCATTATTGGCACAATTTATCTTATTTAATCCGTGTAAAACTAACTTATCAATCTTATTTAAGGATAAGTCAACATTAGGATTAATATAACAAATTATAAACTTTAAATATAAATTATTAATATTAGTTTTTAATATTTCTTTAAACTTATCATTAAAAATATCAGGATAGGCTTTTTTATAAATATCAAAATACTTAATTAAATGATCTTTACAACCATTTGTTTTAAATAGTTTTAATAATTCATCATATTTAATTTTACCAAGATCATTTACCTTATAAGCTAATTCTTTAAACAACAAAAGATCTTCATCACTAATATTAAAATCCAATGTTTTACTAAATCTTAAAGCTCTAATTAATCTTATTGGATCTTCATTAATACTATTCTTGGTGGATTTGATGAATCTTATTACTTTATTATTTAAATCACTTATTCCATCTAAATAATCAACGATTCCCTCATCAATATTAAATGCAAGAGCATTTATTGTAAAATCTCTTCTTAAAACATCTTCTTTTAAAGTATCTACAAATACTACTTCACTTGGATATCTAAAATCTTTAACTCCTACTTCTTTTCTAAATGTAGTTATCTCATATGTTTTATTATTAAGATGGACCTTTATAGAACCAAGTTTTTCTTGAAAAGTATCTAAACTATAACTAGATAAAATATTTATTATTTCACTTGGTCTTGCAGTAGTAGCAAAATCATAATCTTCAATATCTTTATTAAGCAAATAATCTCTAACAGCTCCACCAATAATATATAACTTATGACCAGCTTTATTAAATAAATTAAATAATGTAATTATATCATTATTTAATTTCATAATTATATCTTACTCATTTCCTTATTAATTTCAGCTTCAGTACTTTTAATAATTTTTATTGCAAGACTATAATCATCAGATGCATAAGATAATCTAACCATGATAAAATCAGAATTATAAGTTATAAATACATATTGACCACCTAGATTAGTCCCACCTTTTCCAGATTCAAAACCATAATTAACTAATGTTGCTGCATAATTTTTAACTTGTAATAAGGTAATTTCATTAACACTTATTAACGCATTTTCACCATAATCAATACCAAACATAAACTTACCATTTGGACATTCAGGTAGTAATACACCAAGACCAGTTGTAGGCCATACATCAAATTCTAATGGTGCAACTTCAACATTATAACTATCATACTTGCTAAAAAATTCTTCGATTTTAGAAGGTTCAGTGTAAAATTCTTTTACTTCCCATGAGGAAGTTTTTGCATTTCCTAAAGAACAAACCTCACTATATTGTTTAAAACAAAAACCTGTAGTATCTTCAACATAATAAATACTCTTTGAATAATTCTTATTATCTACTTTTTTATTTGATTCATAACTTATACAATTAAAGTCATTTACTAAAACATTATTTGTTGATTTTTGATAGCTATTATCAACTTTTTCAATATGTTCTCCAAGTAAATCAATAACAGTGTTTTTATTGCTTTGATAGTCAAATTCTTTTTGTTGTTCAAGTAATTTAATCTTTAATTCATCATCAATTGAATAAAGATTATTAGTTTCTTTTTCAATTAAATATAAAGTATCATTATATTCATAGTAAATATTATTCTCATTTTCAACAATCCTAAATGTAGAAGTCTTTCCATTAACATTTAACATCTCTACTTTAATATAAAAAATTGATAAAGTCTCTACTATTTTTTCTTTTTCAATAAATTCAAAATCCTCTTCTTCTTGTTTATCTTTGTTACAAGAAACTAAACTTAAAGTAAAAATTAATATTAAGATAATTACAATTTTTTTCATAAATCTATCTCCTTAATTATATTATTACAATTATATCTTATTTTAATACTTTTGTAAAATATTTTATTCTTCAATTACACCATTTTTAATTAACTCTTTATAAATAGCATTACTATACTCTTTATTAGGGTATTTAGTATAAATTTCATTTAAAATATTTAAATCATTAATTTTAATAACTTTAAGATTATTTAAGTTATTAATCGTATAAGTACTAAATTCTTTTGCATTAATAAAATGAATTTCTTCAAGTTTATTAGCATATCTAAAAGCATTAGAATAAACTATAGTTACACTAGTCCCTTTGATTTTAACTAACTGTTTTCCAATAATAGAATTATGATATAATTCTTTTATAAATGATGGTACAGTAAAAGTAACAGTATCAACATAAGCTAATATTAATAAATCATTAATATAATAAATATTTTTATATTCATTTGGAATATTTAATTCATCATTTATTTCATCAATCATTTTATCAATACTTGGATGCATAAAATCACATTTTCTAAATAAAGGATCTTCATCATTTTTCACTGCAAGACCATAGTAACATCTTAAATATTCACCATACCCAAGTTCACACGCAATGCTATTAGCATATAGTTCATCATTTTTTAAATAATGATATGTAAAAATAATATTATTTAAATTTATTATATAATAAGGAACAAATAAAAAATATGCAATAGCATGCAAAATTTTCTTGTTTGACTTTACAAATGCCATAATCGTAAGTTGAAAAACCTTAGAAATTATTGTCGATATTTTTAAACTTGGAATAAATGTATAATTTGATATTCCACTTATTATATGTCCTAATTCATGTGCAATAACTCCTGGTAAATAAATATCCGGACAACTATATTCATTATTTATATAAACATGATTCCCTATACACCAAGCAGGGTTTGGTTGAGGAGCAGACACATAATGTAGTTTAACCTTTTTCTTATATTTATTAGAGACCAGATTTACAATCTTTAATAGTTCTTCCTCACAAGGTCGATTATTATCTTCAATACTTGTTTTTCTAAGAGTTATATTAGCATAAATAACAAAAATAATCATTAATAATAAAATTAGTAAAGTCATAATAATACTAATTAAAAATACTTTCTTTAATACATATCTAAAAAACAAATAGATACTTAAGTATTCAATTATTACACTTATGAAGTTTAAAATAATAAAACTCGTTTTTTTCATACATACCTCTTAAATATATTATAAAATAAATAACAAAAAAAGTGCTAAAACTAGCACTATTTTATTTTTTTTCTATTTTGCTGCGGATAATAGTAAGGTGGATAAGGATAACCTACATAATAATTTGAATATGGGTAATAAGCATTACTTTTAGGAAGTACTAATGATTGATTTATTACTTTATTGTTTTTATGAGTATTAGTTTCTTCTAAATTATTAATACTCACCATTTCAACATTTGTATCACTAAAATTTTCATAATTATTTGAAAGCTTTGGATAATATTCTTCAATGAATGGCTCATAATTATCAAGTTCCTCATTTAATGCTAAAGAAATTTCAGGAAGTCTAAGTTTCGTTCCAGGAATTAAATGATCCCAGTCTTTTATATATTTATTATGTGCTTTAATTTCCTCAATTTCTAATTGATAATTTAAAGCTATTTTTTCAATCTTCTCATCCATTCTCACAATATGAAATGTCATATACTTACCTACCTTCTAAAAAGTCTTCATTAATTTCGTTTTCTAGCATATCTAAATCATCTTCTTGACAAGGTGTATTTACTACATTAACCATCATCTTAGTTTCCCCAATAACTTCAACTAAAACTTCAAATACAATGTCAATTTCAATTCCATCATTAGTAATTAATGCGTTAGTGCAAGTTGGTTGTTGTAAAACTCTTGCAACAACATCACAATGGTCGCTAATATTATCATTTAATACTTCTTTAACTTTAACTGTACCTGAATATTCAGTAGTTGATTTTGCAACATCTGTACGAGTATTGTTATCTGCAGAATACCAAAGATTATTTTCAAATGATCCATTTAATACAACTTCTTTATTTTTAAGTTCAGTAGAAAACTCATGATTAATAATCCAACATCCAAGAACGCTGCTAACATCAGAATTTACAAGGACAGTTTCTTTAAACTTAAATTTCTTTCTACCCTTGGCTAAGACCGCACGTGTTACAATTTCACGAACATCATTCACTCTTCATCCCTCCTTATTATAATATATTCTAAATTATTCTTGAGTGTGACAAAGAGAATAGTAAAAATATCTTACTCCTTATTTTACTTTACTAACATTATATGCAAGAATAAAAATATTATTGCATATTAATACTAAATAAGTAAAAAAAAGAGTATAATATTAATAACAAAAAAAGTTTATATAGATTAGAGGTAGCGATGTAAATGAGTACCTAAGGGAGCAGGCATGCAATGAACTTAGGAAAAGGTAATCATCGCCGAATAAGTTAAGTAGGCATACTTAATTTATGGGGTTATAGAAAATATCTATAACACTCCTACGCAAGTAGAGGCGCTAATACATAGTAATTATTTATAATGTATTACAAAAAGCGTCTAGAACGCTTTTTTTGTTTTTTAAATTTATTAACAAAAAGGAGAATTATTATGAAAGTTATTACTAAATTTTTAACATTAATGGTTATGGTTGCAGCACTTGCAACTATTACAAGTTGTAAACCAAAAGAAGTGGACAATCGTCCTACATTTACAGTTGGTATGGAATGTGCTTATGCACCATTTAACTGGACAGAAAATGAAAAATCAGATACTAATTATCCTATTGATAGAACAAGTTTCTATGCAGAAGGATATGACGTTCAAATGGCTAAAAAAATTGCTGATGCATTAGATTACCGTCTAGTTATTAAAGCTATTGAATGGGATGGTTTAATTCCTGCATTACAAGCTGGTCAAATCGATGCTATTATTGCAGGGATGAGTGATACAGAAGAAAGACGAGCAAATGTAGACTTCACTGCAGCATATTATCGTTCTACACACGTTCTTGTTATGGATAAAAATTCTAAATTTGTAAATGGTACAACATTAAATGATTTTGAAGGAGCTAACGTTGTAGGACAAATCGAAACACTATATGATAGTCTAATTGATCAACTTACTGGTGTAAATCATTTAACTCCACTTGCAGATGTTCCAACAATTATCACAAGTATTAAATCAAAAAGAGCTGATATTACTATTTTAGAAGAACCTGTTGCAAAAGGTGTTATTGAAACTAATCCTGATTTAACATATATTAAACTTACTTCTGGATTTAATGTTTCTGAAGAAGATGTATGTGTTGCTATAGCAGTTAAAAAAGGTAGCTCAGACCTTCAATCAAAAATTAATGAAGTTTTAGGTAATATTAGTGAAACAGAAAGAAACGAGTTAATGAATCAAGCTATTGCTCGTAACGCTGAATAATATGAAGTTTTTTAATCGTAAAGGAAAATATGAAAATTGTTTCTTTTATGTTTGTGCATTAATTTCATTAATATATGGAATTATTACTGTAACATCAAATAATCTAAATGGTATTAGAATTTTTAATTCTAATGCCTCTTCTTATATCTTAATAGGAGTAAGTGCTCTTTTAATAATTTTAGAAACAATTTTCATTACTGTTTATAAAAAGCAATTAATTAAAAGAATATTTTATGTAATTGCAATATTATTATTTTGTTTAGTTGTCGCAGATTTTTTAATCCTTGGTATCGTTAGAAACTTTATTACAGCTTCTAACCTTACTA
Organism: Bacilli bacterium; assembly: GCA_017937305.1. GTDB lineage: Bacteria > Bacillota_I > Bacilli_A > ML615J-28 > CAG-313 > UBA1737. The sequence goes on from JAGBDV010000010.1 coordinate 6,080, forward strand.
AAAGACCGTCTTCACTTGACCCCCTTGGTGTAAGACTTGCATATATTTGTATCAAAAACTATACATCAATATTAAAAGGGGTATGGACAACATTATGGCTAAGTATGGCAGGTACAGTTGTAGGTTTAATTTTAGGTTTATTATTCATAACACTTAGAACACTTGAAGTAACACCTAAAGATAATGAATTCGTTGCTTTCTTAAAGAAAATTGCTAATATATTTGTACAAACTTATGTTACTGTTTTTAGAGGAACACCAATGATGGTTCAAGCTATTATTATCTATTATTTCTTACCTGGAATCCTATCTGGTATCTTTAATGTTGATCAAAATATCCTAAATCAAATATTATCTGTAGGTGTAGCAGGATTTATTACAGTTAGTTTAAATACAACTGCATACTTAACTGAAGTTCTTCGTGGTGGTATTGAAGCTTTAAGTAAAGGACAAATGGAAGCTGCTAGAAGTCTTGGTATGACTCGTGCTCAAGCAATGATTCATATCATTCTTCCACAAGGTATTAAAAACTCCCTTCCTGCTATTTGTAATGAATTTATTATTAATATTAAAGATACATCAGTACTAAGTGTTATTAGTGTAATGGATTTATTCTTTGTAATTGATGCAATAAATGGTAAAAACGCAAGTAACGATGCAATATTCATTGCAGCAATCATTTACTTATGTTTAACATTTGGTATTTCAAAATTACTTGGCTTACTAGAAAAGAAAATGAATCTAGTATCTAAACCACTTCCAAGTTCTAATTAGGTGATATTATGAATGAAAAAATAATTCAAATTAAAAACTTATATAAACACTTTGGTAAATTAGAAGTTCTAAAAGGAGTAGACCTAGACATCTATAAAGGTGAAGTAGTTTCAATCATTGGTTCTTCTGGAAGTGGTAAAAGTACATTACTTAGATGCATTAACTTACTAGAGTATCCTACAAGCGGGAATATCTATTTTGAAGATATCGATATCGTAGATAAAAAAACAAATACTGACAAAATCAGAAGAGAAATCGGTATGGTATTCCAATCATTTAATTTATTTGAAAACATGAATGTTTTAGATAACTGTACAATTTCTCAAATAAAAGTTTTAAAAAGAACTAAAACTGAAGCTGAACAAATTGCAAAGAATTATCTAGAACAAGTTGGATTAATAGATTTTATCTACGCTGATACAAAGAGCCTATCAGGTGGTCAAAAACAAAGAGTTGCTATAGCGAGAGCTCTTTGTATGAATCCTAAAGTAATTTTATTTGATGAACCTACAAGCGCATTAGACCCAGAGATGGTTGGTGAAGTACTTGACATCATCAAAAGTTTAAAATCTCTTGGTATGACACTTATTATCGTAACTCATGAAATGGCTTTTGCTAAAGAAATTAGTGATCGAGTTATCTTTATGGCTGATGGCGTAATTGCTGAAATTGGAAACAAATCAGAACTATTTGATAACCCTAAAGAACAAAGAACAAAAGAGTTCTTAAGAAGATTTATAAATCAATAGATTAAATATAAAAACTACTGTTTCAAGTAATGAAACAGTAGTTTTTTTCATATTTATTATATATATTATTCTTTATTTATTTTATCAATAATGTTTTTATATCCACCATCACCATATCTTATACAACGTGAAACTCTACTTAAAGTTGTAGAAGATATTTTTGTTTTTTCTATTACTTTTTCATAAGTTTGATTATCAAGTAAAAAAATAGCAGCTTTTAATCTTTGATCTAACTTTTCTAGTTCCTGAATTGTACAAATATCATTTAAGAAAGCAATACATTCTTCTTCTGTTTCGATTGAAAGAATTGCATCAATTAAATCTTTTGATGGAGTTTTATTATTCATGATAATTCACCTTTTCTTCAATTATTTTTCCTTGATCCATCACTATAATCTTATCAGCAACTTGCATTGCGAAATCAATCTCATGAGTGATAATAATCATTGTTTGTTTCTTATTTTTCAGTTCATTTATTACTGATATAACTTCTTTTGTTAAACTAGGATCAAGTGCACTAGTAGGTTCATCAAAACAAAGAACTTTGGGGTTTAAGATTAAAGCTCGCGCAATTGCAGTACGTTGTTGCTCTCCCCATGATAACTGATAAGGATAACTATTAAGTTTATCTCCTAAATCTAAATCATTTAAAATCTTTGAAGCTTTAATAAAAACTTCTTCTTCTAGTTTTTTACTAAAATCTAAAACTTCTTTTCTATTTTTAATTTTTCTTCTATATTCAGCTATTTTCTTTTTATTATTTAGTTTTAAAGCTAAAGTAACATTATCTAATACTGTATATTGAGGAAATAAATTAAAAGATTGAAAAACAAGCCCTATTAACTTATGTCTTTTTTGTAATTCCTTATTTGAGATTACTGGTTCATTTGAATTATACACTATTTCCCCGTCAATGTCAAGTCTGCCGCTATTAGGCAAATCAAGTAGATTTATATTTCTAAGTAAAGTTGTTTTACCTGCACCACTTTTTCCAAGGATTACTAAAACCTCGCCTTGTTCTAATTTAAAGTTTATATCTTGTATAATAAATTTATTATTAATAGACTTTGAAAAATTTGATACTTCTATATAACTCATACATTTACCTCTACTTATAATAGTTTAAACTATTTTCCAATTTTTCAAATATTTTAGTAAGTATTGCGCTAAAGAATAAATAAAAAACACCAGTATATAATAATGGCCAAAGAATACCATTAGTTGCCATAATCTCTTCTGCTGCTTGAATTAATTCTTCCATCGCAATAACTCTTGCTAAAGATGTGTCTTTTACTAAAGTAATTATTTCATTTGAAATTGCAGGCAAAATTCTTTTAAACACTTGTGGAAAAATAATTTTAAAAAAAGTTTCACTCTTACTTAGTCCTAGAACATATCCTGCTTCATATTGTCCTTTTGCAATACTTTCTATTCCACCTCGATATATTTCAGAAAAATAGCAAGCATAATTTATTACAAATGCAATGATAACAGCACCAAATCTAAAGTTTCTAATTGATAAATTTAACCAAAGTCCAGGACCATAATATACAATTATCACTTGAAGTAATAAAGGAGTACCCCTAATAATCCATACAATTTTACGAACTATTTCTTTTAATATTTTAATTTTACTCATAGAACCAAATGTAACAAGAAGTCCTAATGGTAATGATAAAATTAAAACTATACAAAAAATTAAAACTGTTTTACCAAATCCCATTAGTAAATCTAACGTTACATTTATAAATTCCATAATCTTAATTTCCTCTATTTATCAACTACACATAATTGCCCTGCACTACCTTTTTCAACTACAATTGTAGCTTCAGACATATCGTTAGTTGTTTTATATTTTAAAGCATCTTCTACTCTAATTACAGCAACTTGTTTGTTCTTTAAATAAGGAATTGTTAAAGATGTATTTTCTTTTAATTCATCTGTAATTGTCATTCCATTCCAAATAACATCAATTGCCCCACTTTCAAGTTCAAATACTTTTGTATCCCAATTAATTAATTGGAATTTAACTTCAACACCAAGTTTGTTGCAAACAGCTTTAGCTAGATCCACATCGAACCCTATTAATTCATTTTCTTCTTCATAAGCAATAGGAGCAAATATTGTATAACCAATTACTAAAGTTCCACTATTAATTATTTTATCAAAATCACTCTTTCCAGTTTCATCACTTAAATCGATATTTGTATTTTCATCTATTGCTAGAGAATCTATTAATCCATATTTATTTGCAATGTCTTGAACGGTACCATCAATATATAAATCAATAATTGTTTTACTGATCATTTTAGCAGTATATGCACCATCTTTTCTTGCTGCAATACCATATTTTTCATCAGTTAATTCTAAATCAGGTATAATCATTAACTTATCAGAATATTGTTTATTAATATAATATCCAGCCATTATAGAATCCATTACACCTACATCGCTATTTTTAGATTGTAATTCTGTTAAAATATCAATCATTCCATCAACTTTTACTAGTTCTTTTCCAAAATTTAATTTCTCTTTACTACATCCTGAAACTAATAACCCAAAGATTATAGCAATCATTACTGTTAAAATTTTTTTCATAATATCATTTCCTTTCAATTTATACCATCATTATACTTTATTACTTTACTGAAGTAAAGTAATAAAGTAATAAAAACGTTTACAAAAAAAATTAAGGAACATGTTTAGTCCCTTAATTAATGTTTTTTTATATTAACTCGTTTGCTTTAGATAGGTAATAATAATATCTTTCATCTTTTTTTAGATTGTATTTATTGTAAACATAAATCCATTCAGTATATTCAAAAAATAAAAATAACTCTAAATCATGAAGAAATTCATCATAACTAATATTTAATAATGATACAAAATTGTCATAATAATATTTAATTAATTCTTGTTTAATATTTTCTTCTAAATAAAATAAATATCCTGTTTCTTCTTTATAATGAGCGATAAACCTTGAAAACATTGTTAGATATGGTAAATACCCAACATTTTCTAAATCAATTAAATATGCTTTATTATTAGATATAATCATATTAAAAGGAAGTAAATCATTATGACATACAGTTTTGATACTTGTTTTGTATACTTCAATGAATTCATTATATTTATTTTTTAACCTTTCATCAAGAAGGTAATCAAATCGTTTATTAATTCTATTTAATTCATCTTCAAAACTATCCGATAATTCGATTTCTTTATTTAAGTAAGCTTTTTGTACCTCTATTATTGTATCTAATCCAATAATATTTTTATCTAGTGAACCGTTTCTTAAATCACTACCATCAATATATTCTAATAATATATAAATTTTATTATAGTATTTAGTATATCCATAAAATTTAGGAATACAAGAACTTTTTAAATTATTATAATTGTTTAATTCATTTTCAGTACATTGTTTTAATATATACTTTGAATCAAGAGTAACTACTTTCCAAACATTATAATAACCACTACCTTCTTCATTTTGGATTTGGTTTATATCTAAAATATTTAAATTTTTAATTTTATTTACTGTTTTTATTAATGTTTTTTGTTGCATATAATACCTTTAAACCAAAAGAACGATTACTTTTTTATAATCGTTCTTTTTTATTTAATTTCTATTTTACTAATTCACCAAGTAAATGCCAAGAATAAGCTTTAATAATTTTAACATTTACTAAATCACCAACTAAAGCATTAGGAGCTTCGAAATTTACTAACATATTATGAGGAGTATATCCTGTCATCATATTAGGATTATTTTTACTTGGTCCATCAACTAATACTTCAACAACTTCTCCTTCAAAACGAAGTCTACCTTTTAAGAAACCATCATTAATTCTTTCATTTAATTGATTTAATCTTTGATGTTTTTCTTCTTCAGTTAATAAGTTCTCGTATGTAGCAGCAGGTGTTCCTTCACGTGGTGAATAAATAAATGTATAAGCTCCTTCGTAACCAACTTCATCAACTAAAGAAAGTGTATCAAGAAATTCTTCTTTAGTTTCACCAGGAAATGCTACAATAATATCAGTAGTAATACTAATACCAGGAACTTTTTCTTTTAATTTCTTAATTTTATCTAAATAATCTTCACGAGTATATTTACGATTCATCGCTTTTAATACTCTATTATTTCCAGATTGAACAGGTAAGTGAAGATGAGGCATAATGTTACCACCTAGTGCCATTGCATCAATAGTCGCATCATCTAAATCTCTTGGATGAGATGTAGTAAAGCGTACTCGCTTGATCGCAAGTTTATTTAAGTCTTTTAAAAGATCCGCGAATGTATAATTTAGATCTTTTAAATCTTTACCATAGGCATTAACATTTTGTCCAAGTAATGTTACTTCAACATAACCTTGCTTGATAAGTTCTTTTACTTCATTTAAAATTGCTTCTGGACGACGTGATCTTTCTTTACCCCTTGTGTAAGGCACGATACAATAAGTACAGAACTCATCACATCCATACATAATATTCACCCAAGCTTTTTTAGGATGATCTCTTTTTACAGGAACATCTTCATAGATATGTCCTTCAATAGATAATACTTCTAAAGTTTTTTGTTGTTCTTCGATTGCGTTAAACAAGAACTTTGGAAGTTCTGCAATATTATGTGTTCCAAAAACGATATTAATATGTGGAAAAGTCTTCTTAATCTTATTTACAGTGCGTTCTTCTTGTGGCATACATCCACAAATACCTATTAGCATATTTGGATTCTTTTTTCTAAATTTTTCAAATCTACCAATTTCTCCAAACACTCTTTCTTCAGCATTTTCTCTAATTGCACATGTATTAAAAAGAACAAAATCAGCATTTAATTCATCATTTGTTTCAACGTATCCCATCATTTCTAAGATGCCCGCAATCTTTTCACTATCTGCAAGATTACCTTGGCAACCATAAGTTTTTAGTAAATACTTTTTACCTGCGCCTAGATTTATATATTTAGGCTCTAATATAAAGTTATTTATTAAAACTTCTGCTCCTCTTCTTTTACGAGCTTCTTTTATTGATGGTTCTATTGCGTTTATATAATTTATATCTTTCTTCATATAATTATTCTTTCTAATGGTTTTTAATAAAATCTCGATATTCTTCTACAGTTATACCATACACTACCTTATCAAAGATAACACCATCATATCTGATATAACCATTTCTTTGAACTCCCTCACGAGTCATTCCAAGTTTTTCACAAACTCTTTGACTTTGATAATTATCAAGGAAAGTCCCAGCTTCAATTCTCTTTAGTTCAAGATTATCGAAGCCAAATTCTAATACTTTTAAGCCTGCTTCAGTTACTAATCCTTGACCCCAATATGCGGGATTTAAAGCATAACCAAGCTCTGCTTTAAAGTTAGGAATATAATTATAAAGTTCAATTGTGCCAATCATTTTATTTGTATTTTTATCAACAATAGCCCAATTGCCAAGTTCATATTGTGGTTTAAATAAAACCATGTTACGTAAAATTGTAAATGTTTCATTTAAATTAATATGTGGTGCCCATCCTGCTTTCGGACCAACAAGATTTGTTTTGGCATATTCATACATATCTTCTGCATCACTTACTGCAAGTGGACGAATTATAAGTCTTTTAGTATATAAAGTTGGTAAGTTCATAATTAATTCCTCTAGTTTTTAAAAAAGTTGGCATTGCCAACTTATTTTCTTGCTTCAACAATAAGTTTAATAGCTGTGCGTTCTTCTCCATCAATAATAATATCACTAAATGCTGGAACGCAAACCAAATCCTTTCCTGTTGGTGCAACATATCCTCTTGCTATAGCAATAGCTTTAATTGCTTGATTTAAAGATCCTGCTCCAACTGCTTGAATTTCAACAGTTGGTCGTTCACGAAATGCATTAGCAAGTGCTCCTGCAACTGAACTTGGTTTTGATTTAGATGAAACTTTTAATACTTCCATTTTTATGGTACCCCCTAGTAAATTTATTTTGCATATTTTTGCCTTACAAATTTATTCTACCATATTTATAATGTCATATTTTGTCACTTTACGCGATTTTTCATCAATATCAACAACTAAACCACAGAATTGTTTTAATCCTTTTTCCATTGGGTTATGTCTAACAGGCATCCCAGTTAAGAACTTCTTTATAATGCCTTCTTTTTCAACACCAATTACACCATCAAGTGCCCCAGTCATTCCAAGGTCTGTCATATACATTGTACCATTACTTAATACTCTTGCATCATTTGTTTGAACATGAGTATGAGTACCAACAATAATATTAACTCTTCCATCAAAATGATATCCATATGCAATCTTTTCACTTGTTGCTTCACCATGGAAATCACAAATATAAATATCACTTTTAACTTCTTTTAATAACTTTTCAGTAGCTTGAAATGGACAATCAAGTGCTTGATTCATAAATGTTCTTCCCATTACTTGGAATACTGTAATAGTTGTTTGATTATATTTTACTGTAACATAACCCACACCAGGTGTTCCTTCTGGGTAGTTAAGTGGTCTTACTAATACTTTTGCATCATTAATAAACTTAAAGATCTCAGCATTACCCCAAGTATGATTCCCCATTGTTACAACATTAACATGTTGATCTAGTAGAAAATGATAATATCGCTCAGTGATACCATTACCATGAGCGATATTTTCTCCATTTGCAACAATGAAATTAATATTGTACTTTTCCCTCACTTTAGGTAAATACTTTTCAACCATTAAGCGACCACTATTTGAATAAATGTCTCCAATGATTAAAATTTTCATTTGTTTTAAATCTTTCTAACGAGCAACCTCTTGAACTCTTGTTTCTCTGATAACTGTTACTTTAATAGTACCAGGATAATTCATATTTTGCTCAATTTTATTTTTAATATTACGTGCTAAAAGGTAAGCTTCAGCATCTGTAATTTCTTCAGGCTTAACAATAATTCTTACTTCACGGCCTGCTTGTAAAGCATAAGTTTTATCAACACCCTTGAATTCTTTTGTTAAAGCTTCTAATTGTTCAAGACGTTTGATATAGTTATCAAGTGATTCACTTCTTGCACCTGGGCGAGCAGCACTTAATGTATCAGCTGCTGCAACTAAATGTGCAATAACTGTTTCAGCTTCTTTATCACCATGGTGAGAAGCTATTGCATCAATGATTGTTGGATGTTCTCTAAATTTAGTTGCAATTTCAATCCCGATTTCAACGTGGCTTCCTTCTTGTTCATGGTCTGTAGCTTTACCAATATCATGAAGTAAACCTGCACGACGTGCTAAGATTTCATCTTCACCGATTTCAGCAGCCATCTTACCAGCTAAGAATGCAACTTCTTTTGCGTGGAACAATACGTTTTGACCATAACTTGTTCTAAAATGCATCTTACCAATTAACTTAACAAGTTCTGGATGAATCTTACCAATACCAACTTCGAATACTGCTTTTTCACCTTCTTCACGAATTTCATTTTCAATATCCTTAGTACAGCGCTGGAATACTTCCTCAATTCTAGGTGGTTGAATACGACCATCAGTAACTAAGATTTCAAGTGTACGTCTAGCAATTTCTCTTCTGATTGGATCAAAACATGAAATTACTACTGAATCAGGTGTATCATCAATAATTAAATCAACACCTGTAACTTGTTCAATTGTTCTAATGTTACGACCTTCACGACCAATAATTCTACCTTTCATTTCATCATTAGGTAGTGATACAACTGAAACAGTCTTTTCAGAAATTGTTTCATTTGCATATTGTTGAATAGCATTAGCTAAAATAACTTGTGATTTACGAGTAGCTTCATATTTAGCTTTTTCAACTTCTTCTTTAACATATAGAGCCATTTCCATATGCATTTCTTCTTCAAGACGTGACATAACGATTTGTCTTGCTTCATCTTGAGTGTACCCAGAAATTTCCATTAATTTCTTTTCTTGTTCTAGAATTAATTCTTCTATTTTATCACTACGCTTTTCAATGTCATAAATGCGTTGTTCTAGTTTATTTTCTTTTTGTTCTAAATTACTTTCTCTTTTATCTAGATTTGTTGAGCGATTGTCTAAACTAGTCTCACGTCTTTCTAACTTCTTAGCCTCTTCTTGTAGTTCAGCTTTCTTTTCGCGTACTTCTTGTTCATGCTCTTTCTTTAAAGATGCAACTTCAGCTTTTCCTTCAGAAATAAGTTCTTTCTTTTTCTTTTCGCCTTCAGCTTTTGCATCATCAATAATCTTTGTAGCATCTTTACCAAGTTGTACAAATTTTTGTTCAACTTCTTGTTTACCTTTAGTATACATTAAGTAACCAGCTACAAGAGCACCTACACCAAGTGATAATACTATAGAAAGAATTAATACCCAAATTTGTACCATTCTTCTTTCTCCTTTTCGTATTATTCTTTTTATGTATTTAAATTATTTATATATAAACACATTAATTAAAACATAAATTTAATTATATGTAATAATTTCCATACAATCTTATTATACCACAAATCTCTATTTTATGCAAGCAATCGTATTATAAAATATTTTTACAAAAAAACAAAGTAAAAAGGGTTATTTCTAACCCTTTATTATCCTCTTATAAAATTTCAACTTCGCCAGTTTTAATATCATAAACTGCTGCGCAAACTGATACATTATCTTCAAACTTTAGTACGTTTTTAATAAGCTTTACTTGCGCTAAAGCATTAATTTTTACTGCTTTTTCAATATCTGATTCTTCTTTAATTACTTCTTTAATTTTATCAGTAATTCTTTTAGTAAATCCAGCAGGAGTAGAATTAATTGTAGAAGTAACAGCGCCACAACATGAATGACCTAAAACCATTACTAAGTCAGAATGTAAATGCTCTACTGCATATTCAATACTACCTAAGATTGTATCATCCATTACATTACCAGCGCATCTAATTACAAATATTTCACCAATCCCTGCATTAAAAATGATTTCAGGAACTACTCTTGAATCAGAACATGTAATTACAACTGCTTTAGGATGTTGTCCATGCAACGAAGTATCACACCTTCTATTAGATGTTATATCACCAGTATAAGCACATTCAGTTAAATATTTCTTATTACCAAGCAATAATTGTTCTAAAGTATTATTCATTTTATTTCCTCATTACTTTCTTAACTCTGCAATATCTAATACTAATTTTTCTGTTTTTTCCCATCCTAAACAAGGATCAGTAATTGATTTCCCATAAACACCTTCTGATGCTTTTTGGCAACCATCTACTAAATATGACTCAATCATAAAACCTTTAACTAACTTCTTAATATCATCGCTATGTCTTGTACTATGTAACACTTCTTTTGCAATACGAATTTGTTGTTCATATTTTTTTCCTGAATTAGCATGGTTACAGTCAACAATTAAAGCAGGATTTAAAAAATCTTTTTCTGTATAAATTTCACAAAGTGATTGTAAATCTTCATAGTGATAATTTGGAACACTATGTCCTCTTTCATCAACATAACCACGTAAAATAGCATGTGCTAAAGGATTACCACTACTTTCTACTTCCCATCCACGATATAAGAATGTATGAGAACCTTGTGCAGCTTTAATAGAGTTAAGCATTACTGTAATATCTCCACCAGTAGGATTCTTCATACCAACAGGAACATCGATTCCACTAGCAGTTAAACGGTGACCTTGATTTTCAACACTTCTTGCACCTACTGCAACATAAGATAATAAATCATTTAAGTAACGATGGTTTTCAGGATATAACATTTCATCTGCACATGAAAAACCAGTTTCGTTAATAGCACGCATATGTAATTTTCTTATTGCAATAATACCTTTTAACATATCTGGGTCTTCTAAAGGATTAGGTTGATGTAACATTCCTTTATATCCAGCACCTGTAGTTCTTGGTTTATTTGTATAAATACGTGGAACAATAACAATCTTTTCTTCTACTTTTTCTTGTAGTTTTCTAAGTCTTGTAATGTATTCAATTACTGCATCTTCTCTATCTGCAGAACAAGGTCCAATTACTAAAACTAATTTATCACTTTCTCCATTAAATACTTTTGCAATTTCTGAGTCATTCTTTTCTTTTGCTAAAGCACCTTCTTCAGAAATTGGATACATTTCTTTAATTTCTTTTGGAATCGGTAGTTTTCTTTTAAAATTCATATTCATATAAGTATAATCTCCTACTTGTCAAAATATTTTCTTCTTTCAGTTGAAAGTCTCATAATTTCTTTCATTTTTTCTTCATCTTCTTTTGCTAAAGCATCACGAAGTTCTTTAAATTGTTTTAAAAATAAATCCATTTGTGATAATAATTGATTTTTATTCATTAAGAATAATTCACTCCACATATTTTCATTTATTTTTGCAATTCTAGTTAAATCTCTAAATGAATCACCTGTATAGTCAACTAAATATCTAGAGTCTTTACAAGTCATTAACGCAACAGCTATACAGTGAGTAAGTTGTGATAAAAAACCAATCATTTCATCATGTTCTTCAGGAGTTAATACAGAAATACTATTAAACTCTAAAATTTCTCCTAATTCTTTCGCAAGTTCTACTGCATATTCTGAATTTTCAGAAGTTGGAGTAATGATATAGTTAGCACCTTTAAACATATTTGGATCACTATTTTCTACCCCATATACTTCACGCCCTGCCATAGGATGAGCTGGAATAAATTCAATATCTTTTCTTAAAATTGTTTGAATTTTATAAACAATTTCAGACTTAATCCCTGTAACATCAGTAATTACAATATTACTTTTAAATAAATGCTGATAGTTTTTAATCCATTCTACAAAAATTTTAGGGTATAACGCAAACACTACAAAATCATATTTTTCAATAAACTCTTTTGAAACAACAGTTGTTCCTTCTTTAATGATATTATGATTTAACGCATAATCAATTGATGATTCATCTTTAGTAACTGCACCTACAAAGTATCCTTTTTTACTTAATACACTTGCGTATGAACCACCCATTAGGCCTAGCCCAACAATTAAAATCTTTTTATTTGTTAAATTATTCATCTTGCACCTCAATTCCAAGTTGTCTTACAATATCAAAAAATGAAGGAAAACTCTTATTAACAGCTTCTACACCTAAAATTTCACCACCAAATCTAGATAACATTACAGTAAATGCCATAACTAAGCGGTGATCATTATGTGAATCAATAAAAACATTTGGTTTATGAAGATTACTTTTTTTGATAATACAATAATTATCCCCAATTTCATAATCAACACCAAATTTACTTAGTTCATCACATACACACTTTACGCGATCACTTTCTTTAATCTTTAGACGAGCAGTTCCAGTAAATTTAGCTCCATTATTTAAAGCTGCCATTACAAATAAAATTGGTCCTAAATCAATTGTATTTGAAATATCGATAGTTGGCATTTCATTTTCTTTTAAAATCTTAAAATAATCTATATAAGCTTTATCTCCTTGAAGTGATGAACTATTAAGTCCTTTTACTAAGACACTACCATCTAAATAATTAAAAGCATCTAAAAATGCTGCATTAGAATAATCACCTTCAACACTAGTACTAACGGGTAAATATTTTTGATTTCCTTTTACATATAATTTGTTATTTTTTAAATCATTAATAACTGTAACCCCAAACCTATTAAGTACATCAATCGTTAATAAAATATAATCAATACTTTCAATTGGAGGAATAATTTCAATTATACTATCTTCTTTTAATAAAGGTAGACTAAATAATAATCCACTAATAAACTGGCTACTAACATTACCTAAAACCTTAAAATATCCTGGTTTTAAAGCACCTGATATTTTAATAGAAGTATCAGTTTTTAAATACTTAATTCCTTGATTATCAAATATTTCTTCATAAATTCCAAGACCTCTTTCCATAAGCCTTTTAGTACCAGTAAAGGTTACACAGTTTTGTTTTACTATTGATAAAGGAATCATAAATCTTAGTGTACTACCACTTTCAAGTGATTTTAGTTCTTCATTTAAAGGAGTACTTTTAAATAGTTTAATACACTTATTTTCTAAATCATATTCATAACTTGTACCAAGAACTCTTAAACAATTAAGTGTTGCAGTAACATCATTTGAGAGTTCAATATTAGATATTTCTACTTCTTCATTAGATAAAGCAGCACATATCAAAATACGGTGTGCATAACTTTTTGAAGGAGGCGCCATAACAATCCCTTTTGCATTTGAAATATTAATATGTTTTTTCATAGGGGGCCCTCCTTTCTTTAATTACTTATTTAAAAAATAATCAATTGCTTCAATATAGCCCTTAAAGCCTTTTCCCATAATAGATTTTACACAAGCACTTCTTAAATAACTTACTTGTCTAAAATCTTCTCTTTTTGTAACATCAGATAGATGTACTTCAATAGTTTCGATTGATACACTTTTTATTGCATCTAAAAGTGCGATACTTGTATGTGTATATGCACCAGGATTAATAATTATACCATCTACTTTATCAAAATATGCTTGATGAATAAAATCTACTAAATAACCTTCATGATTAGATTGTTTAATTTCAAGATCAATATTATTCTTTTTTGCATAGTCATTTAGATAGTCACATAAATCACTATAAGTTTCTTTTCCATAAATTTCAGGTTCTCTAATTCCAATGAAATTTAAATTTGGTCCATTTAATACTAATAACTTCATCTTTTATCTCCTATTATAGCTTCTATTGCACTAAGAATACCACCATTATTATCAATACATTTATCGCATACACTTTCATAAATTGGTAAACGTTCAATGTAACGCTTCTTTAAAGACTCTAAATCACTTGAAAAAGGTCTTGAATCAGTTGGCGTAAGTAGTTCTAAATCACGCTTTAAGAAATAAAGTTTTCCATTTTGTTTTAAAGCTTTGACATTTTCACTTCTTAAAATAGCCCCACCACCTGTTGCAATAACAACATTAGACATTTTAGCAGCTTCTTTTACACATTCTGTTTCTACATCTCTAAATTCTTTTTCTGTGTGATTATTCATATAATCTTTTATGCTCATACCAATTTTATTAACAATTAAATCATCTGTATCAATTAATTTTTTATTTAATTTTTCACTTAATATTTTTCCAATTGTTGTTTTACCACTAGAAGGCATACCAATTAATATTACATTTTCTTTGTCACTTTTTAATTTATTAAAGATTGTATCAATAATACTTAAATCAATATTTTTATCTAAGAATAATCCACATGCATAAACAGCTTGTCCAACAAGCATATATAATCCACCTTCTGATGGAATCTTTAAACTATTTGCATCAAGAACTAAATTAGTTCTTAAAGGATTATATACAACATCAATTAAACCAGTTAACTTATTAAACTTTGAAAGTTCAATAATGCATCCATCATTTTTAGGATACATTCCAACTGGAGTTGTATTAATAATTACTTCTACATCGTTATGAACATTAACCGCTTCTTCATAAGTAATCGTATTTACTTCACCATTAATTGATGCTTTTAAAATTGTTTTTGCACCTAAATCTTTCACCACAGCATAGGCTGTCTTACTTGTACCACCAGTACCTAAAATTAAAACTTTTTTATCCTTACAATCAATATTATTTTTCTTTATTAATGCAAGCATTCCAAAATAATCAGTATTATGACCATAAAGCTTACCATTTACATTTACGATAGTATTAACAGCACCAATTGATAATGCTTGTGGAGATATTTCATCTAAATACGGAATAACTGTTTCTTTATAAGGAATTGTTACATTAATTCCTACAAAGTCTTTTTCCTTCATGAATTTATCAATATCACATCTTGCAACTTCATGTATTTCGTATTTATAATATCCAATCATTTCATGAATCTCTTTAGAAAAACTATGTCCAAGTTTTTCACCAATTAATCCGTATTTCATAAATCATTCCTCTTTTAATTTAAATAATCTTTTCCATATGTTTGTGTAAGAATATCACAAACCACTACCGCAACTAAACTTGTAACTACAATACAAAGCCTTCTAATGATTGCAGGATCATGACGTCCAACAATTTCTAGTGTTGCATCAGTTTCATTTATAAAATCTATTGTTTCTTGTGGTTTAGAAATTGATGGAGTAGGTTTAACCACAGAATTAAATATTACAGGCATTCCATTTGTAATTCCACCATTAATACCACCAGAATTATTAGTTTTTGTTACAACTTTTCCCAATTTATAAGTAAATGAATCATTAGCAGTTGAACCAGTTAAATCTGCAAAACCAAATCCAGCTCCAAATTCTACCCCTTTAATACCACCAATTGAGAATAACGCATTAGAAATAATTCCTTCAAATGAATCAAACCAAGGTTCACCAAGACCAACAGGTAAATTACATATCGCAGTTTGAATGATACCACCAATTGAATCATTATCCATTTTAACTTTAAAGATTTCATCAGCCATTTCTTTTTCACAATTTGAAATAACAGGAAAGTCTTTGTTATTAATTAAATTTATCTCTTCTTCTACATCATTAAAATTAGTATCATAAACTTTTCCACATCTTAAAATATGTGTTCCAATTAAGATATTTTTTTTCTTAAGTGCATCAAGGCATATAGCTCCTGCTGCGACAATCCCTGCAGTAAGACGCCCTGAAAAATGACCTCCACCACGGTAGTCTTCAAAACCATGATATTTCATATGAGCAACATAATCAGCATGTGAAGGTCTTGCAAGACCATGATTTTTTTCATAATCATTACTTCTTACATTTTCATTAGGAATAATTATACATAAAGGCATTCCAGTTGTATAACCATTCATGACACCACTAATAATTTCATAATTATCTTTTTCAACACGAGATGTCTCTATTGCAAGAGTTGGTCGTCTTTTAGAAAGTTGAAGATTAATAAACTCTTCGTCAACAACTAATCCCGCAGATAATCCATCAATTACAACTCCAATATAAGGACCATGGCTTTCTCCAAATAAAGTAAGAACTACACTTTTACCAATTGAATTACTCATTAAACCCTCCTAATAATTTTAAAATATCATTCTTATGAACTTTACAAATTTCAAAAGTTCCCATTTTTTCACATTTAATAATGTTTATATATTCACCAACAGCTTTTTTATCTAAAGTAATATATTTATAAGCAACATTTTTATCAAAGTCATAACTAGTAGGTAAATTATATTTTTTTAATACATTAATTAATTCTAATTTTACTTCATCACTACTAAAATACAGCATTCCAAGTGCTACACATTCACCATGGTATAATTTACCATTTAAGGATGCTTCAATGCCATGTCCAATTGTATGCCCAAAATTAAGTACTCTTCTTAATGACTTTTCATATGGATCATTTTCAACAACATACTTCTTTATTTTAAGTGATTGAATGATTATGTCATCAATTTTATTCATTAATTGATTTGGCCCTTTTATTAAATCAAATAATTCTTCACTAAAAGTTGCAGCCATTTTAATGCTTTCAGCTAGACCTGCACTAAGAAGTCGATTATCTAATGTTAAAAGGGTTGTTGAATCAATTAATACTTTTTTAGGTTGATAAAAAGCACCAATAATATTTTTAACACCTTCAAAGTCAATTGCTGTTTTACCACCAATTGAAGAATCTACTTGAGATAAAAGGGTTGTTGGAATATTATAAAAGTCAATTCCTCGCATATAAGTAGCTGCAACAAAGCCACTTAAATCGCCCACTACACCTCCACCTACTGCAACTATTGCATCAGTTCTTGTAAATGATTTATCAATTAAAAATGAAAGAATATCTTGATATGTTTTAAATGATTTATTCTCTTCACCTTGGTCAAAGGTATAAATATACCCATCAAGACATTGTTTTAAGATAATTTCAGAATATCTAGTAGGTACTCCACTATCAGTAATAATTAAAACTTTTCTATTTAAATTTAGATAATCTTTTGCATTTAGTAAGCACCCTTTTTCAACTACGATATCATAGCTAAAATCTTTGCTATTAACTGATAAAATCATATTACTCACCTCTTTTATTTATAAACTCTTGAAGTATAAGCTCCTACAAGTTTTAATCTATCACACATGGATGAAAGTTGTTTTAACATATCAGTTCCATCTGTAGTATTAATATTTCCATCAAGTTCAACATAGAAATAATAATTCCACATTAGTTCTTTCATTGGCCTACTTCTTAAAGTACGCATATTAAAACCATGAGAACCAATAATGTTAAGTGCATTAGCAAGTGCACCAGCTTCATTTTTTACTGTAAATACTAAAATAAAATGCTCTCCCATTTTAGCAGTTCTATTTGGTAGGTTTTGCACTCTAGAAAATGCTGCAAATCTAGTCGTATTATTACGACTTGCATTAATATTTTTTTCAATTACATTTAAATTAAATAATTCTGCTGTTTCGACAGAAGCTATTGCAGCAATTGTAGGATCAGCCTTTTCGGCGATCATTTTAGCTGCCATTGCAGTATTAGGATATTCAACTTCTTCAAAATCATTTAAATGAATATATTCTGCACATTGTGCTAATGCTTGCGCATGACTATATACTTTTTTAATCGAATCTTTTGTTGCGCCATCACATGCAATTAAGTTATGTACAACATCTAAATCAATCATTTGATTTACATAAAGACTTCCAGAAAACATTAAATCCATTACTGTTCCAACATCTCCTGCATAACTATTTTCAGTAGGAAGAACAACAATATCGATTTCTCCATTTTCACAAGCTTTATATGCAGTTGAAAAATCAGAATAAGCTACTAAATTAGCATTACTAAACATTCTTCTTGCTGCAATATAGCCAAATGCTCCAGGAACTCCACTATATCCTACTTTTAACCCACTTATTAACGCTTGTTGATAAGTTTTTGAAGTATTCATTAAATCCTGTAAAAACATTACATAATATTTCTTTAAATCATCTTCTTCAATTAATTCTGTATTATTTTTTATTACTTCTTCTTCACGAATACGGTCATATATTGGAAGACCATGTTCCATTTTATATTCTGCTACTTCTTTACTAGCATTCATTCTTTCAACAAATAGCTTTGCCATTTCTTTATCAATGGCATTTATTCTTTTTCTTGCGTCATTTAAATTACTCATTCTTAAACCTCTTTATAACTATCATATAATGCTTTAAAACTACTTAATGATCTTTTAATCATTGAAGTATCTACACAATATGAAATTCTTATATACCCACTACATCCAAATGAATCACTTGGAACAAGTAATAATTCAAATTTTTTGGCATTTTCACAAAATTTTACTGCATCTTTTTCTAATGCTTTAACAAATAAATAAAATGCACCATCAGGTTTTACTACTTCATATCCAATGCTTGATAATTCATGATATAAAATATCTCTATTTGTTTCATATATACTTAAATCAGATGTATAACCTAAACAATTAGGTATCATATATTGGAATAGTGCTGGAGCACAAACAAAACCTAAACTTCTACCAGCTCCACATACTGCAAAATACACTTCTTCTGCGTTAAGACACCTTGGATTAACTAAGATATAACCAATACGTTCTCCAGGTAGACTAAGTGACTTACTAAATGAATAACATACAAGTGAATTATCATAGTAATTTGTTACAAACAAATATGGTTTATTATTATATAATAATTCACGATAAGGTTCATCTGAAATTAAATAAATAGGATGATGATATTCTATTTCTTTTTCTTTTAATAGCTTGCATAAAGCTTTTAATGATTCTTCATCAATCATAACACCAGTAGGGTTATTAGGGTAATTTATCAATAAAGCTTTAGTGTTTTTATTTATACATTTTTTAATTTCATCAATATCAGGCATAAATGTTTCTTGATTACTTTCTGTAATCACAAGTTTTGCACCTGACTTTTCAATAAATACCTTATATTCAGGAAAGAAAGGTGATATAACTACTATTTCATCACCAGGATTTACTAAAGCATTAAAAGAAATAGTAAGGGATGCTGCAGCACCAACAGTTAAATAGATTAAATTACTATTTACACTTGTATGATAAGTTTTATTTAAATATTCTGCAATACTTTCTCTTACCTTTAAATCACCAACTGCTGAAGTATAGCCGTGTAGCATACATGAATCAGTATTTGTTATTAAATCAATTAGCGTTTCATTAACAATACTTGGAGATGGAACACTAGGATTACCTAAACTAAAATCAAAAACTGCATCGTCTCCAATTTCTTGTTTTCTTTTCTTACCATATTCAAATAAATCTCTAATTGCAGAAGGATTTGACCCTAATTGATACATTTTCTTGTTGTACATAAAATACCTCTACTAATGCTTATTTTTAAGCCTATTATTTATTTATTATATCACATCTTTAAAAAGTTTTAAAATCATATAATTTATTTTTTGATTTAATCGTCTTTTTTTCTTGAAATTACTTTATTTTTTTGATAAAATTTATTTGTATAAAGGAGGCTCTATGGGGAAATTATTTAAATATCCAGATGGATCAACAAGAGATATCGAAGAAAAAAAACAAAAGAAATCTAAAAACTTAACAAAAGCAAATTTAGGTAGTGATTTTGAAGATGAGATAAACGAAAGTAACGAGTATTATTTAAATAAAAATATTGCAGTAATACATAAAAAACCAACTCCAGTTCAAATTGTTAAAGTTGATTATCCCGCTCGTAATAAAGCAAAAATTGTTGAAGCATATTATAAAACACCTTCAACAACTGACTATAATGGAATATATAAAGAAAAGTATATTGATTTTGAAGCAAAATCATGTCGTGAATTAAACTTTTCTTTTGAGCGTATTTATGAACATCAAATTAAACATTTAGATAGTATCGATAAATTAGGCGGAATTGCTTTTTTAATTATTGAATTTTCTTCAATTGATGAAGTATATATCCTTCCTTCTAAATTATTAATCGAAAAATATAATGAAAGCTTAAATGGTGGAAGAAAAAGTATTCCTTATGATTTTATTAAAGATAATGGAGTATTTGTAAAGCGAGGATTTAATCCTAGACTTTCATATTTAGAAGCTGTTGATAAATATTACTTTAAGAAAAAATAGCCCATAGGGCTATTTTTTTATTTTGTACCGAATAATCTATCTCCACAGTCACCAAGGCCTGGAACAATATATCCTTTTTCATTTAATTTTTCATCTTTTGCTGCAAGGAAAATATCTACATCTGGATGTTGTTTTCTTACTTTGTTAATACCTTCATCAACTCCAACAATCCCCATATAAATGATATTCTTAGCACCTTTTGATTTAATAATTTCAATTGCTTTAGCACAGCTACCACCTGTTGCAAGCATTGGGTCAACTACAAATACAGTTGCTTCTGCAATATTTGTTGGGAATTTAGCATAATAAAGTTCAGGTTGTAAAGTCTCTTCATTACGAGCTAAACCGATATAACCAACTTTAGATTGAGGAATTAATCTTTGAATACCTTCAACCATACCAAGGCCAGCACGAAGAATTGGAACAATAACAATATCACCATCAATCATTGTTGTTTTTGAAACAGCGATAGGAGTTTGAACTTCTACTTCTTTTACTGGTAAATCTCTTGTTGCTTCGTAAGCCATTAAA
The DNA here is from genome assembly GCA_017937305.1 of Bacilli bacterium. Classification (GTDB taxonomy): domain Bacteria; phylum Bacillota_I; class Bacilli_A; order ML615J-28; family CAG-313; genus UBA1737. The sequence continues at coordinate 27,226 of JAGBDV010000010.1, forward strand.
TTTGCAATTTCACTAACAGTTTCTCTAAAATCTTTTGTGTTAGTTTTTTCATTTCTAATAATAGCTAATTTATGAGTCATCAATGGATGATTAAAAACTACTACTTTTCCACTCATATTAATCTCTCTTTCTAATTTTATAATAGTTCACGAATTTGTTTTTCAACTTCTCCTGCAAGGTTAGGATTATTTCTTAATAATTCTTTAACATTTTCTCTACCTTGTCCTAAGCGTTCGCCCTTATAAGAGAACCAAGCACCACTTTTATCAATAATATCATATTTAACTGCAAGATCTAAAAGTTCTCCTTCTTTAGAAATACCTTTACCATAGATTAAATCTACTTCAGCAGTTCTAAATGGAGGTGCAACTTTATTCTTAACAATCTTAATTCTTGTTAAATTACCAATTGCTTCAGTTCCATCTTTAATTTGGTCAACACGTCTTATATCAAGTCTAATAGTTGAATAGAATTTTAATGCACGTCCACCTGAAGTAGTTTCAGGACTACCAAATAATACACCAACTTTTTCACGAATTTGATTAATAAAGATTGCAATAGTTTTACTCTTATTAATGACACCAGCAAGTTTACGCATTGCTTGAGACATAAGTCTTGCTTGAAGACCAACATGACTAGCTCCCATATCTCCTTCAATTTCTGCTTTTGGAACAAGAGCAGCAACAGAGTCAATTACAATAATAGAAATAACATTACTTCTAACTAATGCTTCAACAATTTCTAAAGCTTGTTCCCCATCATCAGGTTGAGAAACAATTAAATTATCAATATCAACACCTAAAGATTTTGCATAAGCAGGATCAAGAGCATGTTCTGCATCAACAAATGCAGCGTATCCGCCAAGTTTTTGAGCTTCAGCAATTGCATGTAATGCAAATGTAGTTTTACCACTTGATTCAGGACCAAAGATTTCAATAATTCTTCCCTTAGGATAACCACCTACACCCATTGCGGCATCAAGAGTAATTGAACCAGAAGGAATAACTTCTACTTTTTCATCTACTACATCACCAAGACGCATTACAGAACCTTTTCCATAAGTTTTTTCAATTGATTTAAAAGTCTCAGCTAATGCTTTTTCTCTTTCATCTTTTTTTCCATTTTGTTCTACTTCATCAATTTGAAGTTGTTTAGCACTTTTACGTTCAGCCATATTTTCTCTCCTTTAATTATTTATGAGATTTATTTTTTTTCTTAACAGAATCATCTTTTAGGTTACCGATGTTTTTAACAATATAATCATAACCACTATAAATTGTAATAAATAATGTTGCAATTAATAAAATATAAACAAAGACAACATAGATAGGATTATATGGAACAAGTTCTCCAGTATCAGGGTTTTCTAAAACAGCACATCCTGCAAGTAAAACAATTAATGTAATAAATTGTAAAGTAGTTTTAACTTTACCATACCAGCTAGCAGCAATTACTTGCTTTTTACCAGCTGAAACAAGTCTTATACCTGTAACCATAAATTCTCTTGCAAGAATAACAAGAACCATCCACCATCTAACTAGTAAATCTAATTTTTCACCACCAGATTCAAAATGATAAAGGGTAGCATAATAGTTACTTTGATCATAAACAATTATTAATAATGTTACTACTAATAATTTATCTGCAAGTGGATCTAGGAATTTTCCTAAATCTGTTACTAAGTTATGCTTTCTTGCATATTTTCCATCGAATAAATCAGTTAATGCACCAGCAACTGCAAGCACTAAAATAATTGCGTTAGCTAGTGATAAATGATATGCACCATCAAAAACCATTTGGTTTCTTAATGGTTCAATCCAATATACAATCATAATGATTGGTATTAAAATAATTCTAATAAGTGATAGTTTATTTGGTAAATTCATATTAACACCTCTTTTAGTATATTATACCAAAAAAACTAATTCTTTGCAAGAACAATTACTACTTTTATTTAATAAATCTCACATATGTAAATTTTATTTTTACACTTATATATTTCGCAAGAAAACTTAAAATTGCTTTTACAAAAATAAAAAAAATCCTAATATTTTTAGGATTATTTTTACGATAAAAAGGAAAATATCTTATCAATTACCTTATCAATAATTTTTTCAAACTTCTTTGCTGCTTTATTCACAATATTATCATTAGGTACTAGCTGCATAGCTTGATAGTTATTATCTGGTACAACTATTTCATTTTCAAATTCTTCTTTAGTTTCTTCGAATAACTGACTTGCTCCTTTATTAAAAGAACCACCAATCGTAAGACCAAATAAAAACATAAAACAAATTATAATTAAAACAAATATCTTTTTCACTTTATTCCCCCTCTAAACTTTCATGTAAACATTTATTTATTCCCCACGCAACAATCTTAGATAAATCTTCTACTTCTAAATCTATGTCTTTACTTGTTACCATAAGATTATATCCATTTGGAGATAAAACCTCTTCAAATAAATTCTTTTGTTCATCTTGCGATAATAAACCAATTTTACCTAAAAAATGTTCTTTTAATTCATTTGTTGGTTCTTCAATAGAATCAAATTCAATATCTAGATTACCAGGTGATAATTTATTTACTTGTGGTACTAAATCATTATATTCTAAATGCAAATATTTTATTACATAATCAATTGTATTACTCGCAATACAAGCTGCATCAACAACCGTTGGAATTCCTATTGCAAACACTGGAATTCTCATTGTTCTAAAAGAAATCTCTTTGCGTTTATTTCCTACCCCAGAGCCTGGTTGAATCCCTGTATCAGTAATTTGTATTGTTTTATTAACCCTCGCAATCGATGATGATGCAAGTGCATCAACTACAATAATATAATCAATATCAATTTTATTTCTAACTGCTTCTATAATATCATATGTCTCAATACCTGTTGTTCCCATTACCCCAGGACTAATAGCTGATACAACACTGTACCCATTAGATAGTTCACTATTTACATCTAAATGTCTTGTAACTACTATATTATCTACAACATATGGACCTACTGCATCAGGAGTAATATTAGCATTACCAAGTCCTACAATTAAAGCTTTTTTTCCTAATAAATTTCTACTTTTTAACATTTCTTTTAATACATAGGAAACACTATTTTCTATTTTATTTGAAACTTGATGGTCATGAAAATTATGTTTACTTAAATCAATTGTATAATATAGTCCAACTGCTTTACTTAGAATTTCACTAGCAGCAGATGTTACTTCATGCTTTATTATTTCAATATTTTCAATATTAATTTTAGTTTCTTTTAATCCATTAATTACTTTTGAACTATATAAAGACACACTATCATATGCCAGATCAGTTCGTAATTTAAAGTTATTTTTTTGATTTTCCATATATATCACCTCATATTATTTTAGTGCTTTTTTTTATCTTTTATACACTTTTCTTTTTTATTTTAAAAAAATATGATATAATATTTATAACTTAAGGAGGTGTATCAAAATGGTAGATGAGAATTTATATTTATTCACAGGTACTGCTGAAATATTCATTCAAAATAGAATATCAAGAATAATTTCAAGTTATGATAAACAACAAGTATCAATTATAAAATATGATATGGAACAAACATCATTTAGTAGAGTATTAGAAGACGCATGTACACTTCCATTTTTAGAAGATTTAAAAATAATTATTTTAAGAAATCCTACTTTTTTAACTACTAAAGGCGATCTTGCAAATGATGCAAAAAACTTCATTAAATATCTAAAAAACCCAGTTGAAACTAGCATCATTATTATTAATGCAACAAACATCACTCCAAATCCAGCAAATGAAGTCTACAAAGCACTTAAAAACTATGCTATGATTATTGATTATTCAGACTCAGAAGAAATCGAAATCAAAGGATGGATAAGTAGAACTTGTGCAGCAAGAAATATCGAAATTAAAGATAGTGCTATTAATTTATTCTTAGAATACATAAATTCAGACCAAGTAAGAATGGTAAATGAATTAGATAAAATTATGAACTACGTAAATGATGGTGGGATTATTGATGAACAAGTTGTAAAACTACTTGTAACAAAAGATTTAAGCAAAGAAATATTTAATCTAATTAAAGCTATTATTGCAAAAGACCTAATAAAAACTAATAAAATTTATCAAACATTAGCCATTCAAACAAAAGACATTGGTGGGGTTATCGCAATGATATCAAACTCATTTAAAGACCTACTTACAACTGCAAAGTTACTTAAAGCAGGATACTCCCAACACGATATCTCAAGATTTTATAATGTATCTTCATCTAGAGCTTACTACATTGTCAAAGATGCAAAAAACTTTAGAATTGAAGATTTAGAAAATTATATCATTAAAATGGCAGATCTAGACTATAAAATTAAGTCAGGAAAAATTGATAAGAACATTGGTATAGAACTTATTTTACTACAATTAAACAACTAAACTACTTATTATTTAATAAGTAGTTTTTTTTATAAAAAGAAAAAGATCTTTAAGTCTCCTTAAAGATCTAGATTTCTTAAATGTAATTATGCTAATTTATTTAAAGCTTTAGCACAACGAGATTTTTGACGAGCAACATATTGTTTGTTATGTACACCCTTGCTTACAGATTTGTCTAATTTCTTACATAAGAATTGATAAGCTTTTGTAGCTTCTTCTTTGTTTCCTGCTTCAACACAAGCTTCGAAAGCTTTCATAGCAGTTTTAACAGATGAATCAAATGAGCTATTTAATTCATTTCTTTTCTTATTTGTAATATCTCGTTTAATTTGTTGTTTAATGTTTGCCATTATTTTCACCTCCGAGGAATTCACGCATTTATTATATCATAAAATTAATGTTTTCACAAGTAAAAGCAACTATTTATTTAAAAATTAATATTACAACCTATTGGATTTGATGTATCTAAATATTCTACATAATCTCAAGACAATCATCTATATACTAGAGGACTATAATATCTTGATTTACAGTACTATTTATTACTTTCTTGGTCGTAGTAATACCCTTTATATCTAAATGGATTAATTTCTGCAATGCTACTTAACTCATCTAGATTTAATATATTACCATACGCATCATAAATGTATTCACCAACAATTATTCCATTAGAGTTTACTATTTTTGAAATTTCACCTGTTAGTGTTCTTATGTAATAATTTGTTTCATTGTTATAAATAAATCCTAGTAATAAATTACTATCATCATATAAGTATTTTATTGTATATCCATTTGATCCATGGGCTATTAATCATTTATAAAAATTATTTTAAGTAACTTTTTATTTCAGCCCTCATATAAGATTACTTAAATTTTTGTTTTAATTTTTTAGTTCTTTTTAAAAATAATAGAGTAGGAACTAAAACAAAAAGGATTATTACTGGAACAAATTCATATAATGTCTCAGTACTTTCTTCAATTTTAATGATTGTTTCATCTCCCAATCTAACTGAAATATGAGGTTTTTTATTTTCAAATACTCTAGCAAACAAATCAGGATTAACATACTGATATTCATAAAGGTTTTTTGTAAATTTTATACCTTCATTACAAGAATCAGCAATATAAAAGCCTGAATTAGTATTATTTGATTCAAATGACTCCACACAAAAATTATTTTCATCAATAACAATATGTAAATTTTTTCTAATATCATTAATAACTAAATTTTCGTTTTTATAATATGCATATATGTTACCACCATTAGTCTCATATTCTATAGATCTAATAAATTTTCCATTAAAATCATATTCGTAAACTTGAAAATTATCATACGAAATACATAACTTGTTATTTTCTGAAACATCAAAATATATCATTCTTCCATTATTCTCTTCAAAATCTAATGTCACACTAAAATTTGAAACCATTTTACCAGAAACAATAAATTGAAAAAAAGACAGCAATATTAACATCGGAGCCATTAGCATCCATATCTTTTTCATTTTATTTACCTCCACAATCAAAATATCCATTCTAAAATCTTACCAATTAAACCTTTAGGATTTTTCATAATGGTTATCGTTTTTGTTCTAATACAGTGGACATCAACTCCATAACCTATCCCAACACCAACTTGCGCACCTATGAATTCATCATCTTGTTCGGAATCAGCTAAAGCAGTAATTACATCAGCAGAAATATATGCCCCATCTCCAATTGCACTACCTAAATAAGTTGACAGGCCTTCCAACTCATCAACAGAAGAAAATTTAGTAATTTGTGTAGAAACAAAAAGCACCAACATCAAGTACACCAATATTAGGAGTTTCAGAAGTAAACCCAGAAGATATTCAAATTTATATTTAAACTAAACGAAAGAGTCCAATTACCATTTGGATCATATCCCATTACTGGATTACTATTACAGTACACATATAAATTACATCCTTCTACACTTGATGTATCTAAATATTCTACATCATCTCAAGACAATCATCTATATACTAGAGGACTATAATATCTTGATTTACAATAGTATGTATTACTTTCTTGGTCGTAGTAATAACCTTTATATCTAAATGGATTAATTTCTGCTATTTCACTTAACTCATCTAGATTTAATATATTACCATATGTATTACAAATACATTATATCATATTTTGGAAAAAATGTGAATTAAAAAATTTATATTTATTTAATGCTTCTTATAGTTAAAACATATTATTTATAACTCATTGATATTTTAAGGTCTTTTCGCTTATTATTCCGATAAAAAGTAATAGTTCCACATTCTAATGTATTAAACATATAAACATTTTCTATAGAATTTATTCTTTTTACAACACTACTATGTGGAAATCCAAATGTATTTTTATACCCATTCATACTAACAGCATATTTAAACTTAACACTATTTAAAAATATTTCAGTTGAAGAAGTCTTAGAACCATGGTGAGCTACTTTCAATACATCAACCTCTATCTTTCCTATTTCTTTAATTAACTTATATTCTGCTTCTTTTTCGATATCACCTGTAAATAAAAATCTAGTATTAAATAGTACACTATAAATTACTAAACTATTATTATTAACATCTAATTGATTACTACTTGGCCATAATACTTTAAAGTACATTTTATCGATATAAAACTCATCCCCTGCTTTCAAATAATAAATATTTGTTTTTGTTAGCCTATATTTACTGATTTCTTCTTTACTTACACTATCATAATAACTTAGGAATATATTATTAATCTTAAATTCATATACTAACGTTCTAAGTCCTCCTATATGATCACTATCCCCATGTGATATAATTACTGCATCTATTCTTTTTATACCTTTACTTTTTAAAAATAATACTAAATCACTAGCTTCTAAATCACCTGTATCAATTAAAATATTCTTTTTATTATATCCTTCATGTATCAATACTGCATCTCCAGAAGGTAAATCAATAAAAGAAACTTCACTAGTTGGATTAAAATATGGTAAATAAAATAAAAAGATTAAATATATAATAAATACAAAAACTAATATTTTTTTATACCTACCATATGTTTTATTAATAAATATTAAGAAAAATAAAATATAAAAAATAATTATCAAAATCATTGGAATAAAACTAAAAGATAAAGTTAAAATGTCTACTTTAGCTAAATATGAGGTAATACTTATAAAAAAGTTTACAATATATCCGTATACAATTTCTAACTTAGGAATAACAAATACTAAAAAACTGCATGGTAATAAGATATATGAAACAAAAGGAATAAAAAATAAATTAAAAAGTATTGATAATATATTAACATCAGGTGAAATTCTAATAACAATTGGTAAGCTTATTAAGGTTGAAGTAAATGAAATAAAGATATTGTTATATAAAAAACTTTTTATTCCTTTTTTATTTTTTAGTTTTGGGCTAATAATTAAAATACCAAAAACAATCATGTATGAAAGTAAAAAACTATAAGAAAATAAATTAAATGGATTAATTAATAAAACAATACATGCATTAAAAGATAATTTATCAATTGGAGTTAACTCTTTAAAATATTTTTTTAAAACTTTATTAAAAATAAAGCTAATAATTACTCTTAGAATTGAAACTAAAAAACTTGTTAAAATATAATAGAAAAATAATATTAATAATATTATAATATGTTTAATTTTATCTTTTATTTTTATAATTGATAGTATTTTGTCTAATGCTTTATTAATAAGTTCAATATGAAGCCCGGAAATTACAAATAAATGACTTATTCCTACCTTCTTAATTTGATTATTTAGATCATCATTTAAATTATGTTTTTCACCAATAATTAATGCTTGAATAATCTGTGCATTATCTTTTTTAAATGTTTTTTTAATATATTTATTAACTTTTTCATGAAAAATATTTAATCCAAATTTATGTTTTATTAGTACTACTTCTTCTATGTCTATTTGCCCTTTAATATTTTGATATCTTAGATAATCATAATAATTAAAGCCTCCTTTAAAATGAGCTTTAGATATATTTAATATTTTACCCTTAATATAAATAACATCACCAGATGAAAGTTTAACATCACTTGTATTAAAGATAAAATTATTATATTTGTTTTTGACATATACTTTATCATAATCATCATAACTAACAACTTTAATCACTTTACATACACAATCGATTTGGTCAGTTAAATTCTTTTTAAAATTATAATTATTAATAATTAAAAAGATGATAACTACAAAACTAAATATCAAACTATAATAAAGAAGTGTCTTATTGTAAATATAGAATAAGATTATTAAAATAATAATAAATAAAATTACAAAATATTCTTTTTTTACAAATAGATAAATAACGGATATTAAAAATAATAATATATAAAATCCTAAATTTTTAATATTTCTAAACGCAAATATATTCTTTAATTTTATTAAATAATTCTTCACCTATTCCACTTACTTTCTTTATATCATTAATTGTAATAAAAAAACCATTATTCATACGGTAATTAATAATTGAATTTGCTTTAGAAGTACCAATACCTGGAAGACTGCATAACTCTTCTACTGTTGCAGTATTGATATTTACTAAATCAGATGTTTGACTGTTATTATTTACTTTTTTATAAGGTATTGTAATCATTTGATTCTCAGTTAATACTGCTGCAAGATTAATATTACTAACATCTGCATTTACATCAAGCCCACCTGCTAAATTAATTAATTCATAAAGAATTGTACCTTCTTTTACTGTATAAATATTAGGAAGTTTTATCGCTCCTTTTAAATCAATAATTAACATTGTTACATTACTTTCATTATTTACACCTTGATTAAAAATATATTCTTCTTCTTTACATGAAGAAATAGTTAAAATAAAACTTAATATTAAAAATATATAAAAGATTTTTTTCATTATTTTATCCTCCTCACTTATATATTTCGCAAAAAACTTAAAATTGCTTTTACAAAATAAAAAAAGATAGTAAAAACTATCTTTTCATAAATTAACATTCTTGTTCTTTATTATTGCAAGAACAACTTTTCATTTCTTGTAGCATCATATCAGCTTTTGCAGTAATGTTTTTCATCATAGATTCAATTCTTTGCCTATTTTCATAAACTAGCCAAATTCCTAAAACACTCATTCCTCCTGCAATATACGCACCTAGATTTGATTTCATTTTTATCACCTCGCAAGTTCTAGATACATTTTTATTATGCCACATAATTTAAAGTTTATAGTTGTAAATTTAAAGAAAAAAGTAATTAGTAAAAATACTAATTTTTACTAATTACTTATTTTTATTTACGTTTTTTTAAAATAATAGCACAAGCAGCACTTACTGAAATAATAGATACTACTAATTCAGCACTCTTCTTACCACATTTTTTCTTTGTAGGTTGAGGTTCATTTGGAAGTTCTTCACTTGGAGGAAGTTCATCCATTTGTGCAAGTTCTATCTTATGACTTACAATTTCACCATTTTCAGTTTTTAATCTGAATGTGAATGTATATGAATTTTGTGTCAAATCAAATCCTTCGAAGCGTTTAACACCACTTGTTCCTTCTACTTTATTTACAGAACCAAAAAACTCAATATATGCATATTCTACTTGATTTTTTGCATCACTATATGAATATTCAAACTCTAATACTGTTCCTGCATGTTTAACAAGTTTAAAACTAGTAATAATTGGACGAGCATCTTTTAATGTCGAACATTCATAAATAGGAGTAATAACAGGATATGAATTACCAGTTTCAGGATCTAATGCATCAAATGTAGCATAGAATTCATATGATTTTAAAGGTTCTAGATTCTTAACATGAATTGATTCACCAGGATTAACATCATACTCAGTTTCACCTTGATGAATTTTGAAATTAGATATTTCTACACCATCTTTTTTAAATACAGTATGGTCAAGTACAAGCTCAGTATTAGATTTTTGTAAAACACTAAACATAATACTTGGTGCAGCAAATGCATAAGTTTCAAAAGTTCGATAAACTTTTCCGCTAAAAACTTCACCATTTTCTAAGTTCATCTTATAATGAATTGTTGCAGTATATTTTGTATCTTCAGTTAGGTTATTAAAAGTAATAGGTGTACCATCATAATCATGGATTTCATTGTTCACTTCAATTTTAATATCAAATACATCTTTTCTAAAAGGACTCTCATTGTCTATTAAATCAATTGTTGCAGCAAATCTTGAAACATTACTCATGTATGGTGTTATGCCTGGATCTTTTACGACTAATAACATCGCGTTACCATTACTTCTTTCATGGCCATCAGATCCACCTGCAATTAGTTTAAAATCACCAGATGGTTGACGAAGAGCCATTGAAGTAGAACCTCCACCATCTAGGACCCATCCATCCGTGCAACCAACACTTCTTAAATACTCAGCACATTCATAATAAGATGCACCGTAATTACCATCTTTACGATATTCAACTGTCATAAAAATAGTAGATCCATCTTCGCGTAGTCCAACAATTGTACGATTCTTTTTACAATTAATATAGAAAGGATCACCTACAACATTTGTATAATCATCTTTAGATGATTCAAAGAATAAAGAAGTACCATTATCTAATATTTTTGCATAATAACCAGTTGTATTATAAACATCTTCCCACTCACCTGTTAAGTGATATTGACATCTTAAGTTATCACCAAGTTTAATATGATCTAATGAATCATCTTTTGCAACTAAATATACGCTACCTTGAGGAATAACAGTATTTTGTCCTAATTCTTTACTTACGTTTGAAACAACACCTTTTACGAATAAACGGTCATTATTTTCATTTCCATCTAAACTAAAACGATGAAGAGTATAAGATAGCTCCACAACTGTCATTCCAGTAAAATCATATTTAATTTCACCATTTTTTTCGATATCTTTTGAAAGAATTGTTATTCCTTCTTCACTAATTGCATTATTAACACTTGCAATAGGAGTTTCACTTAATTTATTTGCATCATTATCTAAGACTTCTAAATACATGTTTTTTGAAATTGTAGGAATTCCAGAAATCATCTTACCATCATAAGTCCAGCCAAGAACACCAATACCAAGTGCATCCCAAATATATGGTTTAATCATTTCACCTTCTTGCATTGAAAGATTATTAACTTCATCATTTTCGTTAATATGAAAGAAATCCCCATTAACAGCACCAATTACTAAATAACCAGGATGAGTTTGTTCATATTTTTTCGCAAGAACAGTAGCTTGACCTCCACCCCAATCTTCAATAAAACTACTAGTCCAATTGACAATACGTACATTAGGATTATTACCATAATCAAACCATGATACAACATAATCGTTAAGTCTTGCATCATCAATAATTCCATCATTATATGCAGTAGTATTTACTTGATATAATTTTACACCACAATCTAATTCTTGATCAGTTACTAATGTTGATTCTTTTACAACATCTAACTCTTCAAAATCATTTTCACTTGCATTTACAATTAAACCAAAGCTTAAAGTAAATAATAAACAAAAACTAAATAATAATTTAACTAGTCTTTTCATATTAGTGTTCCCTTTCAAACCTTTCTAAATATTCTTCATAAGTCATTTTTCTATCAATTATTTCATTATTTTTAAATGAAATTACTCTATTTGCAACAGTAGAAATAATTTCATGGTCATGAGATGTAAATAATAAATTACCCTTATATCTAACCATTCCATTATTTAAAGATGTAATAGTCTCTAAATCTAAATGATTACTTGGATCATCGAGTAAAATTACATTAGCACCACTTAACATTAACTTAGCAAGCATTAGTCTTACCTTTTCTCCACCAGATAAAACTGATACTTCTTTAAATACATCATCACCAGAAAATAACATTCTACCAAGCCATCCCCTAACAAACGTATCAGTTTGTTCATCACCAGAATATTGGCGAATCCAATCACACATATTCATCCCTAATTTATTAAAATATTCGCTATTATCACCAGGCATATAATCACTAGTAATAGTCACTCCCCATTTAATCGTTCCAAAGTCAGCTTCTGTTTTTCCCATTAAAACATCAAATAAAGTTGTTGTAACTAATGTATTATCACTTAAGAAAACAATTTTATCATTCTTATCTACAGTAAATGATAAATTTTCAAAATAAGGTTTCTTTGTTAAATTTTCAACAATTAAAATATCATTTCCGCATTCACGAGTTATTTTAAAATCTACGTATGGATAGCGTCTAGTTGAAGGTTCAATTTCTTCAATATTTAGCTTTTCTAATAGTTTCTTACGTGATGTTGCTTGACGAGATTTAGATAAATTTGCAGAGAATCTTGCAATAAAAGCTTCAAGTTCTTTTTTCTTAGCCTCTGCTTTTTTATTTTGATCTTTTAATTGTTGAAGTGCTAGTTGACTAGACTCATACCAGAAATCATAGTTACCACCATAAATTTTAATTTTTCCAAAGTCAACATCACAAATATGTGTACATACATTATTTAAGAAATGTCTATCATGACTTACAACAATGACAATATTATCAAAATTATTTAAGAAATCTTCTAACCATTCACAAGTTTTTAAATCTAGGTTATTTGTCGGTTCATCTAAGATTAAAATATCTGGATTACCAAATAATGCTTGAGCAAGTAATACTTTAACTTTTAATTTAGAGTCTAAGTTTTCCATTATTTCATAATGAAGACTATCTTCAATACCTAAATTATTAAGAAGTGTTGCTGCATCACTTTCAGCATTCCATCCATCTAAATCAGCAAATTCCATTTCTAAATCACATAAATGATAATTTTCATCATCAGTAAGATTTTCTTTACTATATAATACTTCTTTTTCTTTCATTATATTATATAATCTACTATGCCCTTTTAACACAGCATCAATAACTGTTAAATCGTCATAAGCATTTTGATTTTGTTTCAAAACACTAATTCTTTGATTTTTTTCAATAATTATTTCTCCAAATGATGGTTCTAAATCTTTTGATAAGATTCTTAAGAATGTACTCTTTCCAGCTCCATTTGCACCAATAATCCCATAACAATTACCTTTTACAAATTTTAAATTAACATCTTTAAATAAATACTTGCCATCAAATTGCATAGCAAGACTTGATACTTGAATCATATTATACCTCTTTCTACTTGTATATATTATATCAAAAATTAAAATAAAAAGCATATTAAAAACAAGAAAAAAACCTTGAAATTCACTTCAAGGTTTTTAATCTATTATTTTACTTATTTTGTTTCTCTATAATTCTATTATACCATCTTTTTCCTTTAGGATATACAAAAAATTCACAAATATAAAATAAGATAAAATACAATATTAATGCCACTGCTGCAATAAATGGATATTTTAAAAATGGAACTGATGAAAATGGTGATGTCAGAATAAACATTGAATTAACATTTTTAGCTTCATCTATAGTTACTAATACTTCAAAAATTTTATTACAATATAATCCAATTATAAACATCAATATAACAGAAATAATAATATGTTTCATATTTTTAATTAGATCAATTTTAATATATCCAAAGATATAAATTAAAAGTATATTAAATAATAAAGTTGCGTGAGCTACTATACTTTTAGTTACTTCATAATCTTTTAAAGTTGGATTATTAATGAAATCCACATTCGCAAACATTCCAACTAGTGTAGAAAAGATTCCAAACCAAAATAAATAATCACCTAAGAATAAACTAACATTAGAATTTTTATTTTTTATTAATCCATATATTAAACAACCCCACATTACAACATTACAAGGATATATTGGTAACATTAGATTAGGATTTTGTCTTAAATATCCTACTGTATCTCCAGCTTTAAAACATAAATAAATAAAACTACTATAATGAAATAGAATTGTTACTATTGAAGAAATTAATAAAGTTATATTTTTATTTTTTTCTTTTTTTATAAACTTCTTACATAAAAATATACCAACACTTATTAAAAATAATAAAACAAAATTAAAAACTAATAATTTAACCATACTTATACCACTATGTTATAATTCTTCATATTAATTAGTTACGATATCTATTATTATATCACCAGTATCAGTAGTAATTTTGCAATTACCACCACTTACTGAATTAGGAACATCTTTCCTACCAGTATCCGTATCGACATTAAAAATCTTATTAGAAAGAAGCGTCCCTTTAACACTTCCAGTTGACGTTTCAATTTCAATGTCTAATGAGTCACATTTATTTAACTTAACATCACCAGTATCTCTTTTAATATTCATTTTATTAGATGTAATTACATTATTTAAAATAATTCTACCTGTACTTCCAGTTGAATAAAAATCCATGCAACTAATATTATTAAGTTCTACATCTCCAGTTGAAACTTTTATTTTTAGTTCATTTAAACAATTTAAATCTTCAATTTCAATATCACCTGTAGATACCTTTAAATCCATATTTTTACAAGAAACATTGTTTATTTCAATATCACCAGTACTAATTTCTATTTTAACATCTTGAGCTAAATCTGCATCAAACTCAATATCAGATGTACTACCATTAATAATTACATTATTAAAAGTTAACTTTTCTGCAACATTTACATCACCAGTTTTTGTGTTAATAGTTAAATCATTTATTGTATTTATATTTAGATAAATTGTAATTTCAGTATCATAAAAATTAAATAGCTTTTCATACCAAGCTCTTTGATCATTTTCTTTAATTGTTAATGTATTATCAACTACTTCAATAATATGTGGTATATTTGAAAGTTCTTTTGAAATAACACTTGTTGAATCACTTTCTTTATATATAATATTAATGTCACAAACTGATTCTTCAATAATAATATTATTAAAATCTTCATCTACTTTATAAGTATTACTTACAATACTTCCATTATTAAAAAATCCTGTTCCTTCTTTATTTGTGCTTAATGCAACAACAAAAATAATCATTCCAGCAAATACTAAAACAATAGAACCTATAATAATAAAATTAATTATTTTCTTCATTTTTATCCTCCTTAATTATAAATAAACTTTTAATCCATTTAAAAAAGAATTTAGGTACTTTTACAGTAATCACTGTTAAATACTTAGATAATAAAACAAATAAACAAGATATGCCTAATAGAATAAAAGATAGCCCTAAATAGCAAAATCCTATACTTTGATTACCACTAAACAAATTAATAATAAATAAAATAGTACTTCCAATAAAACTTACACCACATGATATAGCAACACTCCATAAGCTTATTACGATACTCCAAAGAGCTACATATAAAGTGATTAAAACAGAAACACTTACAGCTATTAAACTAAACCAAATAGGAAAGCCTACAATTAACAGTACAATTTCTAACGCACTTAATCTTCTTCTTTTTTCTAATTTCTTTTTAGCAATATCCTTTAGTGGTATGTCTCCAGCAATACTCTCAACTATTTCATCAATACTTCCTAGTTTTTCACAAGCTTCAACCTCAGTCATACCTTCATCAATATAATCGTCAATCATTTCAGTATAAAAACTTAAGCGATCATCTACTATATTTTCTGGAAAATTAGATAATTTACTTTTAATCTTATTAATAAATTCACTCTTAGTCATTACTTACATCCTCCTTTGTCACAAATTGATATATAAGCATTAATTCACGCCAATCTTCTACAAATTCATTTAATCTTTCTAATCCCTTAGAAGTTATATGATAATATTTTCTTAATCGGCTATTAAATTCTTCAGTTCTAACAATCAACATTTCCTGATGTTCAAGGCGTTTTAAAATTGTATATAACGTAGACTCACTCATTTCAATATATGGTTTCATATCTTTAATGATCTTATAACCATAAGAATCTTCTTTTTTAATTGCTTTTAACACACATACTTCAAGTATTCCTCTTTTCAGTTGAATATCCATATATACTCCTCCTTACACAATACATCATATCACGAAGTATATAAATTTACAAATAAAAAGATAAAAAAAGTATTATAGAAAAACTCTATAATACTTTAATTTTAATTGTTATGCACCAAGGTATGCTTTCTTAACATTTTCATCATTTAAAAGATCACTTGCTTTACCTTCTAGAACAACTTTACCAGTTTCAAGTACATATGCTCTATCAGCAATTGATAAAGCAGCTTTGGCATTTTGTTCAACAAGTAAAATAGTAATACCTGATTCATGAAGACTTTTAATGATGTCAAAGATTTCATTAACAAAGATTGGAGAAAGTCCCATTGATGGTTCATCTAAAAGTAAAATTTTAGGTTTACTCATCATCGCTCTTGCCATTGCAAGCATTTGTTGTTCTCCACCCGATAAAGTACCTGCTTTTTGTTTTCTTCTTTCTTCAAGTCGCGGGAATCTTGCAAAAACTTCTTTTAAGTCTTGTTTAATTTTAATTGCATTATGTCTTCTATATGCACCCATTTCAAGATTTTCTTGAACTGTAAGATTAGCAAATACTTGACGTCCTTCTGGAACGTGAGCCACACCATACATAATAGCTTCGTGAGCAGGAACTCTTAAAAGATTAGCTGTTGCATATTTTTGATATTTAGCTTGAAGACGTTTTAACTTATCAAACGATATTCCTTTAACAGGATTACATTGATCAATTTCAGCTTTTTGAAGAAATTCAAATGCAGCTTCACTTGATCCAAAAGCTTCTAGTAATTTATCAGTATCTTTTTGTCCACAAAATCTATTTAAAGTTCTTTTATCAGTAAGTCCAGTTAAATCTAAATTTGCAAAACTACCAGAATCAACCTTCACTAACCCTGTTAGTGCTTTTAATAAAGTAGTTTTACCAGCACCATTAGTACCAATTAAAACAACAAGTTCACCTTGATTAACGTTTAAATTTACTTCTTTTAAGGCTTTAATATTACCATTATAAGTTACAGATAAATTTTTTACTTCTAACATAATATTACTCTCCTAAATAAGCTGTAATAACTTCTTTGTTATTTCTTATTTCAACAGGTGTTCCTGTTGCAATTTCTTTACCAAAACTAATAACTTTTATCCACTCACAAATTCCCATTACAAGTTTCATATCGTGTTCAATTAATAAAATAGCCGTGTTAAACTTTTCTCTAACAATTTTAATTGTTTCCATCAATTCTTCAGTTTCAGTAGGGTTCATACCTGCAGCAGGCTCATCTAAACATAAAATTGCAGGACGAGATGCAAGTGCTCTTGCAATTTCTAACTTTCTTTGTTTACCATAAGGTAAATTTTGAGCTTCTTCATTAATATATTCTTCAAGTCCTAGTACTTTTAAGATTTCCATTGCTTCTTCTGTGGCTAAATCTTCTTGTTCATAATATTTTTTAGTTTTAAATATTCCATCAAAAACGCTATAATTCATATGAATATTAGAAGATACTTTTACATTTTCTAAAACACTCATTCTTTTAAATAATCTTATATTTTGGAAAGTTCTTGAAATACCAAGTTCAACTCTTTTATGAGGATTAAGTTTAGTTACATCTTTTCCACAAAGTTCAACAGTTCCACTAGTTGGTACATATACACCAGTTAACATATTAAATACTGTTGTTTTACCAGCACCATTAGGTCCAATTAAACCTACTAATTCACCTTCTTTAATTTCGATACTAAAATTATCAACTGCTTTTAAACCACCGAAGACGATAGATATATTATTAGCTTTTAAAACTGTATTTGCCATAATTATTTATCCCCCTCTAGTGTTTCTTTTTTATTATCTTTTTTCTTAAAAAGCTTATAGAACCAATTCCAAGTAAATTCATTCTTTCCTAAAATACCGCTTGATCTAAATAACATAATAAGAACTAAAATAATACCATAAATAATTTTAGGGTTATTTGCAAAGAACTCAGGAACCCATGATTGAACACAGAACCAGTTTTCATAAAGAACTATTAAGATTGCAGCAATAATTGAACCAGTTAAAGATCCAAGCCCACCAAGTACAATAATAATTAAGAATAAGATTGACATATCTTGACCAAATGCAGTTGGAGCTTGAGGTTGTACAAATGCAAGAAGCGCACCACCAATCCCTGCAAGTAGTGAAGAGAATGTAAATGCAATAACTTTAGTTTTATTAACTGGAACACCACATGCTTCAGCAGCAATATTATCATCACGACACGCAAGAATATTTCTTCCAAATCTTGACCCCATAAAAGTTAATATTAATATTAAAATAGCAACTAAGAACGCCAGATTTAAAAGTGGTGTTGAAGATATTGTAGTAGTAATACTAATACCTGTTCCTCCACCAAGAGAATCAAAGTTTTTACAAACATTTACAAATATTAAGCTAATTCCAAGTGTTACAATTGCAAGATAGTCACCCTTAAGTCTTCCAAGAGCGATTAAACCAACTACAAATCCAATTATAGCTGTAATTAAAGCAGCTACGATAACAGTTAAAATGATAAATACATACCCCATTGGATGAAGTTCTCCACCTCTTACAACATAAACAAGGATTTCTTTAAAATATACTTTCCCCATTGATTTAGTAAACAATTTACTAATTTGTTGCATCAAGATAACAGCAGTAGTGTAACCAATAAGGATAAATCCGCCATGACCAAGTACAAATTCGCCTAAACATCCACATACAATGTTTAAAGCAAGTGCAGAAATCGAGTAAATAAATATTAAATTAAGAATTTTAGGTAATTCATAAGATTTAGTACTAAATATTGAAATAAGTGTAAGTACTAAAACACCTACAACAGTGCTAATTAAATTTCTTTTATTCATTCTTTTAAACCAAATCATATCTTACACCTTCTCTCTAACATCTTTGCCAAGAAGGCCTGATGGTTTAAATAATAAAATAATAACAAATATACCATAGATAATCGTATCTACCCAAGAAGATAAGCCAATATTACTATATACTTGTGTGATTGCTCTTATAATACCAATTAAGAATCCACCAATTACTGCACCAGGTAGGCTTCCAATACCACCAATTACTGCAGCTACGAATGGATATAAACCAATTGTTACAGAACCAATTTCAAAAGTAAAACATTCACCATCTAGTAAATAAATAACAACACCTATTGCAGCAAGAGCTGAACCAATCATAAATGTAAGTGCAATAATAAAGTTATTATTAATACCCATAAGTTTTGCTGCTTGTTCATTTTCAGATACCGCACGCATTGCAATACCAATCTTAGTTTTCTTAACAAAGAAAGTAAGAAGTGCAAGTAACACAGCAGTTGTAATTATTGCAATATAGAATGATGTGTTTTTATCTACAAATTTATGAAATTGAAGTTGTTCTGGTTCTATTGCATTCATAATACCACTAAAAATATAGCTTACACCAATTGCAGTAATAAGTGCAGTGATTCTTGATGATCCTTTTTTTCTTAAAGGACGATATGCAAATCTTTCAGTGATTATTGCAACAATGACACACACAATAATTGCAGCAACTAGTGCAATTAATAAACTCCAAATTGAATTTCCAAAAGTTGATTTTAATAAACTTTCAGTTATAAAATATGCTAAGAATCCACCAATAGTAATAAACTCTGAATGGGCAAAGTTAATCATCTTTACAATACCGTAAACCATAGAATAACCAAGTGCCATTAAAGCGAATATACTACCAAGTTCTAAGCCTTGTTTAAGTCCCTCTAATAGTGTATTCATAAGAGCTCCTTTCAAAAATTAAAAATAATTATTTATATTATACTATATTTTAAAAAAATAATCAAGGGTAGCACTTTATGCTACCCTTTATATTCATTATTATTCAGCTTCTACTTCTTTTCCATCTTTAAATGTAATAACAACAGCAGCCTTTTCAGGATTACCATTATTAAATGTAAATGGAGTGCTTGAAGTTACTAAACCACTAAATGTTCCAGTAGTTAAAGCTTCAACAACTGCATCATATTCAAGTGAATCACAAGCTTCAATAGCTTGTTTTGCAATATAAACTGCATCATAACCTAGAGCTGCAAATGAAACAGGAATAGATCCATATTTAGCTTGATATTTTTCAACAAATGTCTTAACAGCAGGGCTTTCAGATTCACCAAAATAGTGATTTGTATAGAAACAATTTTCTAAGAATGAAGCGTCTTCACCTTCTTTAACTTGTTTAATAACGCCATCCCATCCATCGCCACCATAGCAAACACCTTCATAACCTTTAGCATAACCAGTCTTTAAGATATTATAAACATTTTCATAATAATCAGGTACATAAACACAGTCATAACCACCTTCAAGAATTGGTACCCAGAATGCATTGAAGTCTTTATCTTGTTTAGAATAAGCAGCAGTAACTACATTAACATTATTAGCAGTTGCAGTTTCAACAAACGCATCTTTTAAACCTTTAGAATAATCTTCATCATTATTATATAAAACATAAGCTTTTTTAACGCCTTGATCAGCAGCATATTGTCCCATAAATTTACCTTGGTATGAATCATAGAAGCAAGCACGGAATACATTGTATCTTACATCTCTTTCATCACCATTATCACCAACTGTAAGTTTATCAGCAGTACCAGTAGGAGTAATTACAGGAACACCGTGTTTAACTGCTTCAGCAATTAAACCTTCAGTAGCACCACTAGTAACAGCACCAACAACTACATCAACATCTTTAGAAATTAAGCTTGTTAAAGCAGCAGCAGCTTTTTTAGCATCAGCTTCATCATTTACAAAGTCAACAAGTTCTAATTTCATCATTTTGCCATCAACATCAACACCACCAGCGGCATTGATTTCTTCAACTGCAAGTTCTACACCTTCTTTAACAGCTAAACCATAAATACTAACACTACCACTTAAAGGTCCAGACGAACCTAATTTAATAGTTTCAGCTTCTTTTTCTTTACACCCAACAACTGAGCAAACTAATAATAAAACAACTAATAAACTAAATAATTTTTTCATATTTCTTCCTCCTAAAATTAAAATTAAAGTTTATTATATAAGAATGCTTTTTCACAGTTGAATAAAAAAACTTCCATCTTCTTTCAAGAAGATGAAAGTGCTCATCCATACCACTTCTTGACGATGCCATCACATCACCAGTTTAATAACGGAAACTACCCGGTGTATCTTAATAATCTATTATGACGTTCAGACCACTACTCTCAGAATGATTTTCATATTACCTCTAATATTAGCTCACACCAACCGCTAATTCTCTGAAATCGAATTATAATACTACTCGTTTCTGATTCTAACGCATTTACTTATATGTAAATAGTATATCACTCTATTTTAACATTTGCATCAATTTTGACAATGTAAACGTTTTTATTTTAAAAATATATTATTTTTGATTTATTGTAATCGTTTTCATTCTTTAAAAAAAATAATGGTGCTAGTAATAGCACCATTAATAAATTATATTAATCTTTAAATTAATTAACCTTTAAGTTAATTAACTTTAACAAGTCGTATTTTTAATACAACATGATTTTTCCAACAAAATAAAGAGACCGTGTATTTACCTGGTTCTAAAACATAAATATGATCACTATAATTTTCAGTATATTCAATTGGATCAATATATTCACCTTCTTCATCTATAATGAAAAATGATGATATATTTTCCCCTGAAACAAACTCATACTCTATTTTGTACTTACCATAAGATTCTATATCAAGACTAAATTCATGATTATCAAATGTAGAACCATCAAACACTAATATTTCAGAAAATTCTTCACTAAGTACAATATCATAAGTTGGTTCACCAATATAAGTAATTTGGCCTTGATAAGATACTGATCCATCATAGTTTATATTTTCCATTTTGTATACATAACTTTTACCTTTTTCTAAATAGCAATCTAAACCAATTTCAAATAAAGATTCTATTTTATCAGTTAGATTATCTTTATCATATACACTAATAAAAACATTTTCATGTTTATTAAGTGTATATATACCTGTTTTATCTGGAATAAATAAGAATGCCTCAACGTCAGTTAGTCCTTCTAAATGACAAGAAAAACTATTATTTTCTATTAATGTTGGATTATTTAAATCACCATAATCATCAAATATTTCTACAGATACACAAATTGTACGGTCATGAACACCAGCAGATACTTTATTAACTTCGATAAAATAAATACCTTCTGGAAAATATGTATCATAACTTTGCGTAGTAAAATAATCTCCAAATTCATCATATATTTGATATTTATTATCATCAAACCTATAAACTCCACCTTTTGTAATTTTAATAGGAAGGTAATTTTCATAATCATAATGTGAAGGAGTATCATAACTATAATCATAATTATATACTTTAAAATTAATTTCCTTTGTTGTGCTATCAACTAAAACTAAACCTGCTTTAGTTGCAACAGCATCTTCAAGGTCATGACATAATACAAATTCATAATCTTCTTCGCTATATAATTCTACAGTAGTATTATTAATATTATAAATTTTTTGAGAATATAAATGATTTAATTCATAATAATCAATATGAAAATGATAATCTTTAAACTTAAGTTCAGTTCTTACTTCTAATGAATCATTTGTAATAATATATGTATATTTAACAATAATATCATCATAATTAGATTTTATTCTTCTTGAATTAAACATTGCTAAGATATCTTGTTTTAGTGTACTACTTTTCATTTTATCAAATGTTGTATATCCATAATAAACAGTATCTGATTCTTTTACATATGTACAGGAATTATCCATCACAAATTCAAAATTAAATGTTGATTGTTCAAATAAATCTTCCATATTTGTTCCAGAAATGTAAGTTCTAACCCTTCCATCATGAGTTTTTTCTTGATTAATTGTATTATTATTGTAAGGAATATATCGTTCATCACCTCTTGAATAAATCATATTTTCCTTATCAACACTAGAAGAAAACTCAGCGGACTTTCCAGATTTATATGATAAATCATCATTATAAATGGAAGAATAACAATATGTATTACTTTTATCAAATTGATAATTTTTTGCGTTAGCACACACTGGTTTCCACGCATCAATTAATGCTTCAACTTCTTCATAAACACTGTTTGAGTTAGCATAATCTTCACTAGTTAATTTTTCAATTTCATTTAATGGTTTTTCACCTACAAGAACATATCCAGATATTTTAACAATATCCGCATTATTTTTGTAGTTGTTAACTTCCACATCATCTTCATCAAGTCGAATACTAAATGTTTCATTAACTACATCATTATTTAATTCAAAGATTTTATTTTCATCAACAATATTACATATTGGTTCAGAACTATCTTTAGAATACACATATGACTCAATTTTTAATTCAATTTTTCCTCCAACTTCTTGATAAAAATCTTTAGGAACTATTGAGACACTCACTTCTGCTGTATCATCACTAGACCATGAAGTATTTCTGCTTCTAAGTTTTATACTAAAATAATCATCAAAGTTAAATTTAGTTAAATTTACAGCTCCTTCAGGGATTTCTAATGGTTCTTCTCCAAAAGTACCATTTTCACATGATGAAATAAATAAAACTATTAATAAACAAAAAATCCATAATATCTTTTTCATAATTTTCTCCTCTTTTTATAATATTGTATAACAATTTTATTAATTTGTCAATCTTTAATAAGGATTAAAAGCTTTATTAAAAGCTAAAACATCGTTTGTTTTAATAAACGATGTTTTAATATAATTTTTTTATGCATGAAACTTTCTTTTAATTTGTTCAAATAACTTTTCTTTAAATATAAATAAGATCATCATTAAAACTATAACACCTAAACTAGAAGAAACTAAGATAGGCCATATGCAATTAGTTTTATTAATTCTTATTAACATCAAAATATTTAATAATGAAAGAGTTATTGCGTGATTATAAAATTCTGAAAAGAATAAATTTCCAAAAAACAAAAATACAGCACAAGTTAATAAGGATGCACTAAGTATTAATGGCATCGTATAATCTAGACTCCAAGAAGCACTACTTACTTGATCTTTATAGGCAAACATATCAATTACTATTAGTAATGCAATGATCGATATTGTTCCAGTAAATAAAGTTTTACCAATACGCACCCATTTACGCATTGAAAATTGGAACATTATCATTACTGCAAGACACCCTACATCTACAATTGCTGCCCAATAACTACCATTAAATGTTAGTAAATTAATCATTGTACAAATTAAGATAGCTGAAACACATGTTGCAAAAACAATTCTTCTAACTAATTTTCTAATGTTACTAATTTTTTTAATACTTGGATAGTTAACAACATCTAAAGTATCATCATCAATTAAATTTCTTTTACAAAGTGGACAAACATTTGTATGTGTTTCTACTTTTATATTACAACTTTTACAATACATTAGTTTTCCTCCCATAAGTTACTACTAACTATTACTTCTAGTCCTTGTTGAGATAAAAACTTGAAGAACTCTTTTTCAATGTCTAATTCTTGAAAAATTCTTGTAACTGATATTTTTGTAACATTATTAAACGATGCAACACAACAACTATGTGTAGTACTTGCACCTGCTGCAATAAATTCAATATTATCAATATATTCTTCCATAGATTTAGGGGTTTTTACTATTCCAATGTTTGATAAAGAAATAGTTGATAAACCTCCAGCTATTTTATTATATCCAATTTTACATGCAAGAATCTTTAAAAACAAAGGACATAATTTTAATGCATATGATGATTCGATTTGCATATTAGCATTCAAAGTTGCTTGAAGGCTTTCAATATTTAATTGTTCATCATAACTTGACTTAACAGATTCTAAAAAATCATTAAACTCTAAATTAGGCTTTACTTGTTGAATTAAATAAATATATAATGCAAAATTTCTAAGTGTTTCTGAATTATAGTACTTACGCATATTTACAGGTAAAACAATACTTAATGGTTTATCATTTTTTGCTTGATGGCGCTTCATGTATAAATAAATTGATCTAAGCATAACAGCACTTATAAACTGCGTAACTGTACAATCATATTTTTTAGAAAGATTCTTTAAATCATTACTATTTACTCTACCAACAATTAACCCATTACCTGGTGCAAAGAATTTTGTCCCTTTTATAATATATGCTTTAGGTGCTTTAAAACGATCTAATTTTTCGCCATTATAATTATCAAAGAAAGAATCAACTGATTCACTTATTTTAGGTTCACTACCTACTTTTATGACTTCATTTAATTCATCTTCCATTTGATAACCAATCAATTCTAAATATCTATATACAACAGCCTTACCAAGTTCTAATGCACCTGTTGCATCAGATATTGCATGAAAGACTTCAATAGATATTCTATTTTGATAATAGAAGATATCTAAAAGATAACCATTATTTTTATTTTTGTTTTTATATGAACAAAGAAAAGCGTGTTCTTTTTTTACTTCAAACTTTCTTTCATTTAGTTCATAATAGTACCAAAAAATTCCAGTACGCATTTTAACAAAGAAAGTTGGAAAACGATATTTTAAATCATCAACAGCATTTTGTAAAATTTCAGGTTTAATAGTTTCTTTTAAATAAAAACTTACTCTAAATACATTTGCAAAACTTTTTTTAGATACATAAGGAAAAATCTTTCCTGCATTATCTAATTTTAACCAACGATCTTTATTTTCCATAAAATCACCTTTTACATCACTTCTTTAAGTACCATCACAAGTTCGTCAATCTCACTAATATTTAAACTACATACAGCAATTCTAACAATATCATCTGCTATCGGAATTAAATAAGTATGTTGTTCTTTTAATTTTTCACAAATATCGTATGAATCACTACAAGGTAAGCAAACAAAGAACCCACTCTTATATGGTAAATGTTTTATATTAGTTTCATTTAATTTATTAATAAAATAAGTTGTTCTTTCTTTTAATGTAATAGTATTATTATAAATTTCATTACTTAATTTATCAATATCTTCACCTAGTAAAGCATTTCCCAAACAGTTTAAAGCTGGACCATTTGGTGAAGAATAAGTACCTCTAATTTGTGATTCAATTGCAGCAGTAATATTACTTGCTAATTCTTCATCTTTTATAAATGTAAATATTGCACCTACTCTAAACCCATACATTCCAAATACTTTTGAACATGATGCTGCAAATACAGGTAAGAATTTAACTTCATTATTAAATAAATTATTAAATATTTTATGAACTTGTTTATTGTTACCATCATAATCTAAATAAGCAATATCATAAATAACAGTAATGTTTACTTTTTCACTTAACTTATTTAACTTTTTAATTAATCTTACATGTTCTTCATCACTTAAGCTATATCCTGTAGGGTTTTGACATGGATCATTTAACACTATTAATATATTAGATTGTGATCCGCTATATTCTTCAATTTTTGTACATAGATTTGTAATATTAAAATTTCCTTCACTATTAAACAGTTGATATGTATCATATTTTAAACCTGCTTTTTTTGCAATAAGTTTATAATTACCCCACATAATACTAGGAAGTAATACTACTTGATTTGGATCTAAGAAAATATTAAACGCAATAGATAATGCTCCAGTACCACCTAGTGTTGCACCAAATGGAATATAGTATTCATTAATACGTTTTTCATATTGATCTTTTAAATACCATTTAAGTAACCCTTCTTTAAATGCAGGATAACCAGTAATTGGCGCATATCCAACATTTTTAGTTACATTATTATTTAAATTATCAATTACAGCAGGAACAGTATTAATAGATTTGTCATCATTTAAGAATACACCAATTGTTGCATCAATAACATGATTACCTAATGCTTTATCAGCTTTTGCCATTGCTCCAATTTTTAAAATGTCACTTTTCATCTTTCCTTTTGATCTGTTTGCAATATAATTATTATTCATAATAAATCCTCCTGTAATTTTTTTTATTAGTATAACAAATAAATATTAATTATTTTTAAATATTGCTTAATTAAAATCATCTAAATCAATAAAAGTTTCAACTGCACCTAAATCATCTTCTAAAGAATCTAATGATTCAAATTTTTTTAATTCATCTTTTATTGATGTAGCATGTAAATATTTTTTTAATTCTTCCTTAAGAATTGTTCTTCTTTCTATTTCTATTCTTCTTATTCCATACTGCATTGCACTAGGGTCTCCTATTAAAAGAAGAGTCTTCTTTGCTCTAGTAATAGCAGTATAAATTAATTTTCTTTTTAACATAATATAATACTGATTAGTAAATGGCATAATTACTAAATCAAACTCTGAACCTTGAGACTTATGAATACTTATTGCATAAGCAAGTGTTAAATCATCAAGTTCTTCTAAAGTATACGAAACTTTATGAGTATCAAAATTAACTTCAACTCCTGAAAGCAAATCATTTTTCCTAATAAAACTTACGATATATCCAATATCTCCATTCATTATTCCTTTTTCAGCACGATTAACTAGTTGAATAACTTTATCATTTATTCTAAAGACCCTATTTAAATGTTTTAATTCACCAAGTTCAGTAAGCGGATTGATTGAATCTTGAATTTTATTATTGATTTCATTTATTCCAGATTCACCCTTATACATTGGTATTAAAACTTGAGTATCTTTTATTGATTTACCTTTATCAATAGCTTTTTTATATAAATCTACAACCATTGAAGGAAGTGCTTCACTTGATGTTGCAATAAAATTACGGTCACTTAGTTTTTCTAAAATGTTTTCAGGCAAAATTCCTTCATTTACATTGTGTGCTAGTTTAATAATACTTGAATCTTCAGCTTGTCTATGAATTTTAGTAAGTCTTACAGTTTTTATTTCTTTTGAATCAATTAAATCTTTCAATACTTGACCAGGTCCAACCGATGGAAGTTGATCCACATCTCCTACAATAATTAATCTTGCATCATCATGCATTGAAGTAATTAAACGAGAAGCAAGTGGTAAATCCATCATTGATGCTTCATCAACAATTATTAGTCTTGCAGACGTTTTATTATTTTTACTATATTCAAAATAATTTTCACCTTGATAACCTAAGAATTTATGAATAGTTGATGCATTCATATTAGTTGATTCTTTTAATCTCTTAGCAGCACGTCCTGTTGGAGCAAGTAATGCTATACTTTCGGCAAGAGTAGAATTATCACCATTTAGCCTTAAATACATTTTTAATATTGCATGAACAATTGTTGTTTTACCTGTACCAGGACCACCTGTAATTATCACAATAGGTTCAGTGAAAGCCATTAAAATTGCTTCTTCTTGTTCTTTAGAAAATTCAATATGGCTTTCTTTTTTTATTTTAGTAAAAATCTTTTCAATCTTTTCACTATCATATTTCTTAATACCATCGCTACTTCGTTCATCTTTAAGTAAACTTGCAAGTTCTTTTGCAAGATCAACTTCTGCAATATAATTATTGTAATCATAAATATTATTTAACTCATCAATATGGATCTTCTTTTCACTAAATAGCATATTAAGTACATCTTGGTACTTTTCTTTTTCTATTTCTTCACCAGTATACTTATTAACTGCAATATATAAATCATTTTTATTTATGTAACTATTGCCAGATGAATATAATACTTCTTTTAAACAAAAACAAAGAAGTGCTTTAAGTCTACATATAGCAGTTTTTGGGATACCTAAACTTGATGCTAAAGCATCAGCTTTCTTAAACCCAAAACGCTCAACTTTATCAATTAGTATATAAGGGTTTTCTTTTACTATATCAATTACATTTAAGCCCTCTAAAACACTAATAATCTTATTTGCCATATCAATCGTTACACCATGATTAAGTAAAAAGATTATAGCATTTTGTGTTGTATCATCTTTAATAACCCCTGTTTTTATAACAGTTTTTTGTTTTAAAGAAATATCTATTTTATCTAAGCAGTTTGGATCTTTCTTAATTTTAGCTAAAGCTTCAATTCCTAAAGCTTCAACTACTTGCGTTGCAGCTTTTAATCCTACTCCAGGAAATAAATCACTCGATAAATAATTGATAATACCATATGGTGATTCAAAGTCTTTACGCTTAAAGCTAGAAAATTTAAACTGAAGACCGAACTTAGGATCTTTTACAAAATCACCTTCTAAAATATACTCTTCTTCTTCAACAGGCATTCTGTCAAAAACCCCAACAACAGTTGTTTTATTTCCCATTATTTTAGCTTTTTTAACACTAATAGGAATTTTATTAAAATCAATTAAAAAAGAAGCGACTGTATAGCCGTTTTCTTTATTATGGAATAATACTCGTTCAATCATTCCTTCTAACTTGTCCATACTAGTCGCTCCTTTCTATTATATTTAATTAATAACGTCTTTTCACATCATCCATATAAACTTCATCAATTGTTCCACCGCCAAGACAGTATTCACCATCATAGAATACACATGCTTGACCTGGAGTGATAGCTTTAGATGGTTCATATGTATTAACTTCTAATGTATCATCATCAATCCATTTAACCCAAACTTTGACATCAGCTTGACGATATCTAAATTTTGCAGTCATAACTTGTCCATCAGTAAACTTTTCATTAATAATATTTATACCACGAACAATAACTCTATTTGCAAATAAAAGCTCTGTTTCACTACCTTGACCAACAATTAAATGATTTTTTGATGCATCTTTTCCACATACAAACCAAGCTTCTCCTGGCCCACCAATACCAAGTCCATGACGTTGTCCTATTGTATAATACATTACACCATCATGACGGCCTACTACTTCACCACTAGTATTTACAATATCACCAGGATTTGCAGGAATATAGTTCATCAAAAATTCTTTAAAGTTTCTTTCACCAATAAAACAAACACCAGTTGAGTCTTTTTTAGTCGCAACACTTAATTCATATTTTGCTGCAAGAGCTCTTACATCTTTCTTTTCTAGCTCTCCGATAGGAAATAATACATTAGCAATTTGTTTGCTAGAAAGCTGTGAAAGGAAGTAAGTTTGGTCTTTATTAGCATCAAGTCCTCTTAAAAGATAGTGTTTATCACCATCATGAATTACTCTTGCATAGTGTCCCATTGCAATATAATCAGCACCTAAAGATGCTGCTTTATTTAAGAATGCTTTAAATTTTATTTCTTTATTGCATAAAATATCAGGGTTCGGTGTACGATTTTTTCTGTATTCTGCTAAGAAATATTCAAATACAGAGTCCCAATATTCTTGTATAAAATCAACTCGATGAAGCTTAATTCCTAGTTTTTCAGCTACACTTTTCGCATCTTGATAATCTTTTTCTTGAGGACATACTTCATCCATAACAGTAGGATTACCTAGTAAATCATTGTTTAAAGCACTATCCCAATTACGCATATACATAGCTTCAACATGATATCCTTCTTCAATTAATTTAATACAACTTGAAGCAGAATCTACGCCACCTGATAGACCTACAATAACTAATGTATCCTTTTTTTCTTTGATAGTACTCATATAAATCACCTACTTTTTAGTTCAAATATGATATCACGAAGTTGCATTGCCTCTTCAAATTCAAGGTTTTTAGCAGCTTCTTTCATTTGTTTTTCTAATTTTTCAATTAGTTTATGTTGTTCAATTTTGCTTAATTTACGATAATCTTCAACTGTAATCTCATCATAAACATTAGCACTTACATCATTTATAATAGTAACTTCTTCACCAATATCTTTAATAATTGTCTTAGGAATTATGTTATTTATTCTATTATATTCTTCTTGAATCTTACGTCTACGAGATGTTTCTTCAATACATTTTTTCATACTATCTGTCATATTATCAGCATAGAATATTACTTTACCATTTGCATTTCTCGCAGCACGACCCGTTGTTTGAATTAACGATCTACTACTTCTTAAGAATCCTTCTTTATCAGCATCTAATATACAGATTAAACTTACCTCTGGAATGTCTAACCCTTCTCTTAAAAGGTTAATTCCAACTAAAACATCAAAAGTACCTTTTCTTAACTTTCTAATAATCTCAAGTCGTTCTAAAGCTTTAATTTCTGAATGTAAATAAGCAACTTTAATACCTGCTTCTTTTAAATAAGCAGTTAAATCTTCACTCATTTTAATCGTTAATGTTGTAATTAAAACTCTTTCATTATTTTTAATACGTTCTTTAATATCAAACATAATACGGTCAATCTGACCCTTAGTAGGACGAACTTCAATTAATGGATCAAGTAATCCTGTTGGTCTAATAATTTGTTCTATTACTTCTGCACTACGTGATAATTCATAATCACCAGGAGTAGCAGAAACATAAATAACTTGATTAATCTTAGATTCAAATTCTTCAAAATTAAGTGGACGATTATCAAGAGCAGAAGGAAGTCGGAAACCATAATCAACAAGTGTTTGTTTTCGGCTTCTATCACCATTAAACATACCTCTAACTTGAGGGATTGTCGCATGAGATTCATCAATTACAAGTAAATAATCTTTTCCAAAAAAGTCAATCAATACAGATGGAGTTTCTCCAGCATCACGAAGTGATAAATGACGTGAATAGTTTTCAACACCGCTACAACTTCCAATTTCTTTTAACATTTCAATATCATAACAAGTTCGTTGGTGAATTCTTTCTTCTTCTAAAAGTTTCCCATTATCATGAAAATACTTTTCTCTTTCTTTTAGTTCTTCTTCAATTCTTCTAATTGCTTCTTCTTTTTTATCATCGCTTAAAACAAAGTGAGTAGCTGGAAAGATTGAAATAACTTCAGATATTCTTAAAACTTTACCAGTAACAGTATCAAACACACATATTTTTTCAATTTCATCATCAAAGAAAGTAACACGAATAGCCTCTGATTTTTGGCTTGTAGGTAAGATATCTACATTATCACCTTTTACTCTAAAAGTACCACGACCAAATTCAATATTATTTCTTAAAAACTGCATTGAAACTAATTTTTCTAATAAATCGTTACGTTTAATTCTTTGACCACATCTTAAAACTAACATCGAGTTTTTATAATCTTCAGGATCACCAATACCATAAATACAAGATACACTTGCAACAATTACTACATCACGACGCTCTAAGATAGCAGCAGTAGCAGCATGACGCATTTGATCTATTTCATCATTAATACTAGAATCTTTTTCAATATACATATCTTTAGATGGAACATAAGCTTCTGGTTGATAATAATCATAATAAGAAATAAAATATTCCACCATATTTTCAGGAAATAAAGCTTTAAACTCTGCATAAAGCTGTCCAGCTAATGTTTTATTATGAGCTAAAACTAATGTTGGTTTATTAACATTCGCAATAACATTTGCAATAGTAAATGTTTTACCGGTACCTGTAGCTCCAAGAAGAGTTTGCTCAGGTACACCTGCCAAGACATTCTCTGTAAGCCTCCTTATAGCTTCTGGTTGGTCTCCATAAGGAGCGAATTTCGAAACAAGCTTGAATTTATTTTCCATTATTTACATAATATACAACATTCTTTGGATTAAGTTCATCATAAAGAATATCGATATATTGTTCTTGAGTATTTGTATAAAGGTATGAATTTAAACTACAATTTACCTTTTCACCAGAATTTGTAAAGAATTCAATTTCAAGTAAAGATTCTTTAACGCCTTGTGCATTTTTAGATTTACCAAATTTAAATGTTTTTACTTCTGCAGTACCTTTAACACCACAAATTTTTAAATAAGCAGTTTTATGTTCAGCTGATAAACCAAATAATCTTTCTTTAATATATGTAAATAACATTAAATAAAACATCACCATAATAAGTAAGTAGATACCCGATAAACAAGGAGTAGCACCTTCTACAATAGTATCAAGACCTCTAGTAGATTCAATAAATGGACGACCATTCCACTCTAAACCAATTAAACCAGTTTTTTCACAAGGACTAATAACTGAAGTAAGAACAATCCCTGCAATATAAGCACCACCACCAAATAATAATGTATCAGTAAAGATAGGACCAGCTTGAAGACCCATTTTTTGTCCTTCTAAATATGTTGGAAAACATGTAACGTTTTTAACACCATCAAGTTTAGGATAATAAACTTTAACACTTTGGCCTTCGTAATATTGATCATTAAATTCTTTTTGCGTAAGTTCAAATAATTCTGTAAACTTTAACATATTTACTTTAGAAACATATTCAACACGAACATAAACACGGTTTTTATGATTAATAACTTCTACCACTTTACCTTCAACAAAATCAGGATCAAGTTTCATTAATTTATTAATCTTTAATGCTCTAACAAGATTAACAATTATATTTGCAAGAAAAACCCCTGCAGCAGCCATAGATAAAATAACAACTAATAAATTAAAAATAAAATTCATATTTAACTCCTTTACTTATGATATTCTTTATTATTAATAATCGTTAATGCACGATAAATTTGTTCAGTTAAGATTAATCTCATTAACTGATGTGGAAAAGTAAATTTAGAAAAAGATAAATGATAATTACTTCTTTTAATTACATCTACACTTAATCCATTAGATCCACCTATTACAAAAGTAATTTTAGAATAACCATATGTAAATTTTTCTTCAATTAATTTTGCAAGATCCACACTATCAATCATCTTACCTTGTATTTCCAAAGTAACAACAAATTCATCTTCACTAATTTTACTTAATAAATTCTTTCCCTCTTCAAAGATATTTTTAAAAATGTCCGAAGTATTTACTTCTTTAACTTCAACAATACTAAATTTAGAATACCCTTCAATTCTTTTTTGATATTCACATATTCCTTCAGTAAAGAATTTTTCTTTAATTTTACCAACACATAGTATTTTAATCATCTTCTTCTCCAATAATAACTATAGGATGTTCATTATATTGATATGCAACACTTAAATTAAATGTTGGTTTATTATCAAAAGCCACATTAACATAATCGTATGCTAAATCATAATCATTACATTCTTCACTAATATGTCCTAGAATAATATTTTTATTATTATTACTAATAAAATGCTTTAAATGTTTAACACACTCTTCATTAGACATATGACCATTATTACTAAGAATTCGATTCTTCAAAATCCAAGGTCTATTACTATTAAGTAACATTTCAACATCATGATTAGATTCTATCAAAATAGTATTAATATAAGATAAAATTTTATAATATTTCTTATCAATATATCCAGTATCTGTAATTGTCGCAAAACTAATATTCTTATCTATATTTAATTCTTTCATCATATATCCTAAACAAGAATAAGTATCATGAGAAAGTTTCATCGGAATAACAGATAAATCTTTAATATTGTATTTCTTATCAGCTTTAATAAACACTTTAGGAAAATTTACTAAATTTCCTCTTAAACGATTATTTGCTTCAAGATATGTATTTTCTTCAATATATAAAGTAGCAGAAGTTTTAGAAAGGATAGAAACAAGTTCTTTAATATGATCAGTATGCTCATGAGTAATAAACACTGCATCTAAACTACCAAAAGTAATTCCTTGATTTTTAAGTCTATTTCTTACTTGCAGTAGACTTAGACCAGTATCAATTAAAACTTTAGTTTCTTTAGTTTCAATATATGTAGAATTCCCTTTAGAACCACTTCCTAATACAACTACTTTCATTATATTAAATACTCCTTACTAACTATCTATTATACCATTAATTGATTAATTTTTCAAGTTATATATGAAGAAACTAAAAATTAAAAATCACCGTTAAACATATATAAAAGAAAAAACCTCTATAAAGAGGTTTATTTTAAAATACTATTCTAGAATGCCCAACAAGCGCCAATAATAACAAGAAGAATAAATAATACTAAAATGAAAGCATAGCCATATTCACCACGTGTTTGATTCATGAAAGTTCCTCCTTCCGACTAATATATCAACTGATGATATTCTAATATATAATATGAATTACTATAGATATAGATAATTATAAAAGCCTAATGTGAAATAATTTCACATAAATTTCACATTCAAAAAAAAGTGTCAAAAAACACTTATTTACACCCTTAAAAAGGATAAGTTTTAGTTGAATAAATTATGGATTTTTGGTAAAATATATATGTTATAAAACAACAACATATATTAAAAGAAAAGGAGAAAAATATGTTAAAATTATTAAAACGTATTGCACCAGTTGGTGTTGGGATTTTATTAATCCTAGTAATTACAGTAACTGTGTCACTTGTAAAAAGTTCAAATGACCGTACACCTGCAATTAACAACGCTAATGACGTGTATGCAAGTTATGGTGATTTAAAAATCACTAATGAAAAACTTTATACTTTAATGAAAAACCAATATGGTTTAACAGACTTAATCAACCTTGTTGATGGTGAATTATTTAAAGATGAAGTTGAAAAAGTTGATGTAAACAGTGAAGAATTTATTTCATTTGTTAAAGAACAAGTATTCCAAGTTGAAGATTTATCTGATCTTGAAGAAGACGAAGCTCAAGACAAATGGGATCAAGTTATTGATTCTTTAATTCTTACAGGTTTACTTACTAAGAGCCAAGCTCAAGACAGAGACTACACTAATGAATCTAGTGAAGTTTGGAACGTTGTAAAAGAATACTACAAACTATCTTATGCACGTGAAGAATGGGCTAAAGCTGAATATCTAAAGAAATATTTAGAAAATAGAGAAGATGGTAACATGTTCGACATGACTAATGCTGAAAATGCTACTTCAAGTGTTGAAAAATATTTCGAAGATAACTATACTGGTAAAGTAACTGGTTTATTCGTGCCATTCACTTCTGAAGCTGCTGCTTTAGCAATGATGAACAAATATGGTATTAACACTTTAGATAAAGTATTAGGTTCTAATGATGGTTGGGTAAGTTCTACTTATGATTACTACTCAAAAGCTGAAGTTGAAGAATCTGATATGTTAACTTACTTACAAGTATGTGAAGCATTCTTTAAGATGTATAATGAAGTTTATGCATACTTAAATGAAGGTAAAGATGTTATTACATCTGATTCTTATACAAAAGTATTAAAAGAAGAAAACACTATTCAATCAGTTATTGCTGCATTAAAAGACGCTTTAACAGATAAAACTTATGGTGCAAGTGTTACATTACCTACTGTTGCATATGTAAATGGTGAAGGTGAAGCTACTATTACATGGTCAGTTGATAATGAAAAATATGGTAAAGTTGAAAACAACGTATTAAACGGTGATTTTTCTACTACAGATGATGGCGAATTAGATATTAAATTAAGCTTTGAAGTATCATACAAAGAAGCAAAAATCACAGGTACAGCTACAGTTTCATTAGACAATGAAGATAAAGATGCTTTAACATCTATTGATGCTGTTACAGTTGAACCATTCTACTCATATGAATTAAAAGAAGAATTATTAAATAATGAAAACTTTAAATTCCAATGGACTGAAGCTGAAGCTGAAGAAATTAATGCAACACTTGCTGATTACTTATCAGTTGATTCTACTAAATTAACTATTAGTAATAAACCTAGTGAAGCTTACAAATCATATACAGTTGAACCAGTTAAAATTGGTAATTATTATTATTTAATCTTAAAATTAGCTAACCATGAACAAACAGATTTATTTGAAAAAACTTCTGATGGTGAAAACGCTAAAGATGAAAATGGTAAATATATCATTGCAGATCAAGCATTATACGATGAAATCGTAGCTAAAATGACTGAAGAATTATTAACTGATAATGCAATCAATGAAATGTTATATGAAAAACGTCAAAACCATAATGTTAAATTCTATGATTCATACTTAGAAGCATTATATGAATATGAATATAAATATTTCTATGAAACTACATTAAAAGCTAATGATTATGATGAATACAAAACAACTAAGAAAAATAAGAAGGAAGTTGTAGTTACATTCCAAACTGAAGCTGGCAATAAGAAGAGTGTTAAAGAAATTAAAGCTCAAGAATTATATGAAAACTTAGAAAAGAAATATGCTGAAAACTGCGTTGCTAACTTAGTTGAAAACTACATCTTAATTACTGATGAAGCATTAAACAGTGTATATAACCCTTATACAAATACTGTTATCAACGAAACTTCTTACAAAAACTTAATGAATTCTGAAATTCAAACATTACGTAAGAACTTCGAAAGTGATTATTTCACATATTCATACCTTTCATATTATGGATTTACTCCTAACTTCCCATCTGAATATGGTTGGAAGAAATTTATCAAAGATTACTTTGTAGTAGAATCAGACCAAGAATTATTAACTTCTTCTACATATGGTGGAACTATCTATGCTGATGCATTAGAAGCTTATATTGATAACTTAGCTACTTATGAATTAATCAAAGATGAAATGGATGAAGCTTACCAAGATTGGTATAAAGTTTCTGTAATCAACTTATTAGTTTATATCGACAATAACTATAATGCTAATGATGCAGCTGAAAACTCTGCTGAAATCGCATTAGAAGAAAAAGACAATTGGACAGATGAACAAGTTAAACTTGCTAAAGAATTAGCAGATTTAATGTATAAATTTGCTAACCAAACTAATGGTGCTACTTTATCTGACCAACTTACTACTTTAGTTACATTATATAATGAAGCTGCTTATGAATACAATGAAACTGAATGGAATGCTGCTTATGCAAATGAAACTTCAGTTTATGATTTTAACTACTTCGGTAAATATAAACTTCAAGGTTTAAACGTTAAATTTGAAAAAGCTAACTCTTACGATTCTTCTTCTTCTATCTTAGAAGAATTTGCTGATGAATGTAAAGTAATGTGGAATCAAATTAAAGACTTAGGTCTTCTTGGCAAAACTTTAGATACTCCACTTATTGGTGGTGAAGCATTCTATACTGATTATGGTTATCATAAGATTGCAGTATTAAGTGCTTCTGAAAAAGTAGAATTACCTACTGCAGATGAAGTTAAACTTCATAGAGCTCTTACTCTTTATAATGCAGTTGTAACAAAGATTGCTGAAGTTGATAAGAATATTGATTCTTATACAGAAAGTGGTTATGATGTTTCAAGTTATGAAGCTGAAAAAGCTTACTTAGAAACTAAACTAGAAAAATATGAAGCTGTATTAAAAGATATCTTAGGTGATGAATTCGCTGAAGATTATAAACTTGAAGAAGACGTTCAAGAAAAGATTGACCAATGGTATACAAATGCTGAAACTACAGTTGAAGGTGGTACACTTGTTACTAGAAGTTATATCGCAAAATTAACTGAAATCGTTGATAGTATTACATTTGCTAATAGTAATGGTAAAGCTGAATTCTTAGAATTCTTAGACTTATTATTAGAACAATGTAATAAAGCTGATGAAGAATAGGAGGAATAAACAATGAAAAAATTATTTAAAAGAATTATCCCTTGTTTAATAGTTCTTCTTTCTATCTTTACAATTGCAAGCTGTAAAGAAGACGTATATAAATATCCTTCACAAGTTCCTCTATATACTTCAGATGGAATTTTTGCAGAAATCGGAAATTTAAAAATTTCTAATAAAGATATTTATAATCGCTTAGTACAAAGCTATGGATTAGAAGAAATCGAAAACGCAATCGATGCTGAATTATTAAAAGATGTTACTTTAAACGAAAAACAAGAAAAAGATTTCCAAGATCAAATGACAAATTTAATCTATGGAACACTAGATGTTGAAGAATTAACAGATGAAGAAAAAGCAGATGCTTTAAAATCATTTGAAATGGAAATGATTTCTAATGGTTTAATCGTTGATAAAAACAGTAAAGATCATCCATTATATTATGAAAACTATTATCGTTTAGATTACAAACGCTATGTTAAAACTTTAGAAGTATTAACTGCTGAAATTAAAGAAGCAGATGCAGAACTTGAAGAAGATGAAGATCCTTACTTCACAGATGCTGAATATGTTTCTTACTTCAAATCAAACTTCAGTAAAACTTACAATTTAATCGTTGTAACTTTCGAAAGTGAAAAAGAAGCTCTAGAAGTTATGGAACAAGCAGGTATTAATGTTGACTCATTACTTGGTGGTTGGAAAAACGCTAGTGGTTCAGAATTATCTAATGATGAAATCGTAAATGCATTTAAAGCTATGTATCAAGTTGCATATAACGAAACTTGTCCAGGTGTTAAAGAATACACATATAAAGATTTATTAGCATTTAAAAACACTACAGCTAATGATGGTGTAATTGCTGGTAAAGCTGCTAACTTAAAAGATGGTGAATACACTCAAGCACCTCTTCCATATTCAGGACGTTTCTTCTTAATGTATGCTGAAACAGTTGGTACTCATTATGTATCAAATAACGATGATGAATTAAAATTTGAAGATAGTGAAGAATTTATCGCTGAAAAAGATGCTGATAACAATGTTACTTTATTAACTGAAGCTACTAAAGAAGCATTATTTAGTTACCTTGTAGAACAAGAACTAGCTACTTCTTCTGCTTATGAAAATAATGTTAACCGTGTTATGTATGAACTTCGTCAAGAAGCTGGTCTAGAAATCTTCGCAGAAGGTTTAGAAATCAATTATAAATCAAGCTATGATGCAGTATTTAGTGCTCTAGATATTACTGATTATGAACAATTTAAAGCAACTAAAAACGAATCATCAACTGAAGTTGCAAAATGGAATGGTGGTTCATTAACAGTTGAAGAAATGTTTGATGCATTAACAGAACGTTATGGTGCAGTTATTACATTATTATTCGTACAACAATACGTAGTATTAAATAGTAAACATAATGATGTAATTAACTATGTAACTGGTGAAATCTTAAATAGCGAAAAATATGAAGAATATGTTGAAGCTGACATCGATGCTTATAAAGAATCATTTGAAGATGGTGACTTTGAATCTTATGGATTCCCTGCATCATATGGATGGGAAAACTTCTTAAGAGATTATCTAGGTCTTTCTGAAGAAGCAGCAATCATTGTTGATTTCAATAGCACATTATATGAAGATGTATTAGCTCTATTAACTAAATCATTATATATGGCTGAAGTTGGTGATGTTGAATTAGTAGTATTAACAGATGCTGAAGGTGTTAAAACTTGGGGTCTTAAATCTGACAAATGGGCACAAACTCATGACACTAAAGTTAAAGTTGTTGATGAAAATGTAAAACCTGCAATTACTCTTGCATGGGATACAGAAGATATCAAAGATCTTCCTACAACTGATGAAAATGGTAAAGCTAAGATTTATGCTAAAAATGATTATTATGGACACTTTATCTTAACTTCTAAAGAAGGTGCTTACTTAACTAATGTAACAGCTGACCAAGCAGTTCTTGAAGCTTATGATGAAATCTATGAAGAAACATTCTCTGCTACAGTAAGTGGTGTAAGAGTATTCTATGATAAAGACTTAGACGGTGTTGAAGATGAAATTGCTGAAGCTGATGCAACATTAGCTCAAGAATTAATCAATCTAGTATGGGATGCTGCAAGACATGAAAGTGCAGAAAATACAATTGCTGCTAACTTAACAAAAGTTATTCGTAATTACGAACTTGCTGCTCCTGGTTCAGTTTGGTATTCATACAAACAAGCTGGTTTAAGAGTTTCAGTAATTAGTGGTGCTACTTACTCTAACAACACTACAGCTGATGAAAACATTCTTACAGTAATTAAAGGTATGTGGACAGACATCGTTAACTATAAAGATGAAACTGGTGCTGCTGCTTCAATTACAGGGCAAACATTAGATCCAATCTACCGTTATGTTAAGAATGACAAAGTATATACAGTATCTGCTTACAAATTTGCTGATAAATATGGTGCTGTTTATGCTGACAATGGTTACTATCAATTTGCAGTAACTAAAGCTACTTCTAGAACAGCTTATGAATATAAGACTTCTACAAAAACTCAAAAACCATCACTT
The DNA here is from genome assembly GCA_017937305.1 of Bacilli bacterium. Taxonomy (GTDB): domain Bacteria; phylum Bacillota_I; class Bacilli_A; order ML615J-28; family CAG-313; genus UBA1737. Next base: position 68,546 of record JAGBDV010000010.1, read on the forward strand.
TATATCTATGAACAATATCAATTAGATAGTGATGATCGTGACATTACAATTAACTGTAGTTCACAAATTACAACATATTATACTCCTGCTATTAATAGAATTGCTGGTTCAAATGTTGTTAATAAAACAATCTTAACTTCTGCTAAAGAATTATTAAGTTCAATTAAATTCACTGAAAACAATACAAAACTTCATGGTGATTTAACATATCTTATTAATGCTGCATTAGAAGAATTAGAAGATAAATAAAAACTAAAACTCCTAAGATAATTCTTAGGAGTTTTTTTAATCTTTCTTAAGTGTTATAAATAATGAATCTTCTCTAATTTCTTCAAAATTAATTTCTTCACCAATGGTAAATATATATTTTTGATAATCAGTAGGTAATATTAAAACATCAGAATATGCATTTTTCAGATTATCAAAAGTATCATAATTATCAAGCCATCTAGCGGTATTAGTAATTACAGCATATCTAGCTTTTAATAAATCACATAATAGTGGTGTATTAGTTCCACCTCCACCATGATGACAAGATTTATAAATATCAATATGATTAATATTATGTTTTAAATAAATCTTTTTCACCATTTTATATGATAATTCTTTTAATGGAATAATATCAGTTTTAGAACATGTTACATCAGCTCCTAAAAAGATATTATGTCCTTTTTCTTTAATAAATACACCAGCACAATTAAAATTTTCATTAAACTGCTTCTTATGATAAAATTCACCATTTTCATCACTATATAGTTCATATAATAAATTTTTAATATCATAGACTTCTATTACTGTAGTATCTAAATTTATTACTAGTTCAGCAAGACCTAATTCATCAATAAATACTATATCAGTATTACACTCTTTACAAACATTTAAAATATCATAATAATTTTTAAATTCATTTAAAATATACTCATCATTAGATGAATAACCACTTGAAGTAGTACCATCAAGACCATAATATCTTTTTAAATACAATTTATTTACTTTGTAATTTTTAATAATATTTTCTACATTACCATAGTGATCATTATGAAAATGAGTTAGTAAAATAAACTCAATTTCCTTAATTTCATTACTATTTAAATAATCTTGAATCATAGGATAATAAAACTTACTTCCCGTATCTATAAAAGCATAATTCTTATTTTTTTCAAGTATTATTGCATCACTCCAAATAGTATTTAAAAAGTGGATTTTAAGTTCATTCATATTAATCACCTCTACTTTATTTTATCATATAGTAAAAGATTAGTCTAAATTTTTACAATGATTTCTAATCAATGATAAATGCATTCTAATTGATCTAACCTTGAAAAAAAGACCAAAATATAGTAAACTATAAAATAGAGGTGATAAGAATGTTTGCCCCAAGTGGTAAGTATAATCCATGTGGCATCTTCAACGTTACACATCTGCTTGCAGCAAGTATATGCATAATACTTGTTATAATAGCTGTAATACTATCAAAAAATATCAAAAGAGAAACTTTTACAAAACTTTTAAAAATCTTTGCAGTAATAATTACAATACTTGAACTTATTAAAATAATTTACAATTTATATTATAATTATAGGGCACCAATTAACGATTGGCTACCACTTCATTTTTGTTCCTTATTTATATATAGTTTATGGTTTGCAGGATTTGGAAAAGGAAAACTAAAAACAATTGGCGAAAGTTTTTTAATAGGTGGTGGAATAATTGCAGGATTAGTATTCTTAATTATTCCATCAACATCACTAACACTATTCCCAATCTTTCATTTTCAATGTATTTATAGTTTATTATTCCATAGTTTATTTTTATACTCTGGACTTATAATAATAATTAAAAACTATTTTACATTATCAGTTAAAAGCTTTATTTACTATTTTATTTTTTGTACAATCTTTTGTATTATTGCAGTAATACTTAATGTTATAACAGATGCTAACTTTATGTTTTTAGATAACCCATGGGGAATCCCAATTCCTCTTTTATCAAAAATTAAAGATTTTAGCCAAATATTATATACATTTATTATTTACATTGCATACACATGTGGAACATATTTGACAACAATGCTAATACAAAAAATTTATTTAAAAATAGTTAAGGAGAAATAAGATGTTAAGTTATTTATATTATGGTAACTTTTTTGACTATAAATCTAATCTAGATGGATATCATGGTCAAGATTACATGAGTACCGGACAATTTACATTTTTAGGTATTGCAACAATAGTTATTATCCTATTATGCATTTTCTTAAGAAAAATAAGCCATAAGAAAATTGATTTATTTCTAAAAATACTAGCAATAGTTATTCCATTATTAGAAGTTACAAAAATAGTTGTTGAATCATATTTTGACATAAAACTAAATGGAAGTTTTAATTATTCAGGACTTCTTCCATTATATACTTGTTCATTATTTATATATACACTTCCAATTGCAGCATTTGGCAAAGGTAAAGCAAAAGAATGTTGTTTATCATTTATTACAACACTTGGAATATTTGCAGGACTTACTAACTTTGTAATGGCATCTATTTTATTAACTTATCCTTTCTTTAACTTTCATACATTTGTTTCTTTAAACTTCCACTTCTGGATGACTTTTACAGGTGTATTTTTAATTTGCAGCAAGTATTATGTACCTAAATGGAATGACATTATAAAAGGATTTATACCTGTTGTAATACTTTCATTAATTGTAATTCCAATTGACTATATATTTGAATTTGATTATATGTTTTATCGTACAGCATGGGGGACTCCTGCATTTATAAGTAATCTTGCAAGATTCTTTGGAGATAAGGGTCTTAGATTTATTTATACATTAATTGTCTTTTTTGCATATGATATAATTATTGCAATAATAGTATCAATTGTAAGACTTATTTGTTACTTAAAAAATAAACTACAAAAACAAAAATAACTGAGTATTTATACTCAGTTATTTTTTAATCTAAATCAGGAACATATAAAGCTTTTCTTCCAAGACTTCCAATAGGTGATGTACTTTGACCTTTTTTAGTCTTAGACACTTCTGGAGAAATAGCAGCCATTTTAGAATCCATTAAATCAATTAGATGAAGAGCATAAGCTTCCATAATTCCGGGTTCTTTAGGACTACCGTATTCTAATTCACCATGATGTGATGCAATCATATGTTCAATCATTTTTACTTCTTCAGTATCTTCAACACCTTCTTCACTTGCAGCTACTGCAACCATTTGAAGACCTATTACAATATGACCAAGTAGATTTCCATCTTGTGTATAAACAGGAGCTTTACTACCACTTAATTCTTTAGTCTTACCAATATCATGTAAAATTACACCTGTATATAAAAGATTTGAGTTCATTCCAGGATATAATTCTAATAATTTTTCAGCAAGATTTAACATTGTATAAGTATGATATGCAAGCCCATGTAAGAAGTTGTGATGCATTGACATAGCAGCAGGATATTCAAAATATTCAGGAGCAACTTTTGCAATAAGATTTACTGCAAGTTTATATAAGATTGGATTTGTAATCTTCTTTAAATAAGATTTAATTCCCTTATTTAATTCATCCTTAGATAAAGGTGCACATTTAAAAAATTTAGAAGCATCAATTTCATCTTCAGTAATTATTTCAATATTCTTAATTACATATTGTGCTTTACCTGCATATTCATTAACATGAGCAGTAAAACGATATACATTTCCTGCAGCAATATCTTTAGATTCAACTAAATTACAATCCCAGATTCGAGCATCAATTGATGAATCACCATCTGATAAAGTAGCTCCATAATAACCACTTTTATTTGGTGTAAATCTTTTTTGCATATTTTCGATTAATGCATAAAATGTTACATCATCACCAATTTTAATATCAACAAATTTAATCATTAAATAAGCCCTCTTTCTTCTAATATGCGATATTGTGAAGTTTCAAGTAAAAACTCCTTCGCATGAGTTTTTGCGTTAAACTCAATTTCATCTCTTTCAAGTGGAGATAAATCATATAATGATTTTTCATCACTTAAGTATACTTTCACTAAGAACTCATATTCTTTCTTATATTTAATTACTAAATCATCTAAATATTCATCATTAATGACCGGTAATATTTCTGGTTCTTTATAATCAAAAATTGAAGATAAATCATTAATAATAAGTTTAGCTTCTTCTCTTAATATTGTATGATGATTATATACTTCACCGTTTATTACTTTTTCTAATAATAAATTCATTACAATTTTTACTCTTAAGCTTCTTTCACCATTCATTAATTCAATAATTTCTAATTCTGAAAATTGTAAATCTCTTGAACTTGAAATTACTGATTCTTTAGATAACTTCTTAATTAATCTTTCTTGATTAGAATATTTAATCTTATATGCTAAAGCTATACGATTAGCGGAAAATAATTTTTCTGATCCAATATTATATACCATCATTGGAGTAATCTTATCGGTTGTGATTAATTGAGTAATAGTCATTGTTTCAGTAATTGCTTTTAAATCACTTTGAGAAATAAATGAAGCATCTGGAATAGAACCAAGTAATAAATATAGAATAGATACTTGTTCTAAGAAAGAATAATCATTAAAATGAGCATTTAGTTTTCTTGCAACCAAATCATAAACTTTAATAAATCTAAATAACTTATATTTTACAATAATTTCTAATGCATGTTTTGCAAAAGGTCCCTTTAAGATTTGTCTAAATTTACGAATAAATTCAGTTTCTTTTACATCCTCTAAGAATGAGCAATATCTACTAATTGCTTTTAAGCATTTAGGCTCAATATTAAAATCATGTTCTGCAACTAGTACTAAAGCTTCTAATATTGCAATAGGATGTTTAGTAAAAATACTTTTAGCTTTATCAGTCGTTTTAATTAACATTGAATCTAAATCTTTAATACCATCAAATATATTAGTAATTACCAAATTAGGTGTTAGAGCTAAAGAATTTACTGTAAAAAATTTATTATTTAATGCGTTAATTAACTTTTTATTATAATGCTTTGTAGATAATTTTTTTCCAAGTAAAGTTTCTTCATCAGAAAAGTTAGTAAATACAACATATCTACCATATTCTTTTAAGAATGAAAAACCATTTCTTTCTACAATTAAAGCAGGAAATATTTCCTTAATCTCTTTTGGAGTAGCTGTAGTAATAATCTCTATAGTATCAATCGGTTTACATAAATATAAATTTCTGACTGATGAACCTATTATAAAGGAATCAAAGTTACGATTAAGTAATGCTTTCATGATATCAACACCACGCATTAAGAAATTATAACTTCTTTGTTCTTTTACTTTAAATTGTTCTAGAATTTTTTTACTTTGAAATTCCATATTGTCTACTCCTTTCATTAATTTTATTTTCTATACATTAAATCTAAATAGCATAATATCGCCATCTTGCACAACATACTCTTTACCTTCAAGACGAACTCTACCTGCTTCTTTTACTTTTAAAGGTGTTCCATATTTCATTAAATCTTCATATGAATATGTTTCAGCTTTAATAAATCCTTTTTCAAAGTCAGTATGAATAACACCAGCACATTGAGGAGCTTTCATACCATTTTTAAACGTCCAAGCACGACATTCTTTTTCACCAGCAGTAAAGAAAGTTCTAAGACCAAGTAATTCATAAGCTTCTTTAATCAACTTATCTAAACCACTTTCTTTTACTCCTAAATCTTCTAAAAACATTAAACGTTCTTCTTCATCTAAAGCAGATAATTCTTCTTCAATTTTAGCAGAAATAACTACAACTTTAGAACCTTCATTTGATGCATATTCTTTCACCTTTTCAACATATGAATTACCTGTTGCCATATCGTCTTCCGATACATTACAAACATATAACATTGGTTTCATTGTTAAGAATTGATAATTTTTAATAAAGAATTTTTCATCGTCAGTAAGTTCAACACTTCTTGCGGGCATATTATTCATAAACGCATCACGAAGTCTTGTTAAAATACTATATTCGATTACTGCATCTTTTTCTACTTTATGTTGAGCTTTCTTTTCAATTTTAGGAATACGATTTTCAACCACTTCTAAATCTGCAAGAATTAATTCAAGATTAACAATCTCTATATCATCAATAGGATCTACTTTGCCAGATACATGTGTAATATTTGAATCATCAAAACATCTTACAACTTGACATATAGCATCTACATCTCTAATATGGCTTAAAAATTGGTTTCCTAATCCTTCACCTTTAGAAGCACCTTTTACAAGTCCTGCAATATCAGTAAAAGAGAAACTTGTTCTTACAACACTCCTAGGATTTACAATTTTTACAATATTATCTAGTCTTTCATCTCTTACTTCAACAACCCCAACATTAGGTTCAATTGTTGCAAAAGGAAAATTAGCCATATAAGCACCTGCTTTAGTAATGGCGTTAAATAATGTTGACTTTCCTACATTAGGAAGACCAACTATACCTGCTGTTAAACTCATACTATACTCCTTTTATTTATACATAAAAAATTAAAAATTGAATTACTATTATTAGAATTCTTAAAAATACATTAAGTCCTAAACTTCGATTGGAATTAGCATAAATACCAGTCATAACTAAATTTATAATTAAAGAAGTAACAACTGTTTCAACTGACATCATCCACGCAAAATCAGCAATTGTCCCAACTAATCCGCCAACTAAAATAACCATTGAATCACTTAACATTGTAGAGTCATCTATTGCGTCAATAAGTAATCTTCTAAAAACAATCTCTTCTACAACCGCAACACTAATAAGTGACAATAGTATAAACGAAGCGTTAGTACTTTTTCCACTAAAGAATCTTGCATAACCACTATGTAAATAATCACTAAATATATTTGGTATAACACTTGTATACTTACTAAGTAAAGATAAAAGTGATACTATAACAACACTCATTAATCCAAGTAATAAACACCCTGAAAATTGTTTCTTATTACCATTCCATAAAAAATCAATTAAATCTTTATGATGAACAATAATAATTGAACAAAGGGTTAGAATAGAACTAAATAATAATGAATATGAATACTTAAATAAATCCGTAGAACTATCTTTTTTAATAACAGCTAGTGTAACCATGATAATCCCATTTCCAAAGAATGCAAGGATTAAAAATAGTAATGCTCCCATCTTAAAACGATCTAAAGGAGCTCCGCCATAGTTACCAGTTGCCATAGCTTTTCTCATTTGTTCACTATGAGCACCACAAGATTTACAATATTCTTCATTTTTATCTAATACTCGATAACAGTTTTGACATCTAATTTTCATATTAACCTCTATTTTTTTAATAATTGAAAATTCTTCCTAGTAATTTATTATACCACATTAACGATAATTTTGCAAGAAAACTAAAAGGTTAAAAAAAGATATTTTATATAACTATAAAATATCTATCCTAATATACCTGTTAAAAAAATTTCAATTCCAATTAAAATCAAAATAATACCACCCAAAATAGCAGCTTTTTTTGAAAACTTAGTTCCAAACTTCTTTCCTAACAAAACACCTAAATAGCAAATAACAAAAGTAATAACCATTATTATTAAAGAAGAACCAATTGCGTTAAATATTCCATACCCAGCATTAGTAAATCCAACTGATAATGCATCAATTGAAGTTGCAACACCTTGAACTAGTATTACCATAAGTCCTTGTTTCTTACAACATTCTTCTTCTTCACAATCCTTAAATGCTTCTACTAGCATTTTTATCCCTAAAAAAGATAACAGTACAAGTGCTATCCAGGGAATAAGTTTTGTAAAAGATGTAAATAATGTTGCAATAGTATGAACACAAAACCATCCAATAAGTGGCATTAGCCCTTGAAATACTCCAAATACTACTGCAATAAACAACATCTTCTTTTTCTTCATGCAAGGTTCATTCATTCCATTTGCAAGTGAAACTGAAAATGCATCCATTGCAAGTCCAATTCCAAGCACAATAGAGTTAAAGAAAAATATAAAACTTAAATCCATAGTTACCCTCTCATCTAGAATAATATTATACCATATTTTTTATTCATTTAAGATATAAATACTTTCCAATTATCGTTTTTCTTTAAAACTTTAATTAAATATGTTATACTCTTTTTAAATGGAGGAAGAACATATGAATCAATGCCCTTATTGTGGAAAATACTTATTAGAGAGTGAAGAATGTAATTGTGGATTAAGAACACCAATTAAGAAAAAAGAAAAAGATGAACTTGGAGAAAATGGTAAAGTAATACTTACTGCGGTTATTTATCCACTACTTGTTCAAGTAGCTGCACTAGCTTTTGTAGCACAAGAAAATCCTAAATTAATTATTCTATCTATATTATGTACAATTTTAGCTGCTGTTTGTACAGTTATCGCAGGTGTATATTTATTAGTTATTCCATTACCAATTATTACATATTATAGAATAGGATCAGTACCAAATAAATTCCCGTTATACTTAAGAATTATTTGTGGTATCTTAGCAATTGGATTCTTGTTTTTATCAATTTTTATTTTCTTTATTTAATTAATGTGATATTATGAATTATTTTTATTTAATAATTATTACAAAAGAACAAATAAAAATATCATCAAATTTAGATTTGTTATATATTAACGATAATTTTACTCTACTTGATGATCATCACATACTATATAATAATGAAACATATGAATTTGAATATTTAATATATTCTAATTTAATAGATGTTGTATATAATAAAGAATACATGATTTTAAAAGAAGATAACATTCCTATTACAAATTTTTATTATCAAACTTCTATTGATAATATTTATTATATAACAGAAGATAATTTAATAAATAAAATAAATGAAATTATAGAAAATGAATAGAATATTATTTTTATAAATAATATTCTTTTTTTTACTTTTTTTGTAAAGTATTTTTTCTTATTAATTATAAAAAATAATTATAAAGGAAAATAAAATATGAAAAATAAAAAATTAGTTTATAAAATAAATAAAATTATTAAAACCTCTTTATATATATCAATAACAGTCTTTTCTATAATTATGATCGGCTTTATTATTCTTGCAAGTACACTTGACTATGAAATACCTAAAATTGAAACTATTGTTTTATACGATAATGAAAATAATGAATACTTAAGCTATAGTAACGGTAAAAAGAAATCATATGTAACATTAGATAATATTAGCCCTTACTTAATTGATGCTTTTATAAGCATAGAAGATAAAAGATATTTTGATCATACAGGATTAGACTTTATTAGAATTTGTAAAGCAGCAATGATTGATATTATCTATGGTGAAGCAAAACAAGGTGCATCAACGATTACTCAACAATATGCAAGAAATCTATTTTTAACAATGGATAAAACTTGGAAAAGAAAACTCTCTGAAATGATGATTGCATTAAATCTTGAATCTAAATATTCTAAAGAAGAAATATTAGAAGGATATTTAAACTCTATTTATTTTGATCACGGGATATATGGAGTTGAAGATGCATCTTTATATTATTTTGGAAAAAAATCAAAAGATTTAACACTATTAGAATCAGTAAGTCTAGCAGCTATTCCAAAAGGACCTACAATTTATTCACCCATTAAAAACCCTGATAATAATGAAGAAAGAAGACTTTTAATCCTTAATGAAATGAAAGAAGATAATTCAATAACAATTAATGAATATGATGATGCCTTAACAGAAAGCTTATCATTTATAGGTATTAATAAAAACAAAGAAGAGACAATGGCCCCTTTTTTCCAAGATTATGTGTTAAGTGAATTAAAAAGTATTCCCAACCTTAATAATTTTGCACATAAAGGTTTAATCGTTGAAACTACCCTTAATTTAAGCCTTAATAATCAAATTACAGAGTTTATTTCAAATAGAATAGATAATGACCTTGAAACAAGTATTATTGTAATGAATCCATCAACAGGAGAAATAATGACAATAATTGGAGGTAAATCATATAAAGAAAGTACTTTTAATAAAGCTATCTACGCAAAACGTCAACCAGCATCTACAGTTAAACCTTTTTTATATCTTACAGCGCTAGAAAATGGATTTACATCATCTACTACTTTCCTAAGTGAAAAAACAACATTTTATGTTAATAACAACCCATATACCCCTAAAAACTTTAATGATTCATACCCTAATACTGATATTAGTCTAGCATACGCATTATCAGTTAGTGATAATATTTATGCAGTAAAAACTCATCTTTTCTTAGGAATGGAGAAACTAAAAAACACTTTAGAAACATTAGGATTAAAAGATGTACCTTTACTTCCTAGTCTTGCACTTGGAACACATGAAGTTACAAATCTTGAATGGACAAGCTGTTATCAAGTTCTTGCAAATGAAGGAGTAAAAATTAAACCATTTGTTATTAAAAGAATTACAACAATGGATGGAGATGTTTTATATGAAAATAAATCTTCCAAATCTAAACTTTTTGATAAATCAGATGTATACATTTTAAATGAACTAATGACCAATATTTTTGATACAAATATTACATATAATACAAGACCAACTGGTATTCAAATATCAAGTAGACTAACAAATACTTTTGCAGCAAAATCAGGATCTACTGATACTGATAACTGGATGATTGGTTATAATAAAGATTTACTTGTAAGCATATGGACAGGATACGATGATAATAGACTAATAACTCAAAGAAGCGATAAACTTGTTGCAAAATATTTATTTGCTGATATTGTAGAATCATATTTCAAAAATAAAAACACCACCTGGTATCAAACACCAGATGATGTAATAAAAGTTAAACTAAATCCAGTTACCGGATTTTATGGTAATTTTTTTGAATATACTAAATACCTATATTTTAAAAGAACAAATATCCCATGGTATTTAAGATTATTACCAAATCTTACTGAAGATAAGAACTAAACAATTCTTTAATCTTATCTACCCCAACAGCAAAATTCATACCATCAATATTAGTAGATGAATCAACTAATTTCCATGTATTAATACCAATCAATTCACCATTTAAATTAAATAAACCGCCACCACTACATCCTTCATTAATAGTAGCTGTAGTTTGAATATATTCATTCAAAATATCTTTATAAAAATAATTAGATTCATTTACTACTCTATTTATACCACTAATATTTCCAACAGTAACAGTATTATAATATACTTCTAATTCATATGGACTACCAACTGCAATAGCAAACTTTCCTTTTTTTAAAGTATCTATTTCTCCTAGTTTACAAGGTTTTAGCAAAATATCAGTTTCTACTTCTACTAACGCAAGATCAACTTTTTCATCATATGTTAAAACTTTACCATCAATATATAAATCTAAATTACCTAAATATATTTTAATATTATTATATACTTTACCTTGTTTTAATATTACATGACGATTAGTAACAATATAATATTTATTATCATTTTTAGAAATAATTACTCCACTACCAAAAGATTCTGTTTTAAGTAAAGTATTATCATTATAAGCTTTAATACCCACAACACTTTGTTCAACATTTAAAACAGTATTACATATTGCATCTTCTAAAGTTTCAATTTTTACTGTATCTTCAATATCTACAGTTTGATTAATAACATTATTAACAACTGTAGTTTTTTTATTACATGAAGATATCAATAAAAAAATTACAATTATAAAAATAATAAATACTTTTTTCATCTTAAACACCAAATACTCTTTTTACATTTTTAATTATTTCTTCTTGACAAATACTTTCATCAAGATTTTTAATATCAGCAATTTCTTTTAATATAAGGGGAATATATTTAGGACCATTTTCTTTCCCACGATAAGGATGAGGTGTAAGATATGGACTATCAGTTTCAGTAACTAAAAACTTTAAATCAATTTCTTTTACAACTTCTTTATTAACTCTTGCATTCTTAAATGTAAGAGGGCCACTTATTCCTAAAATAAACCCTTTTTTTGTATATTCTTTAGCAAGTTCTACACTTCCACTATATGAATGTAGTACCCCACCAACCAATTTTTCAGAATACGCAGATAAAACATCAAAAGTAACTTGGGATGCATCTCTAGAATGAATAGATACAGGAAGTTTATGTTTTACTGCAAGATCAAGTTGCTTTATAAATGCAATATCTTGTTCTTCTTTAGTTGTTGTGTCCCAATGAAAATCATACCCAATTTCCCCAAGTGCTACAACTTTTTCATCACTTAAATGTTCATCTAACCAATTATATTCAACATCAGTATATCCTTTAATATTACAAGGATGAAAGCCTATGATTGCATAACAAAAATCATACTTATGAGCTAATTCTAAAGCTTTCTCACTACTTTCTTTATCCCATCCTACAATAAACATTTTTTTTACACCATTATTTAATGCATCATTAATTACCTCATCTAAATGAATAAGTAATTTTTCATCATTTAAATGAACATGTGTATCAATATAATATAAATCACTCATTTTAATTTCCTTTCTCATAGTGATATGCAAGACGAGGATTTCCATTTTTCAAATAAATGACTCCGCATTTAATAAAACCATGTTTATTAAGTACTTTTTGCATCACCAAATTATCATGATGAGTATCAATACGAATGTTTGCAGAAAACTTAGTAACATATTCAAACACTTCACTAAACATTCCTTTTTTAATACCGCTACTTGCAATACGGTGTATCACTCCATAAGATTCATCGTTAATCCACTTTCCTTCTATATAGTTATATGTTTCATCTATTCCTAAAAAAAAGACAAATACTCCATAAATACCAGATTCATCATAACATACATATAACTGTTTTTTATCTAAATCATTACTTAAAATATCAATACTTGGATAATTATTTATCCATTGATTTGGATTACCAGTTAAAGCCATAAACTTTCTAGCATAACTATAAATACCTAATATTTTATTTAAGTCATCATAATTTGCAAGTCTTATCATAATACACCTTCTTATATAATCTATTATACCACTTCTTATTATTAAATTCTACTATATTAAATGATTAATTATAAATAATTACATTGTTAAAAAATTCATAACTAAATCAACAATAATTTCTTTTTCTTCTGGTTTACTTTCCGCAATCAAAATAGTTAACGCAACAAGTGCTGAATCTGATAATCTTTTTATTCCATTAACATTTAAAATATTGTTTCTATCTAAAAAATATAAAAATATACTTGCTGCAATTCTTTTATTTCCATCAACAAATGAATGATTCTTAACAATAAAATATAATAAATTAGCTCCTTTTTCTTCAGTTGACTTATATACATCTTCACCAAATGCAGATTGATAAATTGCATTTATACTTGAGTTAAAGCTTCCATCTTTTTCTACACCAAATATTTTAGAATCAAATTTCATTGCATCAATAATTTTTCTACATTCTTCATAAGTTATTTTATAACATCCTAATGTTCCAGTTGGCCTTTTAAGACATTGATGATCATAATCATCTAATAATGATAAAGCTTTATTATAATCAATAATTGTTTGTAATATTTTATTTCTCTCATCACTAATAACATTATCATCTAATCTAGAAGCAATAGAAATTAAATTAATTTGTTTTTCCAAAAACTCTAATCTTTTTTCATTAACAGCATAGCCTTCAACCAGATATTTATTTAAAATTCCTGTAACCCATTTTCTAAAAACTATACCAACTTTAGATTTTACTCTATATCCAACAGAAATAATCATATCTAAGTTATATATTTTTGTTTTATATTTTTTTCCATCAGATGCAGTTACCGAGGATTCCTCGACAACTGAATTATCAAGTTCACAATCTATAAAAATATTCTTAATATGTAAACTAATATTATCAACTGACACACCAAATAATTCAGCCATTTGTTTTTGAGTTAACCAAACAGTGTTTTTGTCTTTATCAAAACTTACTACAACATTTACATTTCCATTATTAAATACTTTAATTTCAAAATTATTACTCACTTTTAATTACCTTCCTTTCTATCTAAAACTAATTTTGAATTTAAATTTTTACTAATATTTTTTCACATAACACCCCCTATTAAATAAAAAGGGAGCTTACTCTACAAAAGATTCTACTCCTATAAAATAAGAATAGATATATCTTTTATAAAATAAACTCCGCGTATAGTCTTTTGCGCAAAAATAATCTTACCTTGTTTCTTAGGGCTAGTAAATCATCAATATAAATATTATCCCAAAAGACTAGATAATAAATTTTAAACCTTGACTTTTTACAAAAATATTATACCAAATTATTTATTAAAAATCAATAGGGTTTTAAAAATTTTTTGAGCATTTTCATTTTCTAATTCACTAGATACATTGTTTAATGTCCCACAACCAACAAGTGCACAATTAATTAAAACTACTAATAAAATTAAACTTAATAATTTAAATAATTTTCTCATTTCTTTCTTCCTTTCATTATTTTATTATTACATATGTATAATAATTTAAAATCTCTTTTTATCGCAAATTTTGAAATCTTTTATATTTTCGCGTCAAAAAAGACCCATATCAAATGATATGAGTCTATTTTATTTCAAGAATTGTTTTTACTGTTTAAGTAACTTTTTACTATTCAGAAAGTTTAGTAACGTTACCAGCACCTACAGTACGTCCACCTTCACGGATAGAGAACTTAGTACCTTGTTCAACAGCAATTGGGTGAATTAATGAAACGTGCATTTCAGTATTGTCACCAGGCATAACCATTTCAGTACCAGCTGGAAGTGTAATAACACCTGTAACGTCAGTTGTACGGAAATAGAATTGAGGACGGTAGTTACTGAAGAATGCTGTATGACGTCCACCTTCTTCTTTTGTTAATACGTATACTTGAGCATCGAATTCTGAGTGTGGAGTAACAGTTTTTGGTTTACATAATACTTGACCACGAACAACATCAGTACGGTTTAAACCACGAAGTAATAAACCAACGTTGTCACCAGCTTCAGCTTGGTCTAGTAATTTACGGAACATTTCAACACCAGTGATAACAGCAGAACGAGTTTCTTTGATACCTACTAATTCAGCAGTGTCACCAACTTTAACAGTACCACGTTCTACTCTACCAGTAGCAACAGTACCACGACCAGTGATTGAGAATACATCTTCAACAGGCATTAAGAATGGTTTGTCAGTTTCACGAACTGGATCAGGGATATATTCATCAACAGTGTTCATTAATTCTTCAATAGCAGCTACATATTTAGCTTCACCTTCAAGAGCTTTTAATGCAGAACCACGAACGATTGGAGTATTATCACCATCGAAACCATATTCGCTTAATAATTCACGAACTTCCATTTCAACTAATTCTAATAATTCATCATCATCAACCATGTCACATTTGTTTAAGAATACAACGATTCTTGGAACACCTACTTGGTTAGCAAGTAAGATATGTTCACGAGTTTGAGCCATAGGTCCATCTGTTGCAGCAATAACTAAGATTGCTCCATCCATTTGAGCAGCACCTGTGATCATGTTTTTAACATAATCAGCATGTCCTGGACAGTCAACATGTGCATAATGTCTTTTATCAGTAGAATATTCGATATGAGCAGTATTAATTGTAATACCTCTTTCTCTTTCTTCTGGTGCTTTATCGATATTAGCGAAGTCAACTTGTTCATTTCCATTTCTTCCTGCTAAAACTTTAGAAATTGCAGCAGTTAAAGTTGTTTTACCATGATCTACGTGTCCAATTGTACCAATGTTAACATGTGGTTTTGAACGATCAAATTTTGCTTTTGCCATTTAATTTTCCTCCTTATAATTAATTACATATTTAATTTTATACTAATTAGTTTAAAAATTCAAGTATTTTATACTAATTTGTACCATTTTTTTTGATTATTTCTTCTGAAATATTTCTTGGGACTTCTTCATAATGATCAAATACCATTGTGAATGTTCCACGACCTTGAGTGTTACTTCTAAGTGCTGTAGCGTAACCAAACATTTCAGCAAGTGGTACCATAGCTGTAAATGCAATAGCATTACCTCTAGATTCTTGTCCTTGAGGTTTATCACGTCTAGCAGTTAAATCTCCTATTACTGCTCCAGTGTATTCATCAGGTGCAGTAACAACTACTTTCATTATTGGTTC
>JAGBDV010000011.1 GCA_017937305.1 Bacilli bacterium
AATAGTACAAATATAGAAAATCCAACATACTATGTAAAAACAACAAGAGAAGGAACAAGTAGTTTATCAGTAACAAAATCATGTGGAACAGGAACAAATCCTGGAACATGTACAGACATTACAAGTACAACAACATTAGCTACTAATACATGGTATCAAGTATCAGAAAATATGAGTGTAACATATTCAGCAACTTCAAGTACAACTGATACAATATATGCAATAACATATGATGGAACAAACTATAGTGGGGCAACAACGGCAATAATCAGCAAAATAGATGCTGAAACACCGACAGCTCCAACAATTACTGGAGGAAGTACAAGTTGGTCATCATCAGCTAAAACAATTAGTGTGTCAACAGCAAGTACAAGTACCAGTGGAATTGCATACTATCAATATTACATTAGTACATCTAATACAAGTCAAACAGGAGGAAGTTGGACAAAGGTAACTACAAGTACAACAAGTCAATCAATTAGTACAAATGGAACAAGATATATATTTTTTAGAGCTGTTAATAATGTTGGAACAGCAGGAAGTGTTTCAGCTTATCAAACGACAAAAATTGATACAGGAACACCGACAGCTCCAACAATTACTGGAGGAAGTACAAGTTGGTCATCATCAGCTAAAACAATTAGTGTATCAACGGCAAGTACAAGTACCAGTGGAATATCTTATTATCAATATTACATTAGTACATCTAATACAAGTCAAACAGGAGGAAGTTGGACAAAGGTAACTACAAGTACAACAAGTCAATCAATTAGTACAAATGGAACAAGATATATATATTTTAGAGCTGTTAATAATGCTGGAACAGCAGGAAGCGTCTCAGCTTATCAAACAACAATGATAGATACAACATATCCAACAATAAGTTTTCCAACTACTAGTACAAATAATCAAAATACTAATAATGTATATTCTGTAACATATGGAGCAAGTGGAGGAAGTATTTCTTGTGTGAATTTAACTTTTAATAATGCATTAGTTAATACTTTTAAGTCTATAAATGCGATTGGAACTAGCACTATTAAGTGTACAGCTATTTCAAATTCTGGAAATACAACGTCTACGCAAGCTAATATTACAACCACAGCATTATTTGAAAGTTCATTTGAATCGCTTGGAGTAACAAATGGTGCTTATCGTAGTGGGTTACTCATTATATTGCCAGCAGATACTACTTCAGGAGCAAATCCGCCAACACAATTCGGTCCTTACTTTTATGCAACACCGGGCTGTTATCATGTTTGGTATTATGGAAATAATTTAAATGCTTCTGTTGATGGTTATAAAGTTACTGGTGGTGAGCAGTCACTTCCAATATATAGTTTAAATTATGTTTCTGCCGATTCCAATTATAATTTTAGTGTCTCAAGCAATGTTAACAATTTAGAAGTAGTATTAAGGAATTATAGCTCTTCAATCATTTCTATATCAAAAATTACAATAGAGCCAGCTCCAAGTTCTTGGTGCTCATAAAAAGCGATAAATTCGCTTTTTATTTTATTCATTTAAAATTTATAAGAATGAAAGTTGATAAAATTTCAATAAAGATGTGACAAAATAATCATTATTTGATAAAATGGTTTATAGAATAAGAGGGATATAATATGAGAACAATAAAAGTCAATTATCGTGATATTGAAACAATAGAATTTAACTCAGGTGTAACATTAAAACAAATTGCTGATAAATTTCAAAATCGCTATAATTTTCCGGTTTTAGTAGGGATGGTAGATAATAACATCACAGAATTAAATGAAAATATTACAAGAAGTTGTAAAGTTGATTTTTTTGATCGTAGTAGTGGATTAGGAAATGGTATATATGGTCGTACAACACAATTCATGTTGATTGTAGCAGTAAAAAAATTATTAGGATCTGAAGCTGAAATTATTATTGATTATTCTATTGATAAAGGATATTATTGTGAAATAAAAGGCGTTGATATAGATAAATCAACTGTTAAAAAATTAGAACAAAAAATGAAAGAAATCTATGAGCAAAATTATATTATTAATAAAGTTAGTGTTTCTAGATTTGATGCAATTAAATATTTTAAACAAAAAAAACAAATGGATAAAGTAAAAGTTTTAAAATATATTAGTAATAGTTATATTAATTTATATCGAATTGATGATATTTATGATTATTTTTATGGGGAACTTGCTTATTCAACAGGACAAATTGATGATTTTAAATTAACTTATGTTAAAAATAATGCTTTTGTATTAAGTTATCCAGATACTTATAATCCAGAATGTACTTTAGATTATGTACATCATAGTATGTTATTTGATGCTTTTAACTCTTATGCTAAATGGGGAGATAAAATTGGTATTAGAAATGCCTCTGATTTAAATGAAATTGTATCAAATGGTAAATATAATGAATTGATTCGTTTATGTGAAACATACTATAATAATCAATTAGCTAGTATAGCGGAAAATATATATCAAAATAGAAAAAATATTAAACTAGTTTTAATTGCTGGACCTTCTTCCGCCGGAAAAACAACAACTAGCAAAAAATTAGAAACTTACTTAGAAAGTAAAGGAATTACTACTCATCAAATATCAATCGATGATTATTTCTTTGATCGATCAAAAACACCTGTTTTAGAAAATGGTGAACTAGATACGGAATCTTTAAATGCTGTTGACGTAACTTTATTTAATAAACACTTGACAAAGCTATTTGATGGTGAAAAAATTGAATTACCAGAATATAATTTTGTCCTAGGAAAAAGAGAATATCGTGGTAAAACACTTCAATTAAAAGAAAATGATATTATTATTATTGAAGGACTACATGCTTTAAATGAAGAATTAACTATTTCTATTGAAAGATGTCATAAATTTAAAATCTATATCAATGCTTTAACACAATTAAATATTGATAATCATAATCGTATTCATACTAGTGACACAAGAAAATTAAGAAGAATTGTTAGAGATAATAAATATAGAAATCGTAGTGCTTCGGAAACTTTAAATATGTGGAAAACAATCAGAGAAGGGGAAGAAAAATATATTTTTCCATATCAAGATGATGCCGATACTATTATTAATTCAGCATTAATATATGAATTAGGTATTTTAAAAACATATGCCGAGCCATTATTATTTTCTGTATCAGAGACAGATCCAATGTATAGTGAAGCATTAAGATTGATTAATTTTTTAAGAAACTTTTTACCAATTCCAAGTGATTATATTCCACAAGATTCAGTACTTAGAGAATTTATTGGTGGAAGTTGTTTTAAATAAATATAGAAGGAGAACTTTGATTGTTTATCTGTTTTAAATGCTTGAATTGACATTTATGATATGATGTGCTATAATAAAAAATAATTTTATAAGTGTTAAGGAGGTATAATAGATGAAGAGAATAGGGCCATATGGTAATCGCATTGTAGATACATTTCCAGCACGTGAATTAAGCTTATATGAAAAGGAACTTTGTATTTATGATTATGTTGAAGCAGGCATACGTACAGGAGAAGATGTAAGTACGTTAAGACGAAAGCGAAAACATCTGGAAAAACTATACTCTGATAATAGTCAAGTAGAAGAAAATCCTAAAATGTTAGTAAAAAAAATATTAAAATAATTTAAAATATTGAATGAAAAATAAAATAGAAACCAATATTACAATAAAAGGGGAAGATATAAATGATTAAAGTAGCAATTAATGGATTCGGTCGTATTGGTCGTTTAGTTTTTAGACTTATGGAAGAAAATCCTAGTTTTGAAGTTGTTGCGATAAATGATTTAACAGATGCTGAACAATTAGCTTATTTACTTAAATATGATACAAATCATCGTAATTATAAAGAAAATCAAATTAAAAGTATAGAAGATTCAATTGTAATTGGTGAAAGGAAAGTTAAAATTTATAGCGAAAAAGATCCTGAAAATTTACCTTGGAAAGATTTAAGTGTTGATATTGTATTTGAATGTACTGGTGTATTTACTGACAAAGATAAAGCTAGCGCTCATATAAAAGCGGGAGCTAAAAAAGTAATTATTTCAGCGCCTGCCAAAGGTGATGTAAAAACAATTGTTTATAATGTTAATGAAAAAACATTAGACGGAACTGAAGAAATTATTTCAGCGGCTTCTTGTACAACTAATTGTCTAGCGCCTGTACTTAGAATAATAGATTACTATTTTAAAATAAAAAAAGGTTATATGACTACTGTTCATGCTTATACAAATGATCAAGCAACACTTGATGTACCACATAAAAAAGGTTTTAAAGCAAGACGTGGTCGAGCTGCTGCTATGAATATTGTTCCAACATCAACTGGAGCAGCAAGTGCAATTGGAAAAGTTCTTCCTAATTTGGATGGAAAGTTAGACGGAATGGCAATGAGAGTTCCCGTTTCAACTGGTTCAGTTGTTGATTTAACTTTAGAATTAGAAAAAAATACTACAGTAGAAGATCTTAATAAAGCCTTTGAAATTAATCAAAATGAAACTATTCAAATTACAACAGATCCAATTGTTTCTAGTGATATTATAGGATCTCATACGGGTGCTTTAGTCGATGCTGGTCTTACTAATGTAATAAATGTTGATGGAAAGCAATTAGTAAAAGTAGTTGCGTGGTATGACAATGAAATGGGCTATAGTACACAAATGGTTCGTTTAGCTAAATATATAGGTGAAAATATGAATAAAGAATCTACAAATTAATGTAGATTTTTTTAATACTTGAAAAAAAGATAAAAAAATTATATACTCTATATAAGAATAGGTGATATCATGAATAAAAAAGGGTTTACATTTGTTGAAATGTTATTTGTTATATCTTTTATTGCTGTTTTAATGTTAATCGCAATACCAAATTTATCAGGATTGCTTAAACAAAGCAATGATAATAAGTATAAAGCTTTTTTAAATGATGTTTATTTAGCTACTGAAGCATATGTTCAAAAAAATATTGAAGATTATTCAACACTTGAAGGTGTAGGTGGAATAGCTTATATTTATATGAGTGATTTAGTAACATCTAATTATTTAAGATCGACTATAATAAATCCTAATTATTGTGATAGTAATAATAATTGTAGTTCAAAAAAAATAAGTACTTGTGATAAAAATGGTAATAATTGTACTATAGATGATTATACAGTTATTGTAACAAAAGGCGAAGATGGCCTTTATTCATATGAATTATTTAATAAAATTTTATCAGGCGAATATAAAGAAACAATTTTAAATGGAGCTTATCCACAAATAAGTGGTGACTTAGTTCCAGTAACATTAGATGATGATGGAACGGTAAAAAAAGCCAATCTTAATAATAGATGGTATTCTTATAAAAGAAAAGAATGGGCAAATGCTGTAATATTAGTAGATAATACAATTAGTTATGAAGATGGAGAAGAAATACCAGAAGAAAATATAGAAAGTTATTTTGTATGGATACCAAGATATAAATATAAATTATTTAATTTAGGAGAATATACAGAAGCCATTTCAGAAAAACCAGAAACAAGCATAGCTCATACTATAGAAATAGTATTTGAAAGCAAAGATAC
>JAGBDV010000012.1 GCA_017937305.1 Bacilli bacterium
ACCAGTCTATGCTGTAAGGAGGAAAAGAAAATAGTCTACAGTGTTATCAATAATATTTTAACATAATTTATATGAAATAAATTGATATTAGTTCATTATCAATTAAAATATTTATGAACAATTTATATTATACGAGGAGGAATTTATATGCAATTATTTATCGCAGTTTTAACAGAACAAGAGTATGTACCGACAATTTTGAAAAAATTTGCCGATAATAATTATCGTGGTAGTGTTTTATCTACGAAGAGTATTAGACATGCATTAATGGATTCTGTAGAACCACTTCCATATTTTGGAGGTTTAAGTAAAATTTCAGGTGATGAAGAAGTTCATCGTCCAATGATTTTTGTCGTAGTAAAAGAAGATGATGAAGTTAAAATCTTATCAAAACTTACTAATGAAGCAATTGGTGGTATTAAAGGTAAAGGATTTATGTATAGCTTACCAATTTCTTATCTAGAAGGGTTGGATGATTAATAATGGAAACTGGAGAAATATTACTCGGAATAAGTATAGCCTTAATAGCAGGACTTATTTCTAACAGACTTATAAAATTAATAAATTTGCCAAATGTTACAGGTTATTTATTAGTAGGTATTTTACTTGGACCATATTTCTTTAGTCTATTTAATGATAATTTAACTGGTGTTATTTCTAAAGAAATGGTAGAATCATTTGGAATCATTGTAGATGTTGCACTTGGTTTTATTGCATTTTCAATTGGTAGTGAATTTAAATTATCTAGTATAAAAAAACTTGGTAAGGGAATAATTACAATAACTTTAATTCAAGGTTTTGCGGCATTATTATTTGTTGATATTGCTTTATCGGTATTATCTTTATGTACAGGATCATTCAAAGAAAATCTTCCAATGATTTTGACTCTTGGTGCTGTAGCTACTGCAACTGCTCCTGCTGCAACTTTGATGGTAATTAAACAGTATAAAGCTAAAGGTCCGGTTACTGATACATTACTTCCTGTTGTAGCATTTGATGATGCTGTTGGTTTAATTTTATTCTCTATTTCATTTTCAATAGCTCAAGTTTTTGCAAAACAACAAGCAGGAATCGGTGGAGCAGAGATTAGTATTGTAAATATTTTATTATTACCAATTTTAGAAATTGTAGTTTCACTTGTTATTGGAACTATTATTGGTCTAATTTTATCATTTGCAATGAAGTTCTTTAAATCTCGTGCAAATCGTTTAATTTGTATGATTGCTGCAACGTTCTTAGCTGTAGCACTTTGCGAACTTTGTGGAACATGGTTTGGTTTTGAACTATCATCTTTACTTACTTGTATGATGGTAGGAGCAATTTTCTGTAATACAAGAAAAGATGCAATTCAAATCTTTGATGGAGTAGAACGTTGGACCCCTGCAATATTTATGATGTTCTTTATTTTATCTGGTGCAGAACTTGATTTTAAATTAATTACGCTTCCAGTTCTAGGCATTTGTGCAGTATATCTTATTGCAAGAAGTTTAGGTAAATATTTTGGTGCAAGATTTGGTTGTAAGTTATCTCATACAGGTGAAACTGTAAAAAAATATTTAGGTTTAACGTTACTACCTCAAGCTGGTGTTGCAATAGGTATGGCAAGAAGTTCATCAAATGTGTTTAATGGACTTGCAGAATCTGCTATGTTAGAAAATCCATTATTTACTGGAACTTCATATTTACGAAATATTGCGGGTACAATTACTGCTGTAGTATTGTGTGCAACTTTAGTTTATGAATTAGTAGGACCATTTATTACAAAGGTTGCATTAACGAAAGCAAACGAAATACCTACAACTAAAAAGTAATAAATCTCCCATATGGGAGATTTTTATTACTTTTTAATCAAAATACTTTACTAAAAATGAATTTTTTGATATAATATTAATGCTAAAAAATACTTATGCACCTTTAGCTCAGTTGGTAGAGCAACTGACTCTTAAT